>DMEU01000004.1:187889-188332 GCA_003451585.1 Candidatus Omnitrophota bacterium | reverse complement strand
GGCTTTACTGAAATAGCTATAGGCGCTGTCACGCTCACAGCCATGGCATGGAGCATAGCAGCAAAAACCCCCCAAAAACCGGCCAACGTCCTTATCTTCGTCATAATAAGCAGTTTGATATCCTCCGGGTTAGGCGCAGGGCTCCTCTTACGCTGGCACTACGCGCGCAAACTCCTCATATTCTTCGCCGGCTGGGTGATCTTGAGCAAGATCCTTGTCTTCGCTAAGATCATATTCCTATGCTGTGAGCTGGAAACCACCATAACGCCTGTATTCAAGAACATCATCTCCATCCTTTATCACGCGCTCCTGATCTTTTGCCTGCACCAGCCTTCCGTCAAGAAAGAATTCGGGCTATAAGTCTTTCGTGTTGACAAAAACAGCACGAATGTGTCAAAATAAGAGCCTTGAATTAATATAGATTTTTGCCGAAGTGGCGGAAT
>DMEU01000004.1:187723-187856 GCA_003451585.1 Candidatus Omnitrophota bacterium | reverse complement strand
TGGGTTCGACTCCCACCTTCGGCATATTTTTATTTGTGGGTGTCGAAGCCGACCCGAGCGGCATCGCTCCGAGCGAGGGCGGCCGGCGACGGAGGAAGCCTGACGGATGTCAGGCTGGGGGGGGGGGGGGGGG
>DMEU01000004.1:96244-187632 GCA_003451585.1 Candidatus Omnitrophota bacterium | reverse complement strand
ATCCTGGGTGGGATAAAAAAGGGGGGGGGGGGGGGGGGGGGAGAAGGACTCCCACCTTCGGCATAATTTTTTCCTCAATCCATCAATAAAACACTACCCGACTCTTCATTGGCACACCCTGAGTTTTTAGGCGACAAAAAATCTTATTTTAACAAATCAGTGGCTAGCTAAAAATATGAAATACGATAAGTTTAGAAACAATTTGGAAAAAATGGTTTCTCTATTTAAAAAAACAGCTGCTCGATACTCTCTTTCTTCTTCAAAATACTCCGATTTATACTATAAATTATGCGTCCTTCAAGTTTATACTGGCTTAAAAAGGGCCGGAACTCTTGACAGCTATAAAAAAAAATTTGTAGACTTCCAAAAAATGGTTTCTTTTTTAAACAAACTAGAAATTCATTACAGCATGCTCGATATGGGAGTCAACATAAAGGTCTTTTTTTCAAAAAACAAAACTGACTTATCCGATCTTTCTGCGCTGCACAATGCCGTTTTCAATTTAAACGCATCTCGCGATGAATACGGGAACTTACTCGGCTATCCAAAATGCTGTGTGCTGCGTTTTATATCAAAACCTCCTTGCCGATTACTGGCTTTCCCGACTTGCCATTTTGAAAATAAAGCAAAAAGAAATATTTATGAATTAAGTTTTAAAATTAACAGACTGGCCTCATTCCCTCTTATCCAACACACTCCTTGCAAGATCACCTGCCACAAAACAATAGAATTGGCGGATAAGATACTAAAACTTTATAAAACCTATGATTTGGCACTAGCCAAAAGGATCATTCTCGAATTAAAAAAACCTGTTTTGGTTTTTGGCGAGAATAATTATATAAGGCTGAATGGAGAATACCGGAAAGACACTATCTTTTACTCTTCGCTTGAGCACGTAAATCCTTTGTTTATCGAGGATGGATCCATCTGTGAAAATGACATAAAAACGATAGAAATCGCTGGATTAATGAAAGAAGGCAATCGATTGTCATTTGGAACAAACGCCTTTAAAATTTTAAAAAATGATAAATTAATTTTAACCAATCGCTTTTCTTCCCAACAATTCCAACTTATCAACTTCCAATAATCCTAAACAGCATCGGGCGCTTGGCACAAATCTAGCACAAAAAGTTCCAAAAACTATGCTATTCGCTTGTCTAACTGATAGTATCTCTATATAATCGGAAGTAACACCAACGACGAGAAACACTCATTTGTAAAAATTGTGAAAGAAATTGGGGTTTGAGTTCATTATACTCCCACCCCACCTTCGACATTTTTTTATTTTATGAAAAATATACGCGCAAATCTATCGCATGCCCTGCTATTTGCCTCCATCTTCTTGGCCTGCCTTACCACCGCTTCAGAGGCCCTGTACTGGGAACAATTAAAAGGCGACCACTTCGTCATTAACTATACAAATGACAGGAAGTTCGCTCAAGAGGTATTAGCTAAAGCGGAATTATCCTATGGCCGCATAGCCGATTTTTTCGGGTTTTCAAGATACTCGGATTTCTGGACGTGGAATAGACGCGTCGAGATCTTTATTTATCCGAACCAAACTGCCTACCTTGAAGGGACGGGCCACTGGGAGTGGTCTGACGGAAAAGCCGATTATGCGAACAGGCAAATATCCATGTATGCCGGAAACCCAAAATTTATAGAGTCCATCGTTCCCCACGAGATCGCGCACCTGGTCTTTCGCGACTTCATCGGGTTTGAAACGAACATACCGCTATGGTTAGACGAAGGAGTTGCGACTCTGGTGGAAAAAGGAACTTACGCGAACATAAAAGAGAATATCAAAAAATACTATGATAACAGCGCCCTTTTGACTTTAAAGGATATGACTACGCTGGATTTCAAAAAATGCAGCACTCAGCCAACCTTCCACAGTATCCGGATGAAGAATAAACAAAGAGGCGTATTGAGTTTGACCCCTGCCAATTTCATCACCATTTATTACGTCCAGGCCACCTCGGTAGTAGGCTTCTTAAAAGAGCGATATGGAATTCAGCGTTTTGTCGAATTCTGTCAATATCTGCGCGATGGGAAGGCCTTAGACGATGCCCTGCGTAAGGCATTCGGGGAAGAATGCCGCGACCTGGAAACACTGGAAAATAAATGGCGTGAATACATATCTCAATAAAGATCCGTATTTCCTAGCGATAGGTTCTCTTAGGCTGTTATCCCCTTGAAATTGTTACATTTATAGAATATACTATTATTGAAAGAACCCATTGTCTCTTTAGGTATGCAAAAGGTAAACCATCCGTAAGGGTGGGGCACAAAACTAAAAGGGTCCTACCAAGTAATGTAGGATAGCCAGTTGCCATACAAAAGCTATTCTGCATTATGGAATAGTTTTTTTATTTATGAGGCCACATATGCGGGAACAACACGGGCCATCCGGCTCAAAAAAGATCCTTGTCGTAGACGACGACCGCGAGATCCTTGGGATATTAAAGCGCCTCCTGGAGCTCAAAGGATACCAGGTCTTTATGGCCTGCGACGGGGAAGAAGCCCTGCAGAAGATAGGGATAGAAGCCCCGGACCTAGTCATCTTAGACCTTGGGCTGCCAAAACTTTCCGGTGAGACGGTATGTAGACAACTTCGCGCGGACGAAAAGACCCAATGCCTGCCTATTATTATGCTGACAGGAAAATGCGGCGATGCCGACAAGATCATCGGCAAGGTAATAGGTGCGAATTATTATATGACCAAACCCTGCAACATCACCCAGTTATCCATTACCGTTGATAGCGCCCTGCGCGTAGATCAAACGTCTCTTTTATGATCTTGAGGCCTGCATATTCTGTACTACCTTAGCGAACTCCGCAGGCACAAGGATGATAAGGCTGTTCTGTTCGGCTCCTATTTCCTGCCAAGTCTGCAGTTGCCTCAATATCAGGCCGTTAGGCGATTCTTCCATAATCTTCGCGGCCTCCATGAACTTCCTGCTGGCCTCTTCTTCAGCGGACGCCTTAACCAGGCGGGACCTCTTCTCTCGAATGGCCTCGGCCTCTTTTGCCATCGCCCGCTTCATATTATCCGGAAGCTCAATGTTCTTTATCTCCACGCTGATAATGGTTATCCCCCAGGCGTCGGTAGGCACCTGAAGCGCGTCTAATATCTCCTTGGCTATCTGGTCTTTTTTGGCTAAAAGAGTATCCAAGTCGTACTTGCCCAGGACGTCCCTGAGCTTTGACTGCGCCATGAGCACCGACGCCATGCCGAAATTCTCGACCGCGACGATAGATTTTACTGCATCGAATATCTTGTAATACACGACCGCGTCTATCTTGGTCGGTACCGAATCCTTGGTCATCATCTCCTGAGGTAGGACGTCCATGGTGCGTATGCGCATATCCACATACTGGACATACTCAACGACCGGGATGATGATGTTAAGGCCGGGCTTGATCTGACGGACATACTTACCTAAACGGAATACCACGCCCATCTGCCACTGTTGGACTATCCTTATGCCAAAGATACAGATAAAAAGAGTCAAAAATACCAAAAGCTTGATCCAGCCCATCGCACCCTCCTATTTTACCGCCCGTTATACTATATCCACTTCTTTTCCAGCCACGACGACCCTGTCGCCGGCCTTAAGTTTCCGACGCACTCGCTCTTCTATCTGGCCATTGACCTCTACATTGCGCCCTTTGATCATGGCTTTAGCCTCAGGGCCACTGGCAACAAGATCAAGGACTTTCAGCAGATTATCCAATTCGATATATTCAGATGTCAGCTTAAATTCCATAACTTCTCCGGCCAAGTGAGACTAAAAGGGACAGGCCCTTTTAGTCTCACTTAGTGGTAAGGACTTTTAGGGCGTGAAGATACTTCTGGGAAGTCTTTTCGATGATGCCGGGGTCTACTTCAGGCGCCGGAGGGGTCTTATCCCAATCAAGGGACTCCAGGTAATCGCGCACAAACTGCTTATCAAAGCTGGGAGAGGCCTTCCCTGGTTTAAAGCCCTCCTTCGGCCAGAAACGCGAGGAATCCGGCGTCAGGACTTCGTCTATTAAAATTATCTTGCCGTTATAGCGGCCAAACTCGAACTTCGTATCGGCGATAATAATGCCTCGGCCGAGCGCGTAACTGGCGGCCTTTGCGTAAAGCGCGAGGCTGATATTTTTTATCTCCTCGAACACGTCCTGGCCTATGAGCCTTTTTGCTTGCGCCTCATTAATATTGATATCATGCCCTACATCTGCTTTTGTCGAAGGGGTAAAAATAGGTTGGCTGAGTTTTTCGGATTCTTTCATGCCGGCCGGTAGAGCGATACCGCAGACAGAGGAACTTTTTTGATATTCTTTCCAGCCCGAACCGGAAAGATACCCGCGGACTATGCACTCGATAGGCAGGGGATCCGCTTTTTTGACCACCATGGACCGGCCGTTTAGGATATCCTTGTATTTAGCCAGCTGCGCTGGATATTCTTCCACATCGGCAGTCAAGAGGTGATTGTCGACTACATCGCCAAGATACTTAAACCAGAACAGGGATATGCCTGTCAAAACCCTGCCTTTTTCGGGTATACCGCAAACCAAGACCACGTCAAAACATGAGATACGGTCTGTGGCGACGATCAACAATCTGTCGCCAAGGTCATACACATCCCTGACCTTCCCTCGCCGCAGTAGTTTTATTCCAGGAAAATCGGTTTGAAGTAAAATATCTGTTTTGTTCTTTCTGGTGGCCGGTGGCATGGTGGCTTTAAAGCTAGATCACTCTTGTAATCGTTTATTCTGTTCTTCCCATTCCTTCCATATCTCCTCAGGCAGGTCTTCCCCGAAAATAGACAAAAACTCCCTCTGACTTTCCATTTCCTGTATCCAATCGAACCGATCGACCTCCAGGAGCTTCTTGAGCTCCTCTTTTGAAATATGCAGCCCGGTAAGATCAAGGCCCTCCTGGGTCGGTACATATCCGATGGGCGTCTTGACCGCGTTTGGTTTGTCATTGCAACGGTCGAGTATCCACTCCAGCACCCTTAAGTTCTCACCATAACCAGGCCAGAGGAATTCCCCCTTTTCGTCTGTGCGGAACCAATTGGCATGAAAGATCCTGGGTTTTTTTTCCAACTTCCTGCCTATGTTCAACCAGTGGGCGAAATATTCGCCCATGTTATAGCCGCAAAACGGCAACATAGCCATGGGGTCACGCCGTATCTCACCTACCTTGCCCACCTGCGCAGCTGTGCGCTCTGAAGCCATTGTGGCCCCGACATAGACACCGTGCTGCCAGCTAAAAGACTCATACACAAGAGGCGCCACATGCGCCCTGCGTCCGCCGAAAACAATAGCTGAAATAGGCACTCCGTGATGGTGTTCTAACCTGAAAGAAATCGATGGGCATTGAAAAGCAGGCGCGGTAAAACGGCTGTTAGGATGCGCGCCTTTGACGGGCCTGCCGGCCTCGTCTTTCAAACCCGGCTTCCAGGGCCTGCCCTGCCAATCGATCCCTTCTTCCGGTGGTGGCTCATCACCATCCTCCCACCAAACGGTAAAATCTTTTTTCAGAAGGACGTTAGTAAAGATCGTATCTTTCCTGATTGTCGCCATCGCGTTAGGGTTAGTCCTGGAATTGGTGCCCGGTGCCACTCCGAAAAACCCGGCTTCGGGGTTAATGGCCCACAATGCCCCGTCGGTATCAATACGCATCCAGGCTATATCATCGCCTACCGTCCATATCTTATACCCCTTTACCTTTAACCCTTCAGGAGGTATCAACATCGCCAGGTTCGTCTTGCCGCATGCGCTTGGAAAAGCAGCGGCGATATATTCCACATGGCCGTTTGGCTCTTCAATTCCCATAATAAGCATGTGCTCTGCAAGCCAGCCCTCTCTTTTCGCCATGTGGCTTGCTATCCTCAAAGACAGGCACTTCTTGCCCAAAAGGACATTGCCGCCGTAACCCGAACCTACGCTCCAGATAGCGTTATCTTCTGGAAAATGCAATATCAGCCTCTTGTTGATATCGAGCTCCGCCTTTGAATGCAGGCACTTTGTAAATTCCCCTTCGGCCCCAAGACAATCCAGCACCTTCTGGCCGATCCTTGTCATAATGCGCATATTGAGTACCACATATATGCTATCGGTCAATTCCACACCTATCTTGCTGAAAGAAGAACCTACAGGGCCCATCGAGAAAGCTACCACATACATAGTCCTTCCCTTCATTGAGCCGCGAAAATACGTCCCGGCCTTTTTATAACCATCCTTGGGGGACATCCAGTTATTCGTAGGGCCGGCATCTTCCTTCTTCTTTGTGCATATATATGTTAGGTGTTCTGTGCGGGCGACATCATTTACCGCCGTGCGATGGTAAAAACACCCTGGGAGTTTTTCCTGGTTAAGGCGGATTATCTCTCCGATGGCTACAGCTTCGTCCTCAAGGCGTTTTTTTTCTTCCTCAGACCCGTCTATCCAGACGATCTTATCAGGAGAACACAAAACCGCCATCTCCGAAACCCAATTCTTAAGAACTGTGTGCTTGGTGGGAGGGAGTGTTTTTTTCGGGAACAACATTGCCATATACGCCTATCCTATCTTAATTAATTCGTAATATCTGCCGGGCTGACATCCGACTCTATCAAATACCCCTTTAAGGCCGCCCAGGTCTTCGGGCCTACCTTGCCATCGACAACCAGGCCATTACTGCGCTGAAACTCCTTGATGGCCTCCTTGGTCTTCGGGCCTATCTTACCGTCAATAGCACCCTTATACAGCCCTGCCTTCTTTAAGGCCTTTTGTATGGATACATCGTCCGGTTTATCCGTAATGTCCGCGCGCGGCGCCTCAATGGTTTTAGCTGTCTTCTCAACTAACGGCCCGGCATCTTTATTGACTACGATATTTGCGGGCATGGGCGTAGCAGCATCCGAACCGGCTGATTGTGCCAAAAGCGCATCCGCCTCGAGCACTGTCAGGCCGTCAGGATTTACATCCGCATACTGCTCAACAGCCTTACCGCAACCAATTACAGCCAATGATACGATAACAAAAAGCAAAAAATAAGATCTCACTTATATCCTACCCAATCCTGTAGTTGGCCTTATTCGAGGGAAAAGACTTTTATAGATATCTGAGCAAATTTTCTTTCGTCTTACGGCCTGCCACACCGTCTACATACAAACCCGAACTCTTCTGGAACTCTTTAATGGCCTCTTTGGTCCTGGGGCCTATTTTACCGTCGATCGTGCCGTCATAGTAACCGGCATTTTTGAGCGCCTGCTGGATCTGCTTCTTACTCATGGTCTCAGCCGCTACATCACTTACGGGTTTACTGGTAAAGACGTCGGAGCTATAGCCGGAGGCCCCTTGGGTCTGTACATCAGATTCCAGAACCTGGATCCTGTTTTCTAAAGCCTGTACTCTGTTTTCAATAGAGGCACCTGTGCCTCTTGTAGTGCTGCAGCCGGCCAAAACTACCAGGGCCAGGGCCGCAAAGACTGTTTTTCTCATATCCCCTCCATTTTTACGTAAAAAATGTTTACTAACTATACCATAAAACCGAATGTTGTCAATCTCAGCCGAAATTCAAGGGCCTAGAAGTTCAATTGAGGAATAAATAACTGCGCTACTTTAAAATATATGATCAGGCCCACAATATCCACGACGCTCGTTGTTATAGGACCTGCCAATACAGCAGGGTCAAGGCCGACCTTCTTCGATAAAAGAGGCAGGGCAACGCCCGTACATATGGCCAATACGGCTATGGATGCCATACTCAGCCCTACGGTGACAGCAAGGAACATATCCTTCTGTAAAAGGAACGCCCGGCCAAAAGCCACGCTTCCTACAACGAGGCTCATCAGAAGCGCCGCCGTCAATTCCAGTTTTATTATCCTGAAGACATTTTTAAAAGTCACATCCCCTGTCGCCAGGCCCCTGATAATAGTGATGGAAGTCTGGGCGCCGGCATTTCCGCCGGTATCAAGCAACATAGGGATAAAAAAGGCCAACGCCACAACTGTGTTAAGGCTGTGCTCGAAATTTTTTAATACGGTCCCTGTAAGGAAATCGAATATGAGCAAAAGGATAAGCCAGCCGGCGCGCCTGCGCACCAATTCAAATATGGTGGTCCGCGCGTAGCTGATTATCTCACCGCCCTCAGCCGACATCTTTCCTATCTCATAGATATCTTTTGTGGTCTCCTTCTCCATTGTTTCAACGATGTCATCGACCGTGATTATCCCCTGCAGCGCATCGTCCTTATCGACCACAGGCGCATCGAGCAGATCATACCTCTTGAACTGGCCTATGACATCCTTTATCTCGGCCTCCACGTAGATCTTTATTAAGTCCACGCTTTCCATGATATCCTTGACAAGGATATCCGGCGGGGCCTTAAGCAGGCCCTGCAGCGGGATACTTCCTATCAATTTATGATTCTCATCCGTGACAAAAACAGAGTATATGTCACCCCTGTATTCTGCCCGAAGGTTCTCCTGTATGGATATAATGGCCTGCCTGGCGGACATCTCACGGCGTAATTCAACGAATTCGGTCGTCATAAGGCTGCCGGCCGCGTCTTCTTTATAATCGACTAATTTCTTTATGTCCTGGGCCTCTTCTTTCTTTGCCAGGCTCAACAGTTTTTTAAACACCTTTGCCGGTAGTTCCTTAAAAAGGTCCGCGCGCTCATCGGGGGCCATCTCATTGATGATCTCAGAGATCTGCTGATTATCGAGGTTGCTTAAAATATGCGCCTGGTCGGAAAATTTAAGGCTCTCGAATACCTCTATAGCCTTTTTTGCCGTCAATAACTTGAAGATGATTATTTTATGTTCCGGCTCAAGATATCTCCATCCTTCAGCAAGGTCGATGGAATGGATATTCTTCAACAGCTCTTTTAAGCCGTTGAAATCCTTGGCCAGGACCATTTCTCTGATCTCCGGAAGGAAAAGGGCTAAGACATCTATGCGTTTACGGGCCGAACTCTTCATTGATTTAAACAGGCTTCGAAGGTGAGTTTTTGATTATTATACTTAATGGCCATGGAAATAGCAAAACAAAATCTGATGCGGGGTTAACCTTGGGCGATCTTCAAAAAATGGCCTACAACTGCAGGGTCCAGCTGTTTACCTGATTCTTTCCTGATAAGGTCCAAGGCTTCTTCTTTAGAAAACACCTTCAGGCGGTAAGGCCGAGGATTGACCATGGCTTCAAAAGCCTCAGCAACGGCTATCATTTTAGCGACAAGCGGCGTATGCCCGCCATTCAAACCTTCCGGATAACCTTGAGAATCAAAACGCTCGTGATGATGAAGTATATCGCGTCCCAACGGGAGCAAAAAAGGGAAATCCCTGATGATCTCAAGGCTCCTTAGCGGATGTTCCTTCACCAACTTATACTCTTGCGCCGTCAAAGGGCCCTTTTTAAGCAATATTTTTGCCGGGACCGTCAAAAGGCCTAAATTCGACAATAGCGCGGCACGGCGGGCGTTCTTCCTGTCTTTATCCGACATAGAAAAACTTGCGGCGATGTTATCAACGTGGCCGACAAGTTTATCGATATGCCCATGTCTGTAACCCCACCTCTTATCCGCCTCCCTGACCATCGGCATCATAGACTCAAGAATGGCCTCCTCATTCCTCTCATAAATGGCCTTGAGCCGTTCTTTCAGGTGTTCATACGAAACGCCTTCCGTCACAGCCTGTTTGCGGCTCTTTTCATCAAGGCTTATCTTGCTATATACGCTGATCTGATTTCTACCCTTACCCTTGCTCTGATACATGGCCTCATCAACCGCGGCAAGTAATGCCATAGAATCAGTTATGCCTACATCCGGATAGGAGGCTATACCTATGCTGATAGTTATCTGGACACGCCTGTCAGCATCGCCAAGATGGGCCGCCTGGACGGCCTTGATTATCTTATTGGCTACGATGGCCGCCCCGGAAGGGTCCGTATCGGCAAGAAAGACTATGAACTCCTCTCCGCCGGAACGCACCACGATATCCGTCTCTCTGACACTCTGTTTAAGAAGGGAGGCAAATTCCTTTAATACTATGTCCCCAAAACTATGGCCGTATGTGTCATTGACGGCCTTAAAGAAATCGATATCCGACATGATCACCGAGAACGGCCTGAAATAACGCTTTGCCCTCTTTATCTCCTCGGAAAGCCTCTCGGTGAGATAACGATAATTATACACCCCTGTATGCACATCTCTCATGGAGAGGTCAAGAAGGGAATCATTGAGCGCACGCAGGGTAAGGTTGGCGTCGCGGAGTTTATTGGCAGCCATCTTTGTCTCTGTGATATCGGAAATAAAACACAGGGCGTGCGGGGGCTGCGCGCCAAAAACAAGCGGGATGCTCGATACCAGCGCGTACAATATCGTCCCGTCTTTTTTTATAAATGTTATCTCGCGCGCCTTGCGGATGAGCTTGATAGAGACAAGATGTGACGTTTCGTCAGAAGAGATAAAATCGGAAAGCGTGCGATTGAGCATCTCACTTTCAGAATATCCGAGCATATTCAAAAAACTCATATTAACGAACTCTATGGAGTTATCCACTTTTAGTTCCGCTATGCCCTCGACAGCATGCTCCATTATGGCGTGGATCTTTTTATAATAATACTCCAACTGCTCTTCGGACTTCTTGCGCGCCGTGATATCGCGATAGATATCTATCCGGCCGCCTGCCAGCTCGCCATGGCTTATAGGATAACTCCACTGCTCAAGGAAATATTTTTCGTTGTCCTCACTAGTGATCTCGCACTCCTGGCCGGCCACGCACTCATTGGCCTCATAGATAGACAGCAATCTGTTAAAAAACATCTCGTCTTTACAGATTATCGTGGACAATCTTTCTTTCAGGAGTTTTCTGATGTCTTCCCCCGCGATTGCTGATTTATCCAAGCCGAAATACTTCTGAACGCTGGGACTGGCCCACTTGATCCTGTAATCCTTATCTAGGATTATTATGATCGTATCAAGGGAGCCTATGCCGTCTTCGAGCATCGTTTCATATTTCTTTTCGAGTTTCTCTATGGCGAGCATCTTGGTGCGGTCTTTAAAAACAGCCTTTGCGCCGCAGTATTTGCCGGTGTTATCGTAAAAGGCTATGGCGCTCAACTCGCCCACTATCTTACCCTTGAACTTTGTCTTTAAAACAAAACCTTCTACCACCACCTTGCCGCCCTTAAAGAGTTCCTTGGCTTTTTCCGAGAATACATGCCGACTTTCTTCGGCAACGATATCATCCATGTGCATCCCCAAGAGCTCTTTTTTAGTATAGCCCAGGGAGTCGGCCAGTTTTTTGTTCACATATATGAACTTTCCGTCCCTGGCGGTAATAGACATAAAATCACTGGATTCATCGAGCAAGGCCCTGTACTTCTCGTCGATAAGCTGATAGAGAAGCCTCGAGACAAGCGATGGCTCAGGTTCTTCGGGATTCAAAAACTTTTTTCCAGCGATCATAAGTAGAACCCTAGCTCCTTGAACAAACGGCTGTTACTCAAGATATGCTTCGTCTGGCCAATGGCGGCGGCCCTGCCTTCTTCCAGAAAAAGGACCCGGTCCGCCAACCGGGAGATCATGTCCAGGTCATGAGATGCGATGATCTTCGTAACAGGTATAGACCTTAGGATGTCGATCAGCTGGCTGCGGTGTTTTGGGTCAAGGTTGCTTGTCGGCTCGTCTAAAACCAGTATTTTAGGTTCCATCGAAAGTACGGTCGCGATAGAGACCCTTCTTTTTTCACCGAAGCTAAGATGGTGCGAGATCTTATCCGAGACATAGGCCATATCGACATCATTTAAGGCCTTAAAGACGCGCTCCTTTATCTCCTTGTCCGGCAAACCCATATGAAGAGGCCCGAAAGAAACATCCTCAAAGACAGTGGGCATAAAGAGCTGCATATCCGGGTCCTGAAAGACCATCCCGACATCTTTCCGGATAAGCGTGATGTTCTCATCACAGAGCTGGCTGCCATGCACCCTGATAGAGCCGCTGCCCCTTAATATCCCGTTCAAATGGAGAAGAAGGGTTGTCTTGCCTGCGCCGTTAGGGCCTATAAGGCCGAGACACTCCCCGCTATCAACACTGAAATTTATATCCTCCAGCGCATTCGTGCCGTCGGGGTAACTGAACGCTACGTGCTCAAATTCAATAGCTTTTGACATAGTTTACTGCCTGTGTAACGGCTAAATACAAAAACACGGTAATAACAAAGATATAATCTTTCCTCTGCAGCGCAAACTCATGCATCGTCCTGGCCTGGCCCGTGTAGCCCCTTGCGCACATAGCCAGATACACGCCTTCGCCCCTCTCGTATGAGCGTATAAAAAGATGGCCGACTATATTGGCCAATGTCCTTGCCTTCAGCCACGGCATATGGCCCACGCTCCTGGCTTCGCGGGCCTGATTCATCTTCATGAGTTCATCGATAAAAAGATAAAGATAGCGGTACATAAAAGAAAAGACCATAATGAGCAGCCCCGGGCACCGCAACTTTTGAAAACCTTTCAGGAGATCCACAAAATGAGTGGTCGAGACCAGTAAGATCATGCACAGGATGGATAGGGCCGCCTTAGACATAACATAACACAGGAAAAAAAAGCGGTTCACCGGGCTTTGGAAAAAGAAAGATAGGGCTATGACAAGGACAAAAGGCAGGATACCCAGCAGGCGCTTCCCAACAAAAGAAAGAGGCAGCTTAGAAGCCGCCAAAAAGAACACGGCCAAAAGGCCATAGAGGATCAAAGGAAGCGGCTTGGCAAAAGGTACGGCCATGACAGCGATTATGATGGAGAAAAAAACCACAACCTTGACGCGCGGGTCTATTGTGTGCAGCCAGCTGTCTATATCGCTATGCTCATCTAAGAATTTATGGTGCATCCGGAAACCTTCCTTTGGACTTAAGGCACAGCTATATTTTAAACCTTAAAGTACCCGCGCAGTTAACAAAGGCCTTGTTGAACTTCTCAAAGTCCTGCTTTGTGTTCCTGTAACGGAATATATAGAACTTTTCTCCGTTCTTAAAAATAATTACTTTTTCACGTATAGGGACCAACGCGCCATCGAGGCTGTATAGCTCTTTGCGCAAACTATAAGAAAATTCAAGGACATCGCATTTTATACCTGAAATTTCCGAAATAGACTGCGATAGCACCAGCGCATCCTTGAATTTTAGCCTCTTTTTAAGCAGGTCCTCTTTCATCGCCTCCTGCGTCGGAGGTTTAACGCCCGCCTTCGACTCGTGCCGCACAGTCAAGACTATCTGCGCTAAGACCGGCTTATCCTTTTTTTTCGGCTCGATAAAGACGACCTGGGCATATGATCCGTTAGCCCCCCTGGCTTCGCTGTAACTCCAATCTTTGGGATATTGCATAGTCACGCCTAACTCCGGGTCACGGCTCGAATATTGACCGTACTTAGGACCTTCTGAACAACCAAAAAGATTTAGCATACCGATCGCCCCCATGAAAAACAAGATCGCCGCCTTATTAAGTTTCATCACTTCTTCTCCTGTATCAATACTCAGATAACGTAGCGTAGGAATCGCGCGTCCTCAGGTCAGCCTTAAGATAGTCCTCTCCCTGGTCATAAAGATCCTCATCATAGTCTATATAAATGTTGCTCTCTGTGCCCTTCAACTCTTTCCAGATCAGTATTTCGTTGGCAAAGGCGTTATATTCCTGGTCTATTGAATTTCCCGGGTCAGCGGTGATATGAAGGTCATCTACTGTAAGCTCCGGGTGGTTTTCTAACGTAATATCTATCCATTTATCAGGATAATACTCATAATCCGCATGGACCGCTTCATGGCCTATTATAGCTGCGATAGCGGCTTCAGACCACGTCACCCCCAAAAACGTCCCTTTTAGTTCTTGATTTACATAAATGGTGTTACGGATAGTACCCCACCAAAAGGCCAGGACCGTACTTGAAACAGGATACTGGGAGAAATCATCATAAATGACGGAAATGCCTTTTTCTTCTATCAGATCGCCGAAATAGCCGCCTGCATCAGAAGATTCCAACAGATCAAGAGCGCTGACCAGGTCCGCAGCAATTACAGGCTGACTTCCTCCGCCGCCGCTGCCGCCTGACCCGCCTCCGCTCTCTCCGCCTGAATCACCTCCGCTGCTTCCTCCTGACCCGCTGCCAGAACCTGAACCTGCGCCGCCCCCAAAAGAACCGCCTGTGACCCCGGCGCCTCCTCCGAGCGAGCCCGAGCCTCCTGCGCCGCCTGGACCCCCGGAATAACCATAACCCCCTGAACCATAACCGCTGCCTGAGCCTGCGGACGAATATGTGTAGCTCAGGCCTCCGTCCGCATACAGAGCGATCTCGATCGGCTTATCTTTTGTTGTAACACTGCCCGCACCGAGTATGCGCTCTGCGACAGCCACAAAATCTTCCTGCGTGGCATTGACGACCTTATATCTGAATATTTTTTCCTGGACCTCTACAGAATCAAGTTTCTCATTGACATCAGCCGTATCCGACGCGTTAACAAATGTACCTACCTCGGCCTGCTTGGTGAATTCGGCTTTTTTGATAGCCGCGAGATTTGCAAGGGCTTCAGAATCTTCGCTCTTGCCTATTACTTTAAAATAATAAACAGAGGCGAACGCCACAAGTATAGCAACTACCACAACAGCGATACTTATCTCAATAAGGGTAAACCCTGTAACGGCCCTGGTCTTTTTGATAGGGGAAAACCTCCTGGTGCCCATATAAAAATTATATCACAAAAAAACAGGCCTTTTGACAGGTATTTAAAACTTCTCTCTGGGCAGATTAAAATACCCGAGCCGGAGGCCCGGACATTCTTTTCTGATCATAAATATCATGGCTGCTACTCCCAATGCCTCTTTGTCCGGCTTGGGCATGGCCGATCCAAAAAAATCAGGGTCAATACTCAAGTTCCTTAGCTGCAAAAGATCGACATAACCTTTTTTAAGGAAACTTATCAACTTTTTTACCTCCTGCGCGGAATCGCTAAAACCCGGGAAGACCAGATAATTAAGAGAAACAAACAAGCCGCTTTTCCTGGATATCTTTATCGAATCCAGCACATCATCGAAAATATATCCGCCGGGACGATAGTAGGCATTATACGATGCGGCCCTAAAGCTGTTTATACTGATGCGCACACTGTCCAAACCGGCACGCGCCAGCTCCTGAATATGGCCCGGATCAAAACCGTTGGTATTTAAATGCACTGTGCCCCTGGCAGTCCCGCGCCTGATAAGGCCGATGGAAGTTTTAAGAAGCTTGAATTGTAAGAGTGGCTCACCCTCACAGCCTTGTCCAAAACTTACCATGGGCTGTCTCCCATATTTAAGATGCGGAAAGCCGACCTCAAATATCTCCTCGGGACTGGGGACAAAGCCGATCCTTTCATGCGAAGCCTGAGCACAGTCGGACCCCTGAAACGACAGACACCCTAAACAGCGCGAATTGCAGGCAGGCGACACAGGAAGCGGGGCCTCCCACCTCTTCAAAAATAGATTTTGGGCATTGCGGCAATTATAAACAAGCGCGCAGCGGGAAAGGTGTTTTAACAGCCTGTTGGCCTTATTACCTCCAGCCATGGCCTTGATATTCTTCTTCATTACGGAAAGCCGCTCATAGTAAAAAGGCCTCTGCCTGCGCATCTTATCGATCAGAAGGGCCGCGGCATAAAATCTCCCTTTTAAATACCCCACAGCCGTGTACGGCCAAAGAGGCAGCATAATATCTTTGTCGATCTTTTCCGCCGCCGGCAAATATGTCCTCGTAAAACCCGGTATTAAAAAGGCTGCTGCTGGCAAGGCTGCCTGTCCGTCGAACTCACGGATACGGACCAGCGCATCCTGCTTTTGGTCCCAGCCGACGGCATTATGGCCTGGCAGATATAAAAACGTACTTCCTTTTGGCAATGGTGTGAGCTCACCCTGCGCAGGCACTACAAAACCCTGGGCGTCTGCGCCAACCATTTTTAAGGTGGGATGAATGCGTATGTTACCCTTGAGATCGGATAGGATGAGTTTTGGGAACATGCTTTAATTCTTGGTATAACCTTTGTACTTCCTCGGGCTTCAGTAGCCTCCACTCGCCCGGTTTAAGATCGCCCAAAACAAGCGAACCCTGGCGCGTACGGCACAATTCAACCACATGATATCCCAGGCTTGAAAACATCCGCCGCACCTGCCGCTTGCGGCCTTCGTGGATGATCGTCTCCAGCTCCACAAATGAAGAGATTTTTATGCGACACGGGGATGTCATTTTACCTTCCAGCACAACGCCCTTTTCAAGCTTATCCTTGTCTTCTGCGCTTAGCGGCTTATTGAGGACAACGCGGTAAACCTTATCGGCCTCAAACGAAGGGTGGCTCAGGCGAAACGCGAGCTCTCCGTCATTTGTCAAAACGATCAAGCCGGAAGTTTGACGGTCAAGCCTGCCAACCGGATGCAGATGCCTTAACTCAAGAGGTAATAGATCGATTATCTTACTGGGTGCGTGCCTGTCTTTTGTAGTAGTGACAACGCCCTTCGGCTTATTTAAAAGCACGTATATGTTTTCTTTTAGGGAGACTCGCCTGCCGTCGAAAGATACCACGTCCTGAAGGTTAACGGGAAAAGAAGGCTCCAGGATCTTTTTACCGTTCACGCTGACCCGGCCCGCCTGGATGTATTCAAGGGCGTTCCGCCTGGAGCAAGCGCCGGAATGGGAGAGATAAACCTGCAGACGCATCTGACTCTCAAGAGATATCAACCGATACGGTTTTTGACTAATTCGAGGATCTCTTCGGATTTGCAAGGTTTGGCGACAATACAACGGTTAGCTATGATCTGGCCGGACTGCTCTTGTTCGGCCTTGGTCATGACGCTCGTCAAAAAAATGATAGGTATCTCTCTTGTGACTGGATTATGCATAAGCTCGACCGCTACGTCCGTGCCGTCAATATCAGGAAGCATAAGATCAAGTATTATCAGGCCCGGCAGCTCTTTTTTTGCCAGGTCCAACCCCCCTTTGCCTGTATCCGCCACTGACACGCCGTAACCGTTCCTCTTTAAAAAACCCGACAAGGAATCTAAAATGTCCTTTTCATCATCAACGATTAAGATACTCTTTCTTACGCCTGGAGACATAGCCACCTCGCTTTTTTAAAATTATAGCATATTTTTAAACAAATAGAATAACGGGTTTTTCCGGCACCTGTCATCTGGTTCCTGCCTCCCGAAAGCCCTCTATCTCTTCCTTTACCCTGCGGATGCGCTCCTGCATGCGCGGGTGCGTGCTCAACACCTCGAAAACCCTCCCGCCCGGGCCTTTGTCCTTATTCAAAAGCTCTAAAACCCTGACAATGGCCAAAGGTTCATAACCCGCACGGTGCAGGTATTTAACAGCGAGCTTATCGGCAAACAATTCGTCTTCCCGGCTATAGCCCAAGGACAACAAGTTATAAACAGTGCCTGAGACGCCGGAGATATCCTGCGCAAAGGCAGGATCCTTGCTCCCAAAACCCGCCAAGGCGATAGCGACAAGCAAATTATAGCCTAATGCGGACTGCATATTCTTCACGGAGTGTTTTGCCGCAACATGCGCCACTTCATGCGCGAAAATAGCCGCAAGGCCAGGCTCGTCTATCTTATCCAAAAGCCCCTTGTAAATATATACATACCCTCCGGGCAGGGCAAAGGCGTTCAGGTCTGGGTCGTCTAATACCATAAAATGATATACGATGTCCGTCCTGTCACTTGCGCGCGCGATTCGCTGTCCCACTTTATTGGCAAAAAGCTGGACAGACGCGTCTCTATACGGCTTATGTTCGCGCTTGATGACATTCTCGGCCATGCTGCGGCCTATCTGCACCTCCTGCGCGCTGTCGATGAAAATAAGCTCCTTGCGCTCCGTAGCAGGATTATAGACTGTCGCGCAACCTATGGTAAAAAACACCAATTGACAACAAATAGCCACAACAAGTTTCATTGAATTTCGGATCATTGCTGTCCAAATTAGTGTCAATGACACTACACTGTTAAAATTCATTTTAAACCAGGAGGCTTCTGATCTTCTCAGGGATCTTGCGGGGCTTGATATCTTTATCGATCAAAACGTGCGTGGTATAGCCTTCAGCCAAAAGAAGGTTATCTTTTTTTCGCAGGACTTTATAATTGAATTTCAGGCTGGAATTCTTTACATCGGTAGGCCATGACTGGATGACGATGAGATCGCTGTATCTGGCGGGCGCCTTATAAATACAATAAGATTCAACCACCGCCATAAAAAGCCCGTCTTTCTCCACATCGCGATAATCAAGGCCTTCAGCCAAAAGATACTCAGTCCGGCCGATCTCGAACCAGACGAGATAATTCGCATAGTAGACTATGCCCATCTTGTCCGTTTCCGCGTATCGGACCTTCACCTCGGTCGTATGGATTTTAGGTGCCATATACTATTTCTCGCCAATTAGCCCGCAAATGTCAGCGGGTCCTGCCACTGCGGCACCCCATGTCGTCCTCGCCTTCGGCTGCGGGCGGTCATGGGGTCCCCGCCTCCGTGTCACCCGCTGCCAGCGGCATTTCTCCGTTTAGCCACAAGCTGGCCGCATGCTGCCGCTATATCGCTGCCTCGCGGCATACGCAGCGTCACGTCTATGCCCTTCTTAGTAAGATAGCTTTTAAAGAACAGGACCTCCAGCTTAGTCGGTTGGTTAAAATTAAGCCTGGACTGAGAGATATTATAAGGTATGAGGTTGACACGCGCATTCAAGCCGCGCATCAGCTTGCTTAAGTTCTCCGCGTCTTCTACGGTAGTATTATATCCTCCCAAGAGCACGTATTCAAACGTGACCTTCCTCTTCGTCGCAACTATGTAGGCCCGGACCGCCTTGATCAGGTCCTTAAGCGGATAACGTTTATTGACCGGTAAAATGCTGCTGCGCTTCTCATCGGTTGCGGCATGAAGGGAAACGGACAACTCGACCTGCAGCCCTTCCTTACTCAAGCGCTCTATCGCAGACGCAAGGCCGGAGGTGGAGACCGTCATCTTCCTTATACCTAAACGTATCCCAAACTCGGAATTCATAATGCGGATGCTCTTTAAGGTATTTTCATAATTATCCAGCGGTTCCCCCACGCCCATAAAGACAACGTTTGAGACCGTCTCCTGAGGGACATTTTTACGCATAGCTATAAATTGGGCCAGTATCTCTGAAACCTCAAGGTTCCTCTTAAAACCGAGTGAGCCGCTTGCGCAAAAAGCGCAGGCAAAGCGACAGCCCACCTGCGTAGATAAACAAAGGGTAAGGCGCGACTTAGACGGGATGGAAACACTTTCAATGAAACTTCCGTCCTTGAGCCGGAACAAAAATTTCTGGGTAAGGTCGGTGGAGGTCTCTATCTCTTCTATCTTAGGGGCCTCTATTACAAAATATTCCCCGAGTTTCTCGCGAAGTTCTCTTGGGATATTGGACATTAGCGAAAAATCCTCGACACCCGACTTGTAGAGCCATTCGAATACCTGTCGCGCCCTGTAAGGCTGTATCCCTACTGCCTTAAATCTGGCCTCCAGTTCCGCTAATGTATAGTTCCTTATGTCTTCTATCATATTCTCACCTAAAAAGGCCCCTGTTAAGCGGCTACGCGGATACGGTCAGAGACGCTGATGCCCCCGCCTTTTTCAACGCTGGCAAAAATACCCTGCTTGGGCATTATGCAACGGCCTATCGCCTGCGTTACGCTGCAGCCGCTATGGCACGCCTTGCCTATAGCTGTTATTTTTAATACCACACTCTCGCCGATATTTAGCTTATCGCCCGGCTTAAGGCCGGACAGGTCCAGCCCCGCTGTAGTTATATTTTCGGCAAACATGCCCGGCCGCAGCTCCACCCCGGCCGGCCCAACTTCCTCTTTTAATGTTTTGATGGCTTCAAGGGACAACAGGCTGACCTGCCGCTCGCCCTGTCCTGCGTGGGCATCACCTTCAATGCCCAGGCCGTCAACAACTATACAGGAGTCGACCCTATCTTTTGGCCTGCCCTTGGCCTTGCTTATATTTATCGAAAAAACCCTGCCTGCCATGATCAAATATCCTTCTTGCCGCCGGTCTTCTTTAAAAGCTTTAAGTCCGTGATCACGATATTTTTTTCTTCGGTCTTTGCCATATCATAGACGGTCAGCGCGGCGACTGCACAGGCGGTCAGCGCCTCCATCTCCACACCCGTGGCATAATGGGCCTTGGCGACAGAAATTATAGTCAATGCCCCCCTGGTAAATTCAAAACACATATCCACATGAGCCAGCTGCAACGGATGGCACAAAGGGATGATGCTCGATGTATTTTTTGCGGCCAGGATACCGGCGATCTTTGCCGCGGCCAGGCAGTCCCCCTTCGGCAGCTTGCCGTTTTTTATCTTTTTTATCAGGCCCGCCTGCGCTGTAACTTTTACCGACGCCACAGCTGTCCGGCCGGTAAACTTTTTATCCGAAATATCTATCATCTTTATTTGATCTTTTAATTCTTCATTTTTCATTCTTCATTCTTCATTTTTAATTTTTCTTTACTCTTTATCCGCCTACCGCGGACATTTCAAAAGAGCGGCTGCAGAACGCCTTATTGAACAGCTTTTTATTCACAGTGATGCGCTCTATCAAGCCCGAAAGGGCCTCTTCGTCACCTTGGCGTAAAGGCTGCCTTAAGTCAGCGTGATGGGCCGAATGAAGGCATGGATAGAGCTTGCCGTCGGCAGTAAGCCGCAGGCGGTTGCATGAGCCGCAGAAAAAATCGGATACGGAACTGATAAACCCTATTCTGCTCGCCGCATCTTTTATCCTGAAATACTGTGCCGGGCCGGAAAACCGGTCTGCCCCTAAAAATTCCATGGCGCCGTAAACATCCTCTATATTTTTCCTGGTCTCTGACGTAGCAAAAAAAGCCTGCTGCGCGCTGTCACACCGGCCGCCTGTAGGGAAAAACTCTATGAACCGCACATCTATCTTATTCTCAAGGCCAAAGGCCGCAAAATCCAGTAGCTCATCGTCATTAAAACCCTTCATCACAAGACAATTCAGTTTTATCTGCGCAAATCCCATCGCCAAAGCCTTAAAGACAGAGTCTAAGACTTCCGAAAAACGATCATTGCCCGTGAGCCTGGTAAACCTGTCACTCCTTAACGTATCAAGGCTGATGTTGATCTTATTTATGCCGCTTTTTTTCAAGGCCTCCGCGGCCTCTCCAAGGCGCAGCCCGTTAGTCGTAAGAGACAACATCTTTAGACCCGGCAGATGTGACAGTTCTTTCGCAAGATCAGCCAGCTGCGGCCGCAATAATGGCTCTCCTCCGGTCAGGCGGACATGCCTTATGCCGCTCCCCACAAGGCGCTTTGCCAAAATAGATATCTCCCGGAGATCCAACAACTCATCGCCTTTTAAAAAATTATCCCGGGCAGCAGGCCGGCAATAAAAACAATTTAAGTTACAGCGGTCGGTGACGGAAAGCCTCAAATAAGTATAAGGGGTATTCATACACTTATCCTGAAAAACTCTACTGCCGAACCCTTGGAAAGGTCCTTGTGTTTATCCACCATGAACAAGACGTCTGCGCCGGATACGGCCGCTAAGTCCGCGCTCCCGCTATATTTTACCGGCCGGACGATGATGCGGCCACCCTTATATTTTAAGATACCGGGGAACAGGCTCAAGCGGTCGCTTTTATTATACACGCCTTTTGCCAAAAATCCTTTTTCTATTAGATCGCCTTTTCTATATCCTAGCATGCTGTTTATCAAAGGGGCCACGAATAATAAAAAAGAGACAAGACTTGAGACCGGGTTACCTGGAAGCCCAAAAATAAGGCAACCGCGCTTTACAGCAAACAAAAGCGGCTTCCCCGGCCTGATAGCCACTTTATGGAACCCGACCGCCGCGCCGGACCTCTTTAAAGCTCCAGGCACAAGATCGAGATCGCCGATCGATACTGCGCCGGTAATAATAAATATATCGCTTTTTAAACCCTGCCTGATCTTTTTAAAGATCTGCCCCGGGTCATCCCGGGCAATGCCCAGATAATCCGGTGCCAGCCGCCAGCGCCTTACCGCGAATTTCAGCATCGAGGCGGACGCGTTCCAGACCTGTCCCTTCTTTTTCTTTTCACCGGGCTCGGCTATCTCATCCCCCGTGGAAAGTATCGCGACACGCGGGGCGCGATACACCGCGACATCTTTAGCGCCCTGGGATGACAAGAGGCCTATCTTGGCGGCATTTAAAATATCGCCCTTCCTTAAAACTATGCCCCCTTTTTTAAGGTCCTGGGCGCGGAAAGCGATATTCTCATAAGGGGCAATGCGCCTGCGTAACGTGACCGGCCCTGACAGCAGGAATTCCGCCTCTTCTTTCATAACTACAGAGTCGGCGCCTCCTGGCAGCATCGCTCCGGTAGCGACTTTTGCGCACTCACCTTTTTTTAAACTTTTTTTTGGAATATGTCCGGCGGGTATGGCCTGGGTGCATTTCAAGACAGCCGGTATGACAGCGGTATCAGAGCTTCTTATGGCAAATCCGTCCATCGTGGCACGGTCGAATTCAGGGCCATCGACGCGCGCCCTGACATCCCGCGCCGATACGCGCATAAATGCCGCCTCCAGGCTCACCTTCGTTACGGCCCGCCTGGGCGCAGACCCTAATATAATTTTTTTAGCTGTCCGTGGAGATATCAATTAAGTTTCCAGGAATCTACGAATTTCCGGATCTCTTCGGCTATTCTAGTCTTGGCGGACTCAAGCTCGCCGGTCATCTCAAGACCATAGGATATATCCTTGACCTGGATACCGGCAATATGGACGTCCGACGGGATCCCCAGTGTTTTATAAAGATTCAGGAGGTCGGAAAGCGTTATTTCGTGGGAGGATAGTTTTTTCTCTCTTATCTGGTAGGTGGCCTCGTTTAACTTAAATATCCTAAGGCTGGCCGGCTCCAGGTCGGCGTCAATCGCGTCGATAAGGAGGACTTTTTTAAAATCGCTTATGTAATTGACCAGCCCGAAGCTGGCTATGCCGAAGTTAAAGAAAGAGATATCCTGGTTCTGCAGGCATTCCTGCAAAAGCGACAGGACATGTATACCTATGCCGTCATCACGGCGCAAGGTATTTCCCAGGCCTATAATAGCAAGCTTATTAGACGAACTTGACATCTAATATATGCGTCGAGCAGGATATGCATGGATCGTATGCCCGTGCCAGCATCTCCAGGGTGAGCGTCATCTCTGCCTGGTTCTGCTTAGTGATTATCTCAGGCACGATCTTCCTCATATCCGCTTCTAAGTTATTGATATTCTGGTTCGTAGGTATGATGCAATTGGCATCCGTCACGATACCTTTGTCATTTACCGTATAATCATGGATCAGGATACCGCGAGGCACCTCAACGACTCCTACGCCGCGGCCGGCGCGGGTGCGTATAGGCCACTGGTCCTTTTTAGGATATGTGGTCGTAAGCACCTTTTCTTCATTGATACCGTCTTTGAAGATCCTCTCCATTATCTCTATAGACTCTTCCAGGCAATGGCCCAATTCAACGACCTGCGCCACGGTATTCATAAATGTATTGTGGCAAGGCCTCTTTAGCCCGAGATATTGCGCCACTTGCGCGGCTTTCTTGTGCAGTTTATCACCGTTTAAATTGAAACGCGCCAGGGCGCCGACCATATAAGGCGCGCCATTGGTGCTGGAGAACTTCGCTGAAGAATAGTCCCTTACCTCTTCTTTAATGACGCTCCTGTAATCCTGGTCATCAACGAGTTTTTCCCCGTTTATATTTATCTTGCCGTCATAGAAGGCATATTCTTCGTCATTTGACAGTGCCACATACTGGGCCTTTCTCTCAAAAACGGGCAATTCCAGCTTTTTGAACAATTCCACGGTGGCGTCAAAATCAGCCCTGGCCTCAAGCATCATTGAATAAAGCTTTTTCATTTCAGCCTGGTCCGGGATCTTGGTTACTCCGCCGATAGCAAAAGAAATAGGATGCGTATGACGGCCAGCCAGCACCTCGCCCGCGTAGTCCGACATCTTTTTCAGGCGGAACGCGCGCTCAATGACAGCCTTGTGTGTCTTGATCAACGGCATTATACTCTTCACGCCAAGGAGGTCAGGCGCAACCAGGACATAAGCATGCAATATGTGTGAGTCCATCTGTTCGCTGTGCAATAAGAGCTTACGCAGCAAAATAGTATCTTCGTGCGGTTTTACTCCGATGGCCTTCTCAGAGGCCTTTAACGACGCCAGCGAATGGCCGCAGGCGCATATACCGCAGATGCGGCTGGTCAAATGCTGTGCCTCATATACAAGGCGGTCGCGCAGCATCGTCTCAAAAAAGCGCGCGGACTCTATGACCTTGAATTTACACTCTTTGAGTTCCCCGTTCTTTACATCCACAGCGATATCACCGTGGCCTTCCACGCGGGTAAGATAGTGCACATTGATCGTTACGTCTTTATTTTTTGAATTCTTTTCCATACTTTGCTCTCTCTTTCTTACTATTGCAATAAAGTGTAAACTTGTCCAATATTCCATCAACGGTCAGGCCGTATTTTTCCAGGATGTCCTTCTGGGCGTCGGCTGCCGGGTTATCTATAAGTCCGCGGCATCCCACGCACACGCTGCCATGGTTAGGCAACCAGGAATTGCAGCCAGCTCGTGTGACCGGCCCCAGGCAAAACTGGCCTTTTTCATACGCGCAAATATTCTCATTCTGTTTACATTCGACGCAAACAGGATAAGCAGGGACCTTATAAGGTTTTCCTAAAAGTACGCACTCCATGACTTTCAAGAACTCCGGCCCGTATATGGGGCATCCATGTATATAGTAATCGACCTTGACCACTTCATCGATGGGTTTGGCCTCGATAGCGTCACTTACAGGATCGACATCCCCGTATACGATCTTTTTCTGCTCAGCAAGGTCTTTTAAGTTCTTGAGGTTGTTGACGCCTGCCGTGCATGCGCATGCGCCTAACGCTACGATGACCTTTGCCTTCGCTGCGACCTGCTTTAAGCGTTCCTCATCATGCTTGGAAGCTACACTGCCTTCAACCACGAGCACATCATACTCCTGGCCTTCTTCGCTCATGATCTCCCTGAAGTTCACTATATCTACTAATTTTGTCAACTCTAGCAGGCCTGGGCCAAGGTTTGCTACCTGCAGCTGGCAACCTTCACAATCCGTAAATTCAAAAAAAGCGACTTTAGGCTTTGACATGGCACTCTCCTTCATGACACTCACCTTCCATCTCCTTGAGCTGCTCGAAGGTAAAGACCGGGCCGCACTGGCACACATAGACACTCCTTATCTGGCAGTGTCCGCACTTACCCAATCCGCACTTCATCTTTCTTTCCAAAGAGACGACGATCTGATGTTCCGGTATACCTTTTTTCAAAAGTTCCCCGATCACGAATTTATACATGATAGGCGGCCCGACTACGACCGCATACGTCTGTTTAGGCGATAGCGTGACCCCCGGGATGAGGCTAGTTATCAAACCGACATTGCCCTTCCAATCAGGATCGGCCTTATCGACCGTACAATTAAACTTGATATCCGCCCTCTTCTGCCACTGCGCCACTTCGTCTCCGAAAAGCATATCTTTCGGCGTCTTGCATCCTAAAAGTATCTGCACCTCACCAAAGTCTTTTCTCTTATCTAAAATATAATTGATAAGGGACCGCAAGGGTACTATACCCAGCCCGCCTGCGACTATAAGTATATTGTTGCCGTGCATTTTATCTAAAGGAAAGGCATTGCCAAAAGGCCCGCGTATACCTAACACGCTACCGGCCTCTAAGGCGTGTATCGCAGGGGTCATCACTCCACCCGGTATTCGGCGCACGGTCAGGTCGAAAGACCCTTTCTGCGTCGGTGAAGAACATATGGAAATAGGAGCTTCCCCCTGTCCGAACAAAGACACCTGGACGAACTGGCCGGGCGCGTGGCCCAGCTCTTTTTTACCGTCGAGCTCTATTCTAAAGAACTTCTCGTGCTCGGTATATTTATGAGCACGGACCACCTTGGCCTTCATGGGCTTATAAGGGGACGTCTTCAATATTTCCTGGAATGCCTGGTCTGTATGGTTCATTTTCCCCTCCTCTCGGCTAAAAGAGAATTGACTGTCTCAACAAGGCTTATCTTGGCCATACATGTACGTGTGCAGCGTCCGCATCCTGTGCAGAAGTACTTGTTGTATTTTTGGACCGAGTATTTAAATTTTCTGAAATAACGGTGCCTCTGCCTTGCGTCCCTGCCTTGCCGGAAATCCTCTCCTGTGGCGACTTTTGCGAAATCATCCATCTGGCAGTAATTCCAGACGCGGTACCTGCTGCCGTCGTTCAAGTTAAGGGAGACCTCGTCTACGACGTCAAAACAATAACATGTGGGGCATACGGCGGTGCAATTGGTGCAGCCGACGCATCTGTCGCCCACATCCTTCCACACTGGCGAGGAAAAGCCCTTATCAAACGACTCATCCACCTCTTTTAGCTCTCCTTCGAACTCGTTGTGGAATTTCTTCAATTTTTCCTCAAATGCCTTATTGAATTTTTCCCTGTCCGCTTCCGTCATTTCTCGGATATATTTCTTGCCTGCTACGAGGTTTTCGCCCTTCTCGGAATTGATATGCATGGCATAGCTGTCACCGATATCGGTGAGCATGATATCGTAACCGCCTTTGTAAACGTGGGTGCCGACCGCGGCGCACGAGGCGTATTTGTCGCAATAATCCATGCACTCGATGCCGATTATGGTCATCTTTTCTTTTCTATTGAGGTAATTCGGATCGGCCGGCTTTTCATTAAAAACAACGTCCATGCACTGGATGCCGGCAATATCACAGGTATGCACGCCGAAAAGTATGAACTCCTCGAACTCTTTAATGGCCTTGCCCGTAGAGAACGGGTCGATCTTGAACTTGAACAAAAATTCTTTTTGCGGGAAATAGTACTTTTTGGGTGGCAGGATAGTCGGGGTATACAACAGCGACATCTCCTCGAACTCTTTTACCTGCCTGAATACAAAAGCATTCTCTTTCTTTTTCGGCCCGTAGATCTTGCCCTTTTCTTTCAGCGAATCAAACCAGCGGCCTAATTCGCCCTTATCGATAACTGCATATTTCATATTGTCTCCTGTCCGCCAAACGTGATACTGACTAATTTTGCGTCTGCCCCGATGGGAACTTTTTTTATTTCCAGACCAAGGCCCTGCAGCTCTGTACCCCTGGTCTCCTCGTCGAAATGGAAACGAAAATGTTCCTCATCCATAGAACCGAATTCCGAAAGCTCTACCGTGACCTTTTTTACCGGCGAATCCTTTTTCTCTTCTCGCATCTGGCGTACAGTAGCCAGCATATCTTTGATCAATGATGTCTCGTGCATATCAACAGATCCTTGGTATAGGCTCCTGCACCGGAAAACCCAGCACCTTTTCACCGCCTACACCGGTTTTAAGTAAAACCCTGGCCTTTTTGTCTTCGGCCACAACGCCGATGACTGATGCTTTTTTCCCTAAAGGATGTTTTTTAAGGACCTCAAGCGCCCTGTCCGTATCGCGACCGCTGACAAAAAAAAGCATCTTGCCTTCATTGGCTATGTCCAACGGTTCTAAGCCCAGGATCTCGCACAAATGCCTGACTTGAGGCTCTATCGGGATCGACTTTTCGAACAATCTCAGAGAATAACCGCTCTTTTGCGCCACTTCATTAGCAACAGCGGATATCCCGCCCCGCGTTGCATCGCGCATAAAACGAATATCAAGGCCCGCGGAAAGCAATAATTCTACAATAGGCCAGAGAGAATTGCAATCACTTTTTATAGAAGACCCGAAACCGAAGCTTTCCCGGGAAAGCAGTATGCTCAGGCCGTGCTGGGCGATAGGGCCGTTGATCAGGATCTTGTCGCCAGGCCTGACACTCTCTGCCTTCAGGCGTTTTTTTACGACACCCAGGCCGGATGTGTTGATAAAGACCTTATCGGCCTTGCCCTTTGGGACGACTTTTGTGTCGCCGGCTACTATCTTGACGTTTTGTGCCCTGGCCTCTTTACCCATCGAGGCCACTATCTTTTCCAAAGTATCAAAAGGCAGGCCTTCTTCTAAGATAAATCCTGCTGTAAGGAATTTCGGCTCGGCACCGCATGAAGCCAGGTCATTGACCGTACCACAAACGGCAAGCTTGCCTATATCGCCTCCGGGGAAAAATATGGGGTCGACCACATAACTATCTGTCGTATAAGCATATTTGCCGCGATCCAGGCCGAATACGGCGCTGTCGTCGAGCTCATCTAAATATTCATTCTTGAAGGCCTTGGCAAATAGCTCGGTAATGAGCTTGTGCGTCAGGCTCCCCCCGCCGCCGTAAGACAAAGTTATTCTATTCATATCGTACTTTCATGCCTCGCAAATGGCAATGGGTCCTGCCACTTCGGCACCCATTGCCTACGAAACTCGCTATCAGTAGCCAACAATGCATCTTACCTAAATTCAAAATACGCGCGGCATGTGCCTTCGCGCGACACCATGCACGGGCCTTTAGGCGAAAGCGGCGTGCACCTTTTTGCAAAAAGCGGGCACTGCTGCGGCGTTATCCTGCCCTTTAGCACTTCTGCGCACAGGCACCCGCCGGCTAAGGCTTTATCGACTTTTTCCTTGGGCAGCTCAAACTTCTTGTTGGCGTCAAAACCGCCAAACGCCCCTCTTATGCTTAATCCGGTGCCGGATATAACGCCCAACCCCCTCCAGATGCTGTCCGTCTGAATAAATACCTTTTTTAAAAGCCTCTGGGCCTGTTTATTCCCGCTTTTTGTAACAATGCGCGTGTATTCATTTTCTAATATCGTGGCCCCAACATTGGCCGCCTTGACTATTTTTAATATGGCCAAGAGTATGTCTACGGGCTCAAACCCGGCGATCACAGACGCTAACCCGACTTTTTTTGCAACTGAGCGATAGCCTTCCATACCTATAATAGCGCTCACATGGCCTGGCAGCAGGAATCCGTCCAAGGCCAGGCCTTTATCGCGGCCTAAAGCTATCAAGGCCTCAGGGATGGTCTTATGCGCGGAATATACACTGAAATTCCGTATCTTATCCTTCTTTGCCGCCTCTAAAGCGATTGCCGTGCCTGGCGCTGTCGTCTCAAAGCCTACGCCCAAAAAGACAACTTCTCTTTTTGCAGAGCGGACAGCCAAGTCCAAGGCCTCAAGCGCCGAATTCACACCGCGGACATCGGCCCCCTCAGAACGCGCGGCCTCCAATGACCCGCCTTCTACCGGGACCCTGAGCATATCCGGATATGTCGCTACAATGATATTCCTGTTTTTTGCAAGTTTAAGGGAGTTCTTCAGATATCCGTCGCTGGTCACGCACACAGGGCAGCCCGGGCCGGAGATCAGCTCGATCTTTTTTGACAAAAGGCTCTTTAAGCCGAATTTATGTATGGAGGCGGTATGGGTACCGCAGACCTCCATGATCTTATAGACCGGCCGCCTTACCTGGCTATTTATCATATCAGCCAGCTTCTTTACCTTATTTACATCCCTATATTCGTCTACATATTTCATTATATTTGATGAGCACTTCAAAAATTACTGTTTGATCGTTTAAATGCCTTCGTCCATTTTCTGGCCTAATTCTGTTATGAGCGTCAGGATCTCGATCGCCTTTGCTTTATTGATCTTTTCTATCGCGATGCCGGCGTGGACGAGCACATAATCGCCCTTTTTTGCCCTCTCTATGAGACGGACGCTGACACGGCTTTTGATATGGCCTACAGACACATCGGCCATATCATCTTTAATCCCATCTATCTTCATCGGATACGCTAAGCACATTGAGCACCTCTATTTGTCCGGCCTTTGCCGAACATCCAGCTAAATCCCGCCGAGCATATCCTGCGAGGCGGGACATTCCTTAATGTAATTTCATCATCTCGACCGCGGCTATCTGCCCCTGTGAAATACCATAGTCGGTAGTAGCCGGCCTTTTTGCCATAATGGCCTCAAAACCGTCTTTTTCCAGGATACGTTTGACACTGTGCGTCAAAATATTATTCATAAATACGCCGCCGCTCGCATAGGCCGTATTTACCGCGTATTTATCCCTTAGGATCCGGCAGACACGGCCTATCGCTATAGCGATAGTAGCATGAAAACGCATTGCGGCTGAATTCTGCCTTTTTGGATAGGCGCTATCTGCGGCCATTTCTACAAACATCTGAGAAAAATCAACGCAAAACCCGCCCTTTTCGTGCCTTATATCAAAAACATATGGTATGGCCTCGCCGCAAAAAACAGATGCTGCCTTTTCCAGCGCCACGGCCGCTTCCGCCTCCTGTTCCACTACCGTCTTGATATTCAAGATCGCAGCTGCCGCATCAAAAAGCCTGCCACAGCTGGAAGCATAAGCTATATTAAAATCTTTATCAAGCATCGCGGCCAGCAGCTTAATCTCGCCCTTGCCTGCGCCCTTCAAAAAATTGAGCCGCATATCAAACAGCCTTGTACCATAAATTTTATAGAGGGCGGCAAAGGCTACGCGCCAGGGCTGACGGATAGCGGCCTCACTGCCGGGCAAAGCCAGATAATCAAAGTGCGCGGCCCTTTTAAAACAACGGCCCGAATATATAAAAAATTCAGCTCCCCATATATTGCCATCGCGGCCAAAACCCGTCCCGTCAAAGGCCAAGCCGATAAATCTTTTCCCCACGCCTGCTTCTATTCCGAAACCGGCAGCATGAGCTTCATGATGGAACACAGGAAAGAGTTTCGCACGCGGAAAATAAACGCGCCTGACGCTATCCGCCTCTTTACTGCAGGTAAAATAAGGGTGCGGATCAAATGTTATTGCCGCAGGGGTAAGCCTGAACTTCCGCTTGATAAAACCGCAGGCCTCTAAATAAAAATCTTTAAGATCAGTATACTCCTGCTTGGGAGAAAGCGAATACAGGCGGCCCTGAAGCGACCAAGAAATCCTCTGGCGTGTATCGGTACCTAAAGCAAGTACCTGGCGCTTAGCCTTTAACTGAGAAGGAACTTCTTGGATTATGAACATGCCGGTGTCTAACCACTGATCTTACTCATTGCCCACATAAGACTTCGCTCCGTGGGATTCTTTCGCGAAATGCGAAACATTCTGCATAAAATCCCTGACACAGGCCCCTACCAGAGGGTCATAACCACGGTTATGCATAGCTCTTTGAAGACGGCCTGGCTTTGAAAAAAACTCACGAAATGCCCATGAGCCGAGGTCCGCGATCTGCGGAATGGTCAAATACTTAGTAGGCAGGATAGGCTGATGAAAATCCCACTGGCGGATCTTTTTATTCAAGTCTTCCATTTTTAAAAGGCCCTTTGCCGCCACCTCATCCCAGATAGGCGAGCCCGGTATCGGCGTTAAGAACTGCAGCGCTATTATATCGGGGTCAATCTCGTCGACCGCGGCAAAACGGGCTTTTATTTTTTCCTCGTCATCTTCCTCAAAACCTACCATCCAGGTCAAGACGGTCGCAATCCCTGCTTCGCGCAATTTGGCCACGGTCTCCTTGACCTGTTCAACTGTAATGCCTTTTTTTATCTTTTTCAGCTCGGCATCGTCGGCAACCTCTAACCCCACAAGGCACATAAAACAACCGGCGCGGCGCAAATCAGGGAAGAGATCGATATCTCTTATAAAATAAGGCGCCCTGCCCAAAGGCATCCACTTCATCTGGATATTCCTGCTTAAAGACTCTTCAATGGTCTCCTCCATCCTTTTACGGGAGACATTATAAGTATCATCCATCATGACGACGACCCTTGTGCCGTACTGGTTATAAAGGATCTCCATCTCATCTACGACCTTCTTGGCCGAGCGGTATCGATAGTTCTTTAAATCCTGGTTCCCGCGGGGATCATACTGGCCCCACTCATAACAAAAGGTGCAGGCAGCAGGACAGCCCCTGGAATTCCAGGTCTCTGAATAATTCTTCCAGTAAGTATGCCCGACATATTTGTCCATCGGGAACAGGTCGTATGCCGGCATGGGCAAACTGTCTAAGTCGGTAATAAGCGGGCGATATGCATTCAGGACAACTTTGCCGTTCTCGCGGCGGGCAATGCCCTTAACGGATACGAAGTCAGGGCGGCTCTTTGACAATTCCCTGACGAACTCGCTTAAAGTGACCTCACACTCACCGGCTATACAGAAATCTATCAAAGGGTTTTCCTGTAACGTGAACTCCGATGCAGAGGCGTAGAAGATGCCTCCAACCACAGTTGTAATGCGGGGATAGCGCTCCTTGACCTTGCGCGCGGCCTCATTGTAGATAAAGACGACCGCCAGCCCACCCGTCGTGTGCAGGATGTCCCCTACATAGACCACATCCGGGTTGATCTCTCCGACCTTTTCGATCATCTGCGCATCATTTAAGCCCAATGCTCGGCAGTCTAGGGCCTGCAACTCTACGCCGGGGTTATGCTCCCTTAAATATCCCGCCAATTGCGCGTGGCCGATATTTATCGCCCTATGTGTCCCCCAAGTGGCCCATGCGCCTAACGGCGGCTGTAAAAATAAGATCTTCATCATTTCCCCCTTTATAATTTTACCTGTTTAAATATCCTCTCGAGATTGCCTCCCAAGATATTTTTTTTGTCTTTTTCGCTCAAATGGAGCTGGCCCAAGACCTGCATGGACGCAGCTATGTCTTTTTTCGCCGGATAATCACTGCCCCAAAGTATATGGTCAGGGCCGAACAATTCCAATGAAGATATGAAATTTGCCTGCGTTCTGTCGCCGCTGGTATCTACGTAGATCTGCTTCAAATACGCGGAAGGCGCGTTATGCAGGTCCTTGACAAAATCGATGCCACGCAGCATTGCGTATGTCGCGTCATAACGATGGGCGATGAACGGCGTAACCCCGCCAAAATAAGAAAATATGAGTTTTAAATTCGGGAAACGCTCAAAGATCCCGGCCATCAACAGTTTCCCCACACACATCGTGGTCTCGAATATATACTCGATCACCGGAGTAAGCAGTGGGTCTTCCACCACAGAAGAACCTATCGGTTTGACTATCTGAGGGTGTATGAATATCGGCACATTCAACTTTTGAGCGCTTTCATACAAAGGCAGGAACCTGTTGTCATCCAGAAAAAGGCCGTCGAAACTCGTGGCCATGGACACAGCACGAAATCCCAGCTCCTCGGTAGCCCTCTTAAACTCCTTTAACATCGCATCTTCATTTGCTACCGGAAGGATAGCCGCTCCTATAAATCTATCAGGCTGCATCTTCAAAATAGCCGCTACTCTCTCATTATAGATCTCAACTACCTTTTCTAAGCTACCCATGCGTAAGTAGGCGTCCGACGTAGGGTAGCTTAGAACCACTTTGTCCACACCAGCCTTGTCCATGGCGTCGACGTGCGATTCGATATCCCCCCAGACATTCGAGAAAAAATGGGCGTTATCGATTATCTCCTGCGGCAACCAGTGGCTATGTGCGTCTATTATCATTTTTCCGGATGGTTCTGCTTCAACGGTATTATCGGTTTTGTCCACGGCGTCTGCTGATTGATGACGGAGATCTCAAGAGGGCAGACATTTGCCGGGACCGTCAGGGCGAATTTAACGGCATTTTCTATAGCCTCCGTTGTCATCAGCCTCGAACGATCGCCTGAAATATCCTTAAGCTTGCCTGTCAACTCGGTATCGGTCACGCCCGGCAATAACGATGTCACCTTTATGCCGTGATCGCGCATCTCCCAAAATAATCCCTTGCCCCACTTCCTTAAAGCCCACTTTAACGAAGTGTATACGATGAAATTACGAGGCGGCGGATCGACCATTGTCGAACCCGAAACCATGTTTATCACAGCGCCGCCTTTATTTTCCACAAAATGATTGATCAACAGGCGCGTAAGCATCACATAGCCGAAGAAATTGGTATACATCAGTTTTTCAATATCCTCCAGGGGCTGTTCGTGGAATGGATACTGGCTGGAAACCCCTGCGTTATTGATAAGCGCGTCGATCTTTTTGAATTCTTTCAAAGATACGCTCACCAGATTCTCTAAGTCAGCCTGCTTTGAGACATCGCAAGGCACACCTATTACCCTGACCTTGTATTTTAAGCTTATCTCCTGCGCCGTCTTGTCCAGGGCTTCTTTGCCGCGCGCGGCGATCGCAAGATTTACCCCTTCGCGGGCCAGAGACTCGGCGATAGCGCGCCCTATGCCGCGGCTGGCTCCGGTAATGATCACATTTTTGCCTTTTAACTCCGACATCTTATCCCCCTTATTTCGCTTTCACCAATATCTTTTTCGTCCACCAGAACATCGCCAAGAACATCAGGCCGTATAACACAAAGCCTGCGATAAAACTCTTCTGCAAGATAAAACCGCCCACAACCACTCCCAGGCCTCCGGCAATAAAACGCACGGAACTGTTCAAGCTTGAAACCTCTTTCATGAAACGCTTATCTAAGTCCGTCAAGAACGTAGATAGACCCGCGTGGTTCATGGTCCAGCCGAACCCCCACAACAGCATCGCTATCGGCAAAAACGCATAGGCCCTGGCAAAGATCAAAATGCCCAGAGATACCGTCATCAAGAGCACGCCGGCCTTCAAGGTGGACACCCTTCCATTTTTATCGGATAAGTGTCCGCCAAAGGCTTCGCCAAAGATCCCTGCCAGGCTTGAAAGCGTCAGGGTCATGGATACCAGAAATTGCCTTAATCCCAGGTTTTGCGCGAAATAAACACCGAGCCACTGGCGCACCCCGTGGTACAAGAGGCTTATGATAAAAATATAGACAAATACCTTAAAGATCTCCGGCTGCCTTAATGCCTCAAGGTATCTGCTCTCGGACTTTCCTTTACCTGAAAGGGTATGAGGAAAATATTTATATGTAAAGAACGCTGCAACCAGGCCTAATACCGAAGGTATAAAGAACATCATGCGCCAGGGGATAATGCCGCTTAAGAAGAGGCCGACAAGATCAGCAGTGAACGTGGCGCTGAAAAACAAACCCACATATTTACCGCGCTGCTTTTCATGCGCGTGGTCTGATATATATATCAAGACCAGCGGCGTGGTAGCCGCGGCAAAAGCCCCTACCAGGAACCTGAAAACAAACAATTGCTGGTAATTCGACGCGCAACCCGACAGAAAACTAAAAACAGAAAATAACAAAAGACTGACAAAGGCAATGTGTTTATTATCAAAGAGCCTTGTCAACGGCCCGTAGACCAGAGCTACCATGCCGTATGGCAGCATATAAGCCCAGTTTATGCGGCCGACTATAAAACTTGAGATACCAAAATCCTTCGCGACGCCAGGGACTATCGCAGCAATGGATGCCACATTAAAAGCTATACAGGACCCCTGCAAACACAATATAGAAAAATCTAAACGCTTAATAGAAACCTCTTGCAAAGGTCAAGGCCAAGGTTACGATGCCGGTTTAGTAGTTGGGTCGGGTTGCCCGTCACCTAACTACGTTACCCAAACTGGCATCTTTACCGTAACCATTACCTAAAAATTATGCACACTCTTTTTCGATCACTCTCTTGAATATCTCTAAATTCTCTTTGGAGTGCTTATTGATGAACCCCTCCACCTGCTCGTCGTTAAACTTTGCTTTTTTATCCATGCTAAAGTGCTGTATCCAGGTCAATATCACTCCGTCAGGCGCGGGCGTATAAAGCCAGACTATCTTCATATACTCAAAAGGGAACTTTGGGTCAAGCCTCTCGGCATAGGCAAAATGATTAACTTTAAATAAAAGCCTGAAGGACTGCCAGGAACGGCCTTCATCGTCGGTAAGCTGAAAGACTATCCTGTTGCCCTCTCTCTCGACTATCTTGGCTTCCTTGTACTCGCCGCCGAACAACTCCGTCCAGCGCGGTATATCGTTAGAGATATCGAATATCTTCTCATACGGCGCGTTGATAGTTATTGAATTGCATGTATGACCCATTCCGTCCTCCTTCATCATCCAGTAAAAGTATTTAAGTGTAAAGTTTGTAAGTTTGTAAGTTTTTTCTCCACCACTTATGAACTTATACACTTACAAACTTATTTATCCTCTAAAATAGCCACTGCCCTTGTCCAGCCGGCGCCTACATCACGGATCTTGACCGGCAGGCACGAAACAGTAAAACCGTAGGGTTTAGGTATAGCCCCCAGATTGCCCATGCGTTCCATATGGGCATATTCACGCCTGCGGCCCAAAAAATGGCATGGCCAAATTTTGGATTTATCCTTGGTGGCTAAAAATTCGCCGAACATCTCAAAACACGGCCTGTCTAAGCCTATGGTATCTATGCCGAGCATCTTAACGCCGCAATCTAAGATAAACTCAAGCGCGGACGTCTCCATCCCGACGTACTTATTGACATAATCAGGTGTGCCCACAAGTTTATCTCCGCCTGTATGGATCAAAACAATATCCATAGGCTTGAGCTCATAGGAAATGCGGCCAAGCGCGGCCGTCACATCTTCTTTCGTGATATTCTGCGGGTATTTTAAATGCGTAAGGTCGAGGACTACCCCTGGGCCATAGCACCACTCGAGCGGCACATCAGTGATCTTTTTGGCAGCGCGGCCTTCGGATTTTGAGCCGTAATGAAAAGGCGCGTCAACGTGCGTGCCCATGTGGACCGAGGCGTGGACTATCTCTAAAGACAGCATCTCGGCGTCCGGTATATCCTCAGGTTTTGCCACGCGCTCTCCGCTGGTAAACCTCTCGCGGCCTCCAGGCTGCTTGCCCATGACCACTTCATTGAAATGCTCTACACCTGCGGCATGACTGATGCGGTCGATCGTCGCCGCATGGGTTTCGGCCAGAGTATCATCAATTGGTAGGCTTAAGTCTATTATCCTCATATAATTTTCTTGATATTGTTGTTCGGTTAAGGCCATGATACCGGTTTAGTAGTTAGGTGGGGTTGTTCGTCTAAAAAATTTTTCTTCTTTACCTAACAACATAACCTAAACGGGCATCTTTACCATAACCCCTACCCAAAATACAATACTTACAGATTATATCTTTTTAGCTTCAATTACCTGGGCGATCTGGTCTAGTGAATGGTATTTTGCGACTTCTTTTTCCTGGATCTGTACCCCGAACTCTTTCTGCAGCGCGATGCAGATCTCGACCATCTCGGTTGAATCAACTCCCAGGCACTGTTCAAGAGTTTGCCCTTCTTTAAGCTCTTCCGGCTTGACCTTTAATAAATTTACGATGACATCTTTAACTTTTGCCTTGGTATCCATGATTATCCTCCTAACTTATGCTTTCTCCATTGCCAGTACCGCATTTATGCCGCCGCGGCCGCGCGATATTACCAGGGCCTTTTTAACCTCTTTTTCCATGGGTTTGCCCACGACAAAATTCAAACCTGCGCATTGAGGATCGACGTCCTTTAAATTCAGGGTCTGCGGTATCAGGCTGTGTTCCATCGCCATCATGGTTACTATCATATCCACCGCGCCCGACGCGCCCAACAGGTTCCCGAACATCGTCTTGGGGACGCTCACAGGTATCTCTTTTGCCCTCGGCCCGAAAACTTCCTTGATGGCCGCGACTTCTCCAATATCCCCTTCCCTGGTAGCTGCACCGTCTAAAGAAATATAATCTATTTCCTGCGGCTTATACTGCGCGTCTTCCAAGGCAAGCCGGATGGCGCGCGCCAATTCCTTTCCGTCCGGATTAGGCTTTATCCTGTCAACGCCGTCACAAGACGTGCCATAGCCTGTGATATAAGCCAGGACCTTTTTGCCTCTCTTTGCCGCCCTCTGCTCGCTTTCCAATATCATAAGCCCGGCGCCCTCTCCTGCCACAAAACCATCACGATCTTTATCAAATGGTTTGTACGCCCCTTCAGGATGTTCGTTATCCGTCGATAGATCACCATTGGTATTGCAACAAAGAAGCCCGTAAGGCGATAGCGGCGCTTCCATGCCGCCTGCAATGATAAAATCCAATTTATCCTTTGAAAGCACCTTTATCGCATGGCCTATGGCCATAAGCGAACTCGCCCGGTCGGAGACTATCGTCTTTGAATACCCCTTTATGCCGTAATAAATGGACACCTGGCCTTGGGGTGCTGCCGGGAACCACGCGGATGCCATATAAGGGCTTACGCCCTCGCGGCCTTCTATATAAAGATCGCGCAGTTCTGTTTCTCCGTATAACCATCCGCCAAGAGCATTGCCCATAAAAATACCTATGTTGTTCAGGTTTTCCTTGTCCAGGTCTATGCCTGCATCTTTAAGAGCAAGTTCCGATGCGATCAATGCCATGTGGGAGAACGGGTCGATCTTCTGCAGTAACCTGGAAGACACATGCGAATAAGCATCCAGGTCGTGTATCTGGCCTCCGATGTGCGAAGGATACAGGCTTGAATCATACCGCTCGATCTTCTTTATGGCTGAGCGGCCAGCCTTAATATTGGCCCAGAAAGCTTTTTTATCTATCCCTGAGGGCGCGACTATCCCAAAGCCCGTAATAGCGATCTTCTTTATCATCTACTTGCCCTCCTGGTAACGCTTCATCACTATGCCGGAGTGTATCCCGGAAAAACCGCTCGATGTCTTCAATATCATATTGACCTTCTTGGGGATAGCCTTGTTCGGTATGTAATTCAAATCGCACTGAGGGTCGCGGACTTCCTGGTTTATCGTTGGAGGAAGGATGTCTTTTTCAAAGATCATAGACCCCATCACCATCTCTATCGCATTGGCCGCAGCCAGAGGATGCCCTATCATTGATTTCAGCGAACTTATGGGTATCTTATACGCATAATCCCCCAAGGTGATCTTGTAGGCATTGCTCTCGAACACATCGTTCATGCGCGTAGACGATCCGTGGGCGTTGATATAATCGATATCCTGAGGTTTTATCTCGGCGTCTTTTAAGGTCAGCTTAATGCAATCCGCCATGGCCAGGCCATCCGACGGAAGATCGGTCATATGGAACGCGTTATTGCATGTGCCGTAACCGATGATCTCGCAGTAAATACGGGCTTTTCTCTTCAAGGCGTGCTGGAGCTCTTCTAAAATAAGTATGCCGCAGCCTTCTGAAAGCACAAATCCATCGCGCTTATTGTCAAAAGGGCGCGAGGCCTTTTCCGGCTCATCGTTCCTGGCAGACAAGACGCTTACCACGTCAAAAGCTCCGAATGTGATAGGCGTAAGCGGCGCCTCAGACGCACCGGCGATCATTATATCCATATCTCCATCCTGTATCGTTTCCAGGCAGAAACCGACGGAATCGGTGCCGGCGGTGCAACCCGTAGATATCGTATTGCAGATACCATTCAAGTGATACCTGGCCGATAACTCACTAGACGGGGTATTAAACATGGACGCATCATAGAGGTAAGGCCGCACCAGGCGCGGGTCAATGGGCTTTCGGCCGTTGTCCGTCACAAGCGCGAATTCCTCCTCCATATATTTTGTGCCGCAGATGGCATTGGCCAGGCTTACGCCAACGCGCCTGCGGTCTATCTTTGAAAAATCCAACCCGGCATCATTTACAGCCATCGATGCCGCAACAACCGCAAACTGTACATACCTGTCCATGCGCTTGACTTCTTCTTCGTCTAATCCAAGCTCGAAAGGATTGAATTCTTTGGAATAGGCGGCAATGCGTGTACGGAACATAGACACATCGAACATATCTACGCGCCTGACAGCCGAAACACCGCCTGACATCGCCTTCCAACAATTATCTTTACCAATACCATTAGGGGAAATAACCCCGAGGCCCGTAACGACTACTCTTCGCTTATTCATAAAACACTGCTCCTCTTTAATGATTAATTTTGGGACTAGGGGCTAGCGTCTAGTAAGATCCGCTAGTCCCTAGCACCTAAAACCTAGCACCTATTCTTATTCTTTCCTCGTGACTTTAAAAATGATATGGCCCCCGTCCGGGCATGTAGGCGTATCCAAAGAATTCGGGTCTTCCATAAAAGGGAACTTTGACCCGAAATTCAACGCAAAAAGCACAGGGAACATCATATGGTAGGCCGCGCCACAAAAGCCCTCAGGCGTCTTCAAACCCTTCACCTGGATCTTATCGCCTATCTTATAGCCGTAAAAACACTTACCTGACGCCTCCTTGACCTCGATCTCCATGGTCTTGGGGTTAGGCTTGTGCTCTGCCGGCTTGGGCTTAGAAATGACCAACCCATTCTCATCTATTAATTCAGTAAGAAACTCTACCTTTTTACCGTCAGGGCAGGTCGTAAGCAGAGAAAAGACGTTATCCATGAACGGGAACTCCGCTCCAAAAGTGAGCGCATACATCGCAGGGAATATCGAATGGGCCGCCCCAAGGCAAAAATCCTTGGGCGTATGGGTAAAATCATCAAATATGAACTGGTCCCCTACTTTGTAATTGTGGTAACAATACCCTTCCTGCTTTGTAACGGTCAGGCGCAGGCGCGGGAATTTCACGCGTGTCTTTTTGACCATCTTCCTTAATTCACTCATACTGGGCTTAGCCTGTTCCATAGTGGTCTCCTATTAGAAAAAATCTTCGCGTTTCAACTGCGCAGACTTATCTACCTGTTCTAAAACTTCATCGAAGCTGAAAAATTTCTTTGTGGTTTCAACGATATGCACGAGCTCAACGGCACGCGTATTCAGCTTCGCATCGATGCCCCCGAGCTTGGCTTGATTGGCTATCTCTCCGTTGATATAATCGATCTCTGACGGACGGCCTCTCTGTATGCTCTGCAATATAGAGCCGTATAAGGGCTCTTTGCTCAAATTCATCATGATCCCCGAAAATACCGGAGCCGCTTCCTCCGGAGGCATCCTTGTCAGGCCTTTCAATTTCTCTATATCGAAATCCGGCATGCTGGCAAGCTGTATCCCCAGCTTATCGACCGCATCAAAACCCTCTCTTAAGAGCCGTAAAGACAACTTGCACATATCCATATTCGCGTATGTCTCCTGCATACTTTTGCCCACGAGGGCCGGCAGGCAATTGGAAAAATTAACGAATATCTTGGTCCACTTCATGGCCGAGATATTCTCGACCTCGACCGTGTTAAAAGCGGCCTTCAGGAAATCAGCCGTTTCCCTGACCTTGTCATCATTGGGCTCAAACGGCCTGCCGATAAGCCAATTGCCTTCAAAATTATGGACTATCCTGTTATAAGGCGTATACGTCGAGCCGAACATCACAATGCTCGATATGATAGAGTCGGCGCCAAGCATCATCTCCAAAAGCTTATCGGCGCGCACACCATTTTGTGTCGAAAGGATCGTGGTCCCTGAAAGGGCGTCCCTTGACCTGTCAATGGCGTCACGGATATCCTGCGTCTTTACCGTAACAATAACGAGATCGACCTTTTCTTCAAGGCGCATCTTAACGTCCAAATGGATCAAAGAGCGCCCGCGAACCCCCTCGATCAAAAGGCCGTCCCTCTCAATAGCCTTCTTCTGCTCCGGACGGCCAACGGCAATAACAGGGATACCCTTGGACTTTAAATAAGCGGCCACTAATCCGCCTATCGCGCCTAAACCTATGACTGCGGCCTTCATTATTCTCTATTTCCCTTCTCCAAAAATCCTTTAAGGCTCGCCAGTATCATCTTGATATTGCGGTCGTGCAGATTTTTAAAAAACAGCGCCCAAAGCAAGCTGTTGACTAGCCCCTGGACCTCGTAATGCATCCTGTAAATGATCTCAACGGTGCCCCTGGACGGCACAAGGCTTATGGTCTCGGAACCTTTGAACATCCCGTTTAAAAAGCGGCGCGTAATGCTTGTATCAGTCACATTTTCGATCTCTACTTCCCAGGTAGGGGCAAAAGGCAGAAGCACCTCCTGCCTGTAACGCGTGCCTTTCTGCACCGGCCTTTCAGTAAGACGCACGAACCGCATCAGGCAATTGGCGGGCCACCATGAGGCCTCGCCCCACCAGAGTATCTCTGAACGGGCTGCCGCAGGATCACTGCGCACCACGACAGAGTGGATGTTTTCATTAAAACTCATATTGCCTTTGGCCCGTTCTGACGGGGCAAGTTATATTTTTTATAGTCAAACCCGACGTCATCAAGCAACCTTATCATCAAAGAATAAAACTGCAGGGGCACCTCTGAGAACATGGCTTCCATAAGGTCACACTCTTCGACGATCCTGGAGGCGCGCGCCTTCGCGTTCTCTTCGGCCTTCTGGGTAGCCGCCACTTCCGTCATATGACGATGAAAGATGGGCATCTTTGAAAGCATCTTCTTGAACTTTTCTTCCGTCGTCTTTTCCCAAGTCATCTTGAATTGTTCAGACATACAGGTCTCCTTTTGTCGCCGCAGCCTCAAACTTGGAAATATTGGACATAAAGTCTTTAACGCAAAGCTTGGCAAGCTCATGATAGCGGCTGTTCATTATCCGGTGTATCCTGTGTGCCTTAGAAAAGAACTCGCGCATACACCAGGAGCCTAGCCTGCCTACCTCTTCTATGGACAGGTTCTTCGTAGGCACAACAGGATGTTGGAAATCCCACTTCTTCAAGTCTATTACCTTAGGGTCGAGCATACCCTCTTTGACAAGCCTCATCCATAAAGGCGAACCCGGGACGGGGGTCACGAATTGCAAGGCGAAAATATCGGGGTCAACCTCGTCTGCAAATGCAAAACGCTGTTTTACGGATTCTTCCGTATCATCTTCGAAGCCGACCATGAATGTCCCTACAGTGGCTATTTCATGCTTTCTTAAAACATCGACCGTCTGTTTGATCTGAGAAACGGTCACACCTTTGCCTATCCTGGAAAGCTCGGCATCATTAGACACTTCTATACCGACTAACCCCATGAACATCCCGGCCTTCTTCATCAAAGGGATAAGGTCCTCCTGCCGCGTCCAGTCATCCGCACGGCCCAAGATCACCCAGTTAAGCTTGATGTCCTTCTCAAGCATGCCGCGGCAGACATCTTCGACCATCTTACGGTTGACGTTAAAGGCATCATCCTGGAACACGGCTGTCTTGACGCCGAATTTCTTCGTCAATACCTCCAACTCCTCTACAATACGTCCGGCGGAGTGAGAACGCCATGAGACAAAATCTTTAGGGTACCGCGGGTCATACTGGCTCCACTCGTAGCAGAAAGAACAACCGCCGGGGCAGCCACGGCTGGTAAAGAGCTCGCAGAAATTCGTCCAGTAAGTATGGTTGACATACTTATCCATGGGAAACAGGTCATAGGCGGGGATGGGCAGGATATCGATATCGCGTATCAACTCGCGATGAGGGCCGGCTACGGCCTTATCATCCAACCGGCTTGCCAGGCCTGGTATCTTCGAGAGATCTTTATCGCCCGCATCAAGGCCTTTCAACAGGTCCTCTAATGTCAGCTCACCTTCCCCTATCAATACAAAATCAATGGCCGGGTTGTCTTCTAAGGTCTCTTTATAAAGCGCGGAATACCACAGGCCGCCGACAACGACTTTTGTCTGGGGACTTACTTCCTTTACCAGTGTAGCTGTCTTATTAAAATGCCATATAACAGCCAGGCCTCCCGTGGAATGAAGGATCTCCCCTAAGACGACCACATCAGGTTTTAGCTCTTTCACCTTTAACTTAACGTCATCATAGCTCAAGTCAAGCGCCCTTGCATCAAGCACGTAAGGCGCGCCTGCTCCGGCTTGACGGATATACGCAGCCAGCTGCGCGTAGAACTGATTGGCTGCCTTGTTGACACCATGAGTCGCCCATCCTCCTATGGGAGGCATGATAAACAAAACCTTCTTCATAAAAATCTCCTTTTTAAACTCTAAACTCTAAATACTAAACTCTGAACAAACTCAAAATTTAAAACATAGGATTTCGTATTTAGAATTTTAAAGACTTCTTTACACATTGAACCAAGAGGCCACAAGAGTTTTGCCTCCGGGGGTCAAGTCGACATTGACGTGCTTTACTTGCGTATATTCCAAAAGGCCTTCTTTGCCCAATTCTCTGCCGAACCCGCTTTGTTTATAGCCGCCGAAAGGAGCCTCGTTATAAAACCCGCCGAATGTATTGACCCAGACGGTACCGCAGCGCAAGGAGCGGGCGATGGATGTCGCGCGGGCCAGGTCTTTGGTCCACAACATGCCGGCTAAGCCGTAATCCGTATCATTGGCGATACGCACGGCCTCATCGGCGTCTTTGGCCTTCAATACACAGAGCACCGGGCCAAAGATCTCTTCCTGCGCGATACGCGAATCATTCCTGACATCCGCAAATATCGCAGGCTCAACAAAATATCCCTTATTAAGCCCTGCCGGTACGCCTCCGCCGACAACAAGCCTCGCTTCTTTTTTACCTATTGATATATAATCCAATACCCTCTTTTTCTGCTTTTCCGTGATAAGGGGGCCTATGTCTGTGGCCGGGTCTGCCGGGTCGCCTATTTTAAGCTTCTTTGTCTTTGCGACGAGCAATTCCAGGAACTTATCATATATCTTTTCTTCGACGATAAGCCGTGAACCTGCCACACACATCTGGCCCTGGTTCATAAAGATCGCGCACAAAGAACCGTTTGCCGCAGTCTCAAGATCACAATCAGCTAAAACGATGTTAGGCGATTTACCGCCAAGCTCCAGCGTCAATCTCTTCAGATTAGAGGCCGCGGCCCTCATCACCGAGCGGCCCACTTCCGTTGAGCCCGTAAATGTAAGCATGTCGACATCCATAGACGAGGCCAACGCCTCGCCTAAAACAGCGCCTTCACCGGTTACGATATTGACGACGCCCTTTGGCAGCTCGGCGCGCTCTAATATCTTGGCCAACTCCAGGCAGCTCAAAGACGCCTCGCGTGACGGCTTAAAAACAACAGTGTTACCCAAAATGATGCTGGATGCTATCTTCCAGGCCGCCATTAAAAATGGATAATTCCACGGCGTTATAGCCCCTACTACACCTACCGGCTCTCTGAGCGTATAGCTCAATGCCGGGGCCGGTATGTTCAATGTCTCGCCTTTTACCTCTACGGCGGCGCCGGCAAAATATTCAAAAGAATTGGCCGCAACCGGTATATCGATAAAAGTAGTCTGCTTGGATGTCTTGCCGGTATCGGCCGTCTCTATACGCGATAGGTCGTATGCCGACTCACGGATTAAGTGCGCGATCCTGATCAAATATTGGCCTCGCTCAAAGGTGCTAAATTTAGGCCAGTCTCCTTCATCATAAGCCCGCCTGGCGGCAGTAATAGCTCTTTCGAGATCGCTGACGCCGGCCCTAGGGAAAGACGCGATCCTTTCTTCCGTGGCCGGGTTAATGCTCTCCGTCCTTGCGCCGCCTTCGGCCTCGCAAAACTTCCCGTCGATATACATCTGATAATTATTCATATTTTTAGTAGTTTGGTTATGGTAACGAGGCCAGTTTAGGCTAAGTTGTTAGGTTACGTTTTAAAACACCAGCTACTTCACCTAACTACCAGACCGGCCACTTGCCCTTAACCCAATTACAAAATACAACTAACAAATAAGCTATTCAACTGGAGTTTTCACCCAGAGCTCAAACAGCCGGTTAAACGGCACGTACCACCGCGATATCTTGGCAAAGTCGCCTTTTAATTTCAGTTTCTTCTGTGTCGTCGCGGCAAAAGGGTCCAGTTGCCTGTTGAAAATAGCGCGCCAGTATTCGCCGCGGCCTGAGATAACGAACTCCGCGTCATCCGTTGAATGTGAATAATCAACGATCTTACCGTCGCTAAAATTAAAACAATAAACAGCCTGCGTCTCGTCAAGGACGACCGCAAGCTTGGTCTTTAAGGCCGTGCCTAGGGACAGTTCCCTGAACTTCTCGTCATGGTTGACGATCTCGACTATATCCTTGATCTGCTCTTCTGAAAATAACTTATATCTTTTCGAGGTATCTTTCGGCGCGTCCTGCGGTTTCTCGAAGCCGGCCTTGATGCCACCTTTTGCAAAAATATAAAAATCCCTGATGAAGGCCATCTGCGCCGCCTCTTCTAAGGTTTGGACAAGAAAAAAGGCATCTTTCAAAGTCTCACCTATGGCTACAACGCCGTGGTGTTTCAATACTACGATGTTGCTATTCTTTAAGGCTTCGACCACCGGTACCACATCAGTGATGGTCGGGGTCTTCTGGTCTATAACAGGGACCTCTCCTAATGTCAGGCGCGTTTCGAACGTATCAAAGTCTATTTTTTCATGCACGCTAAAATAACCGTTTGCCCAGGTAGGATGCACGTGAACAACTGCCCGGGCGCTAGAGGCCTTATAGACACTCGTATGGAACAGATATTCCGAAGACGGGGTAAATGCCTTCTCGTAAGGCCTGCCGTCGAGATCGATGGTGCATACATCCTTGGGCTCAAGCATCCCCAGGCATGTGCCCCGGCCGGTAATAAGAACGCTTTTATCATCAAGCCTTATACTGATATTGCCGGACATCCCGCCGGTCAGGCTCTTCTCCCATATGAGCCTGCCTATCTTTATCACTTCATCTACTTTCAGCTTTTCCATTTTTATTCCTTTAGATTGGCCAATTCAAGCGGGACTTCTTCTGTAAGCGGCACATAGGTCTTTATATCAGCATTTGTCACGCGCATGCCGCCTATCTTCGTTAGATCCGGTTTTCCGGCTTTAACTTTTTTAGACGGGTGAAGATACACAGGCACTCCGTGCGCCCTGGCACACAAGGCCGCGGCCATAGAGCCTGTCCGGCACACACAGGACATTTTTGCCATACTGCTGTAAAAAATATGCACGGTCGAAACAAGGCCCTCTTTCATGCAAAAGGCCATCATATTATCGCAGATAACCACCGGCGTTATATTTCTTTTCAGCAGATCTTTGGAAACGGCCTTCATGCCTTCTAATGCAGGCCTAAGCTCTGCGACAAAGGCCTCTTTCTCATTAAAACCCGCGATAAATGCATTATCCGGTATGCCGAAGATCAACTGTAACTTTTTATTAATTTGCATTGATAGCTATATGTTCGGACACCAGTTCATGGGGCACAACGTCAAAACCGGGATAATAGGCCGCGCAGCCCGTTGGCGCGAGCCTCCTGCCTTCGAACATCAGGATCTCGTCGTCATCGCGTATCTCTATCGGGATATCACGGCCGGACTGCAATTTATCGGACGGCTGCACAAGCACATAAAAAGGAATGTGGAAATGCCTGGCTAAAAGCGCGATCTGATACGTGCCTATCTTATTGGCAAAGTCCCCGTTCTTGGCGGACCGGTCCGAACCTACTATCACGCGATCAACTTTTTTATCGCTCATCAATTTTGCCACCGCATTGTCAGGCACAAGAGTAACGTCAAAACCTTCTTCTTTTAATTCCCACGCTGTCAGGCGCGCCCCTTGGAAATAAGGCCTTGTCTCAGTCGCAAAAAATCTGACCAACTTGCCTTGCATGCGGCAAAACTCGCCTATCATGCTCATCTCACCTGAAACGTGGCAGTGCGTCAATACGCTATCGCCGTCTTTTAAAAGACCTGCGGCACGCCGGGCACGGTCATATCTCTGCTTACGTATGCCTTCAAGCATCCCCTCCATGGCGCGTATAAAATCACTGGAAAGATCAGGGCTGTTATGGACTTTCTTGGCTATACCTAAAGCCATCCCCGTGACTTCGGCGAAAGGGAATGTGGGGCGGCTGTTGTTAAATGCCTCAGCTACGTGTTTTAAATGCTCCATCAACACAGACACATCCCGGCCTTTAGCCTTTTTAGTTTCAAGGATGAAACTGTAACAAACTGTCAGAAACTGGCCGAAGGCGCGCGTCTTCATAGAAACCACCGCATCGATAGCCTGACGGTAACCGCTTGCCTTAATATAAGAGACTTTTTTTGGGACCTTGGTCTCATCTAAGATATAAAGCGTATTGCCTTCTAAGCGGACAGGCCAGAATAGAATGGATTCTTTCATTTCCCCGCCAATATCTTCACCGCATCAAGGCAGATCTTTATAACTTTTGCCTCGGCGTCGTAATAATCGGGATTCATAAAACCGAGCTCGCCGGTTATCAGGTTATCACTGACAGCGGAAACCGATACGGCCTTGACGCCGTTCAACTGCGCTATGGTCATCATTGAGCTTGATACCATGTCCACGGCTATAGCGCCTTCTCCCCTTGCCTTCTCTACGACCTCCCTGGTCTCGCGAAGAAGGGCATCCGTCGTCCACATCAGGCCTTTGCATACCTTAGCGCCTTCCTGTTGCGCGGCGCGTTCAACAGCGTCAAGCGCGCTTTTGTCCGACACCGTCTTAAAATCCTTGTCCACGTAATAAGGGGTCACGCCGTCACCGCGTATAACGCCTGTCGCCAGGACGATATCGCCGACCTTCATATTTTCATCCAATGCGCCGCAGGAACCGGCGCGAATAATATACTCCACTTTACCAGCGCAAAGTATCTCTGCGATAATGGCCGAGTCCGGAGAGAACCTGCCTCCGTTACCAACAGCGATCTTTATACCTTCATAGGCCCCCGTGTATACGGCATATTCAAAGAATGAAAAACTTTTAACGGGCCTATCCACATACTGCAAAATAGCGTCGCGCCTCTCGGCAGGCCCTGGCACAATAGCATACTTTCCAAAATCTCCAGGCCTTACCTGGACCATACCAAGCAGGTCCTGCCCGGTCAAATGTATGTCTTTTTTCATCTGCATATAAAGCTCCTTTCAGTCGCGAATTTCCCTTAATGCCACTTTATCGATCTTACCCGCCCTGTTCTTCGGCAACTCATTTAAAAAAACGAATGTATGCGGCAATTTAAAATGCGCCAGATGCTGACGGCAGAACTGGCGCAGGTCGGAATCGGATACGGCTTCAGTATCTTTTAATACGACGAACGCCTTTACCGCTTCGCCGCGCAATGCATCCGGCACGCCTATGACAGCCGCCTCTTTTACTTTTGGATGTTTATGTATGGCCTCTTCGACCTCAGAAGGAAAAACGAGTTGCCCGGCGGCTTTTATCATATCCTTTTTGCGGCCTACTATATAGTACATGCCTTCATTATCCCGTCGAGCAAGGTCGCCTGTATAAAACCACCCGTCTTTTAAAACATCCGCTGTCATCGCAGGGTCATTATAATACCCGTCCATGACGACCCAGCTTTTCAGCACAAGCTCACCGGCTCCGCCTTCGGGCACTTCTTTGCCCTCATCATCTATGAGCCTGATATCGACCCATGGCGCAGGCCTCCCGATAGACTCGATCTTATCTGAGCCCAAAGGTATCACGGTATTAGGCGCGTTGGTCTCTGTAAGCCCCCAACCGTTCAAAAGCTTAGCTTTGGGGCAATAAGTCTTAAAACGCCTTATCGTTTCGGGTGAGTTCGGCGCGCCGAAAACATTGACCCAGCGTATGCTGGATAGATCGTATTTTTCAAACTCCTTTAAGCTCAGGAGCGCGTAGTACATAGGCGGGACCATGTGAAAACATGTCGCTTTATACTTCTCGACGTTCTTTAAGAACTCTACCGGGACGAACCTCTCCATTAAGACAAGGGTTATGGCAAAAAATATGCAATTCTGGATATAGACCAGGCCGCCTGCGTGGGAAAGAGGAAGGGCGGATATCTTGACATCAGCCGGTGTCAGGTCGACGAAATACTCCATGGCCTTAGGGGACGCTGTCAGATGCCGGTAATTGAGCATGACGCCTTTTGGCCTTCCGGTCGAGCCGGATGTATAGAGTATGAGCGATCTATCGCTGTCCGCGATATCAACTTTCGGCGCCGTCGAATCTCCGCTGCCCAAAAGATCCTCAAACGCGAGGAAGCTATCTATCTTACGATCATGTACCAACGCGATGTCTTTTAACGATGGGACATCCGCCTTAATTTTTTCCAAAGAGACGTCCTCTTTATACTTTGCGATCAATAAACTCGCCTGGCAATGGTTAAGGCAAGCCTCCAGCTCGTCGTTCTTTAACATAAAATCAAAAGGAACTACGGTAGCGCCTATGGAGAAGAGAGCAAGGTAGGAATATACATACTCCGGCCAGTTAGGCAGATACAGGGCCACCTTATCGCCCTTTTTTACCCCATACTTTATCAGGCCGTTCGCCAGGCGAAATACATCGTCTTTTAAGCGCACGAATGTGACCGGCTTGTCTTGAAAGATAATAGCCGGCTTTTCCGGAAAAGCACTTGCTTGTTTTTCCAACAAGTCGCGAATTACATTAGGCATAGACCCTCCATAAATAGTAAAATTTTACTATTCAAATTTAAATATGTCAAATGAAATTTTTAAATCGATAAAACAGGGTGAATTAGGAATTTAACCCTTGCAGGCACAATATGTTACGAAGAATGGGGCCACTCTGGGATGGAAATTTTTTGCTTGCCAAGCTCAACGCCTGTATCCTGTATGAACTTTTTCTCAGCCTGCAAGAGTTCCAGATTATGTTCAACTATAGACTTAAGATGATACGATGATCTTTCCTTTAACTGGCCGGCCAGTGTCTTTAGGGCCTCTTCAACTTTGGAAAGCATCCTGACCCTTCCTTTTAAACGATGCCTGGCAATATCGACCGGCAGATACGGAAGGAAATAGAGCGCGATATCCACACTGAACTTAGGCCTCTCAACGGTCAAAATGCTCTTGGTCAAAAGCTGCGTGAAACGGGCATCCCCCTTTGGTGTCAGGCTATAGACAAATTTCTCAGGCCTCACGCCTTGAACCGGTACAGCCTTCTTTACAAAACCTTTTTTTTCAAGAAGGTTCAAAGTGTAGTAGATCGACTCTACTTCCAAAGCCGCGAATGTGCTTATGACCTCTTTTATCTGCTTTTTTATCTCATAACCGTGCCTGGGTTTTTCTTTCAATAAACCTAGGATCAAAAGTTCCTGCTCTATCTTCATTGCTCAAGGTTCTCCTCGAACCTGCCCATCGACCTGAATTTATTATAACGGAGGTTGACAAGCTCATCACGCGGGATCTTCATCAGCTCAATAAAATATTTTTTTACAGCAGACTTAATATTTTTAGCCGCCTCTTGTGGGTCTACATGCGCTCCGCCTAACGGCTCTTTGATGACCTCGTCAATGACCCCGAATCTTAAAAGGTCCTGCCCGGTCAATTTCAACGCCTCGGCAGCATCCGGGGCCTTTGCGCTGTTCTTCCAAAGGATAGCCGCGCAACCTTCCGGCGAGATAACGGAATAATAGGCATTTTCAAGAACACACACCTTATCTGCTATACCTATGCCCAATGCCCCGCCTGAGCCGCCTTCGCCGATGACAACAGCCACTATCGGCGTCTTTATGCCGGACATCATCTTGAGGTTCCACGCGATGGCCTGGGCCTGGCCCCTTTCTTCAGCTCCTATCCCAGGATAAGCGCCGGGCGTATCGATGAATATAAGGACTGGAAGACCGAACTTCTGCGCCATCTCCATCATGCGAAGGGCTTTGCGGTAACCTTCCGGATGAGCGCAGCCGAACGTGCGGCTAAGGTTCTCTTTTGTGTCACGGCCTTTCTGCTGGCCTATGACCACTATCTTCTGGCCGTCCAGCTTTGCTAAGCCCGTGATTATGGCCTTGTCGTCGCGGAACGCCCTGTCGCCATGCAGTTCCACAAAGTCCTTTAAGATAAGCTGGATATAATCTAAGGTATACGGCCGGTGCGGATGGCGGGATATCTGGACGCGCTGCCATGCGGTTAGTTTTCCGTAGATATCGCGGCGAAGTTGCTCAAGCTTTTCCTCCAGCCGCCTGGTCTCTCCGGAAAGGTCTATATTTTTATCGGACGTGAATTTCTTGAGCTCGTTGATCTTTTTCTGAAGCTCTACTATCGGTTTTTCAAAGTCTAGGCCTATCATATTTTTATCCCGTCAATCAATGATCGTCACTTCCGTATTGACAGGCAGAATGTCGTAGAGGAGTTCCACCTCGTCATTCAACATGCGGACACAACCTGCGGTAGCCTGCTGCCCTATGCTCTCAGGCTGCGTCGTGCCGTGTATGCCGTAACTCGGGATATCAAAGCCCAGCCAGCGGGTGCCGAGTATATTCCTTGGGTCTCCGGCAGGAATAAGCTCACCGCTATATGTCCAGGACGGATCTTTAAGTTTGTTGACGACCTTAAACGTTCCTGTCGGGGTAATATTATCTTTGCCCGTGGATACGCTGAATGTCTTCATGACCTCTCCTTCGGATTTCAGCGTCAGGGAATTCAGCGACTTATCCACCAGAACGCTAAAACGCCCTGTCCATACCCTTAGGCGCTGCCCGGGACGGATAATATCGGACTTCAATCCATTCTGCCTCTTTAAAAGCTCTACTGTCGTGCGGTACTCATCGGCTATCATGCTAAGGGAATCCCCCGCCTTTACTTCGCGGACCGTTGTCTGTCCAGGGACATTTATAGCGGAGAGTATGATGCGCATGCTGATATCTTCAAGCCTCTTTTGCACACCTCCGATATCAGAGCGCGACGCATAAGAGGCGATGATACTTCTATAACCGTCCCTTGCGGCTAAAAGCTCGCCCTTATTTTCCAGTGCTATCGAATCCTTTAAAGCGGCATCAAAACCTGGCTGCGCAGGCGATGTCTGGACTACGGCATCCCCTGGAACAGATGCGCGCTGCGCCGGCTGGACCTTCTTAAACTTCATCCCTATCACAAAAAGCACCAAGACTACGACGATTACCCCGGCTATGATCAAATTTTTTTTCATTTTCTTTCCTCCGTTTTATCTCTGAAAGATAATAGCCAACAAAATACCTATGATCGAGCCCATAAATACTTCTATAGGCGTATGTCCTATAAGCTCCTTAAGGCGGTCTTCTTCTATCTTACCCTGCCAATAAATATCATCGAGGACTTTATTGAGTATCGCCGCCTGCTTGCCTGTTGACCGGCGCACACCCTGCGCATCGAACATAGTTACCATGGCAAAAACCGCCGCTAAAGCGAATAATACCGTATCAAACCCGTACTCGATACCGATTACCACAGCCAACGCGCTTGAACCCGCTGCGTGTGCCGAAGGCATGCCGCCCGTGCCTATAAACCACCTGAAATCAAACCTCTTCGTCCTAAGAACTCCTAAGGCCACCTTTATCGTCTGGGCTATGGCCCAGGCAAGCAGCGTCACAATTAATACATGGTTACGCAGCATGCTTGCAAAAATGTCTGGCATAAATACGGTCCTTTCAGTATAACGCTTGTCGCAGTCAATTAGTGCCGGATAACGATAATTCCGCAGGTACCACGCGGATATCCACCACTCCGTTTAACGTCGGCCTGCCGTCCTTGATCAAAAACCCGCCGTTACCCACAATTGGCTGTCTAATTATCTCTTTTCGCGCAAAAAGCGCAAACGTTTTATTCTTGCGCGCCATTTTCTTCTGGCCTGACGGTGAGGCCGGTTTAAGTTTTTTTTCCTTGCTGATCCTGACTTTAAGCTCTTTTATGGCCTTTTTTAATTCCGCTATGGAAGAAAGCTTATTCCTCATCTCCTGTGTCTCTAATTTCGCGCGGATAGACTGGTTGGCTATGCCTTTGTTCTCCGCGTAAAGCGCGGCATTAGCGCGGGCCGTCTCGGCAAGCTTGGCCGACATAAATGAGATCTTACCGACATACCCCTTAATATCCTCTGCCTGCCGGTCAAGCCTTTTATCCATAAGGGCAAGCTGGCCCTCCAGCTCGGCGTTCTTCATATAGCTGTCGCCCAAAGACTGCCTTGCCGCTGCAAGTGAGGCCTGGGTCATATTCAGTTCGGTCTTAAGCGCGGAAAGCGAATTAGACAAGACCAGGTTTTTTGTACCAAGCTCAAGGGACTTGTAGATGCCGAAAAGAGAAATTCCCAGCAAGAACGCTATTATTGCCCAAATGACGGGTGATCTCATGCTCTCCCCTGGAAGTTTATATTGACAGGACCCTGATAATATGGTAATTTTTTCTACAAAGTTCTTTTTCCCGCTGTGTCGCGCACTGCCTGTCGTTTTACCTGCGCACTTTCCCGCAAAGAGCTCAAAATAGCCAAACTCAATTTAAACACATTGTACCGGAAACTTTCCTATTATAAGGTATAACCACTAAGGAAATCAAGCACATTAATGTGCGCACGAAGTGCGCATTGAACGCAGTCCTTGTGAACGCATGCGAACAAGGGCAAGCACTTTAATGTGCACGCAAAGCGTGCATTTAGTGGAGTATTCACGAGCGCTAGTGAGTGCAATACAAGCACTTTAACCCCTGATATGCTTGCAAAAGTCCATACGTTCAGTATTTTAGGTATCGATGCTTTCCCTGTGGAAATAGAGGTCGATGTCGCAAATGGCCTGCCTAATATAGCCATTGTAGGGCTCCCCGATTCTACAATAAAAGAAAGTAAAGAACGGGTGCGCTCCGGATTAAAAAACAGCGAATTTACCTACCCGGCAGATAAGATCACAATAAATCTGGCACCGGCGAACATCAGGAAAGAAGGCTCCTCTTTTGACCTTGCCATAGCACTTGGCATACTCGCTGCTTCAAAACAGATAGACAAGGCCCTACTCGATGATTATTTTTTCATTGGTGAGTTGTCGTTATATGGTGAGCTCAGGGCAGTAAAAGGAGCGCTTTCAATGGCGCTGGCCTTGAGGAGAAAAAAGATCAAGAGGCTGGTCCTGCCCTTAGACAATGCAAATGAGGCCTCAGTAGTTGAAGGAATAAAAGTCTATGGCATTAAAACACTTCGGGATCTAGTAGCCTTCCTGTACCAACCTGACAGCTTGCCTCCAGCCGCCCATTGCAATATTCAAGGCCATTACGGAACACGGCTTATCGATGGGCCGGATTTCTGCGATGTAAAAGGCCAGATGGCCGCTAAACGGGCTTTGGAGATCGCTGCCGGAGGAATGCACAACATCCTTTTAATAGGACCGCCTGGCAGCGGTAAGACCATGCTCGCCAAAAGAGTTACTACCATATTACCGCCTTTAAGCAAAGAGGAAGCGCTTGAGACCACAAAGATACACTCGAGCGCGGGACTGCTGGACCCAAAGGCAGGGCTGATAGAATCCAGGCCCTTCAGGTCTCCTCACCACACCATCTCCAACATAGCCCTGGTAGGCGGAGGCAGCTTCCCGCAGGCAGGAGAGATAAGCCTGGCGCATAACGGCATCTTGTTTTTGGATGAGTTACCGGAATTCCGGCGCGATGTGCTTGAAGTACTGCGGCAACCGCTTGAAGACGGTCAAATACGCGTAGCCCGGGCTGCCAGGTCAATAACATTCCCGTCGCGTTTTATGCTTATTTGCGCCATGAATCCCTGCCCTTGCGGCAGGTTCGGCCAACCCGACAACAGCTGTACCTGCACACCACGGCAAATACATCGCTACCGGTCTAAGATCTCCGGCCCGCTATTAGACCGCATCGATATACACATGGATGTCCCTTCGTTAAAATATCAGGAACTGGCAGATAACAGGCCGTCCGAGGATTCCGCGGCCATTAAGGAGAGGATACTGTGTTGTCATGCTATTCAAAAAGAGCGCCTCTATGCCGCAGGAGTAAAAGAAGAAGCTCCGTTTAATGCCTTTATGGACCACAGGCAGACAAGGAGATCCTGTGTCCTCGACAGAGAATGTTCATCCCTTTTAAAGTCCGCCATCGATGAATTACATCTCTCGAGCAGGGCGTTCGATAAGATATTAAAGGTTGCGCGCACTATAGCAGACCTGGCAGGAAAAGACCATATTCATGCCACACACGTAGCCGAGGCCATACAATACAGGGGCCTAGACAGACACCAAATTTAGAGCAAAAAGGGGACAGGCTACTTTTTGGAGCATTCTATTATGCCAAGGATTGCAAGAGGTTTAGTCGATAACTTTATTTATCACATCCTCAACCGTGGAAATAATAAAAATAAAATTTTCCACAAACAACAAGATTATCAGGCTTTCCTTAATTTGATGATAGAAGCAAAAAAACAATATCCTATCAAAATCTTTGCTTATTGTTTAATGCCTAACCATTTTCACCTCGTGGTAATGCCCAATAAAGCAGAAGACTTAAGCAAATGGATGCAATGGTTAATGACAAGCCACGTGCGCCGTTATCATAAACATTACGGAACAACTGGTCATATATGGCAAGGAAGATTTAAGAGTTTTATCATACAAAATGACGCGCATTTAATAACGGTACTGCGCTATGCAGAAGCTAATCCCGTAAGAAGTAAATTAGTAAAATCGGCTGAGGGTTGGAGGTGGTCTTCTCATGGAGAAATGCTCGGCGAAAACAAACGCCGTTTAATTAACAAAGCTCCTATAGAGTTACCTGATAATTGGAATAAGTATGTCAACTATGGTGCAGAAGAAAATCTTGAAAAAATACGCCAAAGCATAAAACGCCAATCACCATACGGAGATACTGAATGGCAATCGGCCATATGCAAACAATTGGGTTTAGAATCTACTGTTCGGTCAATTGGCAGACCAAAAACAATAAAATAAAAGTAGCCTGTCCCCTTTTTAACTCTCTCGCACAATTCACCTGTCTTGCGTATACCGCAAGAAGGCCGGCATCTCCTCCAATGTCCGCAGCAAAGACCAGGCCATAAACTCGTAACCTAAAACATTCGGATGGAAACCATCTTCGCTCATGACCTTCGAGATCGGCGCGCCTGAACGCTTAAGCATCTCCACCTGATCAGTCAATACCACGCCGTTCTTTTGCGCGGCATCCTTTATATCCTGATAATTCACCCAGGGCCATAAATATGTACTGTATACTACCGCAGCCCCTTTAACGCGTCCCTTATCTGCTATGGCGGCAAGGTTCTCAAGATACCGCTCTCTTAATAATGCCCTCATGCCTTCATCGAACTCCGGGCAAAGGCCTTTTTTCGGCCTGATCGCGCAACCCCACCTTGCCTCATATCTCAGGTGATCGATCAAAGCGACGGACATCTTATATATTTTCAAGTCTTGCAAATAGCCAGAAAAGGCGATAAACAAATTCCCCCAAAAAGAGCTCAACCTGCCTAAAGGGATAACGCTCAATCTGGGGTTATATTCGTTAGCACCGCAAAGCAGGATAATAATATCCGGCTTGATCCCCTCCATGAACCTATCCATGGAAAATAGTATCTTTGCGGATGTCGTGCCTGGGCGGCCCCTGTTATAAACGATGAACCTGCCGGGATACTTTGATTCCAATAATTTATTCAGCTGGCTCGGATAATCTACTCCTCGTCTTACCATCCAGCCAAAAGTCGTAGATTCACCCAGGCACAATATCCTTATCCTGCTTTTTCTGTTTTGCGAAAAGCTGTGCGTCTGCAGAAAATAATACGATGCGCCTGTAATACGCAGGACCAATTCGACCGCAAACAAAACAACGAACAGCCTTACCAGGACTTTCTTCAGACCTCAACCTCCGCCTTAGCTTTTTTCAACCCCGGCGGCAGGATGATGATCTCCACGCGCCTGTTCTTTCTCTTGTTCTGGACGGTATCGTTGGGCGCAACAGAACGATATTGGCCGTACCCGCCGATAGAAAGCCTTTCAGGGGCGACACTGCCATCATCGATAAAATAATGCAAGACCGCAAGGGCCCTTGCCGCTGACAGCTCCCAATTAGACTTCCAGCCGGAATATTTGATCGGGTCGGTATCCGTATGGCCCTCTATAGCTACATTTGAATCAGGCACGTTCTTATTAAGGACATCCGCCACCTTATGCAATACCGGCCGGCCATCGGCCAGGATAGTGTCTTTACCGGAATCAAAAAAGATCTCCGCTAAAAAGGTTATGACAAGCCCGCGCTCCGTCATTTCAAGCTTCGCCTTATATTCGCCGAGCTCTTTCCCTAAAGTGCGCATCAATTCCTTCCTTGCCCGCTCTAACTCCGAATCCTTTTCTTCCACTACGGTCTCCAGCCTGCTGCGACAATCCGCCAGGTCTTTTTCCAACTGATCCGCCCTCCTGGCCTTATCCATCATCGCGCACCCGGAAGACAGGCTGCTTAAAAGGACGATGCCCGCTAAAACTAAAAATCTTTTGTTCATTTTTACTCCCTCCTCATCAATATTAGTTATTTAACAAGACTTTTGAATTGCCTCAAGCCTTCTCTTAAACAGGATAAAATCCACCTTGCCTGCGCATTCGACATTACCGTTGATAAGAATGGCCGGGGTTTGAGAAGGATTAAGGCTGTAGCGCGTAATATCCTGAAGCGTTTTTGTGTGCTTGAATTCAAACAGGATCTTTATGCGATTGATCATCTCAATATTCCTGATCATCTCACGCACCTTTACCTCGACCCCCTCACATTTATTACAAGGCAGGCATATCATTTCAACGGTCTTGATAGGCATATCTGTCCTCCTTAGTTAAGGATCCTTAAAAGATTAAGGCCTGTTTTAGGGTCCAGGCTTTTTGCCGCCTTAACGCCCTTGAGCTCAAAAATGACCGCCTCTACTACAAGAAATACCTTTGAATCCTTGCGTACGCAACCGGTCAGCATTTTGTCTTTTTTTCCCATGGTGGCATGGATATGTACCTGCGGCGCGCTTTTATTCGCAAATATCGTACCCGTGCCCATGACTTCCCACCCGTCGCGGAAAACAACCCAATTGGCTTCAGGTGGTATCACGGGCTTTTTGGGCCCGGTCACCAGATGGCCTTTTTTCAAAGCCCCGATAAATAAAAAAACCGCACTTTTTATCTTTTCCTTTTTAGCCAGCGTGATGATCCCATCAAGAAGTATATCGTCGTCTTTGAACTTCAATACAAAGACCCGCCCTACCTGCCCTTTTGTGTACTCCATCTCCCCCTATCCTTTCATAAGAGCCAGGGTCTCGGAACGCGTCTTCTCGTTTTCCTTGAATATCCCCCGCACTGCGCTCGTTATAGTCATTATGCCCGGCTTCTTGACCCCCCGCATGCTCATGCAAAGATGCTCTGCTTCAATGACAACCATAACACCCAAAGGTTTGAGCTTGCTCATTATTATATCGGCGATCTGCGTAGTGAGCCGCTCCTGGACCTGCAGTCGCTTTGAGAGTATCTCCACTACACGGGCGATCTTGCTCAATCCTGTGACACGTCCGCCTTTGGGGATATAAGCAACGTGTGCGCGCCCGATAAAAGGCAAGAGGTGATGTTCGCACATGGAATATAACGGTATGCCCTTCAACAACACTATCTCTTCATGCTTGTGTTCTAACACGACCTCTAATTCTTTCTCCGGGTCCAACGGCATGCCCGCCAGTATCTCCTCGTACATCTCTGCCACGCGGTCAGGTGTATCTACGAGGTCTTTTCTCTTCGGGTCCTCGCCTACCGCCTCCAATATCATAGACATCGCCTTCTTTATCTTATTCTTGTCCATATCTCCTCTTTTCTTATTCATTTGGTAAAATTACCTTCCCTGTCCTAGGACCTCTGGATTCTATCACTTCCCTATACAGAATTTTGAGAAGATCTCATCCAATAGCCCATCGCTAAATACTTCCCCTGTAAGCATACCGAGGCTGTCTAAGGCATTCTTTACTTCGGGTGAGGCAAATTCACAGGACAGGCCTTCTGCGATAGTCGATCTCGCCTGCTCTAAAGATCGCTGCGCGGACTTTAAGATCTCAATATGCCTGGCATTAGACACCAAAGCACCTTCCTGGAACACTCCGGTCCCTACCCCTTTAGCCGGGAAAACACTCTTATAGACCAAATCTTCCAACTCATGTATATGAGCTCCGCTTTGCGCTGAAACGCATAACGGTTCCTGGGAAAAGATGCTTGCTACTTCACTTTTATCTATACCTTCCGTGAGGTCGCATTTATTTATAACAACGATCGTCCTTTTGCCGGCGATATGCGCGGCCAGCTCTCTATCCTCCTTAGTCAAGGGCGAACTGCCATCTAAGACAAAGATGACCACATCACTCGTCTCCAAGGCCCTTTTCGTCCTGCCAAGGGCCTCTTTCTCTATATCGTCACGATGCTCTAAGATACCGGCAGTGTCGATAAGACGGACCGCAAGCCCCTTTATATTGATAAACTCCTCGACGGTATCGCGCGTCGTGCCGGCTATAGAAGTTACTATCGCGCGTTCTTCCTTTAAAACCGCATTAAGAAGCGAGGATTTCCCGACATTAGGCCTGCCATAAATGACGGCCTTCAAGCCTTCGCGGATCATGCGGCCCTTAAAACTATGTTCGAGCATAAAACCCAATTTCAAACATATGCCATCAAGCCTGTTACAATAGGCTGGGATATCCACGGCGGCAACATCATCTTCGCTAAAATCAATGCCGGCCTCCATATCCGCCAGCAACCCTAAAATGTCAGCGCGCAACTCACCTACGCGCCTTGAAACCTCCCCCGATAATTGAGAGAGGCTATTTTTCCGGGCCAGCTCGCTCTTCGCCTGGATAACATCGAGCACGGCCTCAGCCTGGGCCAGATCAAGGCGCCCGTTTAAAAAAGCGCGTTTTGTAAATTCCCCCGGCCCGGCTATCCGCGCTCCGGCAGCACAAACAAGTTCAAGGATACCTGAAAGGGCGCAAGGACCGCCGTGAGAATTGATCTCCACGACATCTTCGCGCGTATAACTTTTTGGAGCGCGCATCAAAGAAACGATCACCTCATCAAGCGCCTCACCGCTGTCTTTGACTATCCACCCGTAACGAAAAGAAAAACTTTTCTGCGACGTAAAAGGCTTTTTACTCTTGGCGCGGAACACTTTGCCTGCGATATCAACGGCTTGCGGCCCGCTCAAACGCACGATGCCTACAGCGCCTTCGCCAAAAGGCGTAGCTATAGCCGCTATAGTAGCAGACTCTGTCAAAATCTTCTCCATAGATTCCTGGCCTCGCCTACGACGAACAAAGAACCCGTTATGACAGCCACCTCATCCTGGCCCAATTCCTTGTTCAAAAGGTCCAAGGCCTCCTCTACAGAATGCGTCACAGCTGGTATATTCTTGCTGAAATAAGGCAAAAGCGACTTGTCGGGATCGGCCGCACGCGGGTTATCGGCACGCGTAAGGATGATCCTATCGGCTACGTGGTCGAGCTGCGAAATTATCCCCTTTAGATCCTTGTCTTCTGAAGACCCGAATATAAGCCTTTTCTTGAAACCTTTAAATTCTTTTTCCAAAAAACGCGCAAGGCGCCCGGCGGAATCGCCGTTATGCGCGCCGTCTAAAATGATAAAAGGCTTAGTGCGCACGATCTCAAGACGGCCCGGCCAAAACGCGCTCCAGATGCCCTTAGACACACTCTCGCTATTTACCTTCGTACCAAACAGCGATAGCGCCTCGCAGGCGGCTATCGCCAAAGAAGCATTTGTCAGCTGATGCAGGCCCAGCATCCTGGTCTTTAAAAAATACGGGTCGTTGTTAAGCCCCTGATAGAAAAATTCCTGGCCGAAAAGATCCCCTTCCAGCCTTTTAAAACAAAAATCACGCTCCAACTCAAATACAACGGCCCCTTCCGCTTTAGCGCGCCTTTTTATGACCTCGCCTGTCTCTTTATTCTGAATGGCGGCCACACAGACGGAAAAACCGTCATCTGTCCTTTTATTGGTGCTTTTAATGATACCCGCCTTCTCAAAGGCGATCTCGGATAATGTATTTCCCAGGATATGCTCATGGTCGTAACTTACAGGCGTAATAACGGAAACACTCGAACTCACCGCGTTTGTCGCATCGAACCTCCCGCCCAGCCCTGTCTCTAAAACAACGAAATCGACATTTTTTTCCTTAAAATAGACGAGCGCTAACCCGGTCAGGATCTCAAAAAAACTCAAATTACCGAAATTCTGAAAAGACTTGCGGAAAAATTCTATCTGTGGCCTTATGCTTTCTAAGATATCAGCGAAATCATTCTTTAATATCATTCCAGGAAAAGGGGCCTTTTCTTCGGCTATGTTCCTAGTGTCTAGGATGCGTATCCTTTCCCTGAAATCCAACAGGTGCGGCGAGGTATAGAGCCCTACGCGAAAACCCATTTCTTTTAATATCGAGGCGATAAAACAAGCGGTCGATCCTTTGCCCTTGGTGCCGGCTACGTGGATGACCTGCATACCGCGCTCAGGATCAGCCAGGTTGGAAAGGAACTTGTCCATCCTCTCCAATTTAAAAGCTGTCTTGTAGTGGTACTGTGTCTTTCTCTCATAATTGATGAAAGACTCTAAGTAAACTATGGCTTCTTCGTAGGTCATAGAAAAGTCACAAGTTAAGGCTCAAGGAATCAATGTTTGAAGTGTCTGAACCCGGTAAATACCATAGATATACCGGCACGGTTGGCGGCAGAGACCACTTCCGCGTCTGCTATAGAACCTCCGGGCTGTATGATAGCCCTTACGCCTGCCTTCTTGGCCAATGCTATGTTGTCTGCCTTCGGAAAGAAGGCGTCGCTTGCCATTACCGCGCCTTTGGACCGTTTCCCGGCGCGCTTTACAGCCATAAAAACAGAATCTACGCGGCTTGTCTGCCCCATGCCTATGCCTATTGTCGCAGACGATCTTGCCAGGACAATAGCATTGGACTTTACGTGTTTTACGACTTTCCACGCAAAAAGCAACTCTTCTATCTGTTTCTTTGTGGGCCTCTTTTTTGTGACGAACTTGATGTCATCTTTATTGAAATCCCGCGCGTCCTTCTCCTGGACCAGCGCGCCTCCGTCTATTTTTTTGATATCCAGTTCTATTGTGTCGCCGGCCGGAGAAAAGACAACTTCTAAAAGCCGCAAATTTTTTCTGCCTTGCAGCATCCCCAGGGCCCCAGGCTCATACCCTGGCGCGAGCACACATTCCATAAAACCGCTTTTTATGATCAGCTTAGCTGTGGCGAGGTCAACCCTGCGATTTAAACCGATAATACCCCCGAAGGCGGACAAACTATCCGTCTGCCAGGCGGCCTTATATGCGCGGACTAGAGAACTGCCTTCAGCCACACCGGTCGGATTCGTATGCTTGATGATGCAGGCGGCCGGCCTTGTAAACTCGCGCACGATCTGGAAGGCCGCGTTCAGATCAAGATAATTGTTGAAAGAAAGCTCTTTACCATGAAGCTGCCTGGCGGATATCAATGATGGCGCCTGCGTCTTAAGGACCCTGTAAAGGCCGGCCTTCTGGTGAGGGTTTTCACCGTAACGCAGAGATGAAACAAGTTTGAGGTCCAGCGACAATGCCTCCGGAGGGAAGGCTTCACCCCCCAGGCCTTTCAATTCCCCGGACAGGTAACCGGCTATGGCGGAGTCATATCTGGATGTTCTCTTAAAAACCTCCAATGCCAGGCCTTCAAGCGTGCTTTCGGAAAGACATCCGTCATTTTCTTTTAATTCCGCGATGACGCGCCCGTAAAACTTCGCGTCCGGGACAACAGCCACCGACTTATAATTTTTGGCCGCCGACCGCAACATGGACGGTCCGCCGATATCTATATTTTCAACAGCCTCACTCAACGCAACGCCGGCCCTTTCCACCGTCTCCTCAAAGGGGTAAAGGTTGACAACTACCATATCAATAAGGCCTATTTGCTGCCCACCTATCTGCTTCATATGTTCAGGGTCATCGCGCAGGGAAAGAAGCCCGCCGTGTATCTTAGGGTGAAGTGTCTTTACCCTGCCATCGAGCATTTCAGGGAATCCGGTATAATCTGACATCTCTATGACCGGAAGGCCCGCGCTCTTCAAAGCGCGCGCAGTACCTCCGGTAGAAATGATCTCGACGCCGAAAGAATTCAAGACCCCCGCTAATTCCACGATCCCTGTTTTATCCGAAACACTTATCAAAGCACGCTTAATTTTTAACATTGCTAGACCCCTGATTTAAATTCGATGACATCGCCGTCGCAAACGATATATTCTTTGCCCTCCTGCCGCAAGAGCCCCTCATTTTTAGCCTGGTTCACATTGCCGGCTTTGACAAGCGCATCATACGCCATGACCTCGGCCCGTATAAATCCGCGCGCAAGGTCCGAATGTATGACGTGCGCCGCCTCAACCGCGGTCGAGCCGCGTCTGATCTCCCAGGCGCGGGCCTCTTTAACGCCTCCTGTCAAAAAACAAATTCGCCCGCCTTCTGTATAGGCCTGCCTTACGAGGGCCGGAAGATCGTCGAGCGCTCCATGCGGGATAAAAATAACGGCTTTGCCCGTAACAAAATTATTATTAGCGAACCACTTCATTTCATCTTCGCTAAATGACCCTTTAGAGATAGGCGTTTCGTTTTCCAGAAGCTCCTGCGCGCGCTTTATCAAAGCCGCTTCCTCAGCCGTAGGCTGTTTTTCAAGCTTGCTTTCTGCAACCTCCATATCAAGTATCATCAGGTCCAGCTTTTTCTCATCCAAACAGACGATCGCGTCCGCCGTCTTTATGTCTTTTTCGGTGACGAATTCAACCTGGATCTGCGTTATCTTTTGCGCCTTATAAAGATCTGCAATTTTCTTCAGGCGCTCATCCGGCAGGGCCTTCTTGCCGAAAGGAAAATCATTGATGCCAAAAACGCTTATCTTCATTATTACTCCTCTTGTTGCTTGTGTTTTGGGTTTTGCGCGATTATACCCTGTGCTATCTTAACAGGGACCTCTTCATAATGAGAAAAGCGCATTACGTAGCTGCCGCGGCCTCCGGTCATTGACCTTAAGTCCGTAGCATACCTGTACACCTCAGACAAAGGCACCTTGGCCTTTATGGTCTGATTTTTCGAGCGCGCCTCAACACCCAAGACGCGCCCCCTGCGGGAGTTAAGGTCCGCCGGGATAGCGCCCATACAGTCTTCCGGGACAGTTATCTCCACATCCATGATCGGCTCAAGCAGGACCGGCACCGCCTCCATCGCCGCCTTTCGAAAAGCCAAGGCTCCGGCTATTTGAAATGCTATGTCCGAAGAGTCTACATCGTGATAAGACCCGTCATAAACCGTAGCCCTGACATCGACCATGGGAAAATTAGTAACTACGCCCTGGTCCATCGCATTCTTGACGCCTTTTTCCACAGAAGGGATGAAGTTGCGCGGGATAGCGCCTCCTACTATCTTATCCACAAACTCAAAGGCCCGGCTGCGGTCCAAAGGCTCTAATTCCAGCCAGACGTCGCCGTACTGGCCGCGCCCACCGGACTGCTTCTTGTGCTTGCCTTGTGCACGGGCCGGCTTTTTAATGGTCTCCTTGTACGGTATTTTTGGCGTTCCTATCTCCACCTCTACGTGAAACCTGTCCTTGAGGCGCTTGACCATTACATCTACATGCTGGTCGCCCATACCCGATATGACCATCTCTTTTGTCTGAGGGTCGCGCGATATCTTGAAAGTAGGGTCACTCGCGCATAACTTGCTCAATGCCTCGGAGATCTTCTCCTCATCCGCCCTTGTCTTCGGTTTGACCGATGACGAATAGACTGGCTCCGGGAATATGAAAGGGTCAAAAAAGATAAGGTATTTCTCGTCGGCAAGGCAATCGCCTAAATGTGTCTCTTTTAATTTGGCCACAGCCACGATATCACCGCAAGAGGCCGAAGCAACAGGCCGCTGTTCCTTGCCCTGAAGGACCATGAGCTGACCTATCCTCTCTTTGGCACCTCTTGTGACATTATAAAATCCGGTGTTTGACATTATCTTGCCGGAAAATATCCTCATCAGCGTCAATTGGCCTACAAACGGGTCGAATACAGATTTAAATACCAGTGCTGAGAACGGCGCATCTTCGCTTAATTTTACCTCTTTTTTTTCTTTTGAATTTGGATCGCACGCCTGGACAGGCCTGCGCTCCTCCGGCGAAGGCAGGTCATCCACAATGCCGTCTAAAAGCTCCTTTACCCCGGCCCCTGTCAAAGCTGAACCAAAGATAACAGGGAAGATCCTCCCCTGTTCGACCGCGTTTTTTAAGGCCTTGTGAAGCTCCTCATCTTTTATCTCTTTGCCTTCCAGATATTTTTCAAGGAGCGCGTCGTCACTTTCGGCGATAACCTCTATTAGCTGGGCGGAGAACGGCGTCTCTATGACACAGGCGCTCTTTGAAAACCTCTCCTGGATCTCTTTTACCACATTATCGGCGTGGCCGTTCTCCTTATCTGTCTTGTTTATAAATACCAGGCGCGGCAGGCCCAGCTCATCACACATATCCCAGACGCGCTGTGTGCCTACCTCTATGCCTCCGGCCGCGTCAATGATGACAATAGCGCTGTCTGCGGCGCGCAGGCCGCTGATCATATCTGCGGCAAAATCAGCATAGCCCGGCGTGTCTATTATCTGTATGAAATGCCCTCTCCAGGTGAGATTCAACGCACTTGAATTTATCGAGTTTTTGCGAAGTATCTCATCCGGGTTGTAGTCGCTGACGGTATTTCCTTCTGCGACCGTCCCTTTGCGTGTTACGGCCCCTGCGGCAAACAGCATCGCCTCTGCAACCGAGGTCTTTCCTGCATGGGCATGTGAGACTAAAACCACGCTCCTCTTGGCTTCGGGTTTGAAATTATCCATCATTCATCTCCTTAGTTAAAAAGATTAAATGAGAAACAACTTCTCTTTAAAGGCGGGCCGGCTTTCTTTTAACTCGATTAGTTGATTATAAATGAGGATGGATAGGGCGTCAAGGGAAGGAATGGCTTTTGCGTGAGCGCGCCTACTCTACGTAAGTATATATCTTACCTTTGTAGTTCCGCAGGACGTGCTTGCCTTTATCCTGGGAGATGAGGTAATTAGGGCCTACGGGTATTTTGCCACCTCCGCCCGGGGCATCTACAACATAGGTGGGCACGGCATATCCGGAAGTAAAACCCCTGAGCTTCTCGATGATATTGATGCCTACCGCCACAGGCGTACGAAAATGCGCCGTGCCGCGGACGGGGTCACACTGATAAATATAATACGGCCGGACCCTGACCTTTAAAAGCTCGTGCATAAGCTTTCTCATGATGTACGGCTTATCATTGATGCCTTTAAGAAGGACCGTCTGGCTGCCGAGAGGGATACCGCTATCGGCCAGCATATCGCATGCCAGCTTGCACCTCTTAGACACCTCCTTGGGATGATTGAAGTGGATGCTAACCCATAACGGGGCATATTTTTTCAGCATGGCTACCAAAGCAGGTGTAACGCGGTGCGGCAAGGTGACCGGCACACGCGTGCCTATACGCAAAAATTCAACATGCGGTATGTCGGAGACCTTCTTTAAAATAGCCTCCAGCTCGTCATCCTCCAGCATCAAAGGGTCGCCGCCGGAAATAAGGACGTCCCGTATCTTTTTATTGGACTTGATGTAATCCACCGCGCTGTCTATTGTCTTGGAATTAAGCGAGTGGACCTGTTTTTCCCCTACGAGACGGCGGCGTGTACAATGACGGCAATACATAGCACACTGATCTGTCGCCAACAGCAACACCCTGTCCGGATAGCGATGCACCAGGCCGTTGACAGGGGCATCCCTGTCCTCAGCGCAAGGGTCCACGAATTCGTTATTATTAAAATGGAACTCTTCGGCTAAAGGTATGGCCTGTCTTCGGATAGGACACTCAGGGTCATTAGGATCCATGAGCGTAAGCCAATATGGAGTAATGGCCATTGACAGGCGGCCGTTGGATTTTTTTATCCCCTCTTCTTCCTGAGGCGTTAATACCAGTATCTTGGAGATCGTATCCAGTGTATGGATACGGTTCTTTAACTGCCAATGCCAATCTTCCCAGGTTTCTTCATCGACATCTTTCCACAAAGCGACCTTACGAAAATCACCTATGGATGCGCGCCGCGTAGCTGTCTGAAGCGGGGACTGCAGTAACTCTACCGATTGGTTTGACAGTTGGCCCTCCTTAGTTTAAACCGCATCTTTTTATCGCGATATCCAGGACCTTTAAAATAAGTTTATTGTATGTTGACCCTTCCGCCTTTGCCACGAGAGGGAAAACATCCTCAGTAGACAATGAAGGCAAAGGGTTGATCTCAAGCACATATGGCCTGCCCTGTTTATCCACGCGAAAATCGACACGGCCGAAATCACGGCAATCCACGCATTTATACGCCGCTACCGCGGCCTGGCGCAACTTTTTATCCAGCGCATCCGATATCTTTGCCGGACAGACATATCCTATCTCCGTATTGCTTACCCGCCTAGAAGTATAGATAAGGTCATCGACTTCCAGCTTCCCCAATATCCCTATGTGCACCGGCGCCAAGGCCTCGGGCTGGCCGTTGCCTATGACAAGCACGGTAAATTCCTGGCCTGTGATGAACTCCTCAACAAGGGCAGGCTGCCCGTACTGACGCACGACTTCCCGGACCTGGGACACAAGCGCCTCGTTGTCCCTGACAACAGATTCTTCCGATATACCCTTTGACGACCCCTCACTCCGCGGCTTGACTATCATCGGGAACGCCATACCGCAAAGATCCTCTTTTATGCCGCCTGAGGCGGAAAAAGAACCATCGGCTACAAAATATTTAGGAGTAAGCACGTTATCCGCTATAAACGCCTTTTTAGCCATTACCTTATCGAGCGTCAACCCTAAAGTAAGCCCGTCTGAGCCGACATAAGGGATACGGTATATATCCAGGATAACCGGAACCTCTGACTCCCTATTACGGTTACCCATACCTTCGCAGAGATTAAAAACTATGTCTACGCCGATACGCGGCAGACACCCCAGCAGATTACGGACATGCCCTATGCGCACTACCTCATGTCCGCCGCTTTTTATGGCAGCCTCCACCTCCGCTACGGTCTCTTCAACATCAAATTCCGCCAAGGCATCCTGCGGAAAACCGTCCTGCGACTTGTAATCTGTCTTTAGATCGTATGTAAAACCAACCTTCATAAATAAACCCGAAAACCCTTATGCCCGCACAGAACATGGCGGGTTGTCCGCCTACTGCGGACAAAAAAAAGAGACCCTAGTTTCTTAGAGTCCCTCTGCTTCGTTTCTTTTTTGATTTTATTCTCCGTTTAAAATCTCTATGGTGTATCTTTATACTGCTTCTATGAAAAAATTATCACAAATTTTTTTTATTGTCAAGATTTATTCACCTTAAAAAACGTAAAAAAAATAATTTTTTCCGTAGAAACATGTCAAGCCCTGCGAAAACGCCTGAATTTAAAGCACACGACGGCATTCAGCACCGCAATGAGCGCTATAGTATGAAGTATAACAAACCCGGCCTGTATCTTCAAACCGAATAATCCGAGTTCTGTCATGGATATCCCCCAAAGGTCGTTGACCTTCGGCAAAACATTAAGCCCTGTACGCAGCAATGAGGAAACAAGGTGCGGATAGCGCGTAGAATCAAAAAGTTCCTGCGCAAAAGGTACGCCCAGGCCTGCGATGAGCAAAAATATCGTCAACACCCCAGCCGCCGAATTAGGGATGATGATATAAAAAAATACTACAAGGCTCACATACAAGAGGCTCATCAGAGCCGTGACGCTCATCCCGCTCCAGACATAAAAGGCCAGTTCGCGAGTCTGAGACAATATGACGAGCCAGACACCGGCGGTCATCAGGCACCAGTTCAGAAATACGGTCTCAAACAATCCCAGCATGACACCCTCTATGATCTGCCAGCGGGACAGTGGTTTTGACAACAACAGCACCAGCCTTTGACGATCCAGAAAATTCTGTAGTGTGCTCAAAGAGACGAATACCGTAATAAGGACCATAAAGATATTTATCGAGACAAAACCTATCTGGACAGCTGAGACAGCCGGAGGCTGGCCGTCGAATGCCTTGGGGTCATTTACGGCAAAAGGCACATTGGCCATCAAAATGAACAGAAATGCCAAAAGGAGAAAGCCATACATCATCCTTTCGCGCAACGCAGAGCGGCAGACGTCCCTGGATATGAGAACAATGCCGCGAAACTTTTTGAATAGATTACTCATGGGCCTCTTTGACGATCCTCAAAAACTCATCTTCAAGCCTTAAACCGTGTAAAAATTCCTTTTTTGCGCCGACTTTTAAAAGCCTGCCTTTGTCTATGATGGCCAGACGGTCGGAAAGACGCTCGATCTCAGGCAACATATGCGAAGATATGACGATGGTCTTGCCGTCGGCGCGAAGGTGTTGCAGGATGCCCCTGAAGCGTTCCATAATGACCGGGTCCAAATAGACCGTTGGCTCATCAAGTAAGATCAGGTCAGGGTCATTGATCAATGCCTGCATAAAATCTACAAGCCTCAGCTGCCCTATAGAAAGATTCTGTAAAAGAACATTCCTCTCTTTATACAACCCGACCATCTCCAATAAACTTCCTATGCGCTGGCGCTTTATATTGCCGGGTATATCGAAGATCTGCGCGTAGAAATCCAACAACTCGACAACAGTGAAATAACCCGGCAGGGAAGTGGTCTCAGGGCAATAGCCGATCCTCTTCAACGGCTCGATATCACCGGCACAAAACGGCCGGCCGAATATCTCGATCTCGCCCGCGGTAGGTTCGGTTATGCCTATAGCCATGCTAAGGGTCGTGGTCTTGCCGGCCCCGTTCGGCCCTAAGAACGCGAATATCTCTCCGCGCTCGACGTCTAAGTCAAGGCTGTCGACCGCCGTTACTTTCTGTGTGGAAAACAGGGACCGGCTATAATAACACTTGGTCAATCCCCTCGTCTTTAGAATAATCTCGGGCATAAGGTTTCAAAGACCCTTCGCTGCGCTCAGGGTAAATGTGGCATATTCTTAATTCGAGGGCCACATTTAATTGTTTTTTTTGGGAGGCTTTTTGAATAAGTCCAGAAAACTATCTTCGTATTGTTCGTATATATTCCACTTATCCAGTTCTCTTTTGAGCTCTATCGCTCTCGACAGGTCTTTTTTGGCAAGCCTGAAAAGCTCTTCTATCCTCATCTTTGCGGAATCAGGCAGGCTCGACAGGTCCGCCAGCCCCTTCTTGAGGATATCGATCTCGCTCTGATCGATAGGCCTTTCTTCCTGTTCTTCCGGAGGATTTTTGAGGTACTCTATCAAATGCTCTATCTCGCGGTTGATCTGGTCGGCATACTTCTGCAGGTCGCTAAGGTCAAGGTTGATATCCAATATCTTGGCGATAATGGAAAGGACGGCGATCGATGCCAACGGATTTTCTATCTGGATAGTATAAAGAGATATCTCACCTAAAAGGCATACGCCTTCAATGCCGTGATCTTTGGCGACACCTAAAACCAGGCCGTTTAAGCCGCTGATCTGACCTGTAGGCATAAGCTTTAAGTCCATCTTGGAGAACGTATCAAGTATCTCTTTTTTTGTTGCCGCAGCATAGACCTGGGGCATCTGCGTGTGCTCGATAGGCAATGGCATGGCGGCAAAAGTATAGATGATCTTTACTTTAAAGCTCAAGGCAAGGTCCACGATCTCCCTGGCATACTCATATCCCTTATCGATAAAAGGCTGGGCGTCGCTGATGAAAATTATGATATCCCGGCTGCCGGCGGTATTTTTATAAAAATAGAACTTGCCTGTCGGATGCTGCGGAACGCTGATAATGCTGTTGTCTATCCAGACGCCGGACGGATGAAAATACTCTTCGGAGGATATCTCCGCGAACTCCACGGCCCCTAGTTTATCTTTTAAATAAAGTGCGGCCTTCAAGGCCACATCACCCATGCCTGGCCAGGCGGCTATCATCACAGGGTCCTTTAAACGCGGCCTTCTTTTTATCTGTATGGATTTCATGGTAAATTATTCTATACTCTTTCGATAAATTCTTCAACAGCTTTCAATATGAACGCCGGCAAATATCTTTAAGAACCGCTCGAGCACCCTGGCCCCGCGATAGAGGTCAGAGATGCGCGCATATTCATCCGTTGCGTGCGCGGTCCCGCGCGCGCCGTAACCGGTGGCAACAGCCGGTATATTCATCTTTTTAAAGAAAGTAATGACCGTCGCCCCTTCGCTTCCTTTTATCTCGGAACGAGGTGCAATGCCCTCTGCCGCGGCCTTCAAAGCGCATATGACAGGATGACGCACATCTATCTCATAAGGCTGCTGGATATCATTTACATCGATCTTGGCGGCAAAGCCGGTAGAATCAAATGCACGGCGTATCTGTAACAATATCTTTCTTCCATCCATGCCGGGCAAAAATCTTAAGTCAACCTCAAACTCGCACCAGTCAGCTACAATATTGACTTTATCTCCGCCGCGGATCATCCCTATATTAATAGTAGGCGGTTTTAAGAACCTGTGTTTTTTATAGATGAACTTCATTTTTTTTAAGATATCAATGAGCCGGCAGGCGCGGTCTATCGCGTTTATGCCTCTTTGAGGATAAGCCCCGTGGGCCCGGCGGCCGGTAACCTTGACTTTAAAATGTATGAGGCCTTTTTGGGCAGCAATAATATCAAAACCATCCGAATCCAATATCAGCGCGCAGGCCGGCCTGATGATACGCTTTTCCAAAAAAGGTATGAGGCCTTTTGCCGAACCCGTCTCCTCATCCGCGGTAGCCAAAAAGATAACCTCATCCTCCAGGCGCGCCCCATCTTCTACGAGGCTGGAAAGGACTTCCAGGCAGACAGCCAGATTGCCCTTGCAATCGGATGCGCCGCGGCCATAGATCTTACCGCCTGACAATACACCTCCAAAAGGGTCAAACCTCCAGCCCCTGCCTGCAGGTACGGTATCCAGGTGAGGCGTTATCAAAATGGACCGCGGACTTTTACGGCTGCATGCGTGCCTGGCCGGCAATACAGCCAGGACATTGTCGCGATCGCGGGAAAAACTATAGATCTTTGGCGCAAGCCCTATCCTCTTTAGATATCCCGCAACAAAATGCGCTATAGCCGCCTCATTCCCAGGGGGATTCTCGGAATTTATCCTAAGCACATCCTGCGTCAATTTTATCAGCCGCTTTTTATTTATCATGATTTATAATTTTAATTAATATACCCCATTCTTCGAAGCAACTCAGTGTCCTCTTTCCAATGTTGTTCAACTTTTACCCAAAGGTCAAGATAGAATTTTTTTTCGTAAATATTTTCGAGGTCCTTGCGCGCCGCCTCACCCGCCTTTTTCATCACTTCTCCCTTTTTGCCTATAACTATCTTCCTCTGCGAATCCCGTTCTACAAGTATAAGGGCTCGAACATATGTCAGCTTTTCGCTCCTGTCGGCTATTTCTTCTGCATAGACGCCCAGGGAAAAAGGTATCTCCTCCCTTAGATAACACAGCAGTTTCTCACGGATGACATCCTGGATCGTCAGCTGCCTGGGAAAATCCGTCAATATATCAGGCGGATAAAGGGCCTCGCCCTCTGGAAGGCGAGAGAACAATTCATCCAAAAGCCTGTCTAAGTTAGTACCGGCCAATGCCGATAACGGGATAGGCATTATGCGGCCTGTCACAGAGCTCAGATCAGCACCTATCTTCCTCTGCCACGCATCCAGGTAGTCCTGGATATGCCCTGTGCCGCGGTCTATCTTATTTAGGCCCAGGATAATGGGCGCGCGCACCCTCATCAGGCGCTCTATCACCATCTGCTCCTCTTCGCCGACACGCTCAGTCGCATCCACAAGGTGCAAGACGACATCTACGCCGGAGAGGGAATCATTTATAGCAGAGATCATTGCGCGGTCCAGGGCGTGTTTGGAAACATGCATGCCCGGCGTATCCAGAAAGACGATCTGCCCCCTTTTTTCGTTTAGAATAGCGCGTATCTGGTTACGCGTAGTCTGCGGTATAGGAGAGACTATAGCGACCTTCTCTCCGACAAGATTATTAAGCAGCGTCGACTTACCCACATTAGCGCGCCCGATTATAGCAACAATTCCAGATTTCATAAATTATGACCTCGTGAGATACTTCTAAAGTGCTTGTTTAGAACGCCTGATTGATGCCGACCCATACATGCGGATCTTTGCTGTTTGCGTCTAAGGGCCATGCCGCATCTATACGCAAGGCTATCTTTTCCGTGCCGCCTGCAACATCAAAATAGAAACGCAAGCCAAGGCCAGCGTCTTTTTTAAAACCCGGCTCGAAGATGCTGTCAAACCATGCTGAACCGGCATCAAAGAACAATACGCCCTGGACCGCGTTTAAATTAAAGGTCTGCCATAAGAACCTTGCGTCCATATCGCGCACCAGGGGAAACCTGTATTCGGCGCTGCCTAGAAGAATGGAACTTCCCTTGATATCCTTATAATCATAGCCCCTCAATTCACGGTCTGAGCCAAGAAAAAAAAGATACTTATCTTTAGGATGCCCTGCGCCCCCCTTGATACGAAATGCCAATTTATGGGCAGGGGCTATCTCGATATATTTATCGAATTCCGCCTGCGTGCGGACAAAATCATCGCCTCCGCCTAATATGTGCCCTCCGACTTCCTGCGTCGCGCTGAACTTATACCCCAAAGACGGGTCCGGAAAAGGCCCGGCGTCAGACAAAAAGAAAGTCACGCCAAAGATAGTTTCTTTGTTTTGACGGTAATTTAGGTTGCGCGGCTCTTCTTTGGCGCCGATAAAACCGCCCTTACCTATGCTCTGATTATGGACCATATAAAGTGTCAAATGAGAAGTCACATCAAGAAGGCTGTATGGAAAATCCAACTCCTGCCTTAAGTAAAGCTTGTAGGACTTTAAATCGCTATCCTCATCCCCCGACGCCTCCCTGTTAAAAAATTCAAACCCCCAACTTAAATATTGATTAAAAAGATTGTTCTTCTCGAATCCCGCGGATGTATTAAGATTTTGCGCGCTTGTGTCGTAATGCGTCGCGGCATAAACTATATAATCAACCGGCTTCTGAAAACTCGACTTTATGCCGAAACCGTATTCCGAAAAACTCGGGCCCGTTATCCAATGATAGGCATCTTCTTCCAAAAACAAAGGTACTTCATAGAGCCCATGGTAGAGCGGGACAAATCGCGCGTCGACCTTGCGCGGCAGCCTGTTGTTCGTGCGGTCGATGTCTAAGACCTTTGACCCTTTGTCAACATAAGCAGTTTTTAATTTTTTGCCTTTGGGCAATGGTATCTCTTCTGCCTTATTCTTGCCCTCCGAGGATGCTACGGCTTCTGTACCATCGGTGAATACGAGCGTCGTCTCTTGGGGCATGACCACTTCCCCTAGACGCTCGAGCACAAGCTTACCCTTTTGCCTTTTGACCGCGTAATCGCAAATTTTAGCTGAATATAACCACTCGTTGAAAAACCACGCAAGGTCCTGTCCGGCCGAGCCGGATGCCATCTCCTGGAAATCCGCGACGCTCGCGTTCTTGAACCTGAACTTCTCGAAATATCCCCTCATCATACTTTCGAACTTCTCTTTCCCTAAAACCGATGCCAGCATATCTACGACCGCCGAACCCTTGCCGTAGGCGATGGTGAATATCATACCTGGCTCATAAAAACTCGCCATATCCGTCAATATCGGCTGGTCTAAGCCCTTTTTAGCGAAATAACGCCAGCGATAAGTGCGTATCGAGCGAAAGGTGGGATTAGGTATGAAATATTCCAGCCAGCCCGGCATTTCAATGATCCTGCCGTCTTGGCCGTATTTATCCTGAAGGTAGAGCGTGATAAAATACGAGTTGATCCCTTCGTCGAGCCATAGTTGACGGTACTCGTCATTACCTACCATATTATACCACCACTGATGGCCCGTCTCATGCGCCACAAGGAAATCAAAATACCTGTCTAAGAACGGCGGCATCTGATAAGCCCTGGTATCTATGAAGATTATCCCGGCGTTCTGGCTGCCTCCATAGCCTAAAAATATGGGCGCTATCGAAAATTGCTTGTATGGGTATTTACCGAACTGTTTGCCGTAAAAAGCCATGAGGCCGACAGCTGACTCTATCGCCTTCTGAGCGCCGGCCTTATCTTTCTTAAAATAATAAGACCTTATCTTTACCCCCTCATATTCATATTCTTCGACAAGGTAGTCGCGGCTGACAGCCAGGCTCAATTCCCTCAAAGGCGCGGAGGAAGAAAGATAGGCGATCCTTCTACCGTCCCCGCTCTCTTCTTCCCTGACTATATCGCACCCGGAGGCAAGCGTATATTCCTTCGGCAGGGTAAATCGCAGGTCATACATCGCGCTATCGCTGACATAAGGCATATGCAACAAATAATCCGGGTCATTGTGCCAGCCGTCCTTATCAAAGAAACCCAGGACCGGATACCAGCGGTTGAGCGCGAACGTATCCTTGTGCCAGCCATATCGTCCAAGACGGTGCGGTATCTTAAGCGAGAAAGCTATCTTGAGCTCAATTGACTGGCCATGCTTTAAAGTTTCAGGTAGAACGACCTTCATTAAGGTCTGGTCTTCGCCTTCAAAAATATGATCAAGATCCTTCTGCGAAGAAGAAACGCTTTCGACGTTGAACGCACCCTCGTCAAAACCCGACGGATAAGGGTCTATCTTGAAATAACTGGCGTAGCGGTAGAGGCGAACTTTTTCCTGTTTGGAGTATTTATGGTTGGGGTATACGCGCAGATATACGGCATCCAGGCCCTGGCCGCTATTATTCACGAAAGAAACGGTCTCAACCGCCTGTATGGTTTTGCCTTGCGGCGAAAAATCAGCCGTGATCTCATAACGCACATCATCGAATGCGAACGCGGGACATGCTAAAATAAAAGCGGACAAAAATATAGTTGATGCGATTAGGATCAGCCGCTTACGGAGTTTTTGGAGCGACTGTGTCCTTTTAATAGAAAAATGCCGTAAAGAAAACACACTTGTTCGAGCCGTTTCCATAATGTTCAATTTTAGGGCGAGTTGTGTGTTTTTAGGCATTTTTCTATGTGCCGAAGGCAAAAGGACACCGGAGCGGAAAAAACTCCGTAAGCGGCGGATGGCCATACTTCGACTTGACCCGCTCGAAATCGCAAAATTATCTTTCATCATTGACAGGGCACTCCTGGCACTTCGCTTTTGCCTTCTTGCAAAAATCCTTGCCCAGCCTGACCAAAAGCGCGTGGTACTCATTGAACAATTTTGTATCCGCAGGCAAGTGGCCCATAAAGAGGCGCTGCAACTCATCGTAATCCGCGTCATGTCCTGCCAGTTTATGCCGCGATAACACCCTCTTGGTATAGGCATCGACCACGAACACGGGTTTCTTTAGAGCGTACAAAAGTATGGAGTCCGCAGTCTCAGGGCCTATACCGTTAACTGACAAAAGTTCCCGCCGCAAGACAGGCAGGCCGCGTGAGAGCATTTTTTTTATGTCCCCGCGGTAAAACCTTTTTAAAAATTCCAGCAGGTTCTTAATGCGCTTTGCCTTGATATTGTAATAACCTGCCGGCCTGATCAAGCCTGCCAGTTCTTGCCGGCTCATATTATACATCTTTTGAAACGCCAGGGCCTTTTTCTTCTTGAGATTCGATATCGCCTTTTCGACATTCTGCCAGGATGTGTTCTGCGTAAGGATGGCGCCTATAGCCACCTCAAAAGCAGAATCTGCCGGCCACCACCCCTGCGGCCCGAACCTCTCATAAAGCCGGTTATAAATATTTAAGATCTTATTTTTCATCAGGGTTTGTTGAACCTCAGCGGATTGAAACCGTCGATAGCCAGGATGGCGTATGCCGTGGCAGCGACTGAACCGGTCCTATTGCCTTTTGGCGTGCGCCAGCCATGGCCTGTATCGGCGAATTCCTGAGAGGCATATGGCAGGCAGAAATCACCCTGCCCTACCGGCGATGGGCTGGTGATTATCATCTTGCTCAATTCCGAGATATATTCGCCGGCCAACCCCGCATAATGATCCGCCTTCTCGGTGTTCCCGGAGTGGCGATAATAGTCAGCCATGATCTTCAATGCCAATATCATCTGCGCGGACCACTCGCAGGAGACGACCCCGCCTCTGGCCAAATTCTGATGTTTAGCAAAATCAAACCCTTTGATACGCACAGGTGTCCCGTCCGGTTTCCTGTAATCGACCGAAACACTGCAATTAGATATCGCGAATTCGATGATGGCGTCCGGGTCCATGCCGGCATCTTTTAAGGCCTGAGGCCCTATCGCAGTAACTGACCAGGCATATGTATCGGTAGCGATGGTCGAATCCCCTTTTCCTCTTTTGACTATCGGGGCAGATATCCTTGAATATGCGTTTTTATTAAGCCAATCCAAAGCCTGTTTGGCCCTGCCGGCATAGCCTTCATCTTTGGTCAATTCGGCGAACATATCGTAGAATGCATATGCGTCAAGATTATGCTCTGTGCTGTACCAGGAAAACTCCTTGCCGCCCCTTAAACCTCCCTCGGGATCCCTTATAGTATCGAGCCAGCGGCTTATGTCTTCTGCTATCTTTAGATACCGCCTGTCCTGGGTGTGGTATGTATACTGCAAAACAGCCAGGCCGAGCCATATATTAGGCCCGGCATGGGCAACATATTCAGCCGCATCTCCGGTCGACGCGTAATATGCATTAAAAAATCCGCCTGTATCGCTCTTTTTGGCGGCCGCATAAAAATCAAATATCTTTCTGGCGTTCTCTATATCGCCCGTCTTGACAAAGGCCATTGCGGCCAAGGCCTCATCGTATGTGAATCCCCAATCATTGATATCCCTGTCTCCTTCGAAACTGGCGACAAGGCCGGTATTTGTATTCTGGTGGGCCGCAAGCCAACCATAGAGCTTATCCCTGATCTTCTTTTCCAACAGCGATGCCTCTTGCACTTTCGCCGTGACATCATCTTCCACCCTTGCTTTTTTCTCTACCAAACCCGTCAGGTCGCCTTTTAATTTTTCCTGGTATTTTTTGAAGAAATCGATAGACCCCTGCAGGGTCGTTATGGTCTTCTGGTCGTCTGAAGATACTTCACGCAGCCTGCGCGAAAGCATATCGATCTTTCTGTCGGATTGTGATAAGAGGAACTTCATATCTTCTATCTGGCCTTTTAGGCTTTCACCCCCCTGCCGCAACCCCTTCTGGTGCGACAGGTTCACCGATAAACTTGCCAGCAGTTTTTCATTTTCAACGCGCAGCCTGGAGCTGTAAAAACCTGCTATGACAAGGCCTAAGCTTAAGAAGATAGAAAAAGTAACAGCTAACCCCTTGAAGAACTTCCTTGCCCGCGCGTATTTCAATATGCGCATGTTGCCGGATGGATCTATAACTTCATAATAAACACCCAGTGCATACTGCAGGACAGGCTCGGTGCGCGTCGTTTTAAACCAGGCAAGGCGCGCTTTAGCCCCTACCGCATCCTTGCCCAAAGGTATGTTGATATTAAGCGCTAGGGTAGTATCTTTATCGCTCAGATATTTTACATCGCCGAATTCTATATTATTCACCGTCAAGCACATGCCTCCGCGGCTTATGTCCTGTGTAAAGGCCTGATACCAGCCTGACACAGCCTCACCTGCGGCATCCAGGAAACGGAACTCGACCGGAAAGATATGGTCAAGGCGTATATAACTACGGCGCTCCGCGGGGTCGTTGTGCTTGTCCGGCTTATGTCCCATTTTAAACCTTTAACTGCATGTTTTTAGCCAGTTTGATCCTCTTAGATATAGGAGGATGGTCGTAAAGAAAAAATTCTACGGCCTTCGGAGGAGAAAAATCGGAAAAATTCCGTTCCCCCAGCCTTTGTATCATAGAAATAAATGCCGCATTATCGCCTGTTGTCTTTAAAGCGAAAATATCCGCCTGTTTTTCTATAAAGCGGGAAAAACCGTTCTGAACAGGCAGCAGGATGAGCCCCGCCAACAAGAATACGGCCAACAAAAGCGGCAGTCCGGCTATATCGCTGATAGAGCTGAAACCAAAAAAGTGGATAAGACGTCTTAAGGCCAGGGCTGACAGGTAAAAAGAAAAAAATGCCCCGGCGAGCCCTGCCACTACGAGCTTGAATGTATCACGGCGGACATAATGGCCCAGTTCATGTGCGAGGACAGCCTCAACCTCATCCGCAGGGAAACCCTGCACAAGGGTATCGCTTAAATATATCCTCCGGCCCGCACCCAAACCGGCCACCATAGCGTTGGCCTTTACAGTCTTTTTAGAGAAATCAAGCACATAGATATCCTTTACGGCTATCTTTAGCTTACTCAAGAGGGCATATATCCTGTCGTGCAAAACACCGGGCCCTAAAGGTGTTGGTTTAAAAAAAAGGGGCAGGATCACTTTAGGAAAAATGCGTGTAAAAACAACGGAGACAAAAAACCAAAAAAGGGATGCCCACAACCACCAGGTGTCCTGAAAATTCGCAAGAAAAAAATATACCGCCTCCACCATGATAAGCGAAACGACAAAAATGATGATGGATCTTTTCAAAACATCTTTCAGCCAGGCGCCAAGTGCCTGGCGGGAAAGCCCATAGCGGTGTTCTAAGACAAAACCTTCGTAATACTCCATAGGGAAAGACAACAAGAATGCCGATACGGCAAATACCGAGAAATAGAGGGCGCTGATACGCAAGAGATCTTCTGACAGAAAAAGCAGCCACTCCTTTATCTGTCGCGAAAGGCCTGTCAGGACAAGAACGAGCAGAAACAAAAAATTCAGGGATGTGTTCAAAAGAAACAGGCGATTCTTCATCGCCTGGTATCGTTTCGCATCTTCAAATGCGAAAACTGCAGGGGTATTATTTAGCATCTGAAGAATAAGCCCGGGCCTTTTTGACTTTCCTGATGAATTCAATGAAGCGTTCGTCGGCGCGTAGATTCAAAAGGTCGGGATCATTATGCATGAACATAAAATCATCGTAACCGAGATCAACGGCACGCCTGATAGCCTCAAAAGAACCGGCGGTATCTCCGAGCAGAGAAAGGCTGCAGGCCAGATTATAATGCACCACCGGATTATCCGGCCGCAACAAGGCGAGCTTCTTATCCACAGCCAGGCCTTTGTCGTAGAGCCCCTTCTTGGTGTATATTTCGCCAAGAGCTATGAGGGCCTCGGCAAAAGAAGGGTTCTCCCTGACAACCCCTTCGTAAAAGCTGAGTTGGAAATCAAGGTCTTCGCTCTTCGGTTTTTTCGGCGCAGCCATTCTACTTTTTCTCCTCTAAGATCAACTGCTGGTCAGCTAAAGCAGCCGCCTGTTCTATAGCTCTTTTATATCCGGCATAATCTTCTGCCGGGATCAACCGCTCTTTTGCCCTGTTCAAAGAATAAAAATGAAATGTATTTTTACCGGTCATTTCATAACGGTTAGTGAAATCAAACCACTTTGTCTCAACGTGCACCGGCCCAGGTAGGTATTTTACCTCAAGATGTGCCGGCAGTTCAACCTGTATGTCTTCTTCGTAGGCAGCAAGGGCTGCCAGCTCTATCGGATATCTCCTGGACTCCTTTGCTATACCGGAGGTATCCATGCCGCCCAGCTGGCCCAGGATGCGTGTCTTTCCGGCCTTCTTGAGATACTGAGGCGCCAAAAACGAGTATGACAATAATACCGGCGTATCGAGATCATCGACATTTTCGATATCGTAATCCCCCAGCAAGGCGCTTGGCGCCAACGAGCGCACCTTCTGTTTTAACTGCTCCTCGATAATGGCTGGCATGGTGAACTTAAGCCAATACCTCTGGGCCTGCTGAAAAAGCCCGCTGGCGTCGATCCGCCTGTGAGCGGTAATACCTTCGTCCTCGTTTATCTTTATGGCCATATTGGTCGATATCTTGTTATGCTCAGGGCCGAAGAGCGGCGTGCACACAAGCCTGTATCCATCTTTTAAGAAGACAAGCGTGACCCTGTCCTGATCTGACGCTGGCAGGTCGCCGAAAGTAACGGTATTGGCCGTGGCATCCATAAAGATAATTTTTTTATCCGCCTCTACGGCGCAGATTGCGTGATTGAACAACAAGCTGGGCACGTCCTCCTGAATGTCGATAGAATCAAAAGTGCTTATCAACACAGGATAAACCTGTATGCCTGCCGCTTCAGCCATCGATGTCAATAAGATCGCCTTGTCCTTGCAATCGCCGTATTTGTTTTTAAATATCTCCGCCGCCCTGTGCGGCTCATAGCCGGCATCACCGTATTCGACAGCTACATAACGTATGTCCTGGGCGCAGAAATTATAGATGGCGCGGATCTTTTCCTCGCGGGTCTTCTTATCGCGCGTCAGCTCATGCGCCTTGGCCCTGATATCAGCGTCCGCGGCGGTCTTATCTATGTAGAGGCCGCGCCACCATGAATAGATATCCCCCCAACTCTCAAATGTCGAGAACAACACATATGGGTTTATACGTGTCACCGAAGGCATACCAGGCTCCGGCACTATCTGCGGCACATCGGCGAATTCCAGAGAGTATATTTTTTTACCACCCTCATGCCGCACTTTAGGCGTCATATCAAAACCGAACGTATTATAATCCGCGTTGACGGCCTTGTATTTCAAAAGCCTGTCCTCGGGTACGCGTATGCGGCACCTTTCTAAAATGATAGGCTCATCCGCCTGCAGCCAATAGGCGATATCAAAATCTTTTCTATTCGGCAGCTGGGCGCGTGTCAACCTGACCTTATACTCTATTACAGATCCGGCAACCACCTCAGGCATGGAGATTATCCTGGCGCGCGCGTTGCTGTAAAGCGGGAAATTAAGATACAACGAGACATCCCTTATATTCTTGTCACCTACCGTGACCACCGTTCCGTCGGGTTTGATGGTCCTGGCATATTCGAGCTCCAATTTTTCGTAGGTAGAGTCATACCCCAGGCTTACCTCGGCGAACCTTTCCTTACCTCTGTCGTTAAACACTTTTATCACGTAATGTGATTCCGAGACCTGCCGGTTATCTGAGGTGAGCTCTATATCCTCGTCTATCAGAAGATAGGCGCCGCTGGCATCAGGATAGTCCTGTTGTGAAGGGCCGGACAATATCATCTCTTTGACATCGTCATCCACCCCGGCGAACAATGCCTTGCCGCTGGCTAGGCTTATCGCGCGGATGCGCTCCTGCGCCATTTCCCTAAAAGGGCCGGCCTTATGGATCAACGCGTAAATACGCAAGGCCTGGTCGTAAAGATTGCTCTTTTCCGCGGCCAGGGCATAATCATAAAGGTATTCATCGCTGCCCTTATCACCTATTTTATTGAATATCTCGAGCGCGTCCGTGTGGTCGGAGTTTTTCAGCAAGGCGCGCGCCAAAAGCTCTCTTGCTTGCGGCAAAGCCAGGCGGCGTAATTGCTCTATGGACCTTACGTATTCGCCTGATTTAAAAAATATTTTTCCTAATTTAAATCGGATATCATCCGCCTTAGGGCCTTCCGGGACGGCGAAAAGTGCGCCCGTATACAGGTCAACGGCCGACTGGATAGACTTTTCAGAAGACCTTGAAAGCCGGCCCGCCCTCCAGATGTCGAGATCGGCCTTCGAACATCCGGCAACAAGGCCTATAATTATAAATGATATTGGTATTGTTTTTTTCATACGATATAGCTCCGGTCCATACAAGCACACCAGACTATCGATTATTCATTCTATCCTAAACCACACTTCTTCTCAACTTCCTTCTTGTAGGCTGATATTATCCTTTTTATAAGGTATTGCGAATATCCGTCACCTATCGTATTTTTATTCAACCGCACGACAGGCGCGGCTCCGATAATAGAGTTTGTCAAAAACATCCCGTCGGCCCCAAAAAGCTCGCCGGGTAAAATGCGCTTCTCCCTGCAGGGTATCTTCATCCCGGCCAAAAGGGCCATGACTATCCTGCGCGTCACTCCCGGCAGGCACCCGCTGGAGAGCCGTGGTGTAGACACTTCTTTATCTTTGATCATGAATATGTTCGTCCTTGTGCCCTCTACGACCTCTCCATGCGTATTCAGGAAAATACCCTCATCGTAACCCAGGCCTTTTGCCTTTTTAAAAATACCCTCGTAAAAACGCCTGTTCAATGTTTTTACACCTGTCAAAATTCCAGCCTGCATTCTTTTTGTCCCAACAAAAAGCACTGCAAGGCCTTTTGAGGCCTTCTTTAATCCGGCAAGCTTTTGTGCCGTTATGACTATCTGCGCGCACCTTCCGGTATTTAATAGCCTTAACCGCAGACGGGCGTCTTTAAGGTTCTTTTCTGTAATGATGGACCTTACGGCGAGCCTCAAAAGGCCCTCCTCCGGAGGCCTGATACCCACAACAGGGCAGGCGCTTATCATACGCTGCAGGTGCGCATCCAGCGCAAAGACACAACCGTTATAAACACGCATGGTCTCAAATAAACCGTCAGCGGCCATCAGTCAGCGCCTCCATTAAAGCCCTTCCCTTTACCAAAGTCTCCTCATATTCATCGGCAGGCCTTGAATCAGCTACGATGCCACCGCCGACATTGAACAAGATCTCGTCTTTTTTCTTTAAAAAAGAGCGTATAAGGATATTAAGCTCAAGTGTATTATGAAAGCTAAAATACCCAAAAGCTCCGGTGTAGACAGAACGTGCTGAACGCTCCAATTCTTCTATTATCTCCATAGACCGTATCTTCGGACAGCCGGTAACCGAGCCTCCTGGAAAACATGCCCTTACCAGGTCTATCCTGTCCTTGCCTTTATGCAGTGTGCCGTCTACTTCCGCCGTTGCCTGAAATACGCCCTTATATGCCTCTATCTGGCGCAGTTTACTGACCCTGACGGAACCGTACTCACAGACACGCCCCAGGTCGTTACGCTCAAGGTCGACTATCATCAATAGCTCCGCTTTTTCTTTTTCACTCAACTGTAATTCTTTTTTCAGCCTCTTATTCAATGCCGCGTCTTCTGTCCTGGAGCGCGTGCCCTTCATAGGGCGGGTGAAGACCCGGCTGCCGTCGAACTTCAGAAACCTCTCAGGGGAAGCGCTTATAATACTGAAATCCTTGTCTGCAAAAAAACCCGAGAAAGACACGGGAAAATTCTTAGAAAGCCTGCGGTACAACGACCAATCGTCGATATCTGACCGCGCCTTGAATCTCTGAGACAAATTGACCTGGTAAATATCACCCGCCGCGATATGATCTTTGGCCTTTCTTATCGCGGCCAGATACTCCTGCCTTGAAAAATTAGAAGACAGGTCCCTTTTTTTTACCCTCTCCCGCGCCGGCTCAAGCATCAGCGCTCCGGCCTTTAGTTTTCCGCAGGCCTCTGCCAGGCGGGCCTCTGCTCTTTTAACCCGCAAAGAGCCTGTTTCAGGAAACCCGGAAGAAAAAACGGTAAGCCGGCCTTCTTTATGGTCAACACATACGACCACGTCATAAAAGCCGAACTTTAAGTCAGGGACCAAAATATCGGGGCTGTTTACCCTGGCTATCTTCTCAAGGGAAAAACCCAAGTCATAGGCAAAAAAACCCACAGCCCCAGATAAAAAGGGAAGGCACGGCTTATTATGGCCGCTCAGACGGTAAGCGTCAAGATGCTCCCTTAAAACGGACAGGCCGTGCTGTTTTTTCTCTACGATCTTGCCGTTTCTCTCGATATAGCTGAAACCGTCTTTATACGATACCGTCAAAAAAGGCTCGCTGCCGAAAAAAGAATAACGCCCCATGCCGGAGACATCCTGGGAACTTTCAAGCAAAAACGGCAGCGCGTCATCCTTGAAAGCCGAGAACAGCTCCTGCACAGGAGCCTTATTTTTGAAAATTTTATATGCCGAATAGTTCATGCAGCCAACAAAGCTGTGTAAGAAGAGACTATGCGCGACGGCTTATACGATAGCTTGGTATACCGGATATTTTCCATTCCTGAATCGTCCATCATATTTATCTCAGGGTATTTGAGGAGGCCCGCGGCAAACGCGTTAAAAATAAACTGGGCTATGCCTTTAAAGGCCGAGTCGGCAAACTCAAAATTTACGCAGAATAGCGCAGGGGAGACCGGAAAACCCGAAGTAAAAGCCCTGATAGCGCCACCGCATTCGACCACTCTTGCCTGCGCGTCCGATCTCTTGTAATCATCCAAAAAAACGGACAGGCTTTTAAAACTGTCTTCCAGCATCGCGACATATACGCTATCGCTATTCTTCTTTTCACGGGCAGACTTCCATCCGGTATAAAGCTCTAACACGGCCGGCTTATCCTTATCCTCATATGCCCGAGCGGCCGGCGCATTATTCTTTTTAAAAAAATTGACGAGGTTCCTCTTGTGTTTGAACCTGTCACCTTTTAATTCAGCCATCTGGCGCGTCCGCACTATATACTCCCTGGATTTCTCATAAACGCGGAAACCATTTTTTTTAAAGAAAACCAGGTCCCTTTCTTCTATATTTTCTATCCTGGAGATATCTTTATTGCGGTTCATGCCCTCCATGATATCAAAACACTTATCCAGCGTCTTTACATCAAGCCCGCCAAGCGGCGGCAATGCCATAAAACAACCTGTCGGCCCCTTATAAAAGAGGCACAGTTTCTTATTGATAGTTGCGCCCAGTACCTCAAAATGCGACCGCCAGGAAAAGAGGCTTTCGAACGCATACGCCGACAGAAAATGCCGTTCTTTTTTAAGGTAGCGTTCTACTCCTGCCTTATCTTTGAGGTCTAGCGGCTGAAGACACATGAATAACCCGGGTCAATTCCGGCAGGGGAACGAGATATGCCACTTCTTGGCCGTAATCCTGGACTATGCCCGGATTATTTTTGGCTAACCGCAGGAAATACTCAGATGAAAGCATATCCATTAGATACCGAATGTGCTCTTCGATGAGCTCTTTCCGGCCGGGCTGCTGCATATACGGGCAATTTTCGGCAACAGCAAGATAGACGGTGTCGTCTTTTTGCGCCAGCAGAAAAGGATATAATTGGCATTCGAACGGCCTGTGGAGATATATCTTGCACTTATTCTCTTTGATATCAAAACATGGGCATAAAAATATGCCCTCGTGCTTGACAAGGTGAGGCCGCGCGGTTTCACCGCAATGCAGGCCAATACCGGAGAAGACCGAAGGAAGCACGATATTATTATCTGCCAGCTCGTACATCTCTTCACGCATAAAGAAAGGCGACCAGATAGTGTCTTCCTGCTCATAATGGCAGCAACAGCCACGGCAGTCCAAACACGCGTCTCCCAAAATAAGCTGTTTCAACTTTATCATTTTACGATACTGCCTTCCGTCACGTGCCTGTCAGGCGAAAGAACGGATATACCAGCCTGATCGGAAGCCGCCAAAAGCATGCCGTGGCTTTCCACGCCGCGTATCGTCGCGCTCTCCAGATTATCCACCACCACGACCTGCCGCCCTAAAAGAGACTCCTCGGGATAAAACAAGCGTATCCCCGCCACGATCTGCTTTGTAACGCCTCCTATATCTACAGCAAGGACATATAGTTTATCGGCGTCAGGGTGGGGCTTGACATCCGTAATAGTGGCTATCTTTAACTCGATCTTCCTGAAATCTTCATAGGTTATCATCATTCCACCGCTCCGCGCCCTTGCGCCCGGCCGCCTCTCCGGCCGCCGCCTTCCCTCCCACCGCGCCCCTGCCTGGTTCCTTCGAGCTCACGCTCCCAGCCCATCCTCCATTCATCCCCGTTTATCTTCCACTCATCGTCTTCTTTAAGAAAACGCACGATATGCCTGGCTTCACCTTCCGGTATCTTGCCAAAAACGAGCAAAGTCTTACCATCGTCCCCTCTGTCTATTTCTCTGCCAAATTTAAAATCATCACTTACGAACCTCATCAAGTTCTTAAGATCCGGGGCCTCGCCTGTGTCCCCCTCTTTCTTTTGTACATTGTCTTTGGTCAGATACTTCTTGGCCTCTGACCAATCCTCCTTTTTCAATGCGGCAACATAAGCCATATACACCTTGTCGGGAGATAGGACGATGCCCTCCGGAGCCGGCTCAACGCCGGGTCCTTTCGCTTCAGATACACCCTCTTCGATATCGCTCGACCAGTAGGTCAGCTCGATCCCTTCGACATTAACCCTGACATATTCCGGGGTCCTCTCAATGACCTCTCCTTCAACGATCTCACCGGATTTCAAGCGTATAGTCTCGGCGAAAGCAGGGCCGAGCAACGCGAGAAACACGAAACTAAATACAAGTATCTTCTTCATCTCATCCTCCTCATCACAAAAAACGCGATAAAATCACTTATACGGGCCTTTGTTTCCTGAGCTCGTCTTCTACCTTCTTTAAACGCGCTAAAATATCATTCGTCTTAAAATACGAACACAGGACCTCACGTATGACCGCGGAGATAAGTACAATAACTCCTAACAGCAGAAATAAAGATACCCAGGGGTGGAACTTGGCGAAATCAGCTGCAGCCTCTACCCAGGAGGGCAGCTTGGGCTTAGGCAAGGCCCTGATAGCTTCATTCATAGCCTGGGCCATCATGTCCCTGACTTCCGAGCTATCCAACTGCATCTGCTGGCTAATATCGCTATCCATGGGGTCTAATTATACCTTGGAAAGGAGGGTTAGAAAAGGGAATTTAGAAAAGGAAAAGGCTGACCTTGTTCCGGCCAGCCTATGAGGTTTACGCTTATACGCGACTGTCTCGCGCAAGCTCCTTTCACCTATAAGTAAGTTTACTGATTAAAGGGCGCAAGACAAGGTAAAAACATGCTATTTGAGAAAACGCTTTCTTAAAACACGACGGCTATTTTTTCTTCAGCTGCGATGGCGCATCCACAGAAAGGACATTCGTAGATTGGACAAAATAAACCGGATTGCCGTCCTGGTCATATCGGTCGTCAAGCCTGAAGACTTTTGTCGCAACGAGCTTCATCTTCAAAACAGTGCCGTCTTCCAAAAAATACTGGTTGAAGTACTCGCTCGCCTGGTTTATATCCACCGGCGTAGCCTCAACCATTTCCGAGCCTAAATTGATCTTTATTTTTTCTGCCATATGGCCTTCTTTCGCTATTTTTCCAGGTCTTCCTGCGCTTTTCCGCTGACATCCTGGACTACCTTTTGGACAGACGGATGTTGCATGAATTTAATGAATCTGCCGTCTTTTTTCAAATACTCCATATCCTGGCGCATTATAGCGTCTTTCAATGCGGGATCGGAGAACATGTCTATAACCTCCTGGTCTCTTGAGATCTCCTCAACAGCGGCCATCGTCCCAGGGTTGCCAAGGATCTTTTTTTGATAGTCATCTTTTTGCGAAAGAGCTCGGCCCCCGGCTGTATCCTCAACCATCAATACGTCCGCCGTATTTACGCGGACCTGCCCTAAAGCCTTGGTCTCAATAACATAGGCGCTGCTGTCTTTTGATAATATCCTCCCGCGCATCAATGTGCCGTCTTTGAGCCTGATGACTTTTTCCTGGGCGTGAACCGTACCGCTAAAAAGAAGGAATGAGGCCAAAAACAAGAAACCAATGACATGTTTCTTCATTTTTTCAAAAGACATTTTACGACCTCTCCTATGTACATGCGGTGATAATCTTTCTTAGGATAATTATCGGCGATCTTCGAATCAAGGAAATTCTCAGGCTCTATATCCTGGAAATATATTTTTTTTAAGACAACTACGAGGCTGGCTTCTTTAAAATAAACGCAAGTCCCGCCATACCCTTCCGGGGTCAACCCGGTAGATTCGACCTTGTCCACATCCCGGCCGGACCTTGTGCCGCAAAGATTAAGGGCCTTTTTATATTTTTTATCAAAGTAAGAAAAAGTAAAGTAGTCCGACCTCTCCATAAAATCATACGTATACCGGTTAGGCCGCACCACGCAAAAACATACAGGCCTGTGCCACAGCACGCCCCATCCGCCCCAGCTGGCTGTCATCATATTAAAATCTGATGGCGTACCGGCGGCAACGAGCATCCAATCCGAACCTATCGCCTTAAAAGGATTGGCTTCGATAGACTCGGGGCTAATGGCCTTGAAACTCTTTTCTTTCTTCATATCCTCCCTCTCCTACCCTTCAAGCGTTATGCTTAGGACCTGCTTTTGAGCCGCTTCGTCCTCATAATACCTGACGGTCACCTCGTCCTCTTTTTCGACATCAGAGAAACCGACAATCTCTGTCCCGCGAAATATCTTCGCGCGTTTCGTCACAACAAACTCAATGTCGCCTTCATCGGTCTCGAGCACAAAAGACGATCTTTGCGCGTCCACACCCTTGACGCTCCCATGAAAGGTCTTTATGAGTACGTGCGCCCCGACACGCTGAGCAAGGCAAGGCAGTGAGGCAAGATTCGATATAACAAAAAAATAAATGAGCGCGCTTGTAAAAAAACGCAACAAAGGCCTCCCATTATGCCCGGTACATCAAGACCTGGGCCTTCTCTAATGTGATCAACCCTTCTTTTACCATCTCCTCTAACTGCGGCAGGAACTTGCTTATCTTTTCCTCACTGTCTACGATCTCGATTATCACGGGCAGGTCTTCGGATAGCCTCAATAATTTCGCGGTATGCATATGGCTCTTACAGCCAAACCCCTGGAACCCCTTGATAGCCGTCGCTCCGGCCATGCCGGCCTTTTTTGCCAAAATGACTATCTCCTCATATAGCGGATTACCCTGCCATTTATCCGCTTCCCCGATAAAGATCCTCAATAATTTGCCTTCAGTGGGTATCTTCATAATGCCTCCGCTATAAAAGCGCCGGTCCTGAAAAGTATAAAGCCGAAGAGTATGCTTAAAATTATATTCGCCGAGGCGCGCAGTATCTCTCCGTCACGGATAAGCGCGTCGGTCTCAAAAATAAGCGTTGAGAACGTCGTAAAGGCCCCGCAAAAACCTATCATAAGGAGCGTGCGTACCTCCGCGCCTAAAATAAATTTCTTTTCCGCCATACTAGCCAGGAAACCTATCGCAAAACACCCCGACAGGTTCACCGCAAGCGTACCGTAAGGGAAGTTCGTGCCAAAGACCCTGTAAACAAGGCCGCCCAGCAAATACCGCGACACGGTCCCGACAGCTCCGCCAATGGCTAGATGCAGGAACCCGGGCATTTAAAGCTCCCTGGAATGGTGTGAAAAAACAGCCCCTGTCTTGGCTTCGCCCGCGGACTGTTTCTTTTTCTTGCAGTCCCTCCTCATATCACACGCCTTCTTCTTGGAAGGCCCGAACGCTTTTCTACCCATGTTTTACCTCCTTTATTGAAAATCTATGTTTATCTTTATATTCCTGCCGACGAACAAAGGAAAGAGGCGCTCATCCTCTTTACGCGCGTGGTTTAAGAAGAACTCTACCATCTCTTCCACCAGCCCAGCAAACCTGTCTTTGGCCTTTTTGTCCTTAAGGTAAAAACCGTTGTTTAGAACGATATCTTTTATCTCGTCGTAGATAGAGAGTATCCGTATATGCTCATGCTGCAGCTCCCTTATGACCTGCTTGGCCTTCAAATTATCTCCGGCAAGGAGTATACGGAATAATTTCTCTTCTTCTTCATCAATGTGTATTATCTTTTTTTCAATGAACCTTAGCGTCTTTTTGACATTATTTGCCGCGTCATCCGGCGAATAGATGTAAGGCAGAGCGGAACCTATGAACCCACCCTCCTCCAGGAATTGTACGTGCTGGCCCTTAAACGCACCTGCTACAGCCTTAAGGTCGGCTTTCTTTTTATTTTTTTTCTCTTTCATAGCCCCTCCTACGAAATTATGTTAACTCCGTATCGGCGTTTTGACAAGGAGAAAACAATTAAGAAACAATTAGGGACAGCCACTATTTAT
>DMEU01000004.1:22894-96074 GCA_003451585.1 Candidatus Omnitrophota bacterium | reverse complement strand
ATAAATAGTGGCTGTCCCTAATTTCCAAACTGCTCTAATTGCTACGAAGCCGTGGGCGTAAGCACCACGGCGAAGTAGAATGGCGGGGACGATGGGATTCGAACCCACGATCACTTGATCGACAATCAAGGGCCTTAAACCAGGCTAAGCGACGTCCCCAAAATCTCATGCTATAAGCTTCTTAAATGCCTGCCCGCCCTTATATCGCTTTATCTGACGCTCTCTTGAGAAAGCTTCAGTGCGGGTTTCAAATTCTTCTATGCGAATTATATCGAACGGCCCCTTATTCTTCAGTGATCTCGTCTTGCCTCGTTCATGCTGTCTTAAACGCTCTTTGACATCCTGGGCCGAACCAATATAGAACCGATCGTTCTTTCGACTCTTTATTATATAGACAAAATACATTTACTTATCAAGGGCCTTTCCCGCCTACACACTTCGTGTTCTGGCGGGATCCCGCCGTAGTGCTCTGCACGAAGGCGGGAAAACCAGGCTAAGCGACGTCCCCAAAATTAGCTTATAAAAATTGACAAATAGCTTACGGCGTATATAAATTGTATGAATTTTCTGCAAAAAGTAAAGGAAAATTTACTAATAACTATTTACTGATGGATATTGACCATATGCCATAAGCAAAATGGTGGGCGGTACAGGACTCTTAACCTGTCGCCCTTTCGGGCTCCCCATGGGGCTCTGCCCCTCTGGCGCTCACTCTCGTTCGCTGTCACCCCAAGAGCGTGGGGAAACTTTTTCCCCACACCTCTTTGAGGTTCAAGTATATGGGCGGTAGAGGACTTGAACCTCTGACCTCTTGAATGTAAATCAAGCGTTCTAACCAACTGAACTAACCGCCCAAAATCCTTAAATACAAGATAATTATACTATCGCGAGTTTCCCGATCAGGCCAAGCGCGAACGCCATGACGAAGAGCGCGACCGTTTCAATGATACCTAAGACTATGATGTAATTGCCGAAACCCTTGTTCGTCTCGCCCATAGCATCCGCCGCTGCAGCTCCGGCCCTGCCCTGCCAGAACGCCGACAGGCCCATCGCTATACCGCAGAAAATACCCACGCCCCACAGATATACGCCTTTGTTCGCCAATTCTACCATCTTATTCATGACGATCATACCATAAATTGTCTGGGTCAAGGGCGCGCCTACGAAAGCCACCAGGATAAATGAAGCCGTCTTGTTCTGGGCGAAGGCCTTTTTCCAGGCGCCTACAGCAGCCATACCCGCTGTTCCGGTGCCGATAGCTGAGCCCATGGCGGCAAATGCCAAAACAGCCCCTAAACCTAGATCCTTAAATTGAGCCAATACCTGTCCTTCCATCTTATTCTCCTTTTGTTATCTTTTCATCCTTGCGCCTCTCTTCATGCAAAGGCCTGTAAGCAAAACCGCTCCACTTGATGTCCGCGTGGCCGCAAAATTCCAAAACGTTCAGCCTGACCCCATGCACTAAAACGGACATGGGCCCTAAAACAATATTCAAGACATGGCCCAACAGGATCACGAACGCCGCCAGTAACCCTGAAACAAAACTGTTAAAACCCACATCGGCTGCCATCTTATTGAACGCGTCCGCTATGGCCACGGTAGCAAGCCCGACGGCAAACAGGCGGATGTAGGAAACAATATCGGTAAAACTATTCACCAGGTTCAAAAGCAAATTCCCCAGACCGGGCCCTATGGACCTTAGGACGTTCTTTTTTGGCTCTGTAAAAAATACAACGAGCGCTGAACCGGCGATAAAAAACCACGGTACAAAAGGCCGCATGGCCTCACCCAATATAAGCACGCGCGCAAGAAAAAACGCGCCCCAAAGGATCACAACCCAGCCGATATCAGCTAAGGCATTCAATGCCGGCCACTTCAGCAGGGCGCGCCAGCCATGGCCTATAGACAGATGTATCGCCCCCAATAAGAAACAGATCCCCTGCAGATTTCTGTCATTCCTCAAGGCCGGCACAAGGGGACGGACAGCTGCAGGCAGCCACTCCTGGCCGAAATATGTGGCGGTCAAAACACCCCATAAAATGGTGCATCCGCTAAAAAGATACAGAAGATAAAAAGGCCCTTCATCGCGCACGGACCGGCCGTTTTTGCGATGCGCCCAAAGAGTAAGGGCGAAAAATATGGCCCCATAGCCGGCATCACCTATAAGCATCCCAAAGAAAATAGAGAGAAATACCAAAAACCATAGGCTTATGTCCAACTCCTTGTAGCCCGGCACGACTTCTATGAGCTTAAACACAGGGTTGATGATAGAGACCCACCTGGGGTTACGTATCAGCGTAGGGACTTTATCCTCCGGCAGAGGGTCGGCTATAACAATACCCCATTTTTCTTTTTCGGCGGTATCCAAAAGCTGGTTTCGAGCGTCAAAAGGGATATATCCTGCCAGGTAAGCGAGCTGGCCTGCCTGGCCCATCCCGCAGACAGCCTCGTGGAACTCAAGGTCTTTTTCTATTTTTTGCCGTATACCCCCGAAACTATCACGGTAACATATCCATTTACGGATATCTTCGCGGATATTCTGTATCGTCTCCCTGTCTTCCATAAGCCTCATGCCCATATTCGTCAGGCTGATATGCGGCAGGCTGACTTCTTTAAAAGGAAGTTCGACCTGCTGCCGCGATATCACACAACAATAGGCGGTGCCTGCCTGTGTTGAGATAACACTCGTAACGACATCAGGCCCGAGATCGGCGACTTCTTTCTGAGGTATTTGATAAAGCCTGACAAATATATTTTTTTTCGCCAGGGCCTGGACTTGTGCAGGGTCAAAATCACCCCAATGGCGCCACTCGACCACCCTGTTCCTTAAGACCCTGGAATACTCCTCCAATTGATCAAGCCTCTTACGCGAATCAACTATTCGGCGCGCTATTGTGCGCCAATCATCACGGGCCTCATGCTTCTGCTGACATGGTTTGCCCAAGAACTCCTTTTCGGATAAGACGTTTAGCGCGTCTTTTACCAGGTTTATATCTTCGCGCAAAAAAGAAATTCCCGGGCCCTGCGGCATCTGTTGGTGCTCGATGTGTAATACATTCAAAGAGCGCAACTTTGCCACGACGCCTTCGGCCTCACGGGCAAGGCAGACAAGCGAAACTTTTTTCATGGGAACGATCATGCCGCCACCTGCGCCATCTCAGCTTCCTCTATCTTCTTTTTGGCTATCTTTGAGCGGCCTACGGCATTCGTCATCTGGTCGCCTATATATATCTTGATCAGCCGTATAGCCTCTTCGGTCTCCGGTATCTTGACTTTTTCGAACAGGTTTACGCGCTGGGTCGTAATGCGCAATTCATGGCGCAAGACAGCTACCCCTTTGTTTATCGTTTCTATCTCGCAGCGCAAAGAAACAAGCGCCCTCAAATGTTCAATAGCGTGGTCTACCCACAAAGGCGTGATGAAAAGGTCATATTCGGCCGCCTGAAAATCCGCGCGCTTAAATTCAGGTATATCGACACCGGCAATGTTCCTGGCGCCTGTTTCTACACGCTCCGGCGACAGCCACGGTTTCAGGTCTACTGTCACCTCAGCCAGCAACCCGCACCAGCTTTCAGCGGACTTCTTCTTCGCCGACTCCAGATGCCTCTTCTCCTGCATAAGAGACGACTGCCGCAAGATCTCCATCTGAAGCTGTTGCTTCTTTAACTGCAGGGTAGGCAGATAACGCTCATAACGTTTAAGCGCGTCCCTCTGCCTTTTTAATTCGCCTTTAGTCAATCTAACCTTAGCCACAAGATCCTATCTCTTACATCCTTCTAATTTTTAATTTTTCATTTTTAATTGCCGTTCTTGGGCCAATACTTCTCTATCATGGCCTTCTTGATCCCAGTCTCCTCCGGAGTGAAACAATCGCCCATGATCCTCCACCCTTCGTCGAGCGCCTCTTCCAGTGGAATATTGACCTCAAGCGACATCATCCTGTCCTCAAAGAGCCTGCCATACTTCAAAAGTTTCTTGTCCCAATTCGACATCTGAAAACCCATGGCCTGCTTCTCCAAGGTCTCGCGATAACTGGCGAACAACTGTATCATCGTATCCATAATAGCCCTATGGTCGTCGCGTGTCTTGCCGTTTACCTGCTGTTTTAAACGGCTCAAGGAACCGAACGGCTCGATAACGCCGTTTTTTAAATAGAACTGGCCTTCAGTGATGTATCCCGTATTGTCCGGGACAGGATGGGTAACATCATCTCCCGGCATGGTGGTCGCGGCCAGGATAGTGATAGACCCCGCGGTGTCAAAATCTACCGCCTTTTCATAACGCGCGGCCAGCTGGCTGTAGAGGTCGCCCGGATAACCGCGGTTTGAAGGCACCTGTTCCATCGTTATGGAGACCTCCTTCAAGGCGTCCGCAAAATTGGTCATATCGGTCAAGAGTACCAGCACGCGCTTCCCGTTTAACGCGAACTGCTCGGCCACAGCCAGGCTGATATCAGGCACGAGCAGGCATTCGACCGTAGGGTCTGCGGCTGTATGGATAAAAAAGATACAGCGGGAAAGCGCCCCGTGTTCCTGCAGTGTATCGCGGAAAAAAAGGTAATCGTCGTATTTTAAGCCCATGCCTCCTAAGATAATGACGTCGACCTCGGCCTGTGTGGCTATGCGCGCTAAAAGCTCGTTATACGGTTCGCCGGCTATAGAAAAGATCGGCAGCTTCTGGGAGACGACAAGCGTGTTAAATATATCTATCATGGGTATGCCGGTGCGTATCATCTTATCGGGGACTATCCTCTTTACAGGATTGACCGAAGGGCTGCCGATATCCACGATATTCTCTGATAATGCCGGTCCTCCGTCACGCGGGCTGCCGCTGCCGTTAAAAATACGGCCCAGGAGATTTTCGCCCGAAGATACCCTCATCGGATGCCCCAGGAACCTCACCTTATCGCCGGTCGATAACCCGCGGCTGCCGGCAAAGACCTGCAAAGACACTTTTTTCCCGTCGAGTCTTATGACCTGCGCCAAGGACTTGCCGCGGGAAGTAGTGACCTCCGCTATATCCATATAACCTATTGAATCAGCCTCGACAGTTATTACATCGCCTGCTATCTGAATGATATTTGTATAGACTCTTTGCATTTTTCTTCCTTATTTTTCTTCCTTATTTTTCTTCCTTATTCTCTTTTGACTTCGACGAAAGCAATGCGCTTATCTCTTTTTCTATACTCTCAAATTCCTTGGACTTCCAGGCGGCGGAGTTCCATCCGCGCAAGAGCTGGCGCAGGCTTTGGAAAAAATGCAGCGCCTTTTCCTTGTCTTCTAATTCAAACTCCGACTCAAGGATATTATGGATAAAATCATAAATATACTTCTGGCGCTCCATCTGGGTCGCCTCATCGACGGCGTCAAAGGCATTTTGCTGCAAATACACAAAATCAAAGAATTCGCCCTTAAGATAGTCTATATAATCAGCCAGGGATGTGCCTTCTTCACCTATGACCTTCATCATCTGCGCTACGTCATTGCTCTTGCGCAGTATCCTGTGGCCGCGCTCGACCTTGTGCTCATCTATAAAACTCTTGTATTTGGTCCAGCTTATCAAAGGGTCTATTGCCGGATAACGCCTGGCATCCGATCGCTCGCGCGAAAGGCCGTGAAAAGCGCCCACCACCTTTAAAGTAGCCTGCGTAACCGGCTCTTCAAAATTCCCGCCGGCAGGAGATACCGTGCCTCCTATTGTAACCGAACCCAGGCTCCCGTCGTAGAGCTTTACCAGGCCTGCCCGCTCATAAAAAGAGGCTATGCGGGATTCCAGGTACGCCGGGAACGCCTCTTCGCCCGGGATCTCTTCAAGCCGGCCCGACATCTCGCGCATTGCCTGCGCCCAGCGCGAAGTGGAATCCGCAAGCAGAAGAACGTTTAGGCCCATCTGGCGGTAATATTCGGCGATAGTGACGGCCGTATAGACGCTGGATTCGCGCGCGGCCACCGGCATGGAACTGGTGTTACAAATAATAACTGTGCGGTCGCTCAAAGGCTTTCCTGTGCGCGGGTCTGTTATCTCCGGAAATGTCTTTAAGGTCTCAACCACCTCGCCGGCTCTCTCGCCGCATGCCGCTATTATGACCACATCTATCTCCGCGTGGCGGCTTGTCAATTGCTGTAAAACTGTCTTGCCTGCGCCAAAAGGCCCCGGGATGCAATATGTGCCGCCGCGCGCCACAGGAAAAAGAGAATCGATAACACGCATCTTTGTCACAAGCGGCTCGGTAGGCTTCAATTTTTCGGCGTAAGCGGTGATAGGGATCTTGACGGGCCACGACTGCTTCATATACGCCTCATGCAGCCTGCCCTCATTATCTTTCAATTTAGCTATAGGATGTTTTAGATCATACCTGCCGAATTTGGCTATATGGACTACCTCGAGCGGCCCGCGGAGATAGAACGGTGCCATTATCGCGTGCTTAAATATCTTTTCCGGCACGACGCCCAGCTTTTCGCCGGCCCGCACTACCTGCCCCTCTTTGACCGCCGGGGTAAACTCCCATTCAACTTCATCAGCTAAAGCGGACAGATATATACCGCGCTTTAAAAAGAAACCGTGTTGGGCCGCCAACGGAGGCAGCGGGTTCTGCAACCCGTCGAAGATCTGGCCCAGCAATCCCGGGCCGAGCTCAACCGACAATAGCTCGTCTGAAAATTCAACATCATCGCCTACCCTCAGGCTGGTCGTGCTCTCAAACACCTGTGTCTCGGCGCGATTGCCCCTGACGCGTATGACCTCCGCCTTCAGGCGCTCATCCGCATGGATAATGTATGCCACTTCATTCTGTATCACGGTGGTCTCTATTTCCACCGACACCATATTGCCGTTTATCTTTACAACGCGCCCTTTTCGCTTTGTTAGCATAATTGTCCTCTTGAATAAGAATCGTAGTTAGGTAACGGTTAGGAGGCCAGTTTTGTAGTTGGGTTATGTCGTTAGTTTTATAACAAACTACTTTACCCCTGCTGCCATACTGGCATCCTTACCATAGCCAAACTACCGGCTTTTACTGCTTGTCATCATTGTCTCTTCCAGCAGTTTACTTTTATCCTGTGTGCGTACCCTCTCCCAACGCTCCAATATCAACAGCTTCTGCGCGTAGACTATCAAGAGATCTAGGTCAAAATAATGGCCTAAGGCCAGGCCATCTAAGTATCTCCACCGCTCTTCATCTAATGCCCTCTCGCCTTCCAATAAAGACGGATTGCGGTGCGCAGCCAGTGCCAAGTGCGTTATCCACGGCTCAAGAGAACCCTCCCCCTTTATATACCTGGCCGCATCGGCCTTTTTCCTGGCTGCCCTGATCTTTACAAGCTCATTACGCAGCGTAGTCTCAAAAATAAACCAGTCCTTCAACGTAAGCTGGCGGCCATCATATGAGAATCCAGACGCGACTGCACCCGGCAAGCCTTTTAAGAGCTCGATATCGTCTTCGGGTATCAGGCCGGCGCAGAGGGCTAAAAATCTCTCGAAGGCAAAAGGCGGCTTTGCCCCGAAATAAAGCATCGGCAGGCTGGATATCAGATAGACGTAAAAGTCGGCCATTTTTATTAGTTAAAAACCTATTTGCCCCTTAAAACCTCTGCCAGCTTTGGCGAAAGCAGTGCCACAATATATTCTTCAAGGGCCTTATCAGTAAAATCGAAAAGCGATCTCCCGCTGTCGTAGCTGATGGTAAAACCTCCATGCATGGCATCAGAGGACGCGATCTTTATGCCACGGTGCACCTGGCTTTTAAGTTCGGCCAAGAAACCTTTTTCCAACTTCTCGGCATCTTCTTTTTTCATCGTAACCACAACTTCGGCCTTCTCATGCACTCCGGCTTCCTTTATAATACGGCCCAGGATCTGGGATAATTCCTCGACGCCAAGCGCCTCCCGTACGCGCTCCCTGACCATCCTGCCCAGCATTTCATTGATCTCGGCCCTTAAGCTCAAAAGCATGTCACGGCCCGCCTGCTTTAAAGACGCGCGGCCGGACTCCTCCATCTTTGCCGCCCGGTCTTGCGCCCCCAGGATGATCGACTGCGCCTCCTTTTGCGCCTCTTTGATAATAGCCTGCGCCTGGAGCCCGGCCTCATCGATAATGGCGCGCGCCTTATCCTCTGCGGCCTTGACACCCTCCTGCTGTATCTTTTCTATCAATTCCTTTATTTGTTCAGACATATTGTTCTCCCTCTATTTCATCTCTTTTAAGATCTGTTTTGCCGCGGCAAGCTGGTCCTCTGCCTCGACTATCGGCCTGCCCACTACAAGAAAATCGCTTCCGGAGCGTATCGCAGCACCCGGGGTAGCCACCCTTTTTTGATCCGCGGCTTGCGACCCCTGTGGCCTGATGCCCGGAGTAATGATGACAAAATCTTTCTTGAAGACCTTTCGGATATCTCCGGCCTCCTCCACGGAAGCCACAACACCGTCGAGCCCAGCCGTATAGGCATCATCGGCCAAGTCAAGCACGCGCTGATGAAGATTTTCAAACATCTGGCTTGTCAGGACCGTTACCGCAACGATAATGGGACGGCTGACCCGGGCTTGTTTTGCTGATCTCTGCGCCGCAACTCTTGCAGCCTTCAGCATCTCAACTCCACCCTGCGCGTGCACGGTAAGCATAAAAACCCCCAGCCGCGCAGCCGAGGCCACTGCGTTACCTACGGTATTGGGAATATCGTGGAATTTAAGGTCGAGAAAAACTTTAGCGCCTTTTTTATTAACATAATCCACGACCTTTAGCCCGCATGCCGTAAACAACTGACTGCCGACCTTAAATATCTTCACATAAGGATAAAGTTTGTCGACAAGTTTTTTAGCTTGTGCGAACGAATCTACATCTAAGGCTACTATCAACTGCGGTTTCACGCTTATCCCCTTAACTTACATTCAAACTTCCTACCAATTCATTTATGCCTTTAAATTTATGCTCGACTAAATACCGCTCAATGCCGGCTATGATCTCAAGGCTTGCGCCCGGGTCCACAAAATTAACCGTTCCCACCGCGACGCACGAGGCCCCGGCAATAATAAATTCCAACGCGTCGCGGGCCGTCATAATACCGCCCATGCCTATGATCGGCAGGGTTATGGAATTTCGCACCTGCCAGACCATGCGAAGGGCTATAGGCTTTATCGCCGGGCCGCTCAAACCGCCTGTAATGTTGCCTAAAATGGATTTACGCGTCCTGACATCGATAGCCATGCCCAAAAACGTATTTATAAGGCTGACGGCATCCGCGCCGGCATCCTGCGCGGCGCGGGCTATCTTTGCTATATCGTCTACGTTAGGCGATAGTTTTACTATCAAAGGTAACCGGGTATTGCGCCTTGCCTCCTTGACAACCTCGCGTGTCAACCTCTCATCCTGGGCGATTATCTTGTCCTTATACTCTATATTAGGACAGGAGATATTGAGCTCGAAAGCGCTCACCTGCTTAAAAACGCTCAATTCCCGCACGATACGGCCATATTCGGCGTTCGTCTCACCGCCTACGCTTACGATCAATTTTATCCTTGGGTCCTTATATGCCCCCAGTTTATTTTTTATAAAGTCATCCAGGCCGTTATTTTGCAGGCCTATGGAATTAAGCATGCCTGCGGCGGTCTCTGAAATACGAGGAGGCCTATTGCCTTCCCTCCTATGCAGGGTGATCGTCTTAGTGATAACGGCCCCAAGCCGCGCCGGGTCAACATAATCGGCAAACTCGTCGCCATAACCAAAAGTGCCCGAAGCCGTCATAACGGGATTCTTTAATTTCAAGCCTGCTATCTTGACTTCAAGTCTTGGTTTCATTACAAATTAATCCTTCCAGATGATCTCAGAAGAGTCAAAAACAGGGCCATCATGGCATATGCGCTTATAACCCGATGTGGTGCGTATCACACAGCCCAGACAGGCGCCAAGCCCGCACCCCATGAATTCTTCCAAAGAGACCTGCGCCGGCACATTATTACTGCGCGCTATCTCGGAAACCGCGGCGAGCATAGGCTTTGGGCCGCAGGCGCAGATGATAGATCGTGGCTGCAACTTCTCTTTCAACAATTCTGTTACACGGCCCTTAAAGCCTTTGGAGCCGTCTTCAGTCGCGATATGGACCTGGCAACCCAGGTCTTTAAATTCCTTTTCCCGCAAAATATCATTCTTCGTCTTCACCCCTAATAACACAGCAACTTTACACTTTACACTTTTAACTTTACACTCCATTATTTTTCTTACTAAGAAAAATAATGGAGCCACCCCCATGCCGCCTGCGATTATGTAAACGTTCTTGTATCCTGCTATCTTCTCCATATCGAACCCCGAGCCTAAAGGCCCCAGGCAGTCTATCTCAGAATACGGTTTTTTCTCTGAGAGCAAAGCCGTGCCTTTGCCTACAACCTCATAAAGGACGCGCACGACTACACCGTTCTTTTTTCCAGAAGCACAATAATCATGTATGCTTAATGGACGGCGCAGGAGCGGGTCGCAGGAATCTTCTATCCGTATATGCAAGAATTGACCGGGAGACGCGGCCGCAAAACCGGCCGGGACAGCCAGGTCCAAAAGAAGGCGGCGTTCTTTTAAAAAAACGTTGGAGAGTACTTCACATTTCATTATTGGGCGGCCTTTGCCGCAGGTGTTACAGCGGCCGGCTTGCGCGATATTATCGCCTCCCTGAACTCAAGCATGGAACGCTGTTTTGTGTCTTCCGATATCTTTATCTGTTTTGACGCTTCGTCCAACAAGCCATTCAAAAGGGCGTTGAACGTCAAATAGCCGGCTTTCACGGATTCCAAATAAGAAGCGTGAGACCTCTTAAAAACTTCCGGGACAAAAATATTATTCAACTCAAAATACAATTCATCCATATATTGCCTGGCGCGCGTAAAATCATCCCTGGTCGCGGTAGTCAAATTAAGGTAAAGATTCTGGATAAACTGGGACTTATCGACATACTTGCTCAATATGCCGTTAAATTTCGCATAATACTCGTTTTCCTGTTTATCAAGGCTCCCTTTGAGCTCTTTTTCGGAGAACTTTGTATAATCCGCCGGGCCGCTTTGACCCTCCTTGTAAAGAGATATCTGGTACGACTTTGATCTGTCGTCTTTAACATCAACGCTAAAATCTCCGACTTCTTTCAAATACGGTATCTGCTCCTCCACGGTATCTTTACCAAGCTCTATTTTTTCGACATCTTCCGGGAAAAAACTCATCCTGAGATATTCGCCGTCTACGGCAACGGAAAACAGATACCGCCTCTGCGACCTGCCGACAAGCTTGCCTTCATAGCTCTTGCCGTCCTTTAAATAGATCTTATCGGCATAGGCAGGTGAAAAAAATAAAGTTACACTTAAAAAAACTAAAATTAACTTTATAAATATGCTTGTATGCTTCATATTCTAGGTTCTAGGTGCTAGGTTCTAGGTGCTAGGTTCTAGGCCTGGGCTAGCACCTAGAACCTAGCACCTATCACCTATTTTGTATTATGATACGCCTGAAGAGGTTTGACGTCTAAATCTTTTTTCAAAAGCACCTCTATGGCATTAACCGACGCCTGTGCCCCGGATATCGTAGTAATACACGGCACACACCGCATAATGGCGGTAGAGCGGATCTTTATCTCATCCTCGCGCGGTATGCGGCCTGAAGGCGTGTTGATTATCAGGCTTATCTTGCCGTCTGTAAGGAAATCCAGGATATTCGGCCTGTCTTCATAGACCTTATGGACCGTCTCCAGCTTTCCAATACCGCTCTTTTTCAACGCGCGGGCTGTGCCTTCCGTGGCTATGACACCGAATCCCATATCGATGAGCCTTTTTACGATAAAAACTATAGAACGCTTATCCTTATCACGCACGGAGACGAACACATTGCCCTTTGTAGGTAATATCTGCCCTGCTGCGAGCTGGCTCTTCATATAAGCCCTGCCGAAATCATCGTCTATGCCCATGACCTCGCCGGTAGACTTCATCTCCGGGCCCAGCATTATGTCAACCCCCGGAAAACGATTGAACGGAAAGACCGACTCCTTGACGGAGGAGTATTCAGGCACCCTTTCTTTCGTAAACCCGAGGTCTTTCAATTTCTGCCCTGCCATGACTTTCGCTGCGAGCTTTGCGAGCGGCACGCCTATAGCCTTTGAGACGAACGGCACGGTCCTTGACGCGCGCGGATTGACCTCGAGTACATAGACCTTATTATCGCGCACCGCGTACTGGACGTTCATCAAGCCCACGACTTTTAATTCACGTGCCATGGCGGCGGTCGCCTCGCGTATCTTATTGATTATTTCCTCACTCAAAGAATAAGGCGGCAAGACCATGGCAGAGTCGCCTGAATGTATGCCCGCCTCCTCTATATGCTCCAATATGCCGCCGATGACGAACGTCTCACCGTCGGCTATCATATCGACATCTACCTCTATAGCGTCTTCTAAAAACTTGTCTATCAATATCGGGTGCTCTCCTGAAACCCGGCTTGCCTCCAGTATAAACCTCTCCAGCGTGTCCTCGTCATAAACTATCTCCATTGCGCGGCCGCCTAAGACATATGACGGCCGGACGAGCACCGGGTAACCGATACGGCTGGCCACGCTCTTTGCATCTTCAAAAGTGCGCGCCGTGCCATTAGGAGGCTGCCTGAGCTTCAATTTATCCAGAAGCGCCTTGAACTTTTCACGGTCCTCGGCCGCATCGATGGATTCAGGGCTTGTTCCTATGATATTTACGCCTGCTTTTTTAAGCGCCAGTGTCAGGTTAAGCGGGGTCTGGCCGCCGAGCTGCACTATGACACCCCATGGTTTTTCCTTATCTATGATGTTTAAAACATCTTCCTTCGTCATCGGCTCAAAATACAGCTTATCGGATGTATCGTAATCCGTGGATACGGTCTCAGGGTTACAATTTACCATGATGGTCTCAAAACCCAGCTCCTTCAAGGCGAAGGAGGCGTGGACGCAGCAATAATCGAACTCGATGCCCTGGCCTATACGGTTAGGGCCGCCGCCTAAGATCATGACCTTCTTGTTGTCGCTTGGCCGCGATTCATCCTCTGACTCATAAGTCGAGTAATAATAAGGTGTGCGCGCTTCAAATTCGGCGGCGCAGGTATCCACCAGTTTGTATGTGGTCTCTACGCCGTGGGCTTTTCTGAGCTCACAGATCGAATCTTCAGAGGCGCCGAAAAAGATGGAGAGCTGTTTATCCGAAAATCCCATCTCCTTGGCTTCCTGCATAAGTTTCTTAGGGAGCCTTTCTTTGAGGCCGCCGGAAACCGCCGCTGCCTTTTTTAAAACCGCCTCAAAATCCACTATCTCCTTGATATTCTGCAGGAACCACTTGTCTATGGAAGTCCATTGGTGTATCTGGTCAAGCGACACCCCTAAACGGATAGCATCCCCTATATAAAAAATGCGGGCGTCGTTCGGGCTCCTGAGTTTTTTCACCAAGTGTTCCATCAGGTGCTCACTCGTATCAAAATCTATTTCGCCTATTATGGGATCAAGGCCGAATCTTTTTATTTCAAGCGAGCGCAGGCCTTTCTGCAAGGCCTCCTTGAAAGTGCGTCCTATTGCCATGGCCTCTCCCACGGATTTCATCGATGTTCCTAAAGTAGGGTCTGCCCCGGGGAACTTCTCGAACGTAAAGCGCGGTATCTTTATGACGCAATAGTCGATCGCAGGCTCAAAAGATGCAGGCGTCTCTTTTGTTATATCATTGGGTATCTCGTCTAAAGTATATCCGACGGCGAGTTTGGCGGCTATCTTTGCTATTGGAAACCCCGTAGCCTTTGATGCCAGGGCGGAAGAACGCGAAACACGCGGGTTTATCTCTATCATCACCATGCGCCCGTCTTTAGGGTTTATTGCGAACTGCACGTTACAACCCCCGGTATCAACGCCTATCTCGCGGATAGCCTTTATAGCCGCGTCACGCATATTCTGGTATTCGGCATCCGTCAAGGTCTGCGCAGGGGCTACTGTGATGGAATCTCCGGTATGTACGCCCATAGGGTCGAAGTTCTCGATAGAACATATTATGACGACGTTGTCTCTCCTGTCGCGCATGACCTCCAACTCAAACTCCTTCCAGCCAAGCACGGATTCTTCCAAGAGTACCTCATGTATCATGCTGTATTCCAGGCCGCGCGAGACCAGGTCTTCGAATTCCTGCATATTAAATGCTATACCGCCGCCTGTGCCGCCCAGCGTGAAACTCGGGCGGATAACTATAGGCAGCCCAAGGGTGGCTACGGCCTTCTTGGCTTCGTTCATGGAACGGACGTTGATGCTGCACGGCAGGTCCAGGCCTATCTTCTGCATGGCCTTCTTGAACAAATCCCTATCCTCGGCCTTCTCTATCGTCCTGCGGTCAGCCCCTATCATCTCCACGCCGTACTTCTTTAAAACTCCTTTTTTTGCCACAGCTATGGCTACATTTAACCCGGTCTGGCCGCCAAGCGTAGGCAAAAGCGCGTCCGGCCGCTCTTTTGCGATTATTTTTTCAACCACTTCCGGCGTAACCGGCTCGATATAAGTGCTGTCGGCGAATTGCGGGTCTGTCATTATGGTGGCGGGATTTGAATTGACCAGGACGACCTTATAACCTTCTTCCCTCAAAGCCTTGCACGCCTGCGTCCCGGAATAGTCAAACTCACAGGCCTGAGAGATTATAATAGGCCCGGAACCTATGATCATGATCTTCTTGATATCTTTGCGTTTTGGCATATATTCCCTTATCTCCTCTTAAATTTTCTCATCATATCCATAAACCTGCCGAACAAATACCCGGAATCATGCGGGCCCGGGCCTGCCTCGGGATGATACTGGACGCAGAAAAACGGCAGTTTTTTATGCCTTAGCCCTTCGGTCGTCTTATCGTAAAGATTCACGTGCGTCAGGATAACATCCTTATCGGTAAAAGAATCCATATCGACACAAAAACCGTGATTTTGCGAAGTGATCTCGACCTTCTTCGTCTCTAGGTCCATGACCGGATGGTTACCTCCGTGATGCCCGAATTTCAACTTATAGGTCTTGCCGCCCAGGGCGTGCCCCAAGAGCTGATGGCCGAGGCATATCCCGAAGATAGGCACCTTTCCTAAAAGCTCTCTTATCTCTTTTATCGCGTAGGTCAATACCGCCGGGTCTCCAGGGCCGTTTGAGAGAAAAACTCCGTCGGGCTTATAGCCCAGGACTTCTTTTGCGCTTGTCACCGCCGGCACCACCTTGACACGGCAGCCTGCAATATCCAGCAGCCTCAAACTGTTGAACTTTACTCCGTAATCAAAACATACTACGGAAAATTCTTTCTTCCCTGCGGAGCCAGGCCAATCATAAGGCTCCTTGCAGGCCACCTCCTTGATAAGGTCGCGGCCGGCCATGACAGGGTAACCTAAAACCTTCTTTAAGAGGCTTTCTTTATCCATATCTTTGGTGGAGATGATGCCCCTCATCGCGCCCTGCTGGCGCAGGCGCCGCGTCAATGCGCGGGTATCTAAGCCCTCAATAGCTACGATCTTGTTCTTCTCCAGATAATCTTCCAAGGAATCCGTACCTCGCCAATTTGAATAAACCCTTGAGCACTCCTTGACGATAAAACCGTCTGCCCACGGCCTGGCGGATTCAACGTCTTCCTTGTTCACACCGTAGTTGCCGATCAAAGGATAGGTCATAGCCACTATCTGGCCCCTATAGGAAGGGTCTGTCAAGATCTCCTGGTAGCCTGTCATCGAAGTATTGAATACCACTTCGCCCAGCGCCTCGCCGTCAGCGCCGAACCCATTGCCTTCCAGCATAAACCCGTCTTCAAGTAAAAGAATAGCTTTTTTCATATCACTCCGATTTTAATACAAAATTATCCCTGATAGTCTACCATAATTTAAAGTATAAAAATGGCTTTTTCGAGCTCAAGTTCTCCCCTCTTGCGTGAAACTATCTTGAAACGCGTAAGTTTTCCCATTATGTCCCAGCCTTCTTTTTCTTTTTGTTTCCTGTATACCTCGAAATTACGGGAAATATCAAATTCCTTTTCTTGATGGGCCTGTATCGGGCCTATTTCAATTGGGACGGCTCCGGCCTTCTCATCATTGATAAAAAGGTCTAACTCCAGCGAATCTATTACGTCTTCCCCTTGATTTTTTACGAGCAGGAAAAGCCCGCCGTCTTTGGCTGCTATCTTCCTGTAATAAATATCTGAGACGAGATACTCATCCTCCTGCGGCATCAAAGCGCCCGGCTGATCCTTGGAGATATAAACCAAACTTTCTATATTTACTATCCCGTCGGGCCTGTCTTTTATTATAGAGACCTCTCCGGACTGCATGCCCATATAATCGCCTTTCAGGCCTAAACCAACAAGCATCTCAGACCCGCGGATCTTCTTTTTCTTTATAAACGGAAGAGCTGTGTCCCAGATCGCAAAAACTTTATAAGTGCCCGCGTCTATATTATCAAACCTGTAAGGCAGGACCACGGAAGTTATCGAATCCCCGCCTATCACCTGATAAAGAAAATTGCCTGACGGCAAGATAAAGCGGCCTGGACCTGCCTCTTTCATAATATAAATATAGAGATCGCCTTTTCTTTTTTCTTCGTCCTCAGGCAGCCTGACAAAACCTGAGATAGTGCCTACGCCCCTGGCATCTACCTGCCCGAAAGGCAGCGGGGCAGCTGCGGGCTTAAGCCGCCCTACATCCTGGCCCGGCTCTTCAATAGGTTTTATATATTCTTCTTTTTCCGGCTCAACAGGAGTAGGTAAAGGCGCGCCCTGTTCCCATAATTTTTTGAAATCCTGTCTGAACAACTGCGCTGGGATGAACTTTGCCTCGGAAGAATACTCCTGTTCTGTCTGTATCCTGCTTATATCCTCAAGATAGATAGTGTTCCTTACGGCATATTCACCTTCGCCGGTCTTTAAGACGATGTGCTCCTGGGTCTTTTCCACTATCCTGCCGCGCATGACCTTGCCGTTCTTTAGGTAAACCGCATCGGCATGGGCGAGCGGACACGCAGCAAAACACAATAAACACGCTACGATGGCTAAACACGTCTTCATTATCATTGTTTTTCCAGAGAAAATTTTATGCGCCTGGCAGGAATCGAACCTGCACCACTAGCTTCGGAGGCTAGTGCGCTATCCGTTGCGCTACAGGCGCAAAACAAATACTTGATATTAAAATAGGCCGAGCTGCTCTCCGCCGGCCGGCTTATGCTCATCTTCACCAAATATTGAGACCTTGCCATATTCGCCGTCATATCCCGGCTCGACCTTTACTCGGCCTGCGCGCACACGCGCTATCGCCTCGGCTACTTTAGGATTAACGCTCTTGTCGATCTCTTCCTGCGGAACTTTGGTCAAAATATCGAATTCCGTGCCAAACCTTGCCAGGATCTGCCTGTATTCCTTCTCGACAGTCAAAGACGCCTTACCGACCTGCTTTACATCAGCGATGATCTCATCTAAGGGCACCAGGGACTTAAAGGGTATGGCGCCCTCCGGCACAAAACCCTCCTTACGGTCGGCGAGCTGCATTACCCTGTTCATCACACCGATAGTAAGCGGCTTCCCGCATTTTGGGCAGCGGTTGCCGAGTTTTTTTGATTCCTCGGGAGACAGGCTCATCCCGCAGAGCCTGTGGCCGTCATAATGGTATTTCCCTTCTTCCGGAAAGAACTCGATCGTGTATAAGAACTTTTTCTTATCCTTGGCACGCAAGGCCTCACGGATAACCATATAATCCATATCGCAGTCAAATACATTGGCCTCACGCCCTATCTTCGACGGTGAATGTGAATCCGAGTTTGATATCAGGCTGAAACGGTCGAGCGCGCTAAGCCTCCAGTTCATAGCAGGGTCACTGGATAAACCGGTCTCTAAAGCAAATATTTTCGAGGTGCTTCTTTCAAAACAGTCCTCGATACGGTCAAAGCCGGACATAGAGCCGAACAGGGAAAACCACGGGGTCCAGATGTGGCCGGGTATCAACATACAATTTTCATCAATGTCAAAAACTATACGGGCCAATTCCGAGGCGTCCAGGCCCAATATAGGCCTGCCGTCGCTGGACAAGTTGCCCACAGCGCCCAAAGCGCGGTTTATGGCGTCAACCGTTTTAAAAGAAGGTGCCAGGATAAGATTATGGATACGGTATGTACGGTTATTCTTCGAATAGATGCTCGATATCTCGGCCGACAATATAAAATACACTTCTTTATGCACAAAAAGGCCGCGCCCCGTAGGCTCAAGCTTGGCCTTTAATTCCTCAAGCCATAGGTGGTGGGTAAAATCGCCAGTTCCCATCAAACCTATACCTTTGAGCTTAGCCCATTGCGCTATGTGCTCTATATCCATATCGCGGCTCGTCGCCCTTGAATATTTAGAATGAATATGAAGATCCGCCACAAATTGCATACCGCTCCGGTTCCACCGCGGGGGTGGAAATTATGGCTGTTGATAAACAACTTTTCCTGCACAAATGGTATATTCCACAACGCCTTTTAGCGTGCGGCCGAGAAAAGCTGAATTTTTGGACTTTGAAACAAGCCCTTCGGCCGCCACCTTCCACTCTTTGGATGGGTCGATGATAATAATATCCGCGTCGCTGCCTGCCGAAAGCGTGCCTTTATTAATGCCTAGAATCCTTGAGGGGTTAAAAGAAAGCCTTTTTGCCAGCTCAAGCCAGCTCAATAAACCTTTGTCAACAAGCTCTGTTATACTTACAGCCAACTCGGTCTCTAAGCCTATGACACCGAACTCAGCCCTGTCAAACTCTATCTCTTTCTCGTTCTCCGTATGCGGCGCGTGGTCTGAGGCGATAGCGTCTATAGTGCCGTCTGTCAAACCCTGCCTTATGGCCGCTACGTCATCCTTGGACCTGAGCGGCGGGTTCATCTTGAGATTTGTATCGTAACTCATCAGCTCCTCATCGCACAAAGCAAAATGATGAGGCGCAGCCTCGGCGGAAACATGCAGGCCTTTTTTCTTGGCTGCCGCTACCAGCTCAACAGACTCGCGGCAGCTGATATGGGCTATGTGTATTGCGGCTCCGGTTTTTTGCGCAAGCTCTATATCGCGCGCCACTCTTTTATATTCCGATCCATTCGATATGCCGCGAAGCCCGAGTTGTGTTGAAATATACCCGAGGTTCATTACCCCGCCATTGGCAAGGCTCCTATCTTCACAATGGGAAATGACGAGCAACTTCTCTTTATTGGCATTTTTAAGCGCCTCAGACATTACTTCTTCGGAATCTACCGAGGAGCCGTCGTCGGTAATGGCCAGGACGCCTTCCTTCTTTAGGGAAACTACATCAACGAGCCGGCACCCATTTCGCCCGGAAGTAATTGACCCGGCTATAAAGACATTGCAATTAGCGGTCTTTTGTATGATCTTTTTTAAAAGGCGGATATTCTCCGCGCTATCAATGGCCGGCGTTGTGTTAGGCATGGCAAGCAATGAGGTAACGCCGCCGCGAATGGCTGCCATGCTGCCGCTTGAAACAGTCTCTTTATCTTCCCGCCCGGGCTCTCTTAAATGAACGTGCATATCGACTAAGCCCGGCATTACTATCTTACCCGACGCATCTATCATATCTTTGGCCGGGACGGTAATATCTTTTGCTACCTTGGATATACGGCCATCCTCTACGAGAATATCTAAGACCGCGTCGATATTGCCGCCCGGGTCTATGACCCGGCCATTTTTGATCAGTATGCTCATTTTACAAGTACTTTCTCATTTTTCGCCTTTACGCCGGTGTTTTTCTTAAGAATATGCTCATTTGCCTGGGATACCAGAAATAAGGCGGCCATGCGCACGGCGATGCCGTTAGTGACCTGTTCTAATATAACGGAATTTGGGCCGTCGGCCACATCACTTGAGACCTCTACCCCGCGGTTGATGGGGCCAGGATGCATGACAAGGATATTCTTCTTTGCTTTTTTAAGACGCTCGGCCGTGATGCCGAAATTCTTGAAATACTCCAATTGTTTCGGGAAGGCGTTTTCCGTATCGCGCTCAAATTGCATCCGCAGAACATTTACTGCGTCGGCGTCTTTTAAGGCCTCGTCTATACTGCTCGTCACGCTTACCCCTGTCTTCTCTATACCAGTAGGGATGAGCATGGGCGGCGCGCAAACCGTCACGTGAGCGCCTAATTTTGTCAGGCCCCAGATATTAGAACGCGCGACCCTTGAATGTGCTATATCCCCGACGATACTCACCTTAAGGCCTTCAATTACCCCAAGTTTTTCCTTTAAGGTGAACATGTCAAGCAGGGCTTGCGTTGGATGTTCATGCCAGCCGTCGCCGGCATTTATGATGCTGGCGTGCAGGTTTTTTGCAAGCATGACCGCGGCCCCGGAGCAGTTATGCCGCATAACGATGATATCGACCTTCAAGGCCTCGATATTCTTACCGGTGTCGATAAGCGTCTCGCCCTTGCGTACGCTCGATGATTCGATGGCGATATTTATGACATCCGCCGACAGCCTCTTTGCGGCCACCTCGAAAGAGACCCTTGTGCGCGTGGAAGGCTCATAGAAAAGGTTTACCACGGTCTTGCCGCGCAAGGTGGGCACCTTTTTGACCTCGCGGCTTATGACCTCTTTGAACGATTCGGCTGTCTTTAAAAGCAGCTCTATCTCGTCGCGGGTAAGTTCCTGCAGGCCTAACAGATCCTTCCTCGTCCAGGCTGGATTTTTATTCACCATTTTGTTCAAGGACTACGACTTCGTCCCTGCCTTCGGACTCCTCCAGGCGGACCTCTACGGTCTCCTTGGGGGAAGTCGGTATGTTCTTTCCAACGTAATCGGCCCGTATGGGCAGCTCGCGGTGTCCGCGGTCTATCAAGACGGCCAGCTGTATGAATTGCGGCCTGCCGAAATCAATGATCTCATCTAAGGCCGCGCGCACGGTCCTGCCTGTATACAATACGTCATCCACCAGGACGACCTTCTTATGCTGGATGTCGAAATCTATTTCAGTTTTATGCACGACTGGCTGCTGAGCTATGGAACTTAGGTCATCGCGGTAAAGCGTTATATCCAAGATACCGACCGGCGGCTTATGGCCGTCTATCTGCTCTATGGTCTGCGCCAGCCTCTCCGCAAGATAAGCGCCGCGCGTGCGCACGCCCACTATCACCAGGTCTTCTGTCCCCCTGTTCTTTTCCAGTATCTCGTGGGCTATGCGGGCAAGCGTGCGCTGCATGCTATTTTTATCCATAATATGCGCTTTTTCTCTCATCGGCATGATCAGCTCCTGGGTAATAAAAAAGGACCGGCGCTCTTAGCGCAAGTCCTGTGTGTAATGCCTACTATGAACGTCTTCATGGGTTGCTTTCCTTACCGGTTTCTCTGAACCGGCTTAAAGGTAACTGTAAAAGATTAACACCCATAAACAGCTTTGTCAAGGCGATTTTTCAAACAGGGATGTAAATAGTAAAAAGCTCGCTATCCGGCCGCCCATGAGCCGGCCCATACCCCAAAGCAGCCAGGTCATGGCGAAGGGCGGGTGGCATGGTATTTTCAAAAATGACGGCACGAGGCCGGTATATCGCCAGGAAATCTCTTAAATTATTTGAATTCAATGTGTTATACAGAGGCAATATCACGGTCGGCCGTTCCAGATCAGCACGCCCCACCACATACAAAGACACTGCTATCAGATCCTCCTGCCCTGTATTGGCTTTTGTCCATTCAAGAATACTGCGCAGGGCCGCCACCTTCTCCCCGGCTTCTTCCTTCTTCCAGTAGACCTCAAGGACACGGGAAGATTGATAGAAATTCGACAAAAAGACTATGACAAGGAGACTATGGAAGACAAGCCTCTTTGTCTTAGGAAGAAACCTTTCCGTAAGATATCTCCACTCAAGAACGCCTAGGATCATCATGGAAACAAGCGGCACGATAAGAAAACGCGTCCACTGGAAATCGGCTACTCTCATATAAGGATAGTTAAAGATAGTGGCAAATGCCGGCACTAGAGCCAGGCCGGCAAGGAGCAGTTCATCTTTTCGCCTGCTCCTGAATATTTTTACTATCCTGAAAAGGGCGAAAAAAATAAAGATACGCAGCTCGCAAAATAGGACGTTGGCCATATCTAGAAAATTGGCCCAGTAGTAAAGCATCGGGCCGCCTGCCTCGAACGGCCGGATAACTGGCGACTCAGGGAAAAAACTTCCGCCGTGCGTAAAAGTCGCCAGATAATAATTTTTAAAAGCCGCCGGGTACTGCGGGGAAAATACCCCGAAAAAGGCGTACACGGCCAATTCATAGATCCCTACGACGAATAAGGGGCAAAAAACTATCAAAGCGGCCATGCGCCATTTTTTATATCCGCCGTCTTTGGCCAGAAGGAACGCAAGAAAAAACACGGCAGGGTATATGATAGCGGATGACCGTATAAAAAACCCGGAAGCTAAAAGCAGGCCCAGCCAGAAGAGGCCCTTTTTGGAAAAGTCCTTCTTTGAAACAAAAAAATAAACGGCCGATAAGGTGATAAACAGGCTCAACTGTTCGGTCAGGAGCCGCAAAAGCGTTATCTGCATGGATACGGTGGCCGCTACAATACAAGCTATCCAGGCGCCGGACACCTTGTCTCCATAAAGCCTCTTTACTATGCGATACACCAGAAAAGAATTTAAGAACGCGAAGACAAAGTTAAAGAGCACCAGTTGCTCTATGGACGGGAAAAAAAGATACAAGAGGCTGAGGAAGAGCGAAAAACCCACATGGACGAACGGTATGGCAGGATAGAATATACCAGTCCAAAACTGATAGATATTAAATGACAGGACAAGCCCTCTACCTTTCAGGAAATTCCTGGCGATATCCAGGTACAGGAAAGTGTCGGAAGAATTATTATAGGCAAGATAACTCAGCCTACATACGGTAACCAGCGCAGGCAATAACGGTATGGCAAGCAGGATGAACAACACAGCCGCTTCTCTTATTTGCCCTTTACCATCCTCGGAGGCTGGCAAATCAGGGTGACTGCTATTGATCTTATCCATGGTGATCAGCGATTAGAACATCAGGACGAACTCGCCGCGCGGTTTTGAGGCTTTGAACCTCTTTATGAGCTCTTGCGGGCCTGCCTGTATAGCCTCTTCGAACTTCTTTGTTATCTCCCGGGCTACTACTATCTTCTTATCCCCGAGTATTTCAGCCATATCTTCCAATGTCTTTAAAAGCCTGTGCGGCGACTCATAGACCACTATGGTGGTCCCAAGGCCCTTTAGCCAGGTAAGCCTCTTTTTGCGGGGCCCGCCCTTTACAGGCAAAAACCCCTCGAAGAAAAATTTATTCGTCGCAAGGCCGCTTATGGAAAGCGCGCTTATGAGCGCTGTGGGGCCGGGTATGGACACCACTCCAATGCCGGAATCGAGCACGGATCTTATAAGAGAAAAACCCGGATCGCTTATCCCGGGTGTGCCCGCGTCAGATACCAGGGCGACGCGCTTGCCTTCCTTTAAGATCCTTAAGATATAATCGCCTTTTGCGGCCTTATTATATTCGTAATAACTCGTCAGGTGGGTCCGGATGCCGTAGTGACCGGCCAGTATCCTGGTCTTTCGCGTATCTTCGCATGCGATAAGGTCAACCGACTTCAACACCTCGACGGCGCGATATGTAATATCGCCTAAATTGCCTATAGGGGTGGATACGACATAAAGCATATAGTTTATAAGTGTGTAAGTGTAAAGTTTGTAAGTGGAGAGGCTTACTTAGTGGCTCTAATCAAACCACCCAACATATTACATATTTCTTCGCATTCTTTACGAAGATAATTTCGGTCATTGTTATCGAGATAGGCTTGCTTAGCGCTTATACTAATCATTGGGATACACTCCCTTGCTGAATCTATGGCATACCCATAAAATTGTATCTTAGCATTCTTACTCTGTTTCCCACTTCCTTCAGCAATATTATTACAAATAGATATAGCTGTTTTTCTTAAGTGGTCTCCGAGAGAATACTGAACTGTCTGATGAAAATTTTTTGTAACACCAAATATTTTGTCGGCAAAATCCAACGCTCTTCGATAAACTTTCAGGCGTTCAAAATCAAACTCATATTCTTTTTCCATCTTATCTTTCTTACACACTTTACACTTATAAACTTACACACTTATTCTACTGTTACGGATTTGGCTAGATTCCGGGGCTGATCGACGTTACATCCGCGCTGTACGGCTATATAATAGGCGAGCATCTGCAGGGGCAGGGCCACAAGAAGCGGTGAAAAAAATTCATCGCATTTCGGTACGCGTATGACCTCCGGCACATAGGCCTTAATGGATGTATTGCCGTCTGAGGCTATGGCTATCAACCTGCCTGAGCGCGCTTTTATCTCCTGGATATTGGAGACCATCTTGCTGTATATCTCGGAATCGACGGCTATGCAGACGACAGCGCGGTATTCATCGATAAGCGCTATAGGGCCGTGTTTCATCTCGCCTGCCGCATATCCTTCCGCCGGAATATAGGATATCTCTTTTAATTTAAGCGCGCCCTCTAAGGCCGACGGAAAATTAATGTTACGGCCCAAAAAAAGAAAGCTCCCGAAGTTATGGTGCCTTTTTGCGACCGCGGCTATAGCCTCTTTAGACCTCAATATCTCTTCCTGCATAGACGGTATGCGGCCGAGCGTTTTCAAATACCCTGCATAGGCCTTTGCCGATATCATCTTGCGTGAAAAAGCCAGACGCAGGCCAAGCATATAAAAAACAGCCAACTGGGCGGTATAAGCCTTCGTAGATGCCACTCCTATCTCAGGGCCTGCCAATGTATAGAAGACCTTATTTGATTCCCGTGTAAGGCTCGAACCTACGACGTTACAGATAGATATGACCTTAGCGCCCCTTTTTTTTGCCTCACGCGCCGCCGCTAAGGTATCCGCCGTCTCACCCGACTGGCTGACAGCTATGACAAGGGTATCTTTCGTGATTATAGGGTCGCGGTACCTGAACTCCGACGATAGATCTACCCAGACAGGCAGGCGCGCAAGCAATTCTATTATATATTTGCCGACAAGCCCCGCATGATAAGCCGTGCCGCAGGCCACGACCACAACATTGCTTATCTTCTTAGGGAACTCAAATGCTGTTATCTCTTTTAAGCCGGCGGCAATAAGCCTCTTTAAGACACGAGGCTGCTCATGGATCTCTTTTAACATGAAGTGCGCGAACCCGTCTTTTTGTGCGCACTGTGCATCCATCGTGACCTTATCAAATTTCAGCGCGACCTTACGATTGTTTAAGTCGTATATGCCTACCCCTCCTTGCGACAGGACAGCTACCTGCCTGTCTTTCAAATAAATAACACGCCTGCAATGTTCAAGTATCGCCGGCACGTCGGATGCTATGAAATAACTGTCCTTGCCCTGCGCTACTATCAAAGGCGAGTCCTGCCGCGCGGCCACTATCTTGTCCGGCTCATCGGAAGAGACCACGCCGATAGCAAAACTGCCCTCTACCAGGCGCAGCGCCGCTATGACGGCGGCTTTAAGGTCCCCGCGATAATACTTCTCGATCAGGTGGACCAAGACCTCTGTATCTGTCTCAGAGACAAACTTATGTCCTTCTTTGATCAAAGCATTTTTCAACTTCATATAATTCTCGATTATGCCGTTATGGACGACGCTTATCTTTTTGTCGCAGGAAAGATGCGGGTGGGAGTTGATCTTGTTGGGGGCGCCGTGTGTGGCCCAGCGCGTATGCGCTATGCCTAAGAATGATTGCGGCGCCGGGTCTTGTTTTATACTCTGTATAAGGGCATCTATCTTACCCGGGGCCTTACGCACATGCACACGGCCGCCGGAAACTACGGCGATGCCGGCTGAATCATAGCCGCGGTATTCAAGCCTTCGCAGGCCTGAGACTAGAACAGGCAGCGCTTCCTTATTACCTATATATCCGACTATCCCACACATTGGCTTCCCTAATGTCATATTTAGTGGTTAGTTGTTAGTGATTAGTTGCTAGCAAGATCTTACTTTTAACTAGCCCCTAACCCCTAGCCCCTAATTCACAATATACATCCCTTTTGCGAATTTATGCATTTTATGCGCAGTAACTCCGCGAATTTTATCAGGTGCTTTCTCTCTTCCTCTAAGATCTTTTTGAACGCGGCTTTTGCGTCCACGTCCCTGGAATGGGCTAGACAGTTGTCGTAAAAGACGATGGACCGGCGTTCCATATTCATCGCCTCTTCCAAGGCCGTATGCCTATGCTCCATCTTCTCGGCCTCTTGCTTTTCCAGCGCGCCATTGAAAACACGGGCCTTGATGTAGTCTACAATGTCATCTTCCTCGAATTTGTCATCCACAGCCTCTTTGACGCGGTTTAACAACCCCTGAAAAGTCTCTAGATGGGCCCCTTCCTGCTCAATGAGGAATTCTATCTCATGCTGTGTCTCCGGGTCACGCACCTGCTTGGCCAGGTCCGAATAAAAATCGATGCCGTCTTTTTCCATATGCAAGGCTATCTTATACGCCTGCACAGGGCTGAAATCTAAAATCACTATATTGCCGGCCTTGTCAATATTGACTCGCATGACTTCCTCCTATATTCCACCGCGGGGGTGGAAATCGGGTTCATTATAATTTATTTATTTTGGCAGCCATTATGAAATCGTTCTCGGATAAACCACCAATTGCATGGGTCGTTAAGGTAATGCGGACCTTGTTGTAACTGATAAAGATGGACGGATGGTGGCCCTCGGCCTCGGCAAGCCCTGCTACCTTATTTACAAAATCGATGGAACCGACAAAATCCTTGAACTTGAACTCTTTTTTTATCTTTTTGTCTTCTTCGGCCTGCCAATCTGAGGCAGACAACAGGTACTTCTTGAGGGTGTCGCCTTCCAACGGAGGCGTACCGCCTTCACAGGGCTTGCACCTGACCTTCGACAGGTCTATAGGACAGTTGTTTTCCATGGCGCTATTATACCAAACAAGACTAAGGGACACATCCTATTTTTTGGATGTGCCCCTTTTGTTTTATGCGACAGGCAGTTTCAGCTCATGCCCGGGAGCAATTACGACAGCCCTCTTTACAATGAGCGACCGCCCTTAAAAAATATCTCGGCCTTACTATCATGATCCCTCCATTTGTATCCATTTGCACCTCGTAGGTGCAAATGGGTGTTTTAGTATTACTTACCCACCGTGCCCATCATATAGTTTATCACGCGGTTTGAAACGCCTTGTTTCTTTAAGGCGTCTATCTCTTCAACTGAGAGGTTGTAGACCGAACGGGTGCGGGCGATCTTATCGATTATCGCATCATCCGTCATCCCGGACCCGGCCAAGACTATCACATCGGAAATACCAAGCTTTTCGCCGCTTGCCAGGATCTCTTCCTTTGACCTTTTGGCATCTATAGAGCTGCCTATGGCCGCGCCGCTAAGCGCCCCCACTGTACCGCCGATAAGCGCGCCCTCGATACCGCGGCCCATCTGATGGCCGATAACGCCTCCGGCAACCGCCCCCAAAGCCCCTCCGCCGATCGCCCCGCGTTTGGTATGTTCACCCGTGGTCTCGCAACCCGCCGCTGCCGCTGCCATCGTCGCAACGATCATAACCGTAAACAATTTTTTGCCCATCTGTTCCCCCTTTTCCAACCTCTTCACGATAACAATGTAAGCCGCCTATAGTATATCTCAAACAACCGATATTTTCAAATTTAAAAAAACACGTCCTATATTTTCGCAAGCAGGAAAAATGGACGTGTCCCTCTTATTCCCTATCTGATACAAAAGGGGACAAACCTCTTTTGTATCATTTGAGACGTTCCTCGATATCAGAGATGCCTGATTTTTTGTCCTCTTTGGCTTGCCTTCTTTCGCCTTCTTCGTGCGGGGCTGTTTCGCGCGGCTTTTCCGGAGCGCCATAATCTTCCGTCAATTCGGACAGGTTTTTGATCTGTTTCTGCCATACGATAAAAAAGACGAGCCCAAGTATACCTAAGAAGACAAGGACGGCTATAATGAGCTTCCAGGTCAACATAGGCGCTATTGTTTTGGCCTCAGCCACGAGCGTCTTGGCCGCCGCAAGGTCCGCCTTCACGGACTCCATCAGTTTAATGTTCTCCCTGTAATCTGAGATATAACCGCCCGGGCTAGGGTTCTGCACTTCCTGGCTGTGCTCCACCTGGTTAAGCTTGCTATCGATACTGTTCTTTAAATAGTTCGCGCGCTCAAAGTAATCCGTATTAGACAGGACCTTTACTATTTTTATTGCTTCCTCCTTCAAGAAAGTTATCTCGGCCTGGGGGATACGCCAGACATCCTCCATCTCTATCTCTATGGTCATGGTCTCCTTCGGCCCCAGCTCAAAATCCTTGGATACATAATACGCGCCTTCTTTAGCGTCATAGGCCACGTCCAGCCCGCCGGAGTCGACGATGTTCTCAGGTTTTATCTCTTTAGGCAGAAATGAACGGAACGGCACGGTCCGTTTCTGTGACGCGGATGGATTAACTACCACCGCCCGCACGACTATCGAAGCTGAAACATCATAGGCGAGCCAGAAAGTTAAAAGTAGGGCTATTATCCAAGTTTTGCTTTTAAATAGAGTAGTCATGTTTACCTTCGTGTTTAGGGTCTAGGGACTAGGGGCTAGGGACTAGTAAAAAATTACTTCAAACTCTTGATTAAACCCCTTAACATTTTACCAATTTGGTCAAGCTCTTCCAACAACTCTTTCTCTTTTACCTCTTTTAAATATTCCAATTCAAAAGCAATTATGATCTGCGTTTCACATTCAGCACAAGAACTTAAAGCAATATATAAAAACTGGATTAACTCATTGGTATGTTGCCTGCTTCTTCCCTCTGCAATATTAGAAGGAACAGATACCGCAGATCTTCTTATCTGGCTGCTTAATCCGTATATTTCTTCTCTTGGAAACTCTTGTGTAATTTGATAAATCTTTTTAACAAACTTAATACTTCTCTTCCAGACTTCTAAATCTTTATAGCTCTTAATCACTCTTCCCTAGCCCCTAATCCCTAACCCCTAGAACCTAGTCCCTAATCCCTAGCCCCTAGCTTTATCTAAATTCAAACCACGTCTGGACTACGGGCTCCTCTTTGGCGGCGCCTTCCATCATCTGTTGGCTTAAAAGCAGCAGCGCTTTTAATTCCTGGGTCTTGTTGCGGATGTAACCTATGTCTTTAGCCCTTGCCTCGTTGACATCATAAAGCTTTTCTAAGTCATATCCTACAGTGGCGCCTAACTCATGAATCTTGGCGCTCATCTGCTTTAGGTTATTGAATACGGCCTCTAATTGTCCTGCCGCGGCCTCAGCGTCGGAGGTCCCTGCCTGGACACCGGCAAGCGCCTCAGCGGCGCGGGCTATATTGTCCTCGATTATATTGAATGCCGCGGAGAAGGCGTCAACAGAAGACTTGATGTCGCGTACCGGTGAGACACTCCCCAAGACGGCATTTACGTCGCTTGAAACATTTTCAATATCCGTCGTCTTGGCGCTTATCGTAATAGCGTCCATCGTGCCGTAAGTGGGTTCCGAGCAGACGATCGAATAATCACCCCTCGGCCAGCCGCCGGCAAATGTCACGGCATACTGGTAAATGCCTGGCGTTGCCTCCGTCATAGGAGCGCCCCCTACCCTTATTACATTATCAGGGTCATAGACCGTTATAATAGGCGCGGCACCCGAGTAGGTGCGGTAACGTATCACGATAGTAGAGCCGAGCATCACTATGCTCTCGCGGTTCAATATCTGGGACTTTTCTATGGTGGTCAATTGCGTAGTTATCTTTGTCTCGGAGCTCGTGATCTTTTCAGGGATAGTGGATTCCGTCGCTGTAAGTATCTTGGCGGTCTCTGTCTTTACCGCGGTAACTCCGGCGCGCGTGGTCTCGGCTTCCTGGGCCACGACGGTCTTTACCCCGGCGACTTCGGTTGCCACCTGAGTGCTCATTGCCGCGATCTCATCGGTCACCTGCTTTAAAGACTGCGATATGGTTATCGTAAATGTGGCGCCTGTTTCATAAGCCTTGCCCGTGCCGTCCGCGCCGCCGTAATTTATCGTGCAGCGGCCAAAATATGTCTTTCCGGATGTCAATTGTATGGCCCCTCCCGCTTTGGTGACATCAGATACCTCTATCCTGTAGACGCCGTTCGTGTAATCGGTAAAGGCCGGGTGCGGTATATTCAGCGCCGTCATCCAGCTATTCGCCGTCTCATCATAGACCTGAATAGACGCATCTCCGAGCTTATTGATGGCATCCGCGCTGTTCACTATAAGCTTGCCTCTCCTCTCAAGCCACAACCTGGAGGTCAACAAGTCTAGATCCTCGTCATATACGAACGAACTCTTTACCTGGTAGTCGGCCGTGGCCTCTTCCAAAGACGTCATATAAACTAACCAGGTGATAGCATTGTCAGTACTGCCATCGGAGGCATCATCACCTACGCCGGCGGTCTTCTCGACGTTACTCTGGACATACTTCTCTTTATCGAGACTGAGGGTATAAGTACCATACGGCAACTGGAATGTAAACGGGCTGTTGCCCTTGCCCGGGGCGTAAACGACGGTTTCACCCAGCAGGACCTGAGGCGTTATCTCAGGCAAGGCTGAATTGGTCACCGAATCCTTAACGTTCAAGATAATGTCATATTTTTCCGCCAAAGAGATCGGGCCAAACTGCGGTGCATCCACGGATATCCCGGGCGCGGTGCCTGTAACAAATATAGCCGCAGGATACGTGGACGCTGTTGTCTTGAAATTAGTAAAGCTTGCCTTACCGGAGACCGCCGCGACGGTATTAACACAACCGGCAGCCAAACTACCCCCGCTAACATTGACGGTAACATCTACCGCGCTTGCGGCTGTATTTCCGTATTCGTCGGTAACGCTTACCACAAATTCTGCCCACGGGGCATTAGCGACCACCGTTGTATTTGGTTCCGTCGTCCATAACAACTGGTATGCCGCGCCTCCTATGACTATCCACTGTAACGCGTCAGAGGACGACGTCCCTATAGCGGCTCCATACGGTCCTGCGGGCTCATATACCCTGATAGATGCAATCTCGGCCTTATACGGCGTAATGTTCACCGCGGCAGAATTAACACCCGCGGCGAAAGGCACGACCACCGAAGGAGTTGACGCGCCATAGGTATCCGCAAATTCCACTGAGCTTGCGACTGCCGCGGTAGCCTTATTCCCTTTAGGCGACACCGTCGCTCCGCTGAACACAAGCGCGTGGTCTCCGGTATAATCTTCATCGACGTTGCCGTTAGCGTCGGCCGCCTTTAAAGTGGACGCCCCGGAATTCCCAGCGTTCAACTGGCTTACGCCGGAGGTGATCTTAAAATTAGTAGCCTGTACAATTATAGTAGAAGCGTCGGTGACCGCGAGCGCTGACGACTGGAACTTAGAACCCAGCTCATCTAAAGGAATATCCCCTGCTACGACATCCACCTTGAAATCGAACACTTCATTATCCGCGCCTGCCGGCAGAGGCGATTTCAAAATAAGTTTTAAAGTATACGTCTTAGACGACCCTTCGGCTACTGTATATAAAGTGCTCGCTCCGCTACCGAAAGTGATCTTATTATTCGCTATAGAATACGCCTGCACCTCTGACGTTCCGTCGGATATAAGGGCGCCGGCTATAAAATTGGACCATCCGACTGTTGAACCGGTGTTTGTATTGTTTATGATGATCTGTTTTATCTTGCCGGAATAGCCGTCTGTGCCCGCGTCGGTTATGGTAAAACCCAAAACAGGGCCGGCTGAAGCTGATGCGTAAGCCAGAGACGAAATAGTGCCGGCCTGCGCCACTTTGGCTATAGAAAGATCCTCTGCCGTCCCGAATGATATCTGGAAAGAATACACCTGCGTCAGGCCATAGGCGGAGACAGCCGCGGCTTCTAAATAGATATTTTCAGGATAGCTATACTTCAGATTCGCGAATTCGGCCTGGCCGTCCGTTATGCTCTTGTTAAGGGTTGTCGCGCTCAGGGTCCCGTTGGATGCGGCAGTATAACTGCCTGTCGTGGTGCTGGCCCGTAAGGTTATCTGCGCTGAAGCGCTCTTCACAGGGTTGCCATACTGGTCTACTACAGCGACGATAGGCTGTTGAGGTAAAGCCTGGTTCGTACTGCCTGACGTCGAAGGCTGTTGGGAAAAACGCAGGTGGTCTACCACCCTGTAATTAACTGTTACGGCATTTGAAGCCACGTTTACGCCGTCTATGCCTACTGTGGAAGGCGTTACAGTGGTGTTCTGCGCCCTATATAATGTGGCCGACAGCGGTGTTGTGGTCCTGCCGCTGACAAAAGCCACGACATTGGTGAATACATCCGTGCCTGTTTCAGGCCCGTTGGAAGTCCCGCTTAATATATAGGTAATGGTCTTGGACAGTGAGTTATACGCCGTGGCCCCGTTAGCGCCGTCGCAGATATTATCGTATAAGTCTACGGCGTCTATCGAGGTCTCAAGATCAAATGCCGTGCCCGCGTTCTGCGGCGTGGGCAGGTTAGCGCCGAATTTCAGATGGTTTACGGCAATATGCCTAACAACAAAAGATAAGTCATTAAGGTCAGGCGTAGTCGTGGAGCCCGCGGTTGCCTTTATGGTTACCGTCTGTGCCTTATAAAGCGCCAAGGTCCCTGTTGCCTCGCCATTTGCAAAAGTAAGGGCGGTCGAGGTGCCGAAAAGCGTGCCGTTTACTGTCGGCGCCTGACTGCTTGGCGAAGGCGAAGGATCGGCCCCTGAGAAAACAACATTTATACTGCCCGCGTAATCGGTCTTTACATTACCCTGTAGATCATAAGCCGTAACGGTGATAGCACGGGTGCTGCCTGCATCCATAACCGCTGTACTGCCTGTAACCGTGAAGTATCCGACATCCGCCGGTATGACAGTGAATGGTAAGCCGTCCGCAGTTACGGTCAATCCGGTTTGTCCGCTTGCATAAGAGGCGCCTATGGTAAGGCTGGCAGTAACATCATCTTTATAATAAAGATTTATATTGCTTGAGCCGAAATTTATGGTTATCTGGCCGCCTGCAACAGGGTTTAGGCCTGCGGCATCAGTATAAAACACCCCGGTGACGGAAGGCGCCATGGATAGATTAAAGACCGTATTGGTATCCACAGGGCTGTAGTTACTGTGCTCATCCTGGACAGATAAGGCGAATGCCGTTGACATCTCACCTGCTTTTACCGAGCTCGGGCCTGTCAATACCACCTTATAAGGCACGCCGGGCTGCGAGTTGACCGTAAAATCCTGGACATAAGAACTATAGGAGGCACGGACGGTATAAGTCCCGATCTTATCGCCTAGTGTAAGAACGGTCGACGCCCGGCCGGAAGAGTCCGTCACAGCCGACGCCGCTGATAATACCTGACCTGCCGCGCCTGACGGAACGCTTGTAATACTGAAATTAACGGTGGCGTTCGGCACAGGCGAAGCGCCTGCCATTATCTCTACCACGAAGGGCGCGCACGCCTCTGTCACCTTCTTGTCGCTCTGCGGGGTACCGCTGACTATATTCATAGCCGTAGGGGCAAGCGCTGAGGCCGTGAATGTGAGGGGCGAACCTGTCAGGCCCGCTGATGTCGCTGTGGCTGTGTATGTTCCCTCTAAATTACCTAAGGTAAATGCTGTGGACACCAGGCCGCTGGCACTACTGGACGCAGACAAAGGTGTTACGGAATAACCAGTCGCCCCGCCCGGATAAGAACCCGTGGCAAAAGACACGTTAACACCCTGCGCGGGGTTGCCGTAAGCATCAGATACCAATGCGATCAGAGAATTGATAAGAGGCCCGTTGACCGCGCCTGTCTGGTTATTGCCGCTGGATACGCCTATCATGGAAGCTGAGCCTGCAGCAACATCCACGGCAAGAGGCATACTAAGGTAAGCCTTGGGGGTAACACCATCGACCTCATATTCCACCATGCTGACAGAGGCGGCTTCTTTCTTATAAGCTACGAGCGCGCCTGTTACTGAAGTGCCAGTCGTAAAACTGAATGTCTTGCTATTACCAAATACGGCCCCGTACGCTAAAGGATTATTGCCGCCGACCGGACCAAGGCCGGAAAATTTAAACGTATGGGTACCGCCGTAATCACGGTCTATATTATTGTTGGGATCTACTGCGCGCAATTTAATATCGGTAGACGCCCCTGCGTTGACGGAGATAGATGCGGCGTCATCAGCGGCCCTCAATATCTCAAGGTGCGAGGCGACCACGGTAATAGTGCCGGTAACGGTCGCCACCTGGCCACTTGCGCCACCTATGCCTGAAGAAAGGCCTGTATCAGAATAGACATTAGCGGTATCGATGCCGAATGTATAAGTATTGCCGTCTATGGCGGTAAGCTTGCTTGGTTTCATATAAATATTTACCGTGTATTCCACCGTCGTGTTATCCGGCACGGAGTGCAAGGCGGCGATAGAATCTCCGTTACGCGTGCCGCCGAATATAAGAGCGGTATTGGTTATTGACGCGCCGCTCGCTGTGGCTATGCGCACACCGTCTGCCAAAAGCTCGGCCCAGGCTATGTCTGTGGACGCGTTTGCCCCGGAGCCGCCTATCACCACCTCTATCCTGTCTATAAGGGTAGGTATGACATCTCCGCCTTTATCGTTTACCTTAAATTTAAGGACCGAGAATTTATCGGCCTCGGTATCTTTGGCAGGTATTAGGCTGAAGTTCGTTACCGGCGCTAGAGCGGCCTCGACCGAGCTTGAGGCACCTGTCACGAATGCTATGGCATTAGAGAACGCAGGTGATATGCCGGACACCTCTGCGTATAGATATATGGTGCCAGGCAGGTTGTAACGCACTCCTCCGAACGTCGCAGTACCAGCTATGGTATCCAGCGGGTTGGCGTCCGCAGACAACGCGCCGTCGCCGTCGCTGAAAGTTACCCCTGATGTGGAATCATAAAGTGTTACTGAAAATACCCCAGGGTTCTTATTGCCGTAAAAGTCCCTGGTCTCGATAATAGGCTGCTGCTCCAAAGCGGTATTTATGACCGACTCTACGGAAGGCTGTTGCATGAATTCCAGGTAGTCCGGGGCTATCGGAAGGATCTCCATAGCGTCGGAACTCTGGTTTTCCACTATGGGTTCATCAGGAAATTCCCCGCCCTGGCTGACAGTAGACGATGGCGTTATCGTCACCCCTGACTGTGCGCGGTATAAAGTAGTAAGAAGCGGGGTGCCCACAGTATCGGAGAGACCGTTCGTAAAATTAACCGAGGTAGTCCAGCTATCATAATATCCGCTTGTCGCGGCATTGGGAGCGTCAGGCGTGCCTGTAAATATATAGGTAATGGTCTTTGCGCCGGAATACGGGGTCGCGCCATACGAGTCATTTAACAAGTTGCGGTAGGCATCCACTGCCTTTAACACAGGCAGGGTGAATTCCTGTCCGGCATATACCTGGGCCGGCACCGTCCCGCCGGCGAACCCTCCTAAGTGGTCAGGCGCGCCATGCGCTACATTTATGGAATCAGTGGCATCCGCCAAGCCTGTTGCACCGTCCGGGGCCTCGGCATTATCTGACACCGTTATAGTGAACGCACCCATCAACTCCTCATAATACCAGAAATCCACGGTTGAATTGCCCGGGGTTATATCAATAGAAGTAATGGCGGAACCGTTCTCTGTAGCCCTGAATTCCTGTATCTGGACTACGCGGTTGCCTCCCGCTGTCTTTGTATAATATAGATAAGCCGTGTTGCTGCCTGCGCTCACCGAGTTGGCAAACGCATCTTTTCTGGTAACTACATACTTAGCAAATCCTAATAGTTCGCCGCCGGCCGCCACAGTAGGTGCAGCAGGCCAATCCGGCTGCATGGCATAAGAAGCTATGTCTCCAAAAAACTTAATCGTGTTTGCTGATGCATAAGTAGCCGCATTGCCTGCGTTGTCAGTCTCTACATACCTATATTTGTATGCCTTGCCTACCTGGATAGTTGCGTCAGGATAAGGTGTCAATGAAACCGGGTCTGTGGCAACGGTCGCAGTAAAATCTCCGTCGACAAATGCACCGCTTACCGTGTCATTTGCAAAATCCTTGCCTGCCCTGACCAGCACCCTTGAAGCAATACCAGATGCGTCGTTTCCGTTTACCAGGGTGATATCTGCGCCAAGAGCATAGGATATGGCATTATTCGTATAAGATACGGAGCCGCCGCTTGGCACAATCGTGTCCTTTGTGGCGTTTACGCCCACGGACTCAGTGCCTGTGTTGCCCGCGCTGTCAAGGATCTTTACTGTCAGCGTCTTTGCGCCATCTGCACCAAGGTCCGTAATCGACTGGGCATTTCCGGTCAATGTGTATTGTGTCGCTCCCTGGGCCACAGACGCAGTAACATCTGTTGCCAAAAGGCTTCCACCCAGATATAGGTGGGCTGTTCCTGCATATTCAGCTCCAGGCGAGGTAAAACCAACCGTAAATCCGGTATTTGTACTGTTAACATAGTCTGCTACAACCGTTCCGCCTGCAGGCGTAAAGACAAGCCCTGTCGGAGCATCAGGCAGCTTGGTATCTACGTTATAAGCTGTATCATCCTGTGTTGTTGTAATATTGCCCGAAACATCCGCTGCTGTTACAGATGCCTTCTTATTTGACAGATCAACATCCGCCGGCAAAAGATACGTGGCTGTCCAGGTATTGCTTGAGGGTAAGGCAGCTACGGCCGCACCTCCTCCGAACTGAGAGAAGTCAACTGTGACGCTTGAAATATCAGCATTGTTATCACCTGAGGCGGTATTGTCCCAGCTTACTGTTACGGTGTCGCCTGATGAAAATGAGCCGTTTAATCCATTGTTGCCTAAGACTGCGATCTTTGCAGCTGTTACTATAGGAGAGGTCGTGTCAACATTAAAAGCCGTATCATCCTGCGTTGTTGTAGGAGTATTGCCTGCTGTATCTGTCGCGGTAACAGATACTTTCTTTGCAGTTAAATTCTGGCCGGCAGGCAAAAGATACGTGGCTGTCCAGGTATTGCTTGAGTTACTGGCAGATACGGCCGCACCTCCTCCGAACTGAGAGAAGTCAACTGTGACGCTTGAAATATCAGCATTGTTATCACCTGAGGCGGTATTGTCCCAGCTCACTGTTACGGTGTCGCCTGTCTTGAACTTTCCTGCTACGCCTGTGTTGCCGGAAACTGCAATCTTTGCAGCTGTTACTGCAGGCGAGGTTGTGTCAATGCTGTAGGCATCCGCATCCTGCGTAGTGGTATTATTATTCATTGCATCTATCGCTTTAACGGATACTTTCTTATTTGAATAATTCACGCCGCCCGGCAGGGCATAGCTTGCTGACCAGACGTTACCTGCATTTGCAGCAAGGGCGGCAGAGTTTCCGCCAAACTGGGAGAAATCTACTGTTACACTTGAAATATCCGCATTATTATCGCCCAATACTGAATTGTCCCAGCTTACCGTTATCGTATTCCCGCCCTTGAATACGCCGCCGTTACCTGTGGCACCTGTTACCGTTATAAAGAGGGCCGTGACAGTAGGCGCGGTCATATCCCCTGTTTCAAAATCCGGGTCAGTAGGCACACCGGACTCATAATTTGTCCATCCCGATGTCCTGCCCTGCGCGTCCCTTACACGCGCATGCCACTTATATGTCCTGCCTTCCACAAAACCGCCGGAAATGATGGCAGAACTAATTCCTCCTGAAATAACAGAACCATCCGTACCGATATTGCTGAACGGCATGTTGGTAGGGCTGTACTCCGCTATTTCAAACTCCGCCAATACATTAGTCGAATCAGACAAACCGCTTAAGCCGGATGCCTTTAATACCACATCAGCTCCTGCTAGCCCGCCCTGCAAAACCTCTGTTATGCCGTCCGCCCTGTATTGTGTAAGACTGCCAACCAATGGGGCGTCAAGTGTCTCATAATTTAATGTAACGGAACCAAGTGTTGGCGTGCCTGCGCCGCTTGATTCAAGACGCACAAGTATATCCGCATACCGCGTACCTCCTATGGCAGCAGGTATTGTCTTGGACGTCTCAACAGAACCATATACCTGGCCGAAGTAGTGGCCGGATGCCCAATTATCGACTGTGGTGGCTCCGCCAGGGCCATACCAACCAGCGGAACTAAGGCCATCTGTTGTATCCGCGCCGCGTATCTTGAATTTTACGGCATAAGATGAAGTGGCGTTCCCCGGGAAACTGATAGGACTCCAATCAAGAGAAGTCCACCTTGCGCGCACATCATTTGCAGCACCTGGGTCAACATCATAACGCAGGCCAATGCTTGCGGCACTGCCGCCTATTGTTCCCGGCGTAAGATATGAACCGGAACCATAAGTAATATGCTTGAGCTCTTTCTGGTATGAACCTGGGCCCTTGTGGCGTGTAAAAAGAATATGCGGTAAACCGGTCGAAGGATTAATAGAAAAATCTGTTACAAAATACATTGTATCAATCACGCTTTCCAAAACATCGTAACCTGCTGTGCCATCTGCCTTTTTCCAATTGGAGCCATCCCACCTAGTATAAGCAGGATCAGGATAATTCATTATATAGTCATAAATGGGTTGACCGTAAGCATCATACACGCCTGTCCACCCCCAGCCTGCCGTATCCCATACAAGGACAGGATACCCGGAAGCATCCAGCTCTAATCTGACATACCAATCGCCACCCGGGGTATCTGCAATTGGCGTATCGTTGCCTGCTGTCACATTATCAGCTTTTGTCCAGGCTGTGCCGTTCCACTGCGTATAGGATAGGTCTTCAAAGACGCTGATTGTCCAGGCTATGCGCGGCCTATTGGAGCTATCCAACTTGAAACTAAATCCCCTTGAGTTAGAAGCTATGGTATCTGCTCCGGCTGAGCCGCTAGCCATAGACCAAGCCGAGCCGTTCCACCAGCTATATTTCAAACTTGTCCCATCTAGCCATACAATTCTCGGAGCACCGTTATTGTCAAGAATAAACTCGGGATAATCAGACACAGCAGCTGGGGTATTGCTGACATTATCCTGGCCCTCTGTGCCGTCAGCCTTTACCCAGGCAGAACCGCTCCAACGCGTATAATAAATATCATATATACTATTTGTGCTGTCACTATACCTCCATGCTATATGCGGCTTGCCTGATGAATCCAACAATAAGTTCGTACTCTTATGGTGACCGGAAGATATATTGATCTGATCCCTGCCGGCCGTCGCTCCATCTGCCTTTGTCCAGGTGGTGCCATTGAATTCTTGATAATAAATCAGCGAGGATGTTGAAGAAAGAAAATCCTCATATATAACGTGGGGCCTATTGTTGCTGTCAAGCAGCATATTAACTCGATAATGGCCGGCGCCATCGGCAAACAATGTTTCAAAGCCAGTACCAAGGTCAGTTGTTCCAGCAGCATTCTTCCAGACCGCGCCCACCCTGCGTTTATATCCTACATACGCATTTGAAGCCGTATGCGCGACTAGGATATGAGGCAGGTCAGAACTGTCTAACCTAACGATAAAATTAACGCTATCCGCTACATACCATTTTATTTGCCCGATAACATCATAACCGGGAGTAGCACCGTCTGCCTTGGTCCATGCGCTGCCGTTCCAGCGGGTATAACACAAATTTCTTGGGTCACTTGTTTGATGCCCCATCCAAAATATATGCGGCTTACCTGTAGAATCAAAAAGTATCTGCGCGTCCTTCTTTTCATTGTTAACATAAAAGTAGAAGTCTTCTGTACTGCTCAGTATTTCTGAACCCGAGCCGCCTCCTTGCTTCATCCATTGCATAACGCCCTGAAGCGTAACATCGCCTCCTGGTGTAAGTACCACTTGTGAACTAGTGGTATTACCTGTGTCGCCGTTATTATTTGTAAAATCCTGCTGTGATGTCCAAGTACGGGGAGTTCCTACCGAGGCCACGCCAGGGCCTACAAAAAAAATAGCCGCGGCTAACGCGGCTAATCCAAGAGGTAATATTTTCAATCTTTTAATATTCATGGCGATCCTTTTTTATTTCCACCATGATTATATCACATACCGGACAAAAAAAACAATGACAAAATTACTCGTTTTTTTTGCACAAACTACTCTAAACCCGCCACATACACCAACTGAGACAAACCGGCCAGACCGTTCTTTCTCAATTTACCAACCGTCCCAAACCAACCCGCCCTATTTCAACTGCCTGGCGAATCAACCCCTTCCGCAATTACATTATTTTAGACACATAAGTAACGGCATTACAATGAGTTACGTATGTAACTTACATTTTAGGCGGAAAACTTCAAGAGACGATCTAAGGATAGAGAAAAACCTAACACCTTTCTGCTTACCGTGTAACCTAGGAAAATGGCTGACACCGGCCTCTTTCACTCTCAAACGGTATTTCTTCGCAAGGAGGACAATTTCAACATTGATCATGCCGGTTGTGGCGCTAATAACGGGCATCATTTTCGTTAAGGCAGCCCGGCGCAACAGCTTAAAGCCGCATTTTATATCTTTTAAGGATATCCCGAATAAAAACCTTATAAAAAAAATACTCAAATAGCCGAGAAAGCGCCTTAAAAATGAGTCCCTTCTTTTCACGCGAAATCCACAAACGATGTCAGCGTCAGCGGCATGCGCAAAAAGCCTAAACGAATCTACAGCATCAAATTGGCCGTCCGCATCCATCATAAAGACCCATTCTTTTGAAGCCTCTGCAAAACCTGAAAGCAAAGCAGAACCATAACCTTTATTTTTTTGATGAGTTATTACCCTAAAATTATCTTTCGATGACTGTAGGCCCTTTAGAATATCAGGGGTCCTATCCGTAGATCCGTCATCTACGGCTATTATCTCAAAATTAAATACTTCGGAAGAAAAGACTTTATTTATTCGCGAGACTACATATGAAATATTGTCCTGCTCGTTATATACCGGCAAAACAATGGAAAGACTTTTTTTAAAAGCGGCCTGAGTCATCTATTCTTCCGCATCCTAAGCGCCATGATCACCATGCTTAGCATAGACGCAAAACTTACGACGAGGCCGAAAAAGAAAGCCTTGTGCCTATACACAAAAGTTATATTATAGCCCCCTCTTGAACTCAGGCGCAAAGCCAAGAGGCCATCCTGATCAATAATATCGCCCTTATCCGCTTTCCAATACTTATCATAATTTTGATTAATAACAAGAGTGCCGGGCTCAATAACGCCAGCCTTCACAACGATCTTGTTAGGGCTGAAATATTCGAGATCAGCCGTGTTCTTTCCACCCTCAAGAAAATACACCTCTCCTTTATACCGTGGATTGGGATACCATGTATACTCAGAAAGGCCTAAAGAATCTTTCTTCGCGCTCTCATCATCGGAATCAAGATAATACCGGGGTTCCGCGGATTCAGCCAACGGAAGATTGCCGTACCAATTTATTTTACCTATATTGTTCAGCATCAGCTCATACTGCGAAGGCCATGTCCACTCCCACGACCTTTGAGGAAAAATGCCTTTCGCCCTTAAATGTCCCGGCAGAAAGCTCCTTTTTGGCTTAAGGTTCTTAATTTGGTAAAAAGGGCGTTGCGCATTTTCGGCTATCGGCTTGAGCGGAAAGACATCCATGTGCCACACGCCATTGGCCCACAAAAGATCAGCCGTAGTAGCAACAACCGCAAGAAAGCCAAAGAGAACAGCGACAGCCGCTATCTTGGGCCTCTTTATTTTACCAACGATAAAAAAAGACCCTCCGCCAAGTAGCGCGGCCAAAAAGACAGCAATGTGAAAAAAATACCTGAAAGGCCTGTCTATTGAATTAAATAACGGCAGATGCCAGAACATCTTAAAAATATCCACAGGGGCATTAACGCCAAGGCCAAGGATAAGAAAAAGTACAAGTAGTATACCGTAATGCCTATTTTTACTCCAAAAAGCCACTAGGCTAAAAACGACAAGCGCCACAGGGAAATAACCTAGATAGAATGGAAAATATACGCCCCGCTTAAAAATATCGTAAGCAGGATATCTTACGCAGAAAGAATTCTTAAGTAGCGCAAGGAAATTGAACGGCTGCTTAAGCTCTGTATACTCTCCTATATTGCGGGGATTCGCCTGCAGTAATTCCAGCATGGGTAACAGCTTGACCGCACCAAGAAGGAATACAAGACAACAGATAAAAAAAAGGTTTTTCAGATAAGTGCAATCGAAAGATAATCTATTGTCTTTGAAGCCAAGAGGCTCTATCAGGGCAAAAAGGAACAAGAATAAAAGTATCACAATGGAATCAGGGCCGGCCTGCATAAAAAGAAGCGTCATTACAGCAGAGGCCGAGAAAAGGTACATCCTATCCTGACGGCTGCGCAGAAAGAAGGCAAAAAGAAGCGGCAGGAGAAAATAATCTATCTTCGTGTAGGTACGGACAAGGGTTATCCTGTAAAGAAAACCTCCAAGGAAAAACGTAATGCTGGAAAAAACAGCCCCCAGATTATTATAGTTAAGCACGCGGCGCGCCAAATAATACATGCCCAACGCTCCTGTAAGATAATAAAAAAATATCTTAAGCTTTAATCCCACCACTTCCCCGAAAAGAAGGGAGAGCAGGATCAAGGGGCTCAAAGAACCATCGTGCGGATGGGCCACCAGAGGATAACCCCCGCCAAAATAAAAACTCCTTAAAGGAAACTGACGGAATTGCCGAACAGACAATACGAAAGACCTATCCAAGGATAAGTTTTGCAATAAATCCATATCTCCGTTGATATTCGTAATATTCTTAAAAAGTGGCGCCGACGCCACACATACGATAAAGATGATAAAAAATATAGGCAGCACATCGGCTCTCTTCATATCAGATCACCCTCCTGCGTCTGTAATGCTTCCGGGGTTTAAAAACCTTTATTCTATTTTCTAAAGAAACTTAAATACCTTACAGCTTCCCTGCGCAGATACCTAAGGCTACGGACATCACCCAGCCGTACTAAAAAATAAAATAAGGTCCTAAACGATAAAATCGAGTTGTAGCTGAAGCCGTCACATCTGTTGCACAGAATATCCCCATAGTCTTGCTTTAGGTTGCCCTTTACTTTCAGGAATTCTACGCCGGAGAATAAAGACAAGTAATCCGATACCAGTAAGTTCCCCAGGACGTGCTTCATTCCAAAATCCATACAGCATAATACTACATCTCCGTTCGGCAATAGAACGTTATGACGTAAATTCCGAAGGCAACCATAACTTTTTCGGCGCGGCTTGAGGCCGCGAATACCCTCTGCCTTCACACTCCCTGCCCTGTTAGTCAGCGGAGGCCGGATCACATCTTTGCTCCTAGAGGCAATTATTGATCCTATTTTGGAGGGAAGAACCTCTCCGTGAAGCCTGAATGATAAATTAACAATACTGCTTTCAACCACACTCGTTAACAAATTTAAATAATCTTTGTCTATTGCCATGTTCTCTTTTCCTTCTTCGCATGGCAGATGCACAAAAAAATCCAAAAATGGCACCGATTCGAATAGATCAATATCCGACAACCGCATACCTGCAAGAGTAGTAAAAACAGCGATCCTGTGGCCCTTCTGATGAGCATACAACAACATGGCAGTGCATTCCGGGTTCAGCCAGGGCTCGCACATCCCGGAGAAATTTATATTTACCCCAGCCGGCACCTTATCTATACACCTCTTAAACGTATCCAGGCTCATGCAGACAACATCGCTTTTCCGGCTATAGGTAAGGGCGAGTTTGTCCTGCGCGCAATAGATACATGCGTTTTTACACCCTATCTTTGTCGTTACTTCTAAGGTCGCGGCCATCTTTATGTCATCTCCAGGGAATGAGGATCTTTTTGAATAATTTTGCCGGTACGGAGATAACCAGGGCCATGACAAAAACCGAAAGCAGGCCGACCCAGATATCTTCATACTTGGAATATTTCCATCCCTGCCATACGAAAGCCCCCAGGCCTTCAGATGCCTGGGTAAAAACTTCAAACACGATGATAATGCGCAGACTCAGAAGCACCGCTATCTGTAGATGCATATATATTTGCGGTAAAGTAGCGGGCAATACGACATCCTTGAATATTATGCTCCGGCCAGCGCCGTAGTTGCGGCTTATATCAAAATAAGTTTGTTCTATGCCTTCGGTGCTCAATAGAGCGCTGCCGGCCATGGTAACGAACACCAAAAGCAGCGGAGGAAGGATATTCAATAACCACGCTTTATCAAAGAGGAATAAAAGCGGTAAGAGCAGCCAGAGCTTAGGAATAAAGTAAAGCGTGGCGATAACGGGCCCAACGAGTAATTTTAAGGAGCGGTTCAAACCAAAAAGCCAGCCGCAGCATACGCCGAGGATGGCGCCCGGGATAAATGCCGCGATAAACCTGGAAAAAGTAGACCAAAAATACACACGCCATTGGACAGAAGATAAATAAGACAAGAAAGTAAAAAATATCTTCGACGGCGGAGGAAAGAATGGAGATTGAATAAGGCCGGTGCGCGACGCCACCTCCCAGAAAATAACGACAGCCAAGTAAAAAATACCTGCGGAGAGAGCCCTCTGTTTATTCGCGCGACTCCGGTGATCATAATAAAAAATCTTCGCGCTCATATTATCCCCTTGCTCACGCGCCGCTCTATCTCGACCTTAAAGATATCCCATATCTCTTTCTTCATGGAGCGCAAGATGCCTGAGTCAAGCGCCTCACTGCCGCGGGGCCTTGGCAGCGGCACTGAAAACTCCCTGCATATGCTCCCAGGAACGCCTGAAATAACGAATATCCTATCAGCCAGGGCCAAAGCCTCTTCTATATCATGCGTTACGTGAACCATAGCTATTGGGTTATCCTGCCAGATAGTCAAGATCTCTTTTCGCAGTATCTCTTTGACGTAAATATCTATTGAGGACAACGGCTCATCCAAAAGCAATACGCTCGGACTGCTCGCCAACGCGCGCAATAAGCCGACCATCTTTTTCATGCCGACAGACAACTGGTGCGGATAGAGCAGCGCTGATTTTTGTATCCCCACCTTCTCCGCGAGTTCCAACGCGCGCTTATTTTTATCTTTTCTGTCCAGCCCCGGCTCCTGCATCCCGAAGGCTATATTATCAACGACGTTCATCCACGGGAATACGCCTGAATCCTGGAATACCATGCGTATGGGGCCCATGCCGTCACCTGTGTCCTCGCAAACGACTTCCCCGCTTGTAGGCTCGGTCAGCCCTGCCATGATACGCAAGAGCGTGGTCTTCCCGCAGCCGCTAGGGCCCACGATAGAAACAAATTCCCTGCCGCTTACGCTAAGGTCGATGCCATTCAACACTCGCGCCTCTTTTGACTGGGCGGTAAACGATTTTGAAATATTACGGCAAACCAGGCGCATATACTTCTATCTCCGTCTCTCTAGTAAAATGACCGAACAATATCCGAAGGCCGCGGTTTCAGACGGCACGTAAGCAGGGCTGAGCGCCGTTACAGCTTTTTGCGCGGTCGGGCCGATGTCCTCCTGTCCCCACGGACAATTCACCAGCCAAAGGCGCGACGCCCGTATGCGCGCCAACTGCCTTGGGTCATCAGAATTAAAGAAAAATTTCCTCTGGCGCACGGTCCTTGTCTTGCCATAGGCGCTCTTTTGTTTAAAATAATAATCTTTCTCCACATCCGGGCAGATGTAAAACACCTCAGGCGCGACATCCGGCCTGCGCCAATAATACTTCAGCGACATCGATACGCTGGAATTCGAAAATCCTATCGCGTCCCCGTCTTTGTAATTTTTCTCCAGGTATTCGGCTATAGGCCGCACAGGCTTCTTCACGTAGCCTCTGGCGTTATGCTCGAGATCGGCGGCAGTCGGCGTGCCGGCATAATAATTCGCCAGGGCCGAGCCTATAAGTATAAGGTATATCACAAAACCGCCTATCCTGCTGATACTTCCGCCGGGCAGGGCCAGCCACCCGCGCGCGAGGATAAGGTAAAAGAACGGCGAATAGACGATGAACTGCCTGTCTAAATATACCTGTATGCCTGCTTTAGACAATAACACCGCCAGCGCCATCGGCACAACGACCAGGGACAAAAGTATCTTCAAGGCATCAGGCTTTTCTTTAGCCAGGCTCAAGACGCCGAAGAAAAAAAGCAGGGCGATAAACACCAGGACGGATGAAAAATGGTCATATTGGGCGCTGTAACCCGCGAAAAAATTCTTGAATGTCACGGCGACCGTGCCGGCGCCCTCGGGAGGTGTCAGCCACCAGAACCCGCGGCGCATGAGAAGGACTTTATTAAAAAAGGCCGTCAGTTGCGGCGCGTATCCGACCAGGACAATAAACATGCAACATAGCCATGGGATCAGCTTTTTCCTATATTCTCTTACAATTAGCAAAACGCAAAATTGAGAGAGGATCAGCATGGCCGAAAAATAATTCGTATATAGCGCCAAAAGAGAGAAGGCAGCCGTAGCCATCCAAAAAACAAGCCTGCCTTCACGCAGCGCTTTTAAAAAGAAAAATACCGCAGCCAATGCCTCCAGGCAATATAGCGAGTAGGCCCTGGCCTCCTGCGCGTACCAGATATGCAGGGGCGAAAACGCCAGGACTACCAGCCCTGCCAGGGCTACGCCCGGCCCTGCCAGGTATAACGCCAGGCGATAGAACAAAAAAAGCGATAAGATGCTGAATATTGCCGACGGAAAACGCAGGCCGGCCTCCGACGTCCATCCTGTAGCCTTTAGCCACACCTTCATAAATGACCTGTAGAGCGGAGGCTCATAAACATCGTAATAGGGCGTGTGGTTAGAGACGGACGCCTCTGTCGAACAAAAATACGTAAATGCCTCATCGTGCCATAAGTCCCGCTCGCCAAGTCCTGCCATGCGCAGAAAACAGGCTGCTGAAAACAAGAGAACGAGAAAAACTATATTTGCCCTTTTATGCATTCAATAATTCCTCATACTTAGAGAGCAGGCTATCCTTCGAAAACCCCTCTGGAAATCTGACAGCACGCTTGGCAAACTCCCTGCAATGACCGCACGCCCGGCTGTCCGCCTTTTTTTTGCAACCACCCTGTACAAAAAACTCCAAAAACCCGTCCAATGCCGCATTGTCTATATATACCTCAAACTCGGATAAAGCCCTTGTTATCTTTAAATTAAGTAAGAACCCTGCACCTAAGAGCCGCGGGAAATAACGTAAAGCCCTGCCCAGCATCTCCTTCTTTTCGCCGGAGACAACAGGTGCGCCGTTACCGTAGAAAAATGGGAACAGGTCCGCAAGATTACCTTTATACCCCTTATCGATATATGCGCCGAGGGCCTTTAAGATAAAATCCGCGCCTCTTGCCCTGCCTGCGATCTTCAAGGAATCGATGCCTGCCTCCTCGTAGTAATGCGCGTCCTCAGGCCTTATCCAATCCGAACATATAAAATTAACCGGGTCTTTGAGCCTTAAGAACTTGCAGTTCAGGCTGCAAAAATTCGCGGCCGCATGCCCTAAAGCGCTATGCCCTCGTGATGCGTGGGCGTTTATCTTCTGGTGATACTCGTTAAAAGGACAATTCAGGAGGCAGGCGTTATTTGCGACCAGCTCCAGGCCGCATCTTATGCCTTTTCTTATCGAGCGCAAAGTATCAAAATCCCTATTTACAGATGTAGGCTCAAGCACTATAAGATCAGCGCCCATATCCTGCCAGAACAGCGCTTTTGGCAGGGAATTGATATTGGCAAAACTAGAGACATAGAGCCTTAACCGCGGATAATGTTTTTTTATCAATTGAGCCAGATAAGGGACGGCCACTGTCACAGAATCGGCCTTTATCTGCACCAGCCAATCCAGTAAAGACCTGATCTGCCGGCGCCCTCCAGGCGTAAACTCCGCGTTACCTAGGCAGGCAGCGTTCAATAAATAGTTGAATAAAAGCCCCCTCTTGTGTATATCCTCGACGTGCTTTTTTAGGCCGGCACGGGAAACAGCCGGCAGCATGAAAGACGGCCTGCCCCCTCCGACACAATCTTGCGGTAATTTACCGTAAACAGACGCCACACTCCCCGCAGGCAGCCTGTCCAAAAAACCTTCGCTGAAATTTGTGGGAACTGAAAATCTCATAGTCGATAAAGAACGCGTCCCTTTACAATCATAGTGAAGTGGTATATATTGGACTCATGCGAAAATTCACGAACATTCGATCCAACATGCGGCTGTTTATCAGAAGCAACATACTGCACCGCCCTATCCACCCCATAACCCCTGCCGAAGGCGAAATGCTGCATGACTTAATAGTAAAACACGGCCTTAAAAAAGGCCTGGAATTCGGCACCGGCGAAGGCGTATCTTCCGTGTGGTTCGGCCGGGCAATGCAAAAAACAGGCGGCATGCTTACGACCATAGAAGCGGACAGGCGGCTGTGCAAACAGGCCGAAGAGCTCTTTAAAAAAGAGGGGCTGGCAAAGGTCATCGAAGTCTGGCGCGGCAACGCCTTTGACTTCCCGGCGCTTGACAAAGGCCCCTTCGATTTTATATTTCTCGACGCTGAAAAAGAAGATTACGCGCCTTTGTTCCGGATGTCCCTGCCGCGCCTGGCGCCGGGAGGATTATTTTCCGCCCACAACACCGCAAATCTTAAAAGCCACTTAAAAGAGTTCCTCTCGCTTATACAAAGCAACCCAGGCCTTTCCACGCAGTTCTACGGATCAAAGGCGGGGGTCTCTTTGACCTTTAAAAATACTTAAAGGGTTTTCCTTCTGCAAGCTCATCTAGGACCTTCTTATAGACATTCAGAAATCCCTGCCTGTACGTCTCATCTATCTTTAAGGCTTTATCGGCCGCCTGCGCGCACCAACTGCAGCCGTCGCAAGGGTCTTTCTGACAATGGCCGTTGACGAAATAATCAAGGAACCCGTCGAGTTTTTTATTGTCGAGATAGACCTCGAAATCGGGGAAAGACTTTATCATCTTTTTCAGATAGAACGGGTTCCTCAGATGGAACCTTGCCGCGTATAGCAGGCCGCGCAGCACTGTATGTGCCGTGCGCTTTCTCTTTTCGCCATAAGGATGCGCCACGATATCAAGCAGGTTGCCGTCATAACTCCTCTTCGAATACGCATCATATGCCTTGACGATAAAATCCGTGTTCCTGGCGCGGCCTATTATCTTTAATGCGTCGATACCCAGGTCTTCGTAATGGCCGACGTCCTCGGGCCGTATCCAATCTGAGCGTATAAAATTAACGGGGTCAACGAACCTCTGATAACGGCAGCTTAAAGCGCAATAATCCAGCACATACCCGCCTGAGATGTCCGAAGATTGCGAGCCGTGTGACATTATCACCTTGTGGTATCCCACACAGTGGCATCCGAACAGGCACGCATTATTGGCTAAAAGCTGTATCTTACACTTCAGGTGTTTGCGGAACTTTCTCAATGCCTCAAAGTCGCGGTTTAATAGCGTGTTGGGAAGCACTATGCCGTCTACGCCAAGGTCTTCCCAGGCACGGGCCTTTACGACCGTATCCACATAGTCAAAAGTCGACACATTTATCCCCAGCCGCGGATGATGTTTCTTGATCATCCTGGCAAGATAGGGAATAGCGACTGTAACAGAGTCGACGCCTATCGACTCTATCCAGTCGAGCAGTCTTCTTATCTGCCTCTGGCCGGCTATGGTGAACTCATTGTTCCCCATGCAGGCTGAGTTCAGCAGGTAGTTGAATTTTAAGCCGTCCTTATGCGCCTGTGCGACATGCTGGGCAACCTTGCGCTTATTGACCAAAGGCATCATGTAGGATGCCCTGCCGCCGCCTACAAAATCCGACGTAAGCTTACCGTAAATATATAGTATGTCCTTTTTATTTTCCAGCCTGGGTATCAGGTCGTCTGCGAAATTAGTACATACGGCGTATTTCATGTCTTCTCCTGTTTGATGAACAAAGGGTATATTTTACTGCTCCGTGTCGCCTGCGGCAGGGCCCTTTTTATTTTAAGGGTGCTGGCCGCGGCCCACAACTGTGCCATAGGCAGGGTGTGGCGCGAGATCTTTTTTAATTCCGATAAGACCGTGCCCAGCAGTTTCTGTTCGTCTATATCTCCTACGGACGGGCTTACGCACAGATTTATGACCGTCTTATTGCCGCTTTCTTCTTCCAGGAGCTGGTAATCCAGGGGCCCGCCTCCGAAGGCCCGCGGCAATACATCCTCCAATATGGGCACAAGGTCGGCGATAAACAGCGTCATGCCTTCGGCATTCAATTTATCAAAGCTCTGGATATCGCTTATCGTGATATCGAGCCCTAGCTTTGCTGCCCTGCATCCGCAGGAAGCCCGTCCTATCACCCCGTAATCACCGCTCTCCACATTCAAGAGTATCTTCGGCGAAGAGGGCAGTATCGAACTGAATAAAAAAGCATCAAGGGATGCCCCGAGCCCGGGCAAGTCCTTTTTATGCTGTATCACCGCTACGGTATCTTTTGCAAGGTGCACGGTCTCAACGCTTGCCCTCTGCGGGCAGCCGAAACCCAAGAGACCCAGCTCCATGAACGCGTATATCGGTATAATAGCGCAGCCTCGGCCGGCTATCACCTGCGCCTTTGCTTCTGTGATAGGCTCGCCTGCAAGCCAGAAGGTCGTGCCGCTTATATCTATATTCTTGCCGGCCGCGGCCTCACACAGCCTTACAGCAAGGGACGGATATGTCAAAAACACCAGGCCGCGGCCTTTGCGTACGACGGAAGCCATCCACTCTGCTATCCTTTCGGCATCATCTAGCGTTGCCAATTCCGGATAAGGGAATTTCATGCCATAGAGGGCCATGACCGCAGCCATGATCTTCAAACCGCCTCTTCTTGAAAAACAGATGGGTGTGGGCGTAAACCATCTGGAGGCTATATTGCCGGATTTGGCAAATTGTAAAAAGGGCAATAATCCGGCGCCCAGCGGCGGGCCCGGGAACCATATACCGGCCTCCGCATCTTTTACGCCGAACATATCTATCATCAATGGGTAATAGACGGACCGTTTCTCAAGGAACCCAAGGTTTATCTCGGTATTGGTGCCTGCGGAACGTGAGCCTCCGCTCTTTACGCTGTAAAATGAATTGACGCAGGGGTTAAAAAAATCTTTTTCATTGAAAATGAACGTGCGGCCGCGCCGGTCTAAAGGCTTTTTACCTTTGAACTCGTCTATGCTCAAAAAAATGCCGTCCTGCCTGAAGGCCTCTAAGGCGCCTTCAAGGCCAAAGCGGCGGACCGTATTTTGCGCGTCGTAATATGAGTATTTGGCAATGTTAAAGAGGGCCTTGTAGGGGCTCTTTGGGTTCTCAAAGATGCCGTTCTTCAATAAGAGGAGAAAATTCTCTTCCCTTGCCGCAAGCCTTGAGGCAATTATATCTTCTGACCCGCCAAGGGTGGACGCCTGTTTTAAATATGGCCCAAGCTCTAAAAAAAACCTCGCGTATTTTAAGAGATCTTTCATTGTATATATCCGAGGCTCTTCAACTTCTCGCGGACCTCCCTGCTGAAATGTTCCGACGGCCCGCCGCGCAATTCCGATACGCGGCCTTTCCAATCATTCAAGGCCGGATACAGGCCCTCGGCCTCCTGCGGGCGGTCTATCTTCGGTGATACTTCAGCCCCGTCATTTGCCAGATCATAAAAAATAGAGGCGGGTATGCCTTCCTTATAAAGATACTCGAGCTGAAACGGAAAAACGGTCTTCCATTTACGGCTTCTCTGGGTGGGTTTAGCGGACCTGGCTGATCCCAGGCGCGCGATTATCCTATCACGGTCCAAGAGTATCAGCTTAAAAGCCGGCGTGCGCAGTGCGGCTATATGGCGCGCCCAGAAAAAAACTCCTGTATCATCCGCAAGTTTTTCCCCGCGAAAAACACAGGATATGTCTTGCCCCTTAAAAGGAGTGCTGTGCTTTATCCCCGCAATGCCTAAAAGGGTAGGGGTAATATCTAAAGACTGCACCTGCCTGTCGATAGTCAATGCGCCTTCGGGCGCGCCAGCCGGAGGTTTGATGATCAATGGCACGCGTATAAGGGTATCGAGCGGAAGGCCGCCGTGGCAGAAGTAAAGGTCGTGTTCCCCCAGATACTCCGCGTGATCGCTTGTAAGCGCGATAGCGGAATTTTCATAAAGCCCGCGCTTTTTTAAAAATGAGCTCAGGCGGCCTATCTGGCCGTCTACGTAACGTATGGCCCCGTCGTATTTTGCTATGTAGTGATCGACATCGCTTATACCGCGCTCGGAAATAAATCGTGGTATGCCTCCCGCGCCCAAAAACCGGCTTGCGACAAAAGGTTTCCGGCCCTGTCCTGTCCCCAGCCCGTCGCCAACGAACATCCTGTTATACGGCGGCCTGGGCCTGTAAGGGGCGTGCGCGTCGAAATAATGCAGCCACAGAAAAAAAGGCTTGCCGCTCTTTTTTTGCATCCACCTTATGGCCTTCGACGTCAATGCCTCGGCGCTGCCGGGGTCGTATCTGCCGGACGTCAAGCGTTTCAACCCTCCAAAAAAATACCTGCTCAAACCCATAGTCCCCAGGTCAAAGGCGTCGAAACCGCGGTTAAAATCCTTGATATTAGCCGCCATCCACGGCCCGAAGAACGCCGTGTCATATCCATTTTTTTTAAATATCTCGGCGAGCGTCGGGATAGACGGGTTGAGCTCTACCCCAAGTACATTCTCTGAGAGATAATGTTCAAAGAGGTAGCTGGATGTGGCCATCGTGGTCAAGGACGAGACGGTGTATGTGCCCTGCGATATCGCCTGCGTGAATACGGCGGACCTTTTAGCGATATCGTCGATACAGGGAGAGGTCGGCCTGCTGTAGCCATAACAGCCGAGATGGTCGGGCCTTAGACAATCTACGGTGATAAGTAGTACGGACGGGGGATTTTTAAAATTCATCTAACTGTCTTGGTGGCTGGCGGTTTCAAAGGACCTGTGCAGGGCCTCTGTCTTTTCCTGCCGCTCAAGGTCGCGCCTGCGGTCAAGTTCAGACAAGGCTTGCGCCTCCTGAGCCACATCGGCATCTGCGCCGGACTTCAGGAATTTATCGATCATACTGCGATAAGTTTTGACAAGGCTTGTTATCAGATCCAGCGAATACTCCCTGCCCTGCACTTTTAAAACATCCATGCCGGCTGCCATATAATCTATCAACTCCGGGGGCTTTATCGTAAAAGCGACATTGCCTTCTTTGGCTACACCTTTAAGCACATCAGGAGGTATCCTGTTACGTACCTCCGGCATTTCCAGCCCGAGGCACGGCCTGTAACAGACGCCGCCGCGCTCAGGGTTGCCTAATATTTTTTTTGTAACCGTCCCGTCGGTATCACGGCTTTCGATCTCGACGAATTCCGGCTGGAAGTATTTAAACAAAGTGCATCCGCCTACGCCGTTAATGCACCTGTTGCCATGGACCAGCATCTCGGCCTTCATCCCGGCGGTGTGCGCGTCCCTGATAAACGACAATACGTCGTCCTTCTGTTCTATAAGAGTGCTCATAGCCACGTGCGTTATCAGCCCTTTATACCGGAGCATCTCTTCATAGCGCCTTATGTTACAACCGATACTGGCATAAATAGGCAGTTGGGAAAATCTCTGATGCACAACATCCATAACATCGCGAAACTTCAGGACTATCCCGGCGACGCCCCACTTTTTATAATCCTCTACTTTACGCAGTACGGCCGGATGAAGGCCAGGGTCTATCTCAAGGTTTAAGGCGACTATGATCCTGGTGTTGTACTTAGCGGCCAATAAACAGGCCTGGCGGATCTGGTCATGCGTCATTTCATACTTGGGGTCGCGCCTGCTCAAGCCCAGGGCGCCTACATATACGGCATCAGCTCCGCATTGCGCAACTGCCTCCACCATCTCAAGGGACCCTGCAGGCCCCAGTAACTCTATCATGACTACGCTCGCTTTCCTGTTCCTTCGTTTTGAAATATTATACAGTCAATCCATCAAAAATTCCAAATTTATCTCAAGACAAAACGGTCTGTCCGTTTTGTCTCACTTATTTTGATAGGAATTGGATTGAATTAATGAAAAAATCTACAGCTAGCAATGCCAGTCGGCAAAAACCTAAGGCTGAGTCTTTTGGGTTTTTATGGCCGCAGGCGACCTTTATCTCACAGATCTTATGCGCATATTTTGCAGCCAATATGCCGAAAAATCTTCTTAGCTCAGGCCTGGACAGGTTATTTTTCACAAACTCTGCGCTAAAGCCCTTCAAAGAGCAACTATGGTCATGCAGCCGAATGCCTGTCACGATATTCGTCCACATGTTCATGGCACGCGACCCGAACCGCCTGACCTGCCCGATACCCGGCCTTTCAGACCTCCAGGCAACGACCATATCGTGCCCTTTCTTTAACTGTTCGAGCAATTCAGGGATATAGCCCGGGCTCACCTTCTGATCCGCATCCATGGTTATTATAAATTCTCCGCCTGCGGACTTAAACCCTTCAAAAAGTGCGATGTGCTGGCCGCGATGCATAAGACGGATGATCTTTATCGGGATACGCGAGAGATCCTTCTGCAATTGCGCCAATTGCGACGGAGTATCATCGCCCGAACCGTCGTCAATGAAGATAACCTCATAAGGCTCTGCTGTCTTATCCAGGGCTTCGGCCAGGACTGAAAAATTCTGCCTGACGGCCCTGCCCTGGTTCCATACCGGGATAAGTATCGATATCATCCAAACCACCTGGCCAGCCTAAAATCGGAGGCAACGACACCCATGCCCGTCTTTAAGCTTATCTTCAAAATAGGAAGATTCTGAACGGTGGTGGTGCTCTCTACGATATCTACCTTACCGCGGGACCACTCCAAAGCCGCCTCCTGCAATCCTGGGCCGCATCCAAAACCTTCAGCGGGCGATACAGCCAGGTGCCTTATGTATCCGACGCGGACTTTCAATATTCTGCTTATATCACGCCTGAATTTACATGCTACATACCCCACGGGTTTGCCATTACGCACAGCTACAAATACCTCATCTGCCGCCGCGCCGCTACAGCAATTCTCTACGAGAGTTTCATACAGGCGGTCAGCCGCCCCTTTCGGGAAATAAGGGTCGGCGTGAAAATGATCAAAAGACATGGAACCTCTTGCTATCAGTTTTAACGCGGCCAGATCTTCTTTTTTATACGGACGTATTTTACATAAAGGCCTGTAACGCCCTCCGGGCCGCGCAACCCGGTAAACCAATTGGAGCATGGCCGCATTGACCTGAAAACCGTGCGCTCTAAGCACGGAAAAACCAGCCATGTCCTGGCTGTCGACTTTGGCGTTCAAATAACGGCCGCCCTCTGCGCGGCAAACCTTCAAGGCCTGCTCAAGAAGGAACGCCTTGGCCGCACATTCCTGCCCGCGGCCCTCCCGCGCGAAAAAATGCCTTATACTATAGCAGGAGAATCCAAAAAAAGAAGTGTCCCAACCCTGTTTCTCCAAAGCAATGAAACCGCAATATTTACGTCCGTCCCTGGCTGCTAGGATAAAGCTATGCCTGTCTGAGGAAATTTTGTCCAACTGCCATTCCAATAACGCGGCCAGCCTCCCCAACGGCACTTGCTTTAGAAAATAATACGGCTTGAACCTATTCCCGGATAAAAGCGGCCTTATCTTACGCAGATCTTTTTTTACGATGCGCTCTATTTTCATCACAGGAAACCCTTAAGGACCTTGCCTAATGCGCTGCGCGGTATAGACTCCCTGAATTCAAGGACCCTGGGGACTTTAAAATCAGCCAGCCTCTGCCTGCAGTGCTTTAAAAGCCCTGCCTTATCGGCTACGCCGTCTTTTGTAACCACGACAGCCCTTACCGCCTCTCCGCGCAATACATCCGGGACAGACAAGACAACAGCCTCTTTCACTGACGGATAACCCCTTAAAACAGCCTCCACCTCTTTAGAGTCAACCTTTTCACCCGCCACATTGATAAAGGCCGACCTTCTACCGACAATATATAAGTTCTTTTTCTTGTCGAGCTTGCCTATATCTGCGGTGTAAAAATAATTGTTCTTAAGCAAAGGCCTCTTATTATCTGCGGCAACATACCAGCGGCCGCACGTCGGAGTGCTGATAACGATCTCTCCCGTCTGCCCCGGCCTTGCCCTGCGGCCGTCTTCAAGCATGACCGAGATCTTCGTACCGCGGATAGGCCTGCCTACCGATGAGAGCATCCTCTCTATATTCCTGTCAAGATTTGCGGCGATACACCCCGTCTCGGTCGTACCGTAGAGGTCGCGCACATAAATACCGAATCTCTCCTTGAATGCGGCCGAGACATCCGCAGGAAGGCCGATGCCTGCGGAAAAACAATATCTCAGAGAACGCAGGCGCGTCTTCTTATTTACGGATCCGCTTAAAATACGGAACATCGGGGGAACGCCCAGGATGATCGTGATCTTCTCCTTTATGATAATATCTAAAATTTTACGGGGATGGAATTTCTCAACGAGTACGAGTGTGGCACCTGACAACAATGATGGCGTCATGCCGGTCCCCAGCCCATACGCATGGTAAAGCGGGACAAGGCAGAGTATTTTATCGCGGCTGGTAAGCTTTAGGGCAGCGCTGACCCCTCTAGCCTCAGACAATAGATTTCCGTAAGTACGGCTCACCAACTTTGGCCGCTCTGTCGACCCGGATGAAAACTGGCGCAGTATCTCGTCGCTATATTTGAGGCCAAGCGGTATGGTTTCGCGGCCGCGGGATCTCCGCAACTCACGGCTGTTTATAACAACCGGCCGCATCCCGGCCTTAGCAAAGGCTGCTTCATAACAACGTGCCGCCCCTTCGTCACAGACTACGTGCTTAATGCGGCAATCCTCTAAATATCGCGTTATCTCCGCGACCTTATATCTTGTGTTCAACGGGACTACAACACAGCCTGACCCGGCCATTGCCAGGAAACCTGCGGCAAAAAGTATACCATCGTCAGCCAAAAACGCTACACGATCGCCACGCCTGATGCCGCAGCCTGAAAAAAAACCGCTTAAAGAAGATACGCCCCGCCTGAGTTGCGGGTAATCCAGGCGCCTGCGGCCATAAATAACCGCCGTGCCCTTTTTATGCAAGTCTTGGCCGATCTTGTCAATTATCACAAAAATACCCGCATCTTAAAAATCGCGCATCTTGTTATTAAAACGGCCTCTATGCCTGTGCATATCTTTGGACTTCCACGAATACCCAAAGAGTATCGCTATCTTTCTTTCGATAAAAAACCCATAAAATATATGCTTCATCCTAAACCTTGCTATATGCCTGTAGGCGCGGACCAGCTTATCCATAATAGCAACAACCAAAGCGGTAAACAGGTATGACAGCTCTCTTTTTACTATCTTTCTAGACAGCATCATCGCGCAGAACATTAACATCTCCAACATGCGCTTTTTCTTCTCAGTCAACCACATGCGGTTATCAAATGTGGTACTGTCAAGCGTTGACCACTCCGGGAGGCTTTCAGGTGTCTTAAACAAACCTCTGCTGAGGCAAATATCATAAAGCTCCGTGCCGGGATACGGCAAAAACATATAGAGCCTGGGTTCGGCATGGGGGTTATCGCGCACTAACTGCAAGATCAAATTGCTTGTCTGACGCAGATCGTCTTCGTTTTCAAGCGGGGTACCTATCATAAAATTATAAAAAGGAGTGATATCATAACTACTCATCTTCCTATTCATCTCTATCAAACCGGAAATACTGATGTTTTTGTTCAAAAAATCCAGTATCCTCTGCGAGCCGGATTCGATGCTTACGGTAAAAGTCGTAGGCGCCATATCTTTATGTATTGCGAAGAACTCATCACTCACCTCTTTGAGCACATCCAGCCGGATATTAAGATTCTGCCAAAGCATGCCCATTTTTTTTAATCCCTCAAGTATTTCAAAAGCCCTCGCCCTATCGACAAAAAAATTATCATCAACAAAACCTATCGCCTTTATGCCATAACGCTCTTTTAGGCAGGCGACGCTCTCTAAAACACGCTTAGCGCTCAAACACCGGTATGTTTTACCGCCTTTAAAAGAACCCAAATAACAACAGGAACAACCATGAGGGCACCCGCGGCTTGTAAAAGTATTCAGCGCAGGGCGTCCCAATGACCTGTTTATGTACTTTTTTACATCGACTAAATGGTACGCAAGAGGCGGCTGCCTTTCGAGGTCGACAGAAGGCCTGGGCGCGTTCCTCTTAATACTGCCGCCCTCCTTATAACAAATTCCTTTGACGTGTCCTAATCCTCTTTTTTCATTTAAGGCCGTGACAAGCTCAAGGAATGTTTCTTCTCCTTCTCCTTCTACGACAATATCGACATCGGGATGGGCAACGGTCTGTTCTGGCAGGATAGTAGGATGCACCCCTCCCCAGACCACAGGCACATGCGGGTTCGTCTCTTTTATAAGCCTGGAGACGGAAAGGCCGTAAGCTATCTGCGATCCGGTCATAACACTCATGGCTACACAGACGGGTTTCTCCTTAAGGCGTTCATTCAACAGATATTCCCAGTCCTCATCCACGCACTGATCTATGATATGCGCTTTGATGCCTGCTTTTTCCAAAGGAGACGCAACTGCCAAAAGGCCTAACGGAAGAAAAAATGTCCTGCTGGACCTTCTTTTAGCAAATTCCCCGCTCCATGAAGCCGGATGCAAAAGAATGACATTCATGATCCTGCCCCTCCTTCATTACTCACGTGAACTCCTTCGCAAGATCAGGCTTATGTTTTAACCTGTAAGGTAATTTCCTTGAATGCCCGAAGAGCTTGGCAAAGTGCTTTTCAATAAGAAAACCATGATACATGTGCTTTATCCTCATCTTTGCCACAGGCCTGTAGGCCCTCACAACACCCATGGCAAGCGAAACAAGAGCAGTAGGATACACATAAGACAACTCCCTCTCTAATATCTTTTTGGTCAGCGCCGGGGTGCAAAAAGACAACATCTCTAAGATGCGTTTTTTCCGCTCAGTCAGCCAGTCGCGCTTATCTATGGTCAGGTTCGTCAGCGTAACCCAATCTTCTAATCTATCAGGAGGCTTAAAATGCCCGCTTTTAACACAAAAATCATATAACTCTGTGCCTGGATATGGCAGAAATGTGTAGACCCTGGGTTCGGCATTGGGGTTATCATGCACGAGCTGCAGAATAACGGAGATAGTCTCGCGCAAATCTTCCTCCGTCTCCGTTGGGGTGCCGACGATAAAATTATAAAAACATGCGATCTTATAACGGCTAAGCTTCTTATTTATCTCTGCCAGCTGCGATATAGATATCCCCTTGTTCAAGAAATCAAGGACCCTCTGTGAACCGGACTCGATGCCTACATGTATGGATGTCCAATCCGCACCGCGATGCAGCTGGAGGAATTCTTCACCCAAAAGGCTAAGCGCATCCAGTGGGACATTGATGTTGTGCCATAAAAGCCCCATCTCCTTTAAGCCCCGCAATATCTCCATACCCCTCTTGCGGTCTGCAAAAAAATTGTCATCTACAAACCCTATGCCGCGTATGGCAAAACGTTCTTTCAAATCTGCGGCATTTTGCAATACGCATGCCGCGCTTAAAGCGCGGTATTTCCCGCGATAGGAACTCAAATAACAATACCTGCAACGATGCGAACACCCACGGCTCGAAAATGTATTCAAGGCCGGGCGGCCCCAGAGTTTATTCACATATTTTTTTACATCTACCAGATGATACGGCAGAGCGGGCTGGCTTACCAGATCAGACGGCAGACGCGGAGAATTCCTCTTGATCATGCCATTGTCTTTATAACAGATGCCTTTTATATTCTCTAAACCTTTTTTTTCTTTTAAAGCCGCTACCAGCTCAAAAAAAGTTTCCTCTCCGTCGCCTTCGACGACAATATCGACATCGGGATGGGCTACGGTCTGTTCGGGCAAAATCGTGGGGTGCACCCCGCCCCAGACGATCGGAATATCCGGATAATTATCCTTTATCAACCTGGAGACTGAAAGCGAATAGGATATCTGCTGCCCTGTCTTCACCGTAATACCGACACACACGGGTTTTTCTTTTAAATATCCAAGCAGCAGCTCCTTCCAATCCGCGTCTTCGCACTGGTCTATGATGCGTACCCTTACCCCCGCCTTCTCCAAAGGGGCGGCTATCGCCATAAGGCCCAACGGCAAAAAATTCACCTTGCCGCGCCTTCTGTCAGCAACCTCACCATGCCAGTTGGCAGGACGGAATAGGAGAACATTCACCGTCTTGCCTCCTTAAAAATATAATACGCCAAGAGCAAAAAGCCAAAAAGGGTGAATCCCGCTCCTATATAAAAAGGCGCGGGGACATAAGACAAGGTAACGAGATATCGCCCGCGTTCCGCCAAAGGGATAGATAGGAGGCCTTTATGAGGCGCGAGCCGGCCGCGGTCCGACCTCCAGTATCTGTCGTAATTCTGATTGATGACGAGCGTGTCGGGTTGTTCCAAAGATACTTCCAACACGAATTTATTCGGACTGAAATAATTAAACGCCGCGCGGTTGTCCGCGCTCTTTAAAAAATACGCTTCTCCGCGATATGACTGATTCGGTATCCATGAATAATTGCCCGGGTCCAGCGAATGCGCGCCGTTCCATCGCACGTAATATTTAGGCGCCGCGTGCTCTGCCACATGGATATTGGTAAACGCGTTGATCTTACCGATATTCTGGAGTAAAAGCTCGTATTGCGTAGGAAAGGTAAGCTCCCAACCATGTTGTTCCGGGATCTTGACGATGCCGGGAGGCGGAAGCGAGGGCTCAAGATTTTTAACCTGGAAAAAATCCGCCTGGGGCTGGTAACGCGGTAAAGGCAAGGGATAGATATCCCGGCGCGGGTGATTGGCCCAATAGAGGTCTATTATACCTGCCGCCCCTATCAACAAAAAGACGGCAGCCGCGATCCTTTTTCGTTTAAAACGGCCTGCAAGCGAAAAGGCACTGCCCGCGCCAAGCGTTATGATAAACGTGATGATAGGGATAAAATATTTAGACGGCTTATACATCGAGTTGAAGACCGGCAGCTTATGTAGGAATCGAAATATATCCAAATGGGTATTTGTGCCGAAGGCTAAAAGCAAAAAGACCGCCAATAGCGCCGCCCATCGCAGCTGTTTTTTCCATTCCGCGAAAAAAGCCGCGGCAAATAATACCAGGGGCGCTGCCCCGAGATAAAAGTAAAGGGGGAAATACCCTTTCAAAGAAATATCCAAAGGAGGCGCTCCGCGCTCCAGGAATATCCGCATAACCCCCTTTACCCTCTGCCAAAACTCTGCCTGAGTTAAAATACCGCTTCCGTATAAGTGGTAGAAATCCACGCGATAGCCGCTGTGGTGCAATAGCCCCGCCGTGGGGATGATCTTTACCGCGCTCAAAAGGACGACCCAAAGGCAGATCAAAGATAGATTCTTCAGATAAACCCTTGGGCCCCAAAAACAGGAGAACAAGGCTAAAAATAAGAATATGGCCGCGAATTTTAGCGCGCCCTGTGATAAGAACGCTAAGGCGAGCGCGGTAAAATAAATATATTTCCTGTCATCCTTTGACTTGATAAAAAAAGCCAATAATAAAGGCATGAGAAAATAGTCCTTGAGAAAAATATTCCCCCTCATCATCGTAACCGCGTAAAGAGAACCGCTGAGGCAAAAAGCCAGGCTGGAAAACAGGGCTCCGGCCGGAACATATTTGAAAATGCGCCGGCATAGATAATACATACCGAGCCCGCCTATAAGAAAGCTTAGGAATATATTTACCTTTACATGTATGATTTCCCCGAACAATAACTGTATGACAAACAACGGTGAGCCTATTCTTCTGGAAGGATGGGCATAAACCGGATAACCGCCGCCCAAATAAGGCGACCATAATGGTATCTGGTAGTGTTCTGTGGTGGCATCCGCGTCAAACTTAGTGCTCGACAACATCTGCAAAAAATCCAAATCCAGATTAATATTATGGACATTCTTAAAAAGAGGAAGGCAGGCAAAAACTATAAGTACAATAAGAAAAGAAACAACCGCTGTATCTTTGGTGAGTTTCATACCCTTATTTAACCTCGTAAGACATCATCTTATTTTTCAGCCTCTCAACAAGCTCAGGCATCTTTTCAGCTAAATTATCGGATTCTTGAGGGTCGCTCTCCAGATCATAAAGCTCGGCATCGGGGCCATCGGAATTATAACTCTCAATAAGCTTCCACTTCTGCGTCCTCAAGACTTTTTCATGCAGTATATTTTCTTTTGCAGCCTTGGACTTAAGTTCATTATAGATTTGGCCTTCTTTCTTCTCATCTCCGGCTCCCAAATCAAGAAGCGCGGTAGGCCCTTCCTGACGCTTGAGAACATTAGATATCCGGCTGGCGATAAAGTCTGCCGCGAATGCGACACTGCTGTATAACTCCAAGGCTGGGCCGTTCCCGTTGCGGACAAACGACATAAGGCTGACTCCCTCGACAGGAACTTTAAGGCCTACACCCAGTATGTCACAAACAGTAGGCATTATATCAATATGCCTCACGACATCTGCTATTACTTTCCCTCCGGGTATAACATTCGGCATCCGGAGTATCAAGGGGACATGGATCAATTCGTCATAAAACTTATTGGTGTGCAGAAAATTGCCGTGCTCATAAAATTCTTCTCCGTGATCTGAAGTCAAAATGACCAAAGTGTTGCCGGATAGCCCCAGCCGTTTAAGGCCTTCCAAAAATGCACCAATGGAATAATCGACATATCGGATCTCGCCATCATATCTGGAAAGCAAGTATGACAAAAAAACATCCCTCTGCTGTTGGTTGGCATCAAACCAATCGTTGATCATGACCAACATTGGAAGATAAAATATGTCATCTTTGTTTAAAAGCTCGATGAATTCTTCCACCTTTGCATCTTGCTTACCGCCCGGCAGGAAAGGACTGCCCAGATTATACGGAAAGTGAAGATCGTAATAATGTAGATAAAGAAAGAACGGCTTGCCGCGATTTTTCTTCAACCAGTCGAGCGCATCATGCGTCAATGATCTGTCAGGATCATTCGCAGAAACAATATCCACAAATTGAAAACAGCGTTTCAAATATGGCATCTTCTCAAAATTCGGACCGCCGAAGGCAGCTGTCATATACCCGTTTTTTAAGAAGATCTCAGGAAACGTAATAACACCTTTTTTAAGATCGCAATACGCGCTTTCTGCCTCACGGCTTGGCATAACCACGCCATGCGCTTCCGGATAGAGCGAGGTGAGCAGAGTAGGGACAGAAAGATAGGTATAACCCCCATGACTAAATGCCTGTCTGAATAATGTGCCCTCTCTTGCCAACTTGTCGATAACCGGCGTGGTATCACGGCCGTAGCCATAACAACCAAGGTGATCAGCCCTTAAAGAATCCACCACGATAAAAACAACATTCATCTTCTGTTTGAAGACGAAACTTTTAATAACAAGAAAACAAAACGCAATACTTGCGGCAGCCAAAAAGATAACAAGAATGAGCTTGTTCCTTTTCAAAAGCTCCGTCCTTTCATTGAAAATAGCGAAAAGAGATTTATCTCTTGAGGGCCGAAGTAATAACAGCTGCTGCAACAAGATACGTCTTGGATACGGCCAAATGCCTCTTTAAAACCTATTTTTGCACCGGGCTGGCGCAGGTCGCGGCAGCTCAATTTAGAACAACATGGCACTACATTGCCTTCCGGGTCGACATTACAAAAAAGGCGGCCAGCGTAACAAATAGTGCCATGAGGCATGTGCGGCCAGTGGTCTTTAAGTAAAGACAGGTAGCCGGCGGACGAGGCTATAGGCGCTCCGTTCTTTTTGCGCCCTATTAATTTTATCACTGCTTTTTTGAAGGCATCTTCTTCGGGCACACACTCCTGCATACCTGAGCCAATGCCGTCTTGCCCGGCGACCGGCTGAAAAACCACACTGGCTCCGAAACCAGACGCTGTCTCTAAGATATCATCAAAAAAATCCAGATTCTGCTTAGCTATCAAAGCCAGGATATTCGTTTTTATCTTTTTTATTTTTAAAAAACCCAGGCACGCCATTATCTTATCATAACTGCCCTGGCCGCACATCCTGTCATGCACATCCCTTGGCCCTTCCAGGCTCAATTGCACATAATCAAGGCGGCCAAATGAGGCTTCGTTTTTAAGCCGCTCTTCTAAAAGCGTACCGTTCGTGACGAGGCTGGTATGAAAACCTAGCTCTTTGGCGTGATCGATCAGCTCTCCTAGATCCGGCCTTAAAAGCGGCTCACCTCCGTTAAATACCCAAAAAAAAGTGCCCATCTCTCTAAATTCATCCATCATCTTCTTTATCTGTGCTGTATCCATTTCAGGCATGTCTATATCCTTGCGGGAACAGAAAGAACAGCCGAGATTGCACCTATAGGTGATATGAAAACTTACCTTCAAAGGTATGCGCTGCCGCAGAAACCTTATCCTGAAAAATTTTACAGCCAGTTCAAAGAATATCCTTGGATTCATTTTTTAAATAAGAACCTGAACAGGTCGGCAAAGGCGATAAAATAACGGCCAACCCCATATTTGGACCTGTCGTATTTCCTCAAACGATGGTTGACCTTTATCTCTGCGACCTTATACCCTCGCGCGTGCGCCAAAACCGGTATATAGCGGTGGAGGCTGCTATAAAGCTTTATATTTTTTACGACATCGCTTTTAAAAACTTTGATGCCGCAGTTAATGTCATGGAGGCGGATGCCTGCCAAAAAAGAAACTACGGCGTTGAAAATGTCCGACAGTATCTTTCTAAGACGCACCCCCTTGCGCCGCGCTCTCCAGCCGCACACAAGGTCATAACCCTCACTAAGTTTATTCAAAAGGCGCGGGATATCCTCCGGGTCATCCTGCAAGTCACTGTCCATTGTGACGATAACAGGGCTGCCGGCGGCCGCGAACCCCGCACGCAAGGCCGCTGTCTTGCCGGAATGCCTGGCCATGCGTATCAGACGTATCCTGCCGTCGTTCTTTGCTAATGACTCTACCGCCTCGACGGACCCGTCTGTCGAGCCGTCGTCCACGAAGATAACATCATAATCCAGCCCCTCCTTGCCGAAGACGCCGGCAATTTCAGCGGCAAGGCCAGCAAGGCTTCTCTTCTCGTTATATACGGGTAATACCAAAGAAATGCGCAAGGATAGTTTCTCCTATTTGATTCAGCCCCGTTTTTTCGCGGACAGCTTTTTCAACCAATACAATAAACAACACAACGCGCACAGGCTCACCGCGAGCCCTGCATAAAAAGTTACAGGCACATAACGAAAGGATATCGTATGGCTGCCGGCCCTATCCACCCCTAAAGCAAGGAGGCCGTTATGAGAAAATGGCCTGCCGATATCAGACCTCCACCAGCGGTGATAATTCTGATTGACTACCAGGATATCGGATGTTTTCACCTCACAGCGCACTACCAGTTTATTAGGGGTAAAACTGACAAATTCTACGGTATTTTTTTCACCGCGCATGAAATAAGCTTCCCCTCTGTATGCCTGATTTGGCAAAAATACGTAATTTGCCGGATCGATCGAAGCACTGCCGTCCCAAGAAACATAATAGCGGGGGACAACCGAATCTTTAAGATGCAGATTTGTATAGGCGTTGGCCTTACCTATGTTCTGCAGCATAAGCTCATACTGTGTAGGCCTGGTCCACTCCCACGACCTTATCCGATAGACCTCCGGAGGAACGACATTGCTTACTTCTTTGCCAGGCTCGATATTTTTTACAGTAAAAAAACGCTTCTGACGCTGATAGGCAGGGACCTCATGCGTAAACGGCCGGCTTTGCGGCGCACCGGCCAAAAAAAGGTCCAGTGCAACAACAAACACCGCCAGTATAAGGATAGCTTTTACCGTGCGATGAGCTAGGCGTTCTGCGACAGAAAAAAAATAGCCGCCAGTCACGGCCAACGCAAAAATAACAAGCGGCATAAAATAACGCGCGGGAGTTTCTATGGAATTAAAAACGGGCAGATTCCGCAAAAGGCCAAATAGGTCAAAATGTGTCTTTGCCCCAAGGCCCAAAAAACCAAAGATAATCCCCAGAACAATAAAGCGCCATGTTTTTTTACAAAGAAATACTCCGGCAAAAAATGCAAAGATGACCGGCAGATACCCTACATAATGATGATTCCATAACTGCCCAGGGAATTCGAATATCTTCCGGTTAGAAAAAAATGCATCGGCCGCTGTTGCCCATGAAAGCCCCCAAAAAGGGTTGTAGCCGCTTGTGGTGCGCGGCGCCTGCGCCAACAGCTCTGCCATCGGCAGGATCTTAACTGCCCCGAGCAAAAGCGTCAGGCCGATGACAATTAACAGATTTTTAAGCGGTGTCACGTCTAAAAAAAACTTGCCGTCTTTTAACCCTGCAGTATTTAGAACAGCAAAGGCAGCCAAAAACAATGTCGCTACCGCAAAACGCAGGCTTGCCTGGGTGACCAGAAGCGCCAAGACAAGCGAAGCCCAGATAATGAATCTTCCGTCGCTGAAACTTTTGATGAAAAATGCAAGAAGCAGCGGCATGAAAAAATAATAGCCGGCAGGATATGTCTGGCCTGTAACAAGGAGCCGGTGTGTATTGCCTCCTAAGCAGAATACGGCTGTGGCAAATATGGCGCCGATGGTATTCTGTTGCAGGACTTTTTTTGCCAGATAATACATCCCCCAGGCCCCTATGATATGAAAAAGGATTATATTGAGTTTAATCCCTATTACCTCGCCCAACAACAAAGGGGGCAGGAAAAACGGATTAAGGGAGCCGTCAAGCGGATGGGCTAAAAGCGGATAACCGCCGTCAAAATACGGAGTGCGCAAAGGCATCTGGAAATACGCAAGCACCGACTCGCTTGCAGCCCTGTAGAACGAGAGCGTCTGATGCCAGTCCCAATCAAGGTTTATGCGCCGGATATCGCGCAATAACGGCAGGCACGATAAGACGACGGCCAAAACTACCAAAGCAACAGGAATTATCTTCCTCAAGGATGCTCCATCTGATTACTGTATATATCCCAGGCTCTTTAGTATATCGCGGTCCTCTTCAGTCAGCCTGACCTGTTGCGCTTCCGCTTCAGGGCCTCTTCCAAGAAGCCTGGCCCGAAGATCCAGGCATTCCCGGGTATGATCCCTTAGCCGCAAAACAAGTTGCTGCGACTCAACAGGATATTTCTCCAATACATTAACACGTTCTCCAGGGTCATCCTGAAGGTCATAAAGCTCAACCGGTTCAGGAACACCCCTGCCGTCATCACGCGCTAACAATTTCCAGCGCTTCGTGCGGATAGCCTTATGCGTACCGTATTTCAATTCGCTGAAAGACTCCAACTCCGGTAGCGGATCCAAACCGGCAACCATGCCCAGAATACTCCTGCCCTGGGTCTCTGTGTTATATTCTATACGTAAAATATCCAAGACGGTAGGCATTACATCCACCAGGCTCACGAGTTCCGTAACCCTCTTGCCCTGTGGCAAGGCCTTTGGAAACCGCATTACAAGCACGACACGTATCTGCTCATCATAAAGCGTCTTGCCATGGAAAAAATCACCGCGGTCATTCAACTCTTCCCCGTGATCCGACAATAAGACGATAAGAGTGTTATCTGTAAGCCCCGCCTCTTTCAAAAAGGCAAAGAACCGCTCGATCCGGCCGTCTATATAATTGATATCGGCGTCATATAGTGATACAAGAAAATCGACCATGCGCGCGTCGGGTTTAATCCCATTTTTCCTGGCGTCATACCCCTTGGTATAATGAAATCTTTTGGCCATATCTTCCATCTCGGGCGTTATCTCTTCTTTCCAAAAACGGTCTCTGGCGCACGGAGGCCTGCAATAAGGAGAATGTACCCTTAAAAAATGCATATAAAGGAAAAAAGGCTCTCCGGAGCCGTCCTGTATCCAGCTCGTTGCTTTGGAAAGTATGCTCTGTGTAGCATCACCGTTATCCGCGCCTCTCCCAGGAGAGATACTCTCATAAGCATGGAAGTGGCTGGAAAGAGACCCTATGGACCGTAACTGGGGCCCGGTAAATGCCGCTGTCCTGTATCCGTTCTTTGCCAAGATCCCGGGCAGTGTCATGAACTTATCCGACAATGAAGCCCCGTTCTCCAAAATATTAAGTGTGTCCGGGTATAAAGACGTCAGGATGGATGGGACCGACATCATGGTCTGCGACCCTGAGGCAAAGGCATTTTCAAACAACACGCCTTCGCGCGCGAAATCATCGATGCCGGGGGACGTGGGGCGCTTGTAGCCATAGCAACCAAGGTGGTCAGGCCGTAAGGCATCCACAACGATAAAGATGACATTCGGACTACGGCGCTGTTTGGACGTCTTCGTGCCCAACAAAAAAACAGCCGATGCGAGGACCACAACAGAGGCCAAAACAATGGTAAGAGTTTTTTTATCGCGCATAACGATCAATCGCCGGACCTCGGCAAAAGAGGACGGCCTTCCATGGACGCCGCGTCAGATGCGCCGAACAAAGATAAGAGCATTGACGCGATATCGATTATCGCGGGCGCGCTTTCGGATATCTTTGTGTTCACAAAAAGCACTCCGGGGACAAGACTCGGGTCCACCAGGTGGTCCCCGCTCCACTTCTTTAAGTTATCTTCGATCAAGGCTTCGGGCACGCCCCCCAGGGCGGTCTGCCAAGACGCGCGATAACCGGCATTAAAACCAACGAATAGCTCAGGTGCCTGGCCATGCGAGGCCCCTGGGAATACCTCCTCTTGAAAATATACGCCTTTAACCACGTTTTCACCTGTCTTCGAGTCTACCCAGCACAACAAACCCTCTTTTATCTTTCTTTTGATGCCGTCAGCCTCATCGGCTTTCACTATACCTTTACCCTCGCGCCCGGAGAGGTTAAGATATATGCCTCCGAAACCCAAGGCGTACGCCTTGGTGTTCGGCCAATCTATATCCTCAAAAAACTCGCCTCCGAAGCTCTTTCCCTCTTTTAAAGAAAGGAAGCCGTTCTCAAGAAGCCAGCGGTTCAGATGCGCCGCTCTCCTGAAAGAAGTAAAGCCGTGGTCGGAAAGGACGATCAAAGTGGTGTTATCGTCGATCGATCTTAAGACATCGCCCAATATCCCGTCTAATCTTTCATAATACTTGAATATGGTATCTTGGTAGGCAGAGTCCTGTTCATAGAGTGGGTGCTTTGGGTCGATATAGCGCCAAAACATATGCTGGACCGCATCCAGGGTATCAAAATAAAAAAAGAACAGGCCATTTTTGAAATTTTTAAGCTCTTTTAAAAGGATCTTTTTCCGCTCGGCAAGGATATTATCGGTCATCTCCAAAAATGCCTTCTCATCCAGCCTGCCCTCGCTCAATGGCCAGGTATCGTGGGGCATCCCCTGCGTGTAGAATAAGCCTGTGTCTTTTGCCAATCGCCTGCTTAAACCGGACGGATAGGAAATGGGGAAGGCCGGATCCACCGGGTCAAGATTGACCGGCGACGCGTAGAGCTGGATGTCCGGAGAAACACTTTTTAGATAGAACCGGGCCATACCGTATACTTTTTTAAAGAACCCCATATCGAAATAAACCCTTTGCCATGCGCTCCACTTATCTTTACTTAGCTCAAAACTATTGCCCTGGAGCCTGACCGATATCTTTTCCTGCCGCGGATCCAATACGACCTTCATCGGGATTTTTGTCTCAGAGACCGAGCCGTCTTTCTTGACTTTGGGGCCATATAGATAATCGGTAAAAGAATTATCCGCTAATTCAACGCCGACTATCCTGCCGCGGCTGTCCGCATCATCTTTCATCAGCCGCCTTGTTGTATAAAAAGAGAACCTCCCCATCATACCCAATAGATCGGGCGTGCCCATACCAGAGAGCATCTTGCCGCGAAATTTATCTGGAGGGAATGTATTCGGGCAAAAATAAATATGAGACGATATGCCGTGCCGTGACAAAACATGCCAAAATCCTTCCGCCTTTTTCCTGGTCTTTACCTCCTGTTTTGCGATAACAGCAGGGCTTTCGCTAAAAGCCAGGTAAGGGAAATAATTTTTTGGGTCGCGCATGACAAAATCAAATATGCCGTGCCGGGCAGGGCCTAGGCCTGTAGCAAAGGTGGTCCATGCCACAACGGATTCGGAAGGATTGGTCGTAGCCAATGGAGCAAAACTGCCCCGGTCTTTCAGGTAAGAAAAATTCGGCAGCCTGCCCTCGGCCATCAAACGCTCAGTTATGGAATGATCCATAGCATCGAACCCTAAAACAATGACCTTTGCCCTGTCTTTAGCCTTACCCATTTCGCTCTTCAAGATCAACCCTCCTATGATCAGAATAATAACAATTATAAGGATAATCCAAAAATACTTTTTTATAAACTTAAATAAAAATTTTATAGGCAGAAGAAAGAGCAGGAGTAAAAAAGCCCATAAGGGTGCTGCCCCCTGCAGGAATACAAAGCCTGTGCCAGGATCAACATAGGCCCATGCCTCTTGTGCCTGCATACATACGTATACGCATAATATAAGGCATCGATAGATACGTTTTAGCATGCAAACCCGATAGCCACCGGCTGCGCATCTTTCAAAAGAATAAACCTTCCCAACGACGGTAAGGACAGGTATTTTTCAGCTACGACCGGCGCTCCTGTCCTTAAAATGACCTCCGCTGCATCGCATGCAGCAAGGCATTCACCGCCATATCTGGTCTCCAGACTCGACGTATCCATGCGGCTGACGATGGAATCCAAAGAAGCCGGCACCTCCTGCGTGGAACAAGATAAGATCAACCCGGGGTCACCTTCCGCAAAAGGCTTAAGACAAAATATCTTGGCGCGTATCTGCGAAGAGACCGGCGGCACGGCGCCCTTGTAAAGGATCTCTCCCCTCTTGATCTCTTTCGGCAGGCGCTGGAAAAGCAGCCCTACTGCTTCCGGGGCAGAGGCTGACCGCCTATTGCCTGACAAGACCCTTATAGCCTTTACTTTAAGCTCTACTCCGGAGGGAACGGCCCTTAGAATATCGGATGCTCCGACGCTCCCTGAAGCGATAGAACCGACGACAACCGGCTCCTTGCCTGCCGTGTAGATGTCCTGGACCGGAAAACGAAGATCGGAAAAGGCGGATTCCTCGCTCTTAAATGCACCCAGGACTTCTAAAAGCGACGGCCCTCTATGCCAGGCCATCTTCGGAGAACCTTTAAGAAGGTTCTCTCCCTCCCTTGCCGAAACAGGTATGATGCCGTTCGCCTTTATGCCAACGGTCTTCGCCAAGCCGTCGCACTCACTCTTTATTTTTAAAAAAGCTTCTTCTTTATACGCGGCAAGGTCCATCTTGTTGACCACAACAAGCACCCCCTCTATCCCTAAGAACTTCAGGATAAATAGATGCCTCTTGGTCTGTTCCTCTACGGACCTGGACGCATCTATTACCAGGACCGCGGCATCTGCACAAGAGGCGCCGGTAAGCATATTCTTCAATAGCTCCTTGTGGCCCGGCACATCTATCAGAAGGAACTCTTTCCCCTTGGCCCTTACAAATGCCTGTGTCGTGTCAAGAGTGAACTCTTCGGCCCTCTCCTCCTGGAAACTATCGAGCAGATAAGCATACTCCATCACTTGCCTGCCAAGCCCGTCGCATACTTTTTTCAGCTCCTCTTTAGCCTGTATGCTCACTGAATCAGTATCATAAAGCAGCCGTCCCAACAAGGTCGACTTACCGCTGTCGACCTCACCAGCGAAAACAATATTCAAAAAATTATACATTTTGTAGTTCGGTCAAGGTAAAGATGCCGGTTTGGTAGTTAGGTTAAGTTGTTAGTCTTCCTTTTAAAATTCGACCAGCTTTCACGCAATTTATAAAGTTGCCTGCCTGATTTATCGTATGATTTGATCAATTCTTCGCAAATTTCAAGATTCGAATATGCAGGATAAATGTCGCGGCATTGGCTAAGGCTAACAACCATTTCATTGCATTCGGCCATTGCATCATCTAAGTACTTCTGAAAACCCATTTTTTGATGTCGTTGAGCATAGCCTTCCGCAATTAATCTTGGAATCGCTTTGCAGGATCGACTCAATTGGTCTTTCAAATCAAATTTCTCAGAATCCGGAAGTTTGGGGACGACCTCCTTCATAACCTTGAGCATTGACCCATAAGTATCTTGGTACACTATGAGATCTTTAAAACTAACTATTTTCTTCTTTTCTTGCATGGCATCTCCTAGCTACCTTACCTAAACCGGTCTCCTTACCATAACCATAACCTAAAAATTAGTAACCTGCAGCAACCTTTCTACATATACCCCAATGAGCGCAGTTTCTGCATCATGTATTCTCTTTCCTTGTCCTGCGTCCTGCCTGCGCGCTCGGCGATCTTCGTGCTCTCCAGCTCCTTTATGACCTTCTCTATCGTATTGGCGCTCGACTCAACAGGCTCACAGCAACAAGCGCAACCTATGCTCCTGTATCTTTTTCCGCCTTTGGCGAAATACAAGGGATTGATCGGGATCTTTTCCGCTTTTATATACCTCCATATGTCTATTTCTCTCCAATGCAGCATGGGATGTATCCTCAAGTGGTCCTGGCCCTCTCCACGGCCCTGGAAAGACTGCTCGCCCATTTCCAGAGGCTGCTCGTGATAATTCCACCTGAAATCGGCATCGCGAGGAGAAAAGTACCTTTCTTTGGCACGTATCGAGTGTTCATCGCGGCGAATAGCCAACAACAAGGCCTTGAACCCATGCCGGGCGATAGCCTGCTTTAATGCCTCAGTCTTTAAAGCGTGGCAGCAATCAAGCCTGCCTTTGGCTGGGGACATGCCCGATTTTATTGCCTCATCATTCTTGGCAATGATGAGATCCAGCCGCCATTTTTTGACAAAGCGGTCTCTGAACCTGTAAATTTCAGGAAATTTATATGTGGTATCGATATGAAGGACTGGGATGGATACGGAACCTAAAAAACTCTTGCGCACAAGATGGAGCATAGCGGTAGAGTCTTTGCCCATGCTCCAAAGGACAGCCAGTTTATCGCGGTACCGCCAATAGGCCTCGCGTATTATATAGATACTCCTGGCCTCAAGGCCGGCCAGGTAAGGGTCATTCAACATGTTAAGTATTATACATTATTTTATCGGCGCCATGATATATGTTTTTACGCTTATAAATCGATTGATAAGTCCCGGTTTGTCCTATATGAAATATAGCCATGATCACATACATGTATGAATATTTTGTTCATCATTTTGAGGATATAA
>DMEU01000004.1:0-22844 GCA_003451585.1 Candidatus Omnitrophota bacterium | reverse complement strand
CATCATTTTGAGGATATAATAAAAGTCTGGTCGGACAGGTCGTTTACTGAGCTGTCATTGGCATCCGACACCTTTACAACAGCCCGTACCGATCCCTGCGCAATATCGGATGGCACCTTCCATTGATACTCGCCGTCATTCTCTGTGGCTTCCGCTATCCGCTTGAATGTCTTTGCCCCGTCTGTGGAATACTCCAATCTCACAGGATAAGATGCCTCATAGTCCATGGCAGTCCAGGTTATTTCCTGAGTGCTGCCTTGAAGCCAGGTTTCATCCCCGTTAGGAGAAAGCACCGTTATATTACCTGGGGCATATCGCATGGAAAAGGCTTTCAATCTGGAAGCACCCGGCCCGAGACGAACAACAAAACCAAGGTCCTCGCCTTTTTTGAAATCGCCCCTGGCCGTGTAATAATAAGCTCCGTCGGAACAATTCCTCTTAAAGACCCTGCCGCCATCAGCGGACACATCCACGGATATGCCGCCGCCCTCCCATGTCGGAGAGATCACGCGGGCCGCGTAAGGCGCCCTGACCCCCTGTACCGCATAGACACCCTTGTTATATCCTGCGGCCGGGATCAGATCTCCGTTATGATCCAGAGCAATATTTTCAAACAAGGCCATAGGCGCTAATTCTTCCCCCGCCTCTTGACTTTCCACAGCCCGTGGTTCCATATCGGCGTATTTCCTTACCCTGACCCAGTGGAACCTGGTCCTGCTCCGGCCGCGGCCGGCTCCGGAAGTCTTTAAACCTATGTGTCCGCGCCTTGGGCCTTCGGGGTCCCTGTATGTCGCGATCGCCTGCCTCTGCTCGGATCCCGGGCTGTATCTTTCAAATATTATATCCGCGCCTCTGGCGATAACGCGGTAATCATAGCGGGTGATGGCGGCTATGCGGCTGGCCACATTCGCCTTGACAGTGTTGCCTACGGCGATACAGTGCTCAGCTCCCCTGAAACCGGACGCGTAAGCCACCTGGACAGCGTCCGATTGAGAATCAGGATCCGCGTCGCGGATGATCAGGCGTGTTTCATAACCTGTTTCCGCGGTCGCGGAATACTCGATGATGCCGTCTTTGAACTCAAAAATTTTTGACATAATGCCTGCCGCGTCCAATAAAAGGCCTTCCTTTGTCAACGCGTAGCTGCCGCCCGGCTCCAGGCGTATATCCCATTTCCGGGCATCAAGCTCGTTATCCTTAAAATCATCATACAGGTCAAAGGTGGCCTGCGGGTCTGAAGGGCTTTTGGCAAATGGGTTTGCGTAATATACGTATAAGTCTATGCCCTCCGGAGGAATCTGGCGCACCCTGACAAAAAACTCCGCCTTATGAAGGCCGGGTTCTCCAGAAATCTTTTCGAGATAATATGGCAGGAGCGTCTCTGAATCGGGCAAGGCAAAATGCACATCGCCGAAATCAGGCCTTGCATGGCGCGAAAAATGTAAATGGCAACCCGGCGCTGCTTCAGACTCGCCTGCTATTATCCTTACCTGATAGCCATATAGATCGCCGCTTTTTGAACCTGTGATATGGATCTTTTTTCTGTATTTAAAGCCTGACAGGACCGGTTGACCGAAGCCGCAAACAACGCCGCTTGCATCACTGTATCCCATCCTTACTTCCGAAAGTTTTGCGTCCTTTCCTAACGCCGCCCTCCACCTTAGGCCAGTGCCCTGAACAAAACCCGACTCGGCCGGCACGCCGTTTACTGCACGCACATAATTCAGGCCGTTATCTGCGCTTACCTCCATCTTTACCTCTCCCTGCGCCTGCCAGCTGACACTGATAGATTCTATCAGGCCATCTGTTGTCACAGGTTCACAAGTATAAATAGAATCCGGCTTTAAGGCAGGCAGAGAATAATCTCCCCTGCCGTCCGGGCGCCATACAAGGGCGGAACGGAAAGTAACGGCCTCAGCCCGGACAAAAAAAGCACCATTAGCAACAACAATGATGCTTAAAACAAATCGTAAAAAAAATGCTCTCATCTTTACCATCATCTATGCTTAGAAAAATTCGCCTCCTATCTGATATAAATATTAACATAACCGGTAAAGCGCCGGCATCCGTAAAAACACACTTTATGGCTGCACTATCTACTCTAACCGCACAAAACAACACCAGACCTATTTTGTGCGGTTATTTGACTCTTTTTAAAAAACCGGAAAGAAAAGAAGAAAAAAGAAATCTCTCCCTTTTGTTATCGATAATGAAATCCTTGTTACGCCTTAAAAATGCCCTTACTGCGGTCAGCGGGCCGTTGCCGGGATTATGCCCTACATTGCAAGCCGTGCACTGAACAGCGATATAACCGCCTGCAGATACGAACTTGGAATATACTTGAAGCTCTTTTAAAACATGCTCTCTCTTATGGCTGGTATCGAGCGTGACCAAAACGGTATCCCCTGGTTTGACGATATCACCTATCCTGCTGATGACCTCCTCAGATACAACATCACCCTTTAAGACCGTTACGCGCTCTCTGAATACATCAAATTTTGACGCTTCTTCAACCTGCGGATCAATATCAATAGTTATAACCCTGCCGTTTTTGCTTACTTTCTCAAGTACTGTGGCATAGAACAACGTTGTCCCGCCTTTATATGTGCCCGTCTCTATGATGTAATCCGGCTTTAATTCCGCGATCAATTCCTGCATCATATGGTTATCTTCGGTGGACTGCATTGAAGGTATTCCCAGCCACGTACCGATGTTGCCTTTTGCGGCAGAAAGCGCGAAGGCTTTCTTGAGTATGTCGAATTCTTCCGTGGACTTCACCCTGCCTGCCCCATACCATTCGGAATAGTCGTCCAGAAGAAACAAATTCTTAGCAAGTTTTACGCTGCCGTGTTGCGCCTGCGTTCCTACTGTAGAAAATCTGGATGAGCATGCAGGAAGGCTAAAAAACGCCGATAGGCACAAAACCAAAACACATTTACTCTTCATATGAAATCTGCCTCACAAGCCTTCTAGGTCTACGAGCTTAGATTGGATGGCGTATTTGATAAGGTCGCTGGTCTTGTGCAGTTTAAGTTTTTGCAGCATATTATTTTTGTAATTCTCGACTGTCCTTGGGGATATGAAGAGCGCCTCGGCTATCTCTTTGGCGGTCTTTCCTTCGACGACCAGGCGCAACACGTCGATCTCTCGGCTGCTCAAGATCGTCTCTTTTGCTATCTCCTGTGACCCTTTAGCGGCCTTTTCAAAAAGATAAGAAGATATCTCCGCGCTCAAATACACCTGTCCGGAAGTTATCTTGCGTAAGGCCGGCAAGAGGTCGTCAGCCGCGTTTTCTTTATTCAAATAACCGCGCACCCCGCCCTTTAAGGCGCGCATGACATAGGCATCGGACTTATGAACGCTTATGATCAATACCTTTGTGTCCTTCGAAGCCCGTTTTACTTGCTCTAAGATCTCAAGCCCTGTTTTTTTGGGCATGGTAAGGTCTAAGAGCAGGATATCGGGCTTAAGCGCCGCCGTCTTCTCCAAAGCCTCTTCTCCGTCTTTGGCTTCATCGACTACTTCGAAATCAGGTTGTTTATTTAAGATGTTCTTTATGCCTTCACGTATGATGTCGTGATCGTCAGCTATTAAAACGGAGTATGCCATTAGCCACTTCTCCTGGTTATGGGTATAAGACCACTTCGAACCTCGTACCGCGGCCGGGCTGCGCCGTAATATCGAACTTGCCTCCAAGCAGTTCGATCCTTTCACGCAAGCCGTGAAGGCCCAGCCTGGTCTTGTCTTCTTTACGGCGCAAAGTCTTTTTAAGAAAAGACGCGTAGTCAAAACCTACGCCATCATCACAAACGCTCAGGCGCACAATATCGCCGCTCTTCTCCAGAAATACCTCTGTGTTCTTTGCGCCTGAGTGCTTTACGATGTTCGTGAGCGCCTCCTGGACGACTCGGTATAACGTAAGGCTGTATTCAACAGACAGCTTTATCTCCTCAGGCGGCCTCTTGTAGGAATACCGGATATCCGTCATCTCTTCGTAGCGGACAATAAGCGCAGCTATACTCTCTACAAGCCCCAGGTCATCTAATTCCGGCGGACGCAGCAATTCTGAAATATTGTGCGTCTTTTCCATCAAGCCGTCTAATATCTTCTTGGTCTTTTCTATCTTTTCCCTCGGCTCTTTTAACTCTATGGGCAGGTCTTTATCTATCAGGCCCAGGTATATCTTTAAGGCGCTTAAGTCCTGGCCCATTTGATCGTGGACCTGTGAAGACAGGTTATTCCTCTCCTCCTCCTCCAATTTTATCACTTTGCGCATCAAGGTTTCCCGCCGCTCTTTTTCACGCCTGCTGCGCATATATATCAAGAACGCGGTCTGCGCCCCCAAAAATAAACCTATGGCCATAGACCAGACCAGCAATGATACTGAACGCGCCCGGCCCGCTTCAGCCGCGTCAAGCTGTCTATCTATCTGATTTAAATTAAATTTCTGGAGTGGGTCGTCAAGAAAGGCATCTAACTGAAAAAGCCGGCTCTCAAAATCCATCAAATGTTTACTGAGGGCATCTTCGGAGGCCTTTTTGTCCTCGCCTCTGCCCGCCTCGGCCCTGTCGGCCATGGCCATGATCTTGCCGCCAGCCTGCCTCAACTCCTGCTGGCTCCTGCGCACAGCCTCAACCCATGCTTCTTGCTCAGGGGAAGTCACAAGCGACGCGTAGAACGACAATTGCCTGTCAAAATTCTCGGAGGCTGTGCGCACGATATCCAGCTTGCCGGCCGCGACAGCCGCATCGAGATATTTTGCGCCCCTCCAAAACATATAATTGCGTATGCCCATCGCATACTGGCTATTAGCGGACTTCATTTCAAAGACGGCGTTCTGCAAGGGTATATGGACATTAGCCAGGCGGCTTATGGCGCGGCTCAAATCCTGTATCTGAGCTATGCCGATAATGCCTACGGCGATGACCAAAAAAAGCAGGCCTCCGAAACCCGCCGCTGTCTTCCAGTCTATAGTCGGACGCTTCGCCATTCTATATCACTTTTCAATGGTTTTAAGCCATTCTTTTACTGATTCTGCTTCGTCTGAGGTGGGGGCAAGGTCTAGAAAGGTGCGGTAGTGGTAAGTGGCATTCTTCTTGTCCTTAAAATAATCGTCAAAAATAATACCTAGATTATAGTGTGCGTTGCTGTTCTTGGGATTGTAGTTTAAAGCAGTCTTGAACTCGGTAACCGCTGAGTCGTAATCCTTGTTCTGCGAATACAATACGCCCAGATTGTAGTGGTACCGCTCCGCCTCTATATTTAACCTGCCGGAACACTTCGCGAGTGATGCCTCAAGCGATAATATCCTAGTATCGTAAAGCTGTTTCTTCTTATTATAACTCTTTTCCAGCGACCCTATGTTCTCGCGGCCTTCTTTTCTTAAAACAGCCACTTCCTTGCGGAATATTTCAAGGTCATCATTGACCCCTAAGGACAATTCCCTTTCTTTGAGCACGCTCTTTTTTGCCTCGTTGAGTTCCGCTACCGCCGCGTCCCTCTCCTTGGTAAGCGTGTTCATCTGTTCTAAAATGGCGCGGTTGTCCTGCGAGGTCAATTCCTTCAATTTCGCAAGTTCGCTTATGAGTTTTTTGTTCTCTTCCCGCGTGGCGCTGTCGGTTTTCAACGTTTCGGCGCGCAACAACTGGTTCTTGTCAACTTCCGTCTTGTATAAGAACCCCGCGCCGGCTAAGGCGATAAACAAGATACCTATGACGGCTAACGTTATAAACTTATTCATCGAAAGTCGGCGCTGTCCCTTCCAGGCGTCCCTTGATCTTCTTGGTTATTATGCCGCGGTCGATGACCTGCTCCCTTTCCGCGTCGAGATGCTCGACATCCCCGGTAATTATCCGCGCGGTAAGGAATATCGCGAGTTCCGTTTTTACCTTTTGCGTGTCCTTATTCCCAAAAATCCAACCTATGATTGGCAGATTGCCGATTATAGGAAGCTGGTCCCTGGAATTACGCATCTCTTCTTTCATGAGGCCAGCGATCATAACCATGGCTTTATCCCTGACCTTGACAGTGGTCTCCGCCTGTGAAGTCTCGACCACGGGCACGGTACTGCCCAAAGGCGATGTGGCGGTCTCGCGAACGGTACTGACCTCCGGCCGTATCTTCATCACGATAAAACCATCATCGGAAATGCTAGGCGTGACGTTCAGTTTGACGCCGACATCGACATAATTTACGGATTCCGCTGTCGTGGTCGTGACGCTGGACTGGCTCTGTGTCTGGGAGAAATAAACCTCCTTGGAGCCGATAAGGATACTGGCCTCCTGGTTATTGACCACGGCTATCCTGGGCCGGGACAAGATATTCGTCTTGGTGATGCTGTTCAACGCCTGGACGACAATATTAAAATCGTTAGCCGCCAGCGTCCCCACGCTCATCTCTCCCAGAGTGCTGCTTAGGCCGGTGACAGGGAACTTACCTTTATAATCAAGGCCGCGCATTTTAGCGCTTACGAAGATCTTCTCCCAGTCAATCCCGAACCGCGTGCGGTCATTTAATGATATCTGGACGATCTGCGCCTCTATCAATACCTGCCTGGTCTCCTCATCGAAAGCGGTGATGATCCTCTTTATTTTTTTCATCTTATCAGGCAAGTCGCTTATCGCTATCTTGTTCGTCCTGGCATCAAGCTCGACACCGCTTGAACCGGGCGTAAGGATGGTCGAAAGCTGGTTCTTGACATCCTCTGCCTTGGCGTATCTCAACTCAAATATCTCGGTCTCTTTGGGGGCATCGAGCGCCTTTGCGGTTTTTTCCATCAGATCCAATAACTCGGCCGTATCCACAAGTATAACTGTGCCGGACGCATCATCCACTATGACCTTTCCTCTTTCTGACTTGAGCTCCGAGAGGGCGGTAAGTACTGCTTTTGGGGAAGCATGCTTTAACTGAAAGGTCCTGGTCTTCCTGCGTTCTCCGTAAGTCCTCCCGTAAATACTCCGATATTGTTCCGTAGTCCTTATGATTACCATATTGTCCCGCCACTCGGCGGCAAGGCCGTTATTTATAAGGATAATATCCAACGCATCCGCATAATCCACGTTATTTAAATAAACATTTACCCTGCCGGTGACATCTTTTGTAGGCACTACGTTGATGTTCATCTTCATGGAGAGTATCTTGAAAAGCTCTAAAATATCTATTCCCTTAAGGTCTAAAGAGATCTTTCCGGCTCCCGCGTCTTTGACAGCAAGCGTATCGGAAATACCGGCTGCAGGCCTCTGGCCAAGATCAACCCCCTCTTCCTCGGCCTGCATCTCAGGAACATCCCCCCTGGGCCTACGGCCCTGGCCACGTGCCTCCTCCTGGGCCGCCGCTACAAGCGCGAAACCCACAAAAAGAATACATAGTAAAAACGTTATAAAATATTTATTTTTTATCATGGTGTTCTATCTTAATTCGATTTCCTGACTATCATAGCTCAATATAACCCTGTCCTTCAAGATTTCTTTTACGCGCGCGCCCATTATCAAGCCGCCGCGGCTCAGCAAGTGCGTCCTCTGCTCGGAAATATTTTCTATAATGACTTGCGGCACTTCAGACCAGATTATGCCCACAACCTTCAGATTCTCGGTTATCTTCAACGCCCTTTCCTGCGAGACAGCGGGCCTTACCGGCGCAGGCTGTTCCGAGGTGGGTTCCGGCGCAAGGGAAAATATGTTTCGCTGGGTTATCTCCTGCATATAAACAGCCAGCGGGTCAAGCCGCTCGATAGTAAGGTCCCAGACGGCCTGAGCCTTGGCCAAAGCCTCTATTCGCTCCACGGAACTGGCGCGCGGAATACCCAGCCAGAAATCAATTACCAAAAAGAGAGTAGCGAGCGTGCCCAGAAAAACAAGCAGCGCATTGACGGCCTTTGCGTTCAAAAGAACTTTGACCTTGTCGCCGTATTTAGCGCGCAATAACTTCCAGGTAATCTGAAGGTCCTGGCTGCGGCGCTGAGGCCGCATCGGCCCGGTTCTCCCTGGGGGGGACTCGATGATGCGCAGTAGTTTTTCTTCAGGCGTAAGGTTTCCGTCAGGCATATTTTTAGACGCTACCACCTGTCAACCTACGCGGTTGACACGGTTTAAACTATATCTTCTTGTACTATCTTTCTCACAACATCGCGATCCACGACTATCTTGTTCTCCATCACAAGCGCCTTTAAAGACTTGTGCGCCAGCATCGCTATGCGGCGCGGATACCCTTGGGTCTGCTGGTATATCTCCATGATTGCCTCGTCCTTAAAAAGCGGCAAGGCGGACTGGTAACCGGCCTGCCGGATACGGAATTCGATCATCTCCTTGGTCTCGGCGTCATCTAATGGGTTGATTATATACTTCATGCTGATCCTGTCCATGAGGTTCTTCATCTCGCGGATCTTCGGCAAGAGCTCCAGCTGTGCCAACAGGACCAATTGAATGAGCTTAAATTCGTTGGTCTCATAGTTCAAGAGTACACGCAACACCTCAAGCGATGCCTGGTTTAATTTCTGCGCCTCATCGACAAGGAGTATGACGGTCTTATTCTCCTGGACACCTTTCTGAAAAAGATATTTTTTAATGGCCTCCTTCATGTCTAAAACGGACGGCCTGGAATTCTCCAGCGCGACACCGAACGTGCGCAGCAACGACTCCAAAAACACCTCTTCGGTCTCATACGTGGGGTCGAGGATCATGGAAAAGATCGTATCTTCGCGGCTTTTCAACATCTGGAATAATTTGCGCGACAATGTGGTCTTGCCTGTGCCTATATCTCCCAGTATGACGGATAACCCCCGGCGCAGGCGTATCTCTATCAAGAGCCTGGTCAACGCTGCCTGGTGTTCCTGCGATTGGTAGAAAAACTCAGGGTCAGGGCTCGTCGAAAACGGCTCTTTTTCCAATCCTAATATCTGAAAATAACTCATAGTATGTTATTATCTCACACTTCCTGCCATTGGACAACCATACCCGTAGGCTTATTAACTGTGATGTTGAAAGAGCGGTTCGCCTTTAGGGGCACCGACCCGCCCGCCTGGTTCTTTTTTATGCTTATCTTAAAAGTTATATAATCCGAATTCGTACCCAGCTTCCCCAAGGAGACCAACTCCTCCAAGAGTGCCCTCTGATACGCGGTAAGGCCTTGCTGTTCGAGCAAAGGGACGATCTCCGCCGGAAAAGAGAACTCCATGTCGTCCTCAGTAGCATCAAGACCGTCGTGGCCTGCCCTGTATTCTACGACCTTGCTGACAAGGTCATCCTCCATGCCTAAGGCGGCCATGGTTTGGGCCGGTGCGGTGTTTATATTTAGCGCGCCTGTGCCGTACGCGGTCACGAAAGGAGATATCTCATCATAAATATCCCTGGTTACACCTTTGAGCAAAAGAAGCTCTTCCTTAAAATAAAAAGTCGCCCCGACTACAGCGTCAATAAGCTCAGGGTTCCCGGAAAGCCCCGGGATACGGCTTAAGGTTTCCGAGCTAGAAGTATTTATATTGGCCTTGCTTTGCTCGTCGATAAAGCTGGTTTCTGCCACGTCCCCGCCTAAAACTATTGCCCGCGGCCGCAGCTCATAGAGGGTAACGGAATACGGCGTTCCGTCCGCGGAGAGGATGGCCTTTAAGGCCTCTATAACAGACCCTGCCTCAAAAACAGGGATGCTGGCATCCCTGACGAACTTTGCCAATCGCAATTCCTGTAAGACACTGGAGGTAGTGCCTATAGCCAAGATCGACAGGATAGCGATAGCGCCAACCGCCATAAACAGTATGGCCCCCTCTTTATTGCGAGATTGGGATAAAAACTGTCTTTTCAAAAGTTTCTCCGCCTTCCAGAGTTAAAGCCGCCTTGACAGCCAGCGGTATGCCGTTTTTCGTATAATTCCAGTCATCCAGAAAAAGATACTGGCTGGAATTCACGTCAAAATAACCATATGAAAAAGACATGTTGTCTACGCCAGTTACGACCTTGCGTGCGGGCGTCGGCTCCTCGAGCTCTAATACCGCCTGCATGGTCACGGCATGACGCGATACCGCCTTATCATGAGGCGCATACGCGTAAGAGACATTGGTGATCTTGTCTCTCAACAGGGCGGCAAATTCAATATGATCTTTACTTCCGAAAAATCCTATATACGGATAATTCACGCCTGCCCTGAGTTCCTGGCCAAGGCGCTCCAGATTGATGACAGCCTTCCTATACATGATGTTTACATCCGCCGACCTCTTCCATACTCTCATACCCATGGAAAAAGACGACATAAGAGATACACCTATCACGGCAAAAAGCGCCACGACGACAAGTGTCTCTACGAGAGTAAATGCTGATTTTTTTAATAAAAACTTCATCTTGGTTGCTGGCAATGCTATCAACTAGCCACTAGCCACTAGCAACTAGCCTACTTTTTCTTCCTCACATACCTAGTCACAGAAACGTCTTTTACGACGCTCCCTTGCTTCCAGGCTATAGAGACCTTCTCTTCATTAAGGGCAACCTGTACGAAAATAGTCTCATTCCCGAAGTCCTGCGAAACCGGCTGCACAACTTGCGTCCAGTTAAATCCTTTGTGCTGTTCTTCCTGGAAACCGCCGGACCAGCTGCCCTCCTGACTGCCGTTACTTTGTATATAGGCGAAATCGATCTGGTATATCCTGTCATTCAGAAGGCCGCAGGCTGTCACGGTCTTTTCCGCCGTAGTCATGGAACTCAGGCACTGGTTAAAAGCGCCCAGGACAAAGACCATACCTACGGCAATGACGGCTACCGCCGCCATAAGCTCGACTAGAGTGAATCCCTCCCTACTCCCAATTCGTGACATCGTCGTTTCCGCCCTCGGCGCCGTCCTTGCCCATGGAAGACAAGTCATAGCTGTCTTCATTATGCTGTCCCGGATAATTATAGGCATACTGCCTTCCCCATGGGTCCAAAGGTTTCTTTTTTAGATACGGCCCTTTCCAGCTGGACGCACCCGAAGGCGCCCGCGACAGGTCTTCAAGAGAGTCCGGGTATGAGCCCGTATCGACCTCGTATAGGTCTATCGCAAGCGCAAGATTAGACTCGATGTCTGTCTTGGCTACCGACCGCCTGGCCTCATCCGAACGGCCTGTAAGCCTTGGCACGACCATGGCGGCCAAAATGCCCAGAATGATGACTACGAGCATAATTTCGATCAGTGTGAAACCTTTCTTATTCATATCATCTCCTTTCGGTTATCGGTTAGCGCAAACCGCACGCCGCTAACCGCTCACCACAACAATCTACAAAAACGACACTCCAACTATCGTCAAAGTAATGGCCAACTCGGCCGAGTCTTCGCTCTTGGGCACAAGGACCATCTTCTCTACGCTGAATAAAAGCTTCGAGCCTTGGAGCTCATAGAGAAACCTCACCAGTTGTGACATTGTGCTTTCGGCCTTCACGCCTATCTGGTACTGCTTGGAAAACTTATCGGCCTTAACTTCCCTCTGGGGCTTCATATCAACTATGCTCATACCCGTAGAACGGCTCGCCCTCTCTATCTCTTTTAAAAAATTGGACACAGCCTCTTCTTCGGAAAAACCCTGCAGGGAAAAATAAGTGGCGTATTTCTCATATTCCTTGTTGATATCGTCTTTCCTGGCGGAAAGGCCTATGTTCTTTTTGAGTCGCGCTTCCTGCAGGGCTACGTCGCGCGTCAAGCCGGACAGCTTCGTGGCGAACGGCCCGAAGATAGCGCGAGGCATGACCAGGACAACGAAAAGCCCGCCTATAACATACGCCAAGATCAGTTCATTTTTTTTAAGGTTCATCTTTTATCTTTTCCTTCTAGATCGTCTTTGGCGGCCTTCTCAACCGGACAAGAAAGCTCAAACTCGATGATATCGCTGTCTTTGAGCTTTTTGCGTGTCGTATAACGCGTCGATACATCCTTGAACAGCGGCGAACCCTCAAGGATGGTTATGAACTTGAACACATCCGACATCTCGCGGGACTGGCCTTTGATACTGACCTTGTCATCTTTCTGAAAATTCAGGTTCAATAGCACGATCTCCGGGGGCATGAGCTTTGATATCTCGTAAAGGCAGTTTAACGCGGAAAACCTGGTGTCCAGCTTGGCCTTGATCCTCTTTATTCTTTCCATCTTTTCATTCAAACCTTCGGACTCACCGGCAATTTTTTCATACCGCTTATTGAGCATGCCCAGGTAGGCCTGCCGGTTATTCATCTTCTCTAAATAAATACCACAGACGATCAGGATGACATACATGATCCCTGAAGCCAAAAATATCATCTCACGGCTGCGGTCCCGAAGGGCGCGGCGTATCTGCGCCTCCGGCAGGACAAAATTTATCTTCTTCTTTAATGTATCAAGGCCGAGGCCTAAGAGCGCTGAAAATGAAACAGATTCGAATATCTCCGCCGGTTTTTTTTCCACTTCTTTTGCCAACGGCAGATTGATGAGAGGGTCTACCACCTGGGAGGGCAGATTGAACTCGATCTCTATTTTGGATGACAGAGCCCTTAATTTCTCGACCGCGCCGGATACGAAGACCCTGGTTGGTTTCTGCAGGATCTCCTCGCCTTGAGAGATCACCATCGTCTGTTTCATCTCTCCTATGAATTTCTGCCACTTGGACTCATCGCTTAAGGCATCAGCGCCTAATGCGATAACGCGGCTGAATACTATGTTCTCATTGGTCGAGACCACAAAATCAGTAAAGGCTGAATCGATATCAAGGATGATGAAAGCCTCACCGGACTTAAGGTCTGCCGGCTTTGCGGCCTTGCATAACCAGGAGAGCGCGCCGTCAGAACTCAACTCTACACGGTCTGTATAAAGGCCTGCTTTCTCCAATATACGGAAGACCTTGCGGATACTCTCCCTGTGGACTATCGCAAGCATCACCTTGGAGTACCCCATCGTATCTTTGCCTATTATCCTGTAGCCGCTTACTATCTCCTCCTTAGCATAAGGCACCTGCCGGCCTACGTGCAGCTTTATCATATCGTCGATCTCATTAGGGTTCGCCGACGGTATCCTTAAATTGCGTAAAGTGACGGAGTTGCGCGGGAAAGATATTATTGTGTTCTGGGGCTTTTTGACGCTTAAGCCATGAAGAAAATCCTGGATGGCGCGGGCAGTATCATCTTCAGAAAAAGACGACGCGTTGACGCTTGATAAGGCCTTCAAATAGTAGGTGCCGATGGCCGACCTGAACGCGGCCATCTTCAACCAGGGGTTTCCGATCTCTAAAACAAGGGTAGCATTCACTTTATCTACTTGATCAGGAGGTTTATCTGGAAGATCGGAAGCAACATCGCCAATACTATGCCGCCTAAAATAAGGCCAAGCACCAAAATGATAACGGGCTCCAAAAGCGACGTGACGATCTTCAATTTAGCGTCTGTCTCCTGCGTATATATGTTGGCTACTTCATTTAACACGCCTTCGAGTTTTCCGCCCTCTTCGCCTACGGACATCATCTGGACAAGGAAAGGCGGAAAGAAAGTCACCTTCTTCATGCTGCCGGCTAAACTTGACCCCTCTAAGACCTCTTTGCGCACGATCTCCAAGTCCTTGATAAAAACCGCGTTCTCCAATGTGGGTATCGCCACCTGCAAGGCCTGAAAAACAGGCAGGCCGCTGCGTATCAAAAGCGAGAGGGTCATGCAAAATCGCGCAAGCGACTGCTTCAAGCTTAAGTCACCTACTACGGGTATGTGCAGCTTGAGCCAGTCCAGCTTGGCGCGGCCGGCCTGGCTCTTAGACATTTGCGCTATCACCGCGGCAAATACGACGATGGCCAGAAGAATGGCCCACCACGAAGTTTTAAAAAAATCACTCACACCCAGCATCACCCTGGTGGGCATTGGAAGCTCATACTCAAAATCGGAGAATATGGAGCTCAACTTCGGGATGACATAGCTGAACAGGACGAATATCACGCACACCCCGACAGAGACCATAAGGACCGGATACGCCATGGCCGCGCGCACGTGCATCCTGAACTCGTCTTCTTTGCCCAAAAAATTATCAAGCTCCTCTAACACCTCATCAAGCCGGCCTGAAGCCTCGCCTGTCTTGATAAGATTGATATAGAGGCTTGGGAAAAAATCCTTGTGCTGCGAAAGCGCGTCTGAGAACGTTGCGCCGTTCTTTACCCGCGAATGAAGATCGATAATAAGGTTCTTGAGCCTTTCCTTGTCGGCCTGGCCGTAAAGTATGCTTAACGATTTAAGCAGGTCCACGCGGGCGCGCAAGAGGCTCTTCAACTGGCTAGTAAAGACATTCAGGTCGCGCCGCGACAGGCCTGAAAAAGACAAGGCGCGCGCCGGGCCTGCCGCGCGCCTTGTTTCGGAAACAAGCGGCTCGACCTTGACCGGAGAAAGGCCCATCTCGATGAGCTTGTCTATGGCGTTATCCTGGCTGTCAGCTACGATAATGCCTTCAACGCTTTCATTAAGGTTCTTCTTAGCCAAATATGTGTATGTCGGCATTGTTTACCTCTGATTGCTACAAAACGCTGACTTAAACTTTTGTGCCATTGACACTCCTCATCCTAGTTCCGTCACTCTCATCACTTCCTCGGGCGTCGTAACGCCCTCCTTGATCTTCTGCCAACCCTCGCGAAATAGGCTACGCATACCTGACTCCAAAGCCTTCTTTTTGATCTGCGAGGCTGATGCCTTGTCCAGGATAAGCTGACGGATATCTTCGTTTATCAAGAGGATCTCGTAGATGGCAATACGGCCTTTGTAACCTGTGAACTTGCAGGACTCGCAGCCTTTGCCGCGAAAAACATGCGTTGGTTTTTCAACTATCTCCATAGCGTCCTTCGGGGCTTCCTTTTCTTTATAAATATCCTTCAAGAGCACCGTCTCTTTGCATTCATTGCATATAGTCCTGACTAAACGCTGGGCCATAAAGGCCTGCACGCTGGATGCTACCAGATACGGCTCTATGCCCATATCCACAAGCCGTGTCACGCCTGATGACGCGTCATTGGTGTGCAGTGTGGAAAAGACAAGGTGGCCCGTAAGCGCCGTGCGTATGGCAAGCTCCCCTGTCTCTAAGTCCCTGACCTCACCTACCATCATGATATCCGGGTCATGGCGCAAAAGGTTGCGAAGCGCGCTTGCGAATGTCAGGCCTATCTTAGGATTCACCTGGACCTGTGTTATACCGGTAAGATCATACTCTACCGGGTCCTCTATGGTTATGATCTTTACATCGGGCCTGTTTAGTTTTGACAGAAAGGAATACAAGGTAGTAGTCTTGCCGGAACCGGTCGGGCCTGTCAAAAATATAATGCCGTGGGGCTTTTCCAGCAGCTCATCAACCATTGACAGGTCGCTCGGTGAAAGGCCCAGGTCTCCTGTGCTGAATATCATCTGCGTAGGGAGTATGCGTATAACTAGGTTCTCGCCGTAGAGTGTAGGAATAACAGAGATGCGCAGGTCCACATCTATCTCACCCAGCCGGACCTTGGCGCGCCCATCCTGCGGCAGGCGGCGCTCGACGATATCCATATTAGATATTATCTTTATGCGCGAAACTATGGCCGCGTGCAGCTGTTTTATGGTATCAGGCACCGGCACATCATAAAGTATGCCGTCGATACGGTAACGCACCTTTACACGGTCACGATACGGCTCTATATGTATATCGGTAGCGCGCGACTGGATAGCCTCTGCCAGAAGCTGATTGACGAGCTTGATCACCGAGGCGTCCTGAGCCATCTTTTCCGGAGATTCTAAGACCGTGACGCCTTCATCCCCGTGTCTTGCGGTACCTTCTTCTTTTTTATCTAGTATGCCTTCCACTATGGCCGCGCCCATCCCGTAATAAGTCTTTACCGCCTCCATTATCTCGCTCTCCACCGCCAGGACGACTTCGACCTCAAAACCAAGGTGAAATTTTATATCTTCCGTAGGCCATACATCCAATGGATTGGATATGGCGATGGTAAGGATATTCCCTTTAAGGGAAATAGGCATGAATTTATAGTGCCAGACGAACCTCGCTGGGACGGCCTTGATAACATCTTCCGATATGGCCTTATTTTTTAGGCTTGGGATGAACTGGATGGACAACTGTTCGGCCAGCATCATCAAGAGCTGTTCTTCGGTTATAAAGCCCAGCCGGACCAGCGCTCTACCTAAAAGTTCCCCTGTACGGCTGTGTTCCCGCAGGGCAACATCCAGCTGCCCCTGGTTTATAACGCCTTTTTTAATTAACAGTTCGCCGAGCTTTAGCATAAATATAGTTGTTTGGTTACGTAGTTCATCACCTAACTACTTTACCCAAACTGGCATCTTTACCGTAACCGTTACCCAAAAAGTTTACGTTGCAGACGTCAATCCGCCTTTCATGTAAAAATCTTCGTCAGGCGTGTTATCCACGCGCCCTGAAATAATGCGCTCACAGCCTAAAAGCGTTTCCTCTAAAGGGACATACTGGCCTTTTCTATTAGTATACACCTCCGCCGTAAAGAACGGCTGTGTTAAAAAATTATCAAGTTTTCTGGCGCGGTGAAAGATCGTGCGGTCATTTTTCGAAAGCTCTTCGATGCCTATGATGGCTACGATGCGCTGCAACTCCTCATACTTATGGAATAATTTTATCACATCCTGGGCGATATCAAAATGCCTCTTACCTATTATCCTGGGGTTCAGATAAGCCGACGAAGACATCAAAGGGTCTATTGCCGGGTAAAGACCGCGCTGGACGCGCGACCGCGAAAGCACGAGTATCGAATCAAGATGCGAGAATATGCAGACTACCGCCGGGTCGGTCAGATCATCGGCAGGGACGTAGACAGCCTCTATCGACGTGATGGATGCGCCTTCGCGTGAACGTATGCGCTCGTGGAACTCTCCGATCTCGCTGGTCAGTGTAGGCTGGTATCCGGTTTCAGATGGTATCCTGCCTAAAAGCGCGGAGAGCTCACTGCCTGCCTGGGCGAACCTGAAGACATTATCCAACAGAAATAATACGCTGTGGCCTTCCTTCTGCAGGGATTCAGCCAGGGCCGCTCCCGAAGATACGACCTCAAACCTGGCGCCGGGGGACTCATCCATCTGGCCGAAGATCAGCGCGCTCTTAGACAATATCTCACTGCGCACAAATTCAAAATAAAGCTCGTTGCCCTCACGGATACGCTCGCCGGCACCGGTAAAAACGCAGAGCCACTCCTGTTTTTTTATTATGTTATGTATTATCTCTAAGGTCAGGAGGCTCTTTCCAAGCGCCGCGCCACCCAATATGCCGGTCTTTGTATTTTTTACCAGAGGAAAAAGAAGGTCTATCATCTTGATGCCTGTCTCTATTATCTCTAGGCCGTCTTTGTCTTTTTCGCCGAGGTTTATCTTTTGTTTTTCGCTCGCTCTTTTCACCTGGTATTCTTCGCCTTTTCCGATAGGCCCCTTCTTATCTATGGGCTCACCCAACACATTCACCACACGGCCAAGGACAGCTTCGCCTTTTGGGATAGACAAGGCCTTACCGGTCCTTTCCACGCGCGCGTTGCGCGCGAGGCCGTATGTGGCCGTAAGTGAGATGGTGCGCGCTATGTTACCCTGCTTGTGTTCTACGACTTCCAGGACTACTTCCTCTCCGGTATATGTGGAGGTGCGGATTATCTCGTAAATAAACGGCAGGAGGTCTTCGCGCTCAAACATGACATCCACCACAGGCCCATGGACAGCCACGACCCTGCCCGGGACAAGCACTTTTTCTTCCGATACGGCATGCGCCTTCATTCAGCAACTACCCTCTCGTTGGGCCCTTCTTCTTCGATAGGCGAGGTGCGCCATCTCAGGCGGCTGGCAAAGATCTCGCGTATATTTTTGTCGCTTTTAGCATGTATGCTCTTAAAATACTCGTGCATCAATCTCTTGTTGGAGCCCATTATTTCTTCATGGCTTCCTTCCAGGTGTATGATGCGCGCCGCGCATTCAGCAAGCTTACTCTCCCAAAGCATGTCATACAACCTTTGCATAAGCCACGCGCGGACCATGTAATCTACTACCTTGCCGGGCGTGGGCTCTATTAAAACGTCGCCCGCCTTGAACATCCGCACCTTGGCACCCTCTTGCCGGCCAAAAATATCGCCGCACGGTAAGACACGCGCGGCCTCCACCTTCTGGACGGTCAACGATAAAAACCGCGTATAGACCAAAAGGACGCTGCCCACTTTCTTTTCAAGGAATTTGCCTATCAACAGGTCTCTCAAAGCAACGGCGCGCCTGTAAGTGATGTCTTCGCCGATACCCGGCAAAACAGTGAATGAACCGCTCTGCGCCTCGCTCAAATAACGCGCGCCGCGCTCTCCTAACACGATCAACTCATCGGCCCCGGCTGCCTGCTCCAAAGCGGTGTTTACCACCTGCGCGTTGAGACCGCCCACAAAACCTTCGTCGGATGTCACCATGACTATGGCCTTGGGAAGATTGGCCCGCTCACGCAAGAACGGATGTTTAATACTCCGCGCATCCAGCGCCGTCAAAAACTCCTGCAACTTTAACTTAAAATCTTCAAAACCCTTGCGCTTTGACTGCAAGCTCCTGAACTGGCTGGCTGTAGCCCCTTTTAAGACCTCTATCATCTCCTGCAGTTCCCTGGCAAACCTTAGATTCTCTCTGAGCTTTATTAATGGGATCATGCCTATATGACTTTTTTGGCCCTGAAGAACTCCACAAAAGTGCGGTCAAGCTCCTGTTTGGTCTCGACGGACAACACCTTCTGGCTTGCCAGATTTTTTAATACCTGAGGGTTGGCCTCTTCCAGATACCCCATTATCTGGCCGCAAAAAATACCCAGGCCCTCAGGTGAGAGTATCTCTAAGATCTTCCTTTTAAACGCATAAAGCAATATTATTATGGCAAGCTCGGATACCGGCTGGTGCGTATCCTGCCCCAAGATACGCGATAATGCCTCGCCGCGGCGCAACTTTTCCGCTATCTCCGTCGACAATTTGGTCTTTACGCGCATAAGGCGCAAAAGCTCCTTATACTGCGCGTAGTCTAAGCGCAGGGTGTCTGAGACTTCACGTAATGCCTCGCTCTGGACCTTACTGCCTATGCGGGAGACAGAAAGCCCCAGGTCTATGGCCGGTTTAAAACCTTCATGGAACAAAGAACCTGAGATATATATCTGTCCGTCGGTCATAGAGACGAGGTTACTTTGGATGTAGCCGGTGATATCGCCCTGGAGGGTCTCGACAATAGGGAAGAACGTCATGGAGCCGGAGCCCTTTTCTGCGTTAAGGCGCCCTGCGCGCTCCATCAACTGGGAATGAAGATAGAAAATATCGCCTGGGTAGGCCTCGCGGCCCGGCGACCTTTCTAAAAGCAGCGATAGCTCGCGGTATATCCAGGCGTGCTTCGTAAGATCGTCGAACACTACGAACGAATCGCGGCCGGAATACATGAAATATTCTCCTACGGCCGAGGCCACATAAGGCGCAAGATACTGTTCACCCGCCGATGACGAAGCTGAGGCCGCGACGACAACCGTATAATCAAGCGCGCCCGTTTCTTCAAGCGCGCGGATTATCTTCATCAAAGAAGAGTGCGCGCCGCCTATCCAGCAATAAACACAAAATACATTTTTATCTTTTTGATTTATAATGGCGTCTAAGGCAATGGTTGTTTTTCCGGTCTGCCGGTCGCCGATAATAAGCTCACGCTGGCCGCGGCCGATAGGGATGACGGAATCAAGGATCTTGGTGCCCGTGTGGAACTGTTCGGAAATGGGCACACGGTCCAGCACGCCCGGAGACCTGCGGAAGACCGGGCAAAAACCGTTATTTTCAATATGGGGGTTTCTGTCGTCTATGGGCTCGCCTATGGCGTTAATGACCCTGCCCAGAAAATTTTCCCCTACGGGGATGGAAAAGACCTCGTTGCGGCTGGTGACGGTAGAACCAAGCTTAATGTCCTTCTCATCACCAAGGATGAAGGCCATAACCTCTTTTTCGTTAAAGTCTACTACCAGCCCCTTGCGGCCTGTGACGTCACCGAACTCTATTAGCTGGCCGTAGATGCAGGACGGCAACCCCTCTATCCTGGCGATGCCGCGCTTGAGCTCCTTTACGACACCGACCTCTTTGATCTCAAAGGGTTCTATCTTAAAAAGAGTGTCTTTCATCTATGGATGGCTTTTAATGCCCTGTTTAGCTTATTTTTTAAGCTGCCGTCGACGATAAGGCCGCCCAGCTTAATGATCATGCCCCCTACCAGAGAGTCGTCCACCTTTTCCTCCAAGGTAAGCTCTACCCCCGTCTTTGACGAAAGCACCGTTTCCAGAGCCTTTTTCTCCTGCGGGGTCAACGCGATCGGGGTAAGAACCTCGGCGCGGTCTCCCATGAAAGAGAGCCTCTCTTTTTCTACCTTTTTTAGTTCTTCGATCAGTTCCTCGATTAACTGGACATGCAAAGTCTTTTGGTCCGCCTGTGTAAAAGTGAACCGTATAAGCTCCTGGGCCAGGACAATGGATCTCTCTTCGGCCCCGGCCAAAATATCGGCCTCCCTCCTCTTTATCTTATCCTCGGAATCGGCCATCATCTTTTTAGCTTCCACCTGCGCCTTTGCCGCGGCCTCAAGGCCAAGCTTTTCGGCATTTCGCTTGGCGGTCTCCACGATAAGTTTAGCCTCTTCTTTAGCGCGGGAGATCTCCGCATCCACCTGTGTCTTGGCGCGCTCCAGCTCCTTATTCAATATCTCCTCTTTTTCAAGGCTATCCTGATGCAGGACTTGCAGCCTGTTCAACGCCATCTTCAACTGGCTGCCGAACAAGACCCTCATGACCACTATGATAACGACGAACGTTACGACCTGCAGTAAAATCAGAGATAAGACCACTTAAGTTTTCCTCTCTATAAAGCCTTGTAGTTGGGTTACGGTTAAGAGGCCGGTTTAGTACTTAGGTCGGGTTGTTCGTCACCTAACTACGTTACCCAAACGGGCATCTTTACCGTAACCGTTACCGAGACTTTAGCGACCTATTTAAATAAATTATAGACCATAATGAGGGCGATGACAGCTATGCCCTCGGCGAACAAGAACGCGAACATCAGCGCCACGAGTATCTTGGGTGCCGCCGCCGGGTTACGGCCAAGGGCCTTGACCGCGGCAAATCCTACCGTCGCGATGATTATCGACGGGCCCATGGTACTTATGAACATAATTATAGCTATAGTTAGATTGCGTATCATAACGAATAGTGCTGTTTTTTTCCGCTAACGTTTTAGGTGCCGTTGTTCGGTTAAGGTTACGATGCCGGTTTAGTAGTTAGGCTGAGTTGTTCGTCACCTAACTACGTTACCCAAGCGGGCATCTTTACCGTAACCGTTATACATGATTCTATTCAACAAGGATCACCAGCTCGTTGTGCCTCATCCTGGCAAGCCCCTGCCGGATAAAGACAGGTTTTATCTCTTCGTGTTTTCCTCCGAAGACAGGGCCTACCCGCTGGGCAAGCTGCGTAAGCCTTATAAATCCTTTTGTAAGTAAGATAAAGATGGGCTCATGGTCGTCCATTATGGTCAGCTCGCCGCCGTTGCCGGGCAGGGTTGCCGCGGACACAGCGCCCTGGAAGATCGTCTGCTGGGCGTCAAGTATTGTTATCTTCATGCGGGGAAATTAAGACAATACGACCTTGTTCTTGCCTGTTGTCTTAGCCTGGTACAAGGCCTTATCCGCCTTGTCTATCAAAACGTCCCTCTCCGTTGCATCGGCCGGATAATCCGAGATACCCATGCTGACGGTGGTAGGCAGGCTCAGGCGCACGAGATTTAATATCCTTTCGGCGGCCAAGGCAGCGCCTTTTTTATCTGTCTCTACCAGAAGGATCATAAACTCTTCGCCGCCGTAACGAAAGACCATATCGAGGTTACGGATGGCGCGTACAAAAAGGTTCGTCAGGCCGCGCAATAATTCGTCTCCGGCCATGTGGCCGTTGGTATCATTGTATTTCTTGAAATTATCTACGTCGGTCATGATAAGGGAGAGATGCTGCGGATAACGCCGCGCGCGCGCTATCTCGCGGTCAAGGACTTCATAGAGGTAACGATGGTTATAGACGCCTGTCAGCCCGTCGAGGATGGAGAGGTCGTAATAGTATGATTTCTTGTTGGCCTCATCCATCAGAAAATAACGGTCTACCGCGTGTTCCACCACTATGCGTATCTCGCTTGGGTTGAAGGGCTTTGTGATATAACCGAAGGCCCCGTCTTCCATGACTTCTATTGCGGAATTGATGAAGAGGTAGGGTGTTATGACTACAACGCTGATCTTTGGATCCAGGTTCTTTATCGCGCGCACTAATTCCGAACCGCTCATATCAGGCATGCGCATCTCTGAGATCACAACGGCGCAACTTACATCCTGGAGCATGCGGATACCTTCTTTAGCCGTTGAGACTACATTGACATTGTGGCCTGCGGCGTAGAGCACAGAACCAAGCGCCTCCGCTGATTCTTTATCGTCTTCAATGACCAGGATATCAGCGCTGCGATTCATGATAAACGCTCCTCACTTAAGGTGTTTATATGGAAATTACCTACATAGCTTATTTGTTCCTAACCTCTTTATATATCATATACATAGAATAGGTGGGCGTCAACTGTTTTTGAGAGGGAAAAAACGTCCCCAACCGGATTTGAACCGGTGTCACAAGCTTGAAAAGCTTGTGTCCTAGACCAGACTAGACGATGGGGACAGAAAGACCGTTTGCCGAATGGAACAAAATTTTACCTACGAATACACCAATTGTCAAGCATTTTAGCTCCCTCCCCGCTCCCCCATTTTCTCCGTATACAGCCTACTTTAGCCTTCACCGGCCGCCGGTAATAGTCACCCGATAGCCTTCCCGCCCCGTCCACC
>DMEU01000027.1 GCA_003451585.1 Candidatus Omnitrophota bacterium | reverse complement strand
GGCGCGAAGCGCAAAAGGACACCGGAGACGGAAAAAATGCCGGAAGCGGCTTTGTATGCACTATTACCAAGTCTAGAAAAGAACAATATCGCTACTTCTTTAAAAGCCGCTCGACTGCGGCTAGGACGTCTTTGACTTCGATCTTTGCCATACAGGCATTCGTGCCTTTTTTGCACGTGTCCTTGTAGCACGGCGGACAGCCTTTCTGCCTCAATACTTCAAAACGGTCCGCAGGCGGCAAATGCCTTTCAGGAGATGTAGGGCCGAAGAGCGCGACAAACGGCACACCCATGGCTGCTGCTATATGCAAAGGCGCGGAATCGCTCGTGATGAACACATCGCACCTGCCTATCAATGACGCGAGCTGTAATAGCGTCGTCTGCGCCACACTGCAGATAGGCTTTGAGGTGACATCTTTTAATACCTTCTTGGCAAAAGGCGCGTCAGCAGAGCTGCCTGTCAATAATACGCGGTAACCTTTTTCAGCCAGGGAATCGCAAAGTTTGGCTATCTTTTTCGCGATCCAGCGCTTTGTCTGCCAGCGCGGGCTGGCGCCTATATTAATGCCGATCAAGGCCTCGTGATGCGCGCCTTGGATGTCTATTCCATTGGCCGATAGAAAATCTTGTGCGGATCTCTTGTCTTCTTCCGAAGGCCAAAGCTGGAGTTTTTCTCCGGAATAACTTATGCCGAGCATCTCCAAAACACGGAACTGGTGCGCTACAGGCCCCATTTGGCCAGGCACGTCTTTTATCTTATCACTTAATAGAAAGCTTAACTTCCCGTTATCATATCCGTAGCGACGGCTGCAGCAGGCGGCGAAACTAAAGGCATGGCTCTTCCTGTTGTTCTGCAGGTCTATTACCATGTCAAAACGCCGCCGCGCGATCTTCCAGGCCAGGGACCACATGCCCTTTAGCCCTTTATCCTTACCCTTGAGATCGCATACTATGAGTTCATCGATATATTGGCATCTTTGAAAAACATCACGGGCCTGGCGGCCCACGAGACAGGTTATTTTAGAGGCAGGGAATTTTTTCTTTAAAGCCTCGAACGATGGGACAGCAAGTATCGCATCACCGATAGCGCTGATCTTGATCACAAGTATGCGCGGGGCATCCAGGGCTTCCCTGTAAACTTTTATGGTATCATCCGCCATCTTCTCCAAAGAAAACTTATCTTCCACTTTTTTGCGGCCGGCGCATGCCAGCTCATAAGCGAATTCCGGGTCCTTTAATATCCGCAGAATGGCTTCAGCCAGGCCGTCCGGGTCGCGAGGATGGACTAATATGCCGTCTTTGCCGTCGTCGATGATCTCGACTACGCCGCCGACGCGAGTAGCCACCACAGGCACACCGCTTGCCTGGGCTTCTACGATAACGCGCCCGAATGACTCCTCAGCGATAGACGGCATAACAAGGCAATCCATATGTGATAAAAGTTCAGGGATGTCCCTGCGCAATCCTAAAAATTTTATCGAATCGGACAAACCCAGGCGGCGTATACATACCTCGAGCTCTTCCATATAATTATCTTTTCCCGCAGAAACGCTGCCCACAAGCTGCGCCTTCACATGCGGTAACGAGCGCAACACTTTAGCCAATGCCTTCAAAAAATATATCTGCCCCTTGATAGGCGTAATACGGCCTATTACGCCTATCAAGAACTCCTCCTGCGGCCCCTTGTCCCGGATGTCATGGAAAAAATACCTTCCTAGATCCACGCTGCGCGGGATAAGCCTGATATTTTTAAAAGGCACGCCGAAATCATCTACCATCCTGCGGCCTATGACAGAACTCGGCACAATGGTATATTTACCCCATCCCATCATATAACTGAATATATGTTTACTGTAAGAACCATGGGCTGTTGTAACGAAGATAGCGCGGGCCTGGAGCGTGCCCATAAAAGCTACCCAGGCAGGCACACGGGAACGGGCATGGACGATCTCGATGTGCTCATCTTCTATTATACGGGCCAATGCGCGAGCCGCTCTTATCATCACCCAAAAAGCCTTGCTGTCTACAGGAAGCCTGTAGTGACGTATACCGCAGGCATCCAATTCTTTTACAAGTTCACCTCCGGCTGAAACTACTACGCACTTGTGGCCGCATTTAACAAGGTATTTGGCCAGGTCTATCGTGCCGGTTTCGACACCTCCGACATTCAACTCAGGGACTATCTGTAATATGTTCATATTATTCTCTTTAAGCCTTCCAATACGAGCCTACGTGTTTCAATAGGCCTGACTTCGGGATTACGGTCGGCAAGAAAGGCCAGCTTATCGTAGACCTCGTTCAATTTGACCAGATGTATGGCCCCTTCCTCTGCCAACGAGTTCAAGAATCTTTTCACCTTGTTATCTTTATTGTCGCAATGCGGTTGAAAGACCACGACGTGCCTGCCGCTTGCCGCCGCCTCAGAGACCATGGAAATACTTTCTCCGCTGACAATTATACAATCACTCAAATAGAATATCCCGCCGACTGCACCCGGCGGGTTGAATTCAGAGGCTGACACAAATAGCCCGCAGGCAGGGTCCTTCTTGAAATCAGAGGCAAGCACATTGACGACGCGTTCCGGCGTGCGGCGCGACGTAGTCACAAAAATAACCCCCTGCCTTTCGCTCAAAAACCTTTTTACCTGAGAGGATAAAAAACCTATCATCTCGGCGGTCATAGTATAATTTTTTGAATCCCCTCCGACCAGCAACCCTATCTTCGGCTTATCGAACCCATCAAATCTTTTTAGCTCCGGTTTTACGGCAGCGAGTTTATGAAAATCATCACTGATCGAAAGCGGGGTAACGGCGTTCAAAGAGCCGGTAAAGACCATGACATTCTTTCTACGGGGCGGCTTGTCATGCTTAGGGATAATTACCAGGTCGAACCTCGACAAAGGCTCTATACCGGGTTTCATGATCGCGATCGAGTTGGCATTATTCTCAAAGGCTACGGCCCCGTTTACAGCCGCTAGAGATGAACCGGCGGATACCACTATATCGTAGGCGCCGGATGTTATTTCCCGGAATTTTTGCGGTTTAATACAGAAAGGCAGCGCACGCAAAGCCAGACGGCGGCCAAAGAACCGGCTCACGAGGATAAAAATTTTAGCCTCTATCCAGCCCTTATATCCGACTTCTGCTACATGGCTCTTTACGGTAATGCCCAGGTCCCCCAGAATATCTATACACGCCATGGATTGCTTTAGATGCCCTGCCTTACCGTCGCTCAACACCAAGACATCCTTCTGAGGCGAGTATTTCCAACGCTTATAGGACCAAAGATACTCCTGTGGATACCGCCTGATCCAACCTTCAAAGACCTTATTGATATTTTCCAGGTTGGCCTTCAGGTCATCTGCGGCGTTTTCGCTTGAAACAAGCTCATATGGTTCCAATAGCAGCTCATGATAGGGCCCATTTACGCGGCGCATAAAGGCAAGGATGATATGTGACCCCATTTTTTTAGCAAGCCGCACCCCTCCGACCGGCGTCATGGCAAGCTTACCGAAGAACTCAACAGGTATACCGTCCCGGCCTCCGTGGTCGGCTATAGTGCCTAAGACATTGCCGGCTGCCATATGCTGCATAAGGATCTTAAGCTCGTCTACGCGGATAACGCGTATCCCCTTTTGCCGCCTTAAACCGTTAAGATAGCCGTCGAGTTTTTTATGCCTGGCCTGGGGCTGCGCAAGCATCGCATAGGCGCCTTTAGAAAACAATGCGGCACAGGCCGCATTGGAAAGCTCCCAGCTCCCGGCATGGGACCCAAGAAAGATGACACTGCGTTTATCCTTTTTGGCGTCCTCTACCACCTTCATATCGGCGATACGCACGTGCTTTTTAATATAAGCCTCATCCATCGAGGGAAGTTTCATCGCCTCGACAAGATTCTGCGCAAACCTGATATACATCGCCTTGATTATGCGTTTGCGCTCATGCGCGGGCATATCTCGATAAGCGATCTTTAAATTAACGTAGGCCTTCCTGTTCTTTTTACCGGCAAAATAATAATACAGCCGGCCGGACCATCTTGCCAAAAAAAGCCACGCCTCCACCGGAGCCAGACCCATGATAACGATGGCGAATTTAAGCGCTATATAAAGAATGTAGCCGCTCATCAAAAGCTTCCTCTCCTTCGACTATCTTTAAAGAGACCTTCAAAACGAATACCTCGATACCGGCATCCTGGCGGCAAAGCCAGCCGGCAAACTTCACGATATCTTTTTGCGTTGTAACGACCGCGCGCGCGCCGGCATCCAGCGACTTACGCATAACATCCGAAAGCTCGCGGCCGGAATATTCATGGTGATCGTCAAAAAAAGTTTTAGCCACCACCTCCGCGCCGCACCTCTCTACGGCATCCAAAAAAGAACCGGGGTTGGCTATAGCGCACAACAAACCCACCTTTTTACCTTTCAGATGATCTAACGCGGACCTTAGGCCGGAAACAGCATCGTAGATGAATTCCGGCTCATGGATAGCCTTGATAAATAACGCGGCGTGGTTTAATTTCCTAAGGCGCTCCTCAAGCTTGCGCGCGGCCGCGGGAGGCACTTCGTTGGCCCTGGCTAAGCAGATGACCTGCGCGCGGGCCAGGCTAGCTATACTTTCACGCAAAGGCCCCAACGGCAGAACACACCCGTTGCCGAACGGGTTTGTGGCGTCTACCACAGCCACATCCAGGTCCCTCTTTAAGCGCCAATGCTGAAATCCGTCATCTAAGATTATAGTGTCTATCCGCCCTTCTTCATCGATGCCGACAGCGGCCCTGACACGGTCCTTACCGCTCACAACGACCGCGTTTTCTTTTAAAGAAAGCTTGAGCATACAAGCCTCGTCGCCTAAAGAGTAATAATCGGAGAAGCCTATACCTGGACCATGGCCGGGTTTTTTATAGCCGCGCAGAAGGACAGCCGTGCGGCGGCCCCTCGCGTGCAGATAAAGGGCCAGGTATTCGACCAGTGGTGTCTTTCCGCTGCCTCCCAATGTAATGTTGCCCACGCTTATGACTTTTGCATTGGGACGATAAGATGCCAGGATATGCCTTTGGTAAAGGGTTTTAAGAAAAATTATTATAAGCAGATAAAAAAAACTAAAAACGAAAAGGACGGGCCATAATATAAAATATGTGGCCGTCAATTGATTCCGGGTATAAACCGCTTTTAATCCCTTCATATCTTGATAAAAATACCTACGCTAAGATCCCCCGTATTACTTCGAATGCGCGTGATGCCGCCCCGCGATTGCGGTCGATCAGGCCTTTAGCATTATCACCCAGTGCCCTTCTGTCAGCAGGACTGGCCAAAAGCCTTCTGAGCTCATATTCAAGCGACTGAAAACTCTCGACTTGTATCGCGGCTTTTTCCTTGATAAAGATATCCCTTATCTCCCTGAAATTATCCATATATCTGCCGAACACTATGGCTTTTCCGAAAAGCGCCGGTTCGATAGGATTATGCCCCCCTCGCGGGACAAGGCTTCCGCCCACATAAGCAACATCGCAAAGGCTGTAGAAAGCATTTAAATCACCCACGGAATCAAGTATAAGCACCTGCGCCGATGATATGGCCGGTACGGATGCGGCACTAACGGAAAGGCGCGAGATATTCACAGCCTCCATACCCTGTAACCTTACTATGCGCCGTATCTTATCCACGCGCTCTATATGCCTTGGGGCTATAAGCAATCTCAAGCTCGGGAAATCCTTCCTCAACGATTTATATATCTCAATGATTCCTTCCTCCTCGTTCTCGTGAGTGCTGCCTGCGATCATGAATACTGCCCCCTTCAATATATCCTTGAGCGCCTGCAATGCCGGAGGCTCGCCAAAATCCGCTGAGATATCGAATTTGATGTTGCCTGTAACCTTCACTTTATTCTTTTGCGCGCCAAGTATTATGATCCTGTCAGCGGCCTCGGCTGTCTGCATGCAGAATAGGTCGATCTTCTCAAGCGTGGCCTTCAAAAATCTCTTCATACGGCCGTATCTTTTAAAAGAACGGTCTGAAATGCGGCCATTGACCACCACGACCGCGGCGCCGCTGGTCTTGGTTAACCGGATCAAGTTCGGCCATATCTCTGTTTCCATTATTATGAGCAGGCTCGGCCTTATCTCTTTAAGATAGGAGCTGACAATGAAAGAAACATCCAGCGGCGCATAAAAAGCCACTTCGTCATCTTTTAAGATCTTTCTTACGATCGCATGGCCCGTAGGGGTAACGGTCGATACCACTATCCGCTTCTTGGGCCAAGATGAGCGGATCAGGCGGATCAGGGACTCTGCGGCACGCGCCTCGCCAACGCTTACCGCATGTATCCAGACAACATCTCCGCCGCGGACTCCGTCAAAAATGCCGTGTTTGATAAAACCCAGGCGCGTCAATATATCCGCGTGTACCCGGCCCCGCAGGGCATAAACAGGCAAATAGGCCAGATAAGCTAAAAATAGCAATATGTCGTATAAGAAATATATCATAATCATTAGTCACAAATTTGCTGACCATTTAAATCCCTTTGGATTTAAATGTGCTTGTCGGGGTGATCCCGATTGGATTTCCATTGCAAAATCCGGGATAAAATCACACCGCCTAACTACGTTACCCAAACCGGCTTCGTTGCCGTTGCCCAATCACCAATAACTGCTTGTGCTCTTGCGACCTCGTGTCTTTCACGCGCGAGGATGCGCCTTCTCATAAACAGACTTCAGCTTCTCGGTAGTCAAATGCGTATATATCTGCGTCGTGGAAAGATTCGCGTGGCCCAAAAGCTCCTGAACGCTGCGCAAGTCAGCCCCGCGGTTCAATAGGTGTGTCGCGAATGAGTGCCGCAGCGTATGCGGCGAGATATGTTCTTTCAAGCTGATCTTGACTATATAACCATCCAGCATTTTGCGCAAACCACGCACACCCAGAGGCTTTTTATTCTTATTCAAGAATATAACGCGCGCATCCATCGCCCTCTTCCCAAGATAATTGCGTATCGCACGCAAAGCCCTGTCCCCTATCGGCAGCATCCTCTCTTTTTTACCTTTTCCTAAAACCTTGACCACACCGCCGATAAAATCCACGTCATCCTCTTTTAAAGCTACAAGTTCCGAGACGCGCATGCCGGTTGAATAGAGAGATTCGAGTATCGCCCTGTCGCGCAACCCTTTAAGCGTGCTCGTGTCAGGCGCATCCACTAGTTTCGCCGCGTCTTCTTCCGTCAGGAATTTTGGCAGAGGTTTTTCCCGCTTAGGCGAAACGATCGCATCCGTAGGATTGACTTTAAGCAACCCATCCTTGATAAGGAACTTAAAAAAACTCCTCAGGGAAGAAAGTTTTCTTGAAACACTACGGACCGCAAGGTCCCTCTCTTTTAAGTGCGCCAGGTATTTACGCACAAAAAGGTAATCCACCTTTTCGATCCCGATATCTTTTAAAAAATCCCTGAACTCCTCCAAATCCAGCCTGTAATTCAAGATGGTATGCGCGGAGGCATTCCTCTCTATCTCTAAATACCTTAAAAACTTCTCGATATGCCGTTCCATAAAAATTAGTCAGCTTGTTTTCTTTGCGTCGCGAATGACAATGGGTCCTGCCAAAAACTATGGCTCGTTTTTTTGTTCGCTTCCAGCCTCAGATTTCGTCTCTTCACTCGGCAATTCGCGGGATGTAAATGTGCACTTGGGGTAATTACTGCAGCCGTAGAAAGACCGGCCGCGATAAGAACGCCTCAGTATCAGGTCTCCGCCACAGCCTTCGGCAGGGCACTTTACCCCGCTTGTAATGGATTTCGCGTTCTTGCACGTAGGATAGTCGGAACAGCTTAAAAATTTTCCTTTGCGGCCCCACTTTATGACCATGGGCTTGCCGCAGAGGCTGCAGATCTCATCTGAATAGATGACTTCTTTCTTAATATTGGCAGAGGCATAATCGAGTTTTTCCTTGAAAGGGCCGTAGAACTCATTTAGTATGTTGACCCAATCCACCTTTCCTTCCTCGACCAAGTCCAATTCATCTTCCATATGCGCGGTAAAAGTTATATCCATTACCTGAGGAAAATATTCCACCAGAAGCTCGCTGACCTTGACCCCAAGGTCTGTCGGCATAAGGTATCCTTTTTCACGGCGCGCGTAATCACGGTTGACTATGGTCGATATGATAGGCGCGTATGTGCTGGGCCGGCCGACCCCGTCTTCTTCAAGCGCCTTGATAAGAGAGGCTTCCGAGAACCTCGCCGGGGGCTTGGTAAAGTGCTGCCCGGGCATAAGCTCCACCAGGGCCAGGGCCTCGCCGTTCTCTAAGATAGGCAGCCTGTTCTTTTTTTTGTCATCCTCCTGCTCTTCTTCATCTATTTTATAAAGGGCGGTGAAACCCGGGAAAACGATGGTACTGCCGGTAGCGCGAAAGAGATACTTCCCGCACGCGATCGTTATACCCGTCTGCTCTATCTGCGCGGGGTTCATTTGGCTGGCCACAAACCTTTTCCAGATAAGCTCGTAAAGTTTAGCCTGCTCCGGGGTCAGAAATCCAGACGCCTCCTGCGGAGAACGCCCAACCTGCGTAGGCCGTATGGCCTCGTGGGCTTCCTGCGCAAGCTTTTTGGATTTATATATCCTGGGACTTTCAGGCAGGTATTCCTTCCCTAGGTCTTTTTCTATAAAAGAACGGACTTCAGCGATAGCGCTTTGTGCAACATTTGTAGAATCCGTCCTCATATAAGTGATAAGCCCGACAGGCCCCTCCTGCCCCACCTCAATGCCCTCGTAAAGCTGCTGGGCTATGAACATCGTCTTTGTCGGGCTGAAACGTAATTTATTAAAAGCTTCCTGCTGAAGTGAACTCGTAATGAAAGGGGCCTGTGGATTTTTATTCCTGATATTCTTCTCGATAGCCGTAATAATAAAATCCTTACCCCCTATATCTGCGATGATCTTTGAGGCTGTTTCACCACCGGTTATCCCGGCCTTCTCGTTGTCGATCTTATCCAATACAGCCGTAAATACCGCCTTTTCATCCTTGGGCTGGCCTTCCTTTTTCTTCAATTGAGCTTCAATACTCCAGTATTCAGAAGGCACGAAGGCCTGGATCTCTTTCTCCCTGTCCACGATAAGCCGCAGGGCCACGGACTGCACGCGGCCGGCGCTTAAACCCCGCGTTACCTTACGCCAAAGCAGGGGGCTTAAAAAATATCCCACAAGCCTGTCTAATATGCGCCTTGCCTGCTGCGCCCTGATCTTGTCTTCATCGAATTTACGGGGCATTTTAAAAGCCGCCTCTATGGCGCTCTTTGTGATCTCGTGGAACTCCACACGATACACAGCCTGGTCTTTTAACTTCATCCACTCTTTTAAATTCCAACCTATGGCTTCGCCTTCACGGTCAGGGTCTGTCGCAAAGTAAATAGAATCCGCTCCTTTTGCATGCTTGCGCAATTCCGCCAGTAATTTCTTCTTACCCGTTATTACTACGAGATCAGCCTTGTAATTATTCTCTACTTCTATGCCGAGTTTTTTGGCCGGGAGGTCTACGATATGCCCCATTGATGAAACAACAGAGAAACTTTTTCCCAAAAATTTGGATATCGTCCTGGCTTTTGCGGGCGATTCCACGATCACAAGAGATTTTGTAGGCATATCTATCCTTAGTTTGTGGTTTTAACGAAGTTTTTCCCAGGGAGCTGTTTGACGGCTTTTTTCAATTCGAGGTGCATCAAGACAGAAAGAAGATCCGGGACACCTAATCCCGTATGAGAAGAAATATCATCGACAGAGGCCGGCTCGTCGCTTAAGGCCTTAAGGACTTTAGCCTCGCTTGGATTCAAGCCGCAAGCCGGGGCTGCTGCCGCATCCAAAAAAGCCGGTTCGCCCCCTAATTCTCCGGCCGATGGTATTATAAAATTAAAACGCAGGTCATTTAATATCTCCTGCGGCACTGTCGCCATCTTCGCGCCTTGTTTGATGAGGTCATTGGCCCCCAAGGAAGTCTCTGAAGAGACTTTACCCGGAACAGCAAAGACCTCCCTGCCCTGCTCAAGCGCGAAACGCGCCGTGATCAACGCGCCGCTCTTAAGCGACGCCTCCACCACAAGGACGCCTCTGCAAAGGCCGCTGATAATACGGTTGCGCACAGGAAAGTTCTGGGCGCGCGGCGGCGTATGCAAAGGAAATTCGGATATAGCCGCGCCATTCCTGGATATCTCTTCAAATAACAACTCGTTTTCCGGAGGGTAAACATCCAAAAGGCCGCTGCCTAAGACCGCGATGGTACGCCCCCCGCTATCGAGCGCCGCCCTGTGTGCTGCTGTATCTATGCCTCGGGCCATACCGGAAACAATGGTAAGGCCTGCGCGGGACAAAAATGAAGAGAACTCCCTTGCGCAGGACAGGCCGTAAAAAGAAGCGCCGCGCGAACCAACAATACCTATCGCGTTCTGATCACAAGGGTCAAAACTACCTTTAACGTATAAGACGACAGGAGGGTCATATACTTCTTTTAAGATCCCTGGATAATCATTATCATAGACCGTCAGGATCTTAATGCCATGATGGCCGGCCTCTCTGATCTCCGCATCGACATTAAAACTCTTGATGGTTTCAAGTACGCGCCGTACCATGACCGGCGTCAGCCCGGCAGCTCTAGTCCACTCATGCGGCGTCGCCTTAAAGACATCCTTCGGCCTCCCGAACGCCTGCAGCAGTTTTTTTATGCGCACGCTGCCGATGGCGTCAACGGCATTAAGCAAGACAAGGGCTTCTAAGTCATTCATTTCAGCTTGAGGCATTTGGCCACCTCTTCTGCCGTTTCTTCTACGCTGAGTTTATCGCAGTCGATCGTGCAATGTGCCTGCGCATAGGAAGGCATGCGCTTGGACAACAATTCCCTTATCCTCCCCAAAGGGTCCTCCACATTTATAAGCGGCCTATGTGCAAAACGCGATGTCCGCTCCAATATAGTCTCAGGGGAAGAGGCAAGGCATACAACTGTACCGCTTGATTTAAACATCCCTATATTCTCCGGATCTACAAACGCCCCGCCCCCGCAGGCCACGACCAAACCCTCTTTATCGGCCAAGTCCGCAAGAACCTCTTTTTCCACCTTCCTGAAATACGGCTCACCGCGAAGCTTGAAGATCTTAAGGATAGGCATGCCCTCCCTGGCCTCGATCAGGTCATCCATATCAACAAAAACCGACCCGAGACGCTTGGCCAACAGCTTGGCCGTCTCTGTCTTGCCCGTGCCCATCATACCTACTAAATAAATATTTTTAGCCACCAAACCGCCCTGTTTATTTAAAGACCAGGATGAAATCTCAGGAAAATGTATGTTTTTCAGAGATTTCAATTTTAACATATTAAGGTAAGGGTGGTCAATAAGAAAGCTCCGGCTAAATCCCTTATGCCGGAGCTCTAACTTATTTTAAGATAACGATTAAAGGCTTCTTATATACGCCCGGTAGTTCCTCTTGATCTCATTCATGCTATCGCCGCCGAACTTCTCCGTCATCGCATTGGATAATTCAAAAGCAACCGCGGATTCAGCCACAACCCCGGCAGCGGCCACAGCGCAGGTATCGTACCTTTCCACCGCGGCCTTAGTCGATTTTTTCGTAACAATGTCTACTGAATCCAAGGGCTTGCCCACAGTAGAAATGGGCTTCATGGTACAGCGCGTAACAATAGGCTCGCCGTTACTCATGCCCCCTTCAATACCGCCGGCGTTATTGGTCTTGCGATAATAACCCTTATCTTTAGAATAATAAATGGCGTCATGGACAGCCCTCCCGAAAACAGACGCATATCCTGTCCCTAAACCGAACTCTACCGCCTTTATGGCCGGTATCGAAGCCAACGCCGCCGCAAGCCTTGCGTTCAAGCGCCTGTCCCCGGCAACATAGCTGCCCAATCCTGGCGGCACACCGACAGCGGCCACCTCGAAGGCCCCTCCTACCGTATCAAGGTTCTTCCTGGCCTGATCGATCTTCCTCTTCATCTTTTCCTTGTTCCTCTCGCCGCCTACCATCAACACTTCGCTGGATATGGATATGCCGAACTCTTTTAAGAAAAGCTTGCACACCGCGCCTACAGCCACTCTTGATACCGTCTCACGCGCGGAGGCCCGCTCCAGTACATTGCGTATATCCTGATGGCCATATTTTAAACACCCCACCAGGTCAGCGTGCCCCGGCCTGGGATTAGTCAGGGCTATCAGGTCATCGATACGGAAATCATTATTCCTGACATACAGGCTTATGGGGCTGCCCAGCGTCATACCATTCTTTACGCCGCAGAGTATATCGACATTATCCCCCTCTATCTTCATGCGGTCGCCGCGGCCATAGCCTAACTGGCGCCTTTTAAGTTCGATATTCATCTCTTTTAGGTCTATCTTCAATCCTGCCGGCATACCCTCTAAGACAGCGACCATGCACCGGCCATGAGATTCACCTGCTGTTAGGAACCTTAACATAGCAACCCTCCATTAGAGATAAAAGAAAAACTTTAAGATCTTCTCTGACCAAAATATACATATTACAGCGCCCAGGGCAAGATACGGGCCAAAGGCTATAACGCTTTCTTTTGTCTTAAGTTTTATTATCACGCCGACTACCGCCCCTACCAGCGAAGCCACAGGCAGGCTCAAAAGCGCTATTTGCCACCCAAGAAAAGCCCCTATCATAGCCAAGAGCTTTACGTCACCGCCGCCCATTGATTCCTTCTTAAAGATAAAATCACCCAAGCAGCCCAGCAACCACAATATGCCGCCGCCAACGAGAACGCCCAAAAACGATTTAAACAAACCCAATAGATGGGTAGGGGCGTTGTGTAACGAAGGAAGGATAAAACTTATAACAAGCCCTGTGATAATACCTCCTACGCTTACCTCATCGGGAATAATACGGAAATCAAAATCCACAAAGGTCGCTATGATCAGCCCGCTGACTAAAAGACAATATGCGAGGCCCTGTATGGAAAGGCCGAACCTGTAATAAAGAGCTAAAAAAAGCAAGCCCGTAATAAGTTCCACAAAAAAATAACGCGCAGAGATCCTTTGCCCGCAATCCCGGCAACGGCCGCGCAATAAGATATAACTCAACAGGGGAATATTGTCTTTTGGCCTTATGGGTTTTTTGCAATTGGGGCAGTGGGAACCTGGCCTGACTACCGACTCTTCCCTGCCCATCCGATAGATACATACATTCAGGAAACTGCCGATACATATACCGAACAAAAAAACAAAGGCCCACATCATGAACTCAAGCATGAGCTCTCCTCTCGGCTTCCTCCATCAAGGCCCGGCGCATCACATCAAGCGGGGCATTCCTGCCTGTCCAGTATTCAAATGCCAAGGCACCCTGGTATAAAAGCATACCCAGGCCGTTAGCAACACGGCAGCCTGCGTGAGCTGCAGCCTTCAACAATTTGGTCTCGGCCGGATTATAGATAAGGTCATAGACAAATAAACCCTTATGCAGCCACTCGCTCTTTACAGGCATTGGGTCTGAGTCTTTCATCCCTACAGGCGTCGCGTTAATAAGAAGGTCTGCATCGGATACCCCAAGCTGGCCTACAGAATCTACGGATTCAACACAACATTCGACGAAGAACTTCTTGATAGTTCGGCACAGGTCTCCGGCCTTCTGGTCGTCTATATCAAAAATAAGGAATCGCGACGGGCGCGCCAAGGCGATGGATGCCGCCACGGCCTTCGCACCACCTCCTGCCCCTATCATGGAAACTTTTTTTCCGGCTACGTCAAAACCGCGCTCTTTTAGGTCCATAGCGAATCCAGCACCGTCGGTATTCACGCCGCTTAAACTCCCGTCTGGCTCGACACGCACCGTGTTTACCGCCTGGTTCATGCGCACGGTAGGAGAGACACTCGCATTAAGAAAAGCTACGGCGTGCTCCTTGTGAGGTACGGTGATATTGAAACCCTGCAGGTGCTCATGGAAGATGGTCTTTTTGAAAAAATCGTCGAGTGAGTCCGGCCGGACCTCGAACAACCGGTATTCGGCATCTATGCCGTAATGTGCAAAAGCGGCATTATGCATGAATGCCGAATAGCTATGGCTGACTGGAAAACCTATCAAGCCGTAAAGCTGTTTTTGAGATGGTTGCCCCATAGGCTAAAAGTGGAGTACCCGGGACTTCTCCGGTTTTATGGCAAGTTTATTTACAGCGTTAAGGTATGCCTTGGCTGAGGCTTCAATAATATCAGTGCTCGCACCGCGGCCAGCGGCTATCTTCTTATTGCTTATAACCTTGACGCTGACTTCACCCAAGGCGTCTTTTCCTGAAGTAACAGCCTCTATCCTGTAATCCAGGAGTTTGGCGCGAACGCCGGTAAGCTTTTCAATGGCCTTATAACAGGCATCGACCGGGCCGTCCCCAACAGAAGACATGCTACTGGCCCTGCCTTTGTGCCTAAGCTTGACCGTGGCCTTTGGGACCAGCCGAGTGCCGCTGGAATAACTTATAGAATCAAGCTGCCATATCTGGACGGGTTTATTGATCTCGTCTTCTATTAAAGACAGGATATCTTCTTCGTAAACCGTTTTTTTCTTGTCGGCTAAGTCCTTGAATTTTACGAAAGCGCGGCTCAATTCCTCGTCGGAAAGCTTGACCCCAAGCTCCTGTAACCTATCGATAAAGGCGTGTTTCCCGGAATGCTTGCCCAAAACCAGGCCTGTACCGGTAAAACCCACATCTTCGGGGGCTATTATCTCATAAGTCTGCCTTTTTTTGATAACGCCGTCCTGGTGGATACCTGATTCATGACGGAAGGCATTCGCTCCGACTATCGCCTTGTTCGGCGCCACAGCAAAACCTGTAAGCTTAGACACCAGGCGTGAAGCCTTATAAAGCTCTTTGGTCTGGATGGAGGTCTTTATTCCGGTATAGATATCACGCCGTGTATTAATGCTCATCACGATCTCTTCTAAGGAGGCGTTACCCGCGCGCTCGCCTATGCCATTGATCGTGCACTCCACTTGCCTCGCGCCGTTCTTTACGGCGGCAAGGGAATTAGCCACCGCCAAACCCAGGTCATTGTGGCAATGGACCGATATTACGGCGCGGCCAACATTAGGGACGTTTTCCCTAATGGCCTTTATAAGGCCGCCGTACTGTTCGGGATAAGCATAACCGACCGTGTCCGGTATGTTGACCGTGGTAGCACCGGCCGCGATAACGCTCTTTAAGACCTTAAAAAGGAACTCCGGCTCCGTCCGCGAGGCGTCCTCGGGTGAGAACTCTATGTCGGAAGTATATTTTTTTGCATAACGCACAGCCTCTGCCGCGAGCCTTAATATCTCATCCTCGGCTTTTTTAAGTTTATACTGCATATGTATCTTAGACGTAGCCAAAAACACGTGTATACGGCTTCCGCCGCGCGCCGCTTTGACAGCCTCATAGGCCGCATCTATATCCTTAGGTAAAGCGCGCGCCAGGCCGCAGATCACAGCACCCTTCACCGAAGAGGCTATTTTTTTGACGGCGTTAAAGTCACCCTTGGAAGAAATGGGGAATCCGGCCTCAATGACATCCACGCCCAAGGCCACCAGTTGATGGGCGATCTCAAGCTTTTCCCTGTCATTCAAGGTAGCACCCGGGGCCTGCTCACCGTCGCGTAACGTTGTATCAAATATGATCAACTTTTCCATTATGCTTTCTTCATCCAAGGCATCATCCCGCGCAGATCTTTGCCTACTTTCTCTATCATATGCTCGTCGCCTTCTTTCATCAGGCGGTCAAAGTTCTTACGGCCCGTTTCGTTCTCGGCGATCCACTCTTTCGCGAATTTTCCTTTTACTATCTCCTTTAATATCTTCTTCATCTCTTTGCGCGTCTTCTGATTTATTATCCTGGGCCCACGCGTCAAGTCTCCGTAGCAGGCGGTATTCGATACGCCCCTGCGCATACCTGATATCCCGCGTTCCTGTATCAGGTCGGTGATCAATTTCAGTTCATGCAGCACCTCAAAATACGCTATCTCAGGCTGATACCCTGCCTCGATCAAAGTGTCAAACCCGGCCTTGATAAGCTCCGAGACCCCGCCGCAAAGAACGGCCTGCTCACCGAATAGATCGGTCTCCGTCTCCTCGGAAAATGTGGTCTCGATGACCCCGGCTGTAGTGCCCTTGATGCCTTTGGCATATGCAAGAGCGATATTCTTGGCATTGCCGGATGCATCCTGGTGTATAGCCAATAAACAAGGCACGCCCTTGCCCTCTTCATACATCCTGCGCACAAGCGCGCCCGGGCCTTTAGGTGCTATCATAATGACGTCGATGTTTTTAGACGGCTTAATCTGTTTAAAGCGGATATTGAATCCGTGGGAAAATACCAGGACCTTGCCTTTTTTCAAGTTAGGCTTGATAGCCTCTTCATATACTTTTGCCTGGACATGGTCCTGGGTCAGGATCTGTATAACATCAGCCTGCCTGGCCGCTTCAGCGGCGGAGACCGGCGTAAACCCGTCTTTTTTAGCCTGCTCATAATTCGGCGTACCCTCCATCTCGGAGACGATCACGTCCAAACCGCTGTCCCTAAGGCACAACGACTGCCCGCGGCCCTGGATACCGTAGCCGATTATGGCTATTTTTTTGCCCTTCAAATAATTTAAGTCCGCATCGTTATCATAATAAATCTTCATTTGTTCTCCTTATTTTGCTATAGCTATCCTACCCGACCTGACTAATTCTACGAGCTTGAAATCCTTCAATTGTCCCAGAAAATTATTAATATGGTCCCTGTCTGCCACGAGCTCAATAATACAGAAATCCTCTTTTTTCTCCAGGATATCCGCCTTGGCCTTGGCGGCTATCTTCTTGAGCCGCGCAAGGTCAGATTTGTCTACCGCGATCTTTACGAATATCAGCTCGCGCTCGATATATTCTTTTTTGGTAAAATCGATCACGGTAATGACGTCGATCAACTTATTAAGCTGTTTCTTTATCTGCTCTAAGATCTTTTCATCTTCGGCATTGACCACGACCGTCATGCGCGAGATAGTGGAATCCTGCGTCTCTGAAACGGTCAAAGAATCAATGTTATAACCGCGCGCGGAAAATAATCCGGCAACGCGCGCCAACACACCGAACTTGTTTTCAACTAATATGGAAATTGTATGTTTCATATTTTTGACAGCGCGCTACGCCATCCCCCCAAGCATGCGGTTCAATGCCTCACCTGCAGGCACCATAGGAAACACATTTTCCTCCGGCTCGACAACAAAATCTATCATAACCACGTTATCCGTGGCCAACGCCTCTTTTAAAGCCGGCACCACGCCCTCTTTTGTGGTCACGCGCAACCCCTTTGCGCCGTATGCCTCTGCAAGCTTCACAAAATCGGGATTCTGGAGAGGAGTGGCGGAATACCTCTTTTTATAGAAGAGTTCCTGCCATTGCCGGACCATCCCAAGATAACCATTATTCAAAATTGCTATCTTGACAGGCAGCTTATTGAAGACCGCCGTAGCCAACTCCTGGATATTCATCTGTATAGAACCGTCGCCTGCGATATCGAAGACCACTTTTTCAGGACGGCCGATCTGGGCGCCTATTGCCGCCGGCAAGCCGAACCCCATTGTCCCCAACCCTCCCGAAGATATCCATGTCCGCGGCTGGTTATGCTGATAAAACAGGCATGACCACATCTGGTTCTGGCCCACTTCTGTTGCGATAATGGCATCACCGCCGGTTAACTCCCTGATCTTCTCAATGACGAATTGAGGCCTAAGCTTATCATCGTGCTTATAGCTAAGCGGAAATTCTTTGCGCCACTTCTCTATCTGACCAAGCCACATTTTTGTATCAGGGCTCTTTTTGATATACCCGATCAAGTCGCGCAGCACCTCTTTGGCATCTCCCACGATCGGCACGTCCACACGGATATTCTTACTGATAGACGTAGGATCTATATCGATATGGATTATTTTGGCGCCAGGGGCAAAGGCATCGATACGACCGGTCACGCGGTCGTCAAAACGCGCGCCAACAGCGATGATCAGGTCGGAGTCCATTATGGCGTGGTTTGCATATGCTGTCCCATGCATACCGAGCATACCAAGACATAAAGCATGCTCTCCGGGAAAAGCCCCTATCCCCATAAAGGTCGTTGTAACCGGCAGTTGGTTTTTTTCGGCAAGGGCCTTCAATTGTTCGCTCGCGCCCGAGGAGATCACTCCGCCGCCAACATAAAGAATAGGCTTCTTTGCCTTTTCGATCATCTTGGCAGCCTTTTTGATCTGTCCGGGATGGCCTTCCAGAGTAGGTTGGTAAGAACGTATCCTGATCTCTTCGGGCCAGATAAACTCCGTCTTGGAAGTCTGCACATCCACCGGCAGATCTATTACAACCGGGCCTGGCCTGCCTGTTGATGCGATATAAAAGGCTTCGCGTATGGTCCGCGCCAGATCCTTGATGTCTTTAACCAGATAATTATGTTTAGTGACGGGGCGCGTGATGCCAGTCACATCAGACTCCTGGAATGCATCATTACCGATCAAGTTCGTCTTGACCTGGCCGGTGATGGCGACCATAGGGATAGAATCCATGTAGGCATTAGCAATACCTGTCACAAGATTCGTAGCCCCGGGCCCAGAAGTGGAAAGGCACACTCCAACTTTGCCCGTGGCTCTGGCATATCCGTCGGCGGCATGAGCGGCGCCCTGCTCGTGGCGCGTTAAAATAAATTTAAGCTTAGCGTCATAAAGGACATCAAAAATAGGCAAGACCACCCCGCCGGGATAGCCAAACATCACATCCACGCCCTCGCGCTTCAAACACTCTATCAATATCTGTGCACCTGTCATAATAGCCATATATCCTCGCTTCGCTCGGAAGTTTAAAGTTTTAAGTGTAAAGTGTAAAGTTTTTAAGTTTATCTTTCGAACTTTACACTTTACACTTACACACTTTACACTTTCAACACAGCCCCCAGATCCGCCGAAGACACCATTTTTGCATATCTTGCCAGATAACCGCTCTGGACTTTCGGGGCCGGCACTTTTACTTTTTTCAGCCTTGATTTTAACTCTTTATCGGAAATCTTCAACTCTAATTTACGCTTCGCAAGATCGATCAAAATAGTATCGCCTTCCTTGACTGCCGCGATAGGCCCGCCTTCGACAGCCTCGGGTGCTACGTGGCCTATACAGCAGCCGCGTGTCCCTCCTGAAAACCGGCCGTCGGTGATAAGGGCTACGCTATCCGCCAAACCCATGCCGATAATAGCCGCTGTCGGCGCCAGCATCTCGCGCATACCAGGCCCGCCTTTAGGGCCTTCATAACGGATGACAACGCAATCACCGTCTTTTATCTTTCCTCCCAGTATAGCTTTCTGGGCATCCTCTTCGCACTCAAAGACACGCGCGCGGCCTATAAAACGCATCATCTTATCGCTCACCGCGGACTGCTTGACTACGGCACCCTTCGGGGCCAAATTTCCGAAAAGCACGGCGATACCGCCTTCGGCGTGATAAGCATTTTCAGGCAGTTTAATAACATCATCATCACTGATCACGGCGCTATAAGCTATCTTGTGCGTAGACATGCCGCTTACCGTAGGGACATCATGGATCTTCGATCTTAAGCTCTTTAATACCGCGGGTATCCCGCCGGCATAATCCAGGTCTTCCATGAAGTGCTCTCCGCCCGGCAACAAGCTTGCTATATGAGGAGTATCTTTACTTATCTTATCAAAGTCCTTTAAGGTCAGATCCACTCCGGCTTCACGGGCTATAGCCAATAAATGCAGGACCGTATTACTGGAGCCGCCCAAGGCCATATCTATCTTGATGCCATTTTCAAAAGCCGGCCTTGTCATGATCTTAAGGCTAGTCACATTATTTTTAACTAGCTCGACTATCTTCTCGCCTGACTCCTCGGCTATCCTTCTCTTCTTGGCCGAAACCGCAAGTGCAGTGGCGCAGCCCGGCAAAGACATCCCCATGGCCTCGGTAATGCATGCCATTGTATTAGCTGTGTATAACCCCTGGCATGCGCCGGCGCCCGGGCAGGCCTCTTCTTCAAAACACCCGAGATCAGCTTCGCTGATCTCGCCTCTCTTGAATTTTCCTACCACCTCGAATGCATCCCCTACCAGAGACAGCCTCTTCTTCTTAAATCGCCCTGAAAGCATAGGCCCGGCTGTAACCACAATGGTCGGCACATTAAGGCGCGCCGCGGCCATCAGCATACCAGGTGTTATTTTGTCACAATTAGTCAGGCAGACCAGGCCATCCAAGCTGTGGGCATTAACGAAACATTCGATAGAATCGGCGATAAGCTCGCGAAGCGCCAAAGGGTAACGCATCCCTGGATGCCCCATCGCGATACCGTCGCATATTCCTGGTATGCCGAAGAAAAAAGGCACACCGCCGCCTGCGGCTATGCCGCGTTCGATAAAACGCTCCAGGTCACGCATGCCGATATGGCCTGGAATGATATCGTTGAAACTGGTCGCGACCGCGATAAAAGGTTTCGACATATCTTTCCTGGTAATACCGGTGGCTGATAAAAGCGCCCTGTGCGGGACACGCTCCAAGCCTTTTTTTATAGCATCTGATCGTAGGTTCATAAATACCTCTTTAATCATCCCCTTCGAACTGTTCCGCCTTCTTATCGTGCAGAAGCTCGAAATGGCGGCTCATGTTCTGGTCTTTGATATATTGCTTCACCAGTTTGGCTGTATCTTTGATCTTTAATTGGCCGAATAAGAACGCGAAGGTCTTTTCCACTTCTACAGCTATTCTTTCGCGGCCGTCTATATTCATAATATCTTTTTTGAAAGGCCCCAGGGCCTTCTTTCTTGACTTATAGAAGAACTGCTCGTCGGTCATGCCGGGTTTTAATTCATTCTTAGCCTCTACCCTGAGCCAATCATATATCTTTTTTTTCAGGTCGGCCGGAAAGGACTTGCTGTCAAAGACCATATTCTGGAACTGCGTTGCCAGGTGCACCTCTGCAGCGTCAAATTCCGGGAATTTATGGAACTCGGACTCCGGCAATGTTGAGGCGCCATGCTGCACAGAACCAGCCATTTTATAATCTTTCTTGCAGGCTTCTGAGATGCTCTTTAAAACATTAAAATCCAGGTTCACTTTAGCTATAGAGCCGTCCGCGAGCACAGTCCCGCCATGGCTCGTTCCGGTCTGGACGCTGATCTTTGATATACCCTCGGCGCCTTCCGGCAGATACTTCAGATAAAGCTGCATGAACGCGCGCAAGTCCTCAGGGGTCGAATTCTTCGTTCCAACCTCGCCTATCTCGCCGCCGACCGAAATATTCACACCTTCCGGCTGCAGCTTGCGGATGTATGTTGTAAGCTCGGCGCAAAGCTCGGAATTAAGCCTCTGCTGTTCTAACAGGTCATCCTTAGAAAGATCGACAACGGTTGAGCTGTCGATATCTATGTTATAAAAACCTGCCTCTATAGACTCCTTGATCAGCTTCTTCAAACCCTCGACCTCGGCCTTAGGGTCTTTTTTATAACTACCGGCGTTTACCTGGAAGTGGTCGCCCTGGATAAACACAGGCCCAGTATACCCTTCGGCTAAAGCCGCAGCCAGAATGACCGTCGTATATTCCAGCGGCTTCTGATCGGTATAACCCATTTCAGATCGTGCGATCTCAAATATAAAAGCCCCGGCGCCTATCTTGATAGCTTCGCGGAAGATAGCGCGGCTAAGATCATAGGTCAAAGAACGCAGGTTCATGGCCGGTACGGTAAAACCGCCTATCTTGCCTTCGCCGCGCGCCTTATATAGATCATGAATGGATGCAGGGTAAACGCCCTGTTTATAAGCCTGGCCCCATATGGCATTAATGGCGTCCTCTTTCTTCTTGACGTCGGATCCGACGACAAAATCTATCACAAGGTCATCGATTTGCTTCTTTTCCATTTTTGTGTTTCCTTTCGCTAAGTTAGTGTTTTTATAAGTTTCAGATCCGCGCTGTAGTCGAATTTATACGGTTGACAGGCAACATCTAAAGGGACCATATTGATCTTATCACACATAACACCTATCGCCTTGCCGCTTTCACCTTTTACAAGAAGGTCTACTGCCGCAGCCCCAAGGCGGCCGCCTAAAATACGGTCTTCTGCCGTAGGTATCCCGCCGCGCTGTATGTGGCCAAGGACCACGACCCTGGTCTCTAAGTCCGTTAGATCCGATATTTTTTCAGCCAGATCGACCGCGTTACCTGCGCCCTCGGCTAAAATTATTATCCAACTCGCCTTACCGCGTATATACCCTTCAGTGATCTCCTGACAGACATCGGAAAGCTCATATTTGACCTCCGGGATCAAGACCTGCTCTGCGCCTCCGGCCAAAGCCGCCCTTAATGCCAGATACCCGCAATTCCGGCCCATTACCTCTACGATAAAGATCCTCTCCATCGAATTGACCGTATCCTTGATCTTATCAATAGCGCCCAGGGCGGTTTCTAATGCCGTATCGGAACCTATCGTCCTATCGGTGCCGTTAAGGTCGTTGTCTATGGTGCCGGGCAAACCGACGCAAGGGATCTTCCAATCGCGCGAAAGCGCCAAGGCCCCGCGATAACTGCCGTCTCCCCCTATAACAACAACAGCATCTATGCTATTACGATGTAGGATTTCCACCGCGCGCTTCTGGCCTTCATGTGTCAAGAACTCAGGGCAGCGGGAAGTCTTTAAAACAGTGCCTCCACGGTCCATGATATTAGAAACCGAGCGGTGGGATAGCACCTTTATCTCGTCGTTCAATAAGCCGCTGTAACCGCGAAAAATACCTGCGATCTCAACTTTATGATTAAATCCCGCGCGCACAACGCCGCGGATAGCGGCATTCATCCCGGGCGCATCCCCGCCCGAAGTCAACACGCCTATTTTTTTGATCGCCATTACAATCCTTCAACCTGCATATTACGCGGGTATTCTATTATGACAGTATAGAAGATCTCTTTCTTGCCCTTAGGCTCTAATTCAAACTCCCAACGCCATACACCGGGCCTGTCCTTATATTCCTTATCCTTCGGCTCAAAACTGACCTGTTCTATCTTTACCTTGATCCTCTCATCCTGGGAAACAGGCACAGCCTCAAAGAGCTCAAAGCCTATCTTTTTATTCTTATAATTTTCCACGGTGATCTTATATCTTAACGTGATCTTCCTATTAGGTGACGGAATATTGCCTATGATCACATCATCCGTCTTCTTCTCTAACTGCTCCCTTTTGACCTTCACATTTTCGTCAACGCCTAAGAAAAGATCGAACGTCTCCGCAGGACCTATGTTATCTATGCTCGACGTACCTACAAAGTCTTCACCCAAAAATACACTTACGCGGCCGGCGGGCAACTGCAACTCCTTATCATTTATTACTTGTGATGCCAGATAAGCAAAATCCGATGCCGCGGGATTAGCGTAATATTTAAACTTGGCTGCCAGGTCCTGTGAAGAAACAGGCAACCTGACATCAGAACCGTCCGACTTGATCGTAGCCTTCCGCGGTATCTTGTAAGTAACGGATATGCCTTTTTCTTCTGCTACGGCATAAGCGATTTCAGCGGGGGCCGAAGGCACAACTTCTTTTTCTTCATATAAAGAATCCCGTGCCGCCGCGCCGGCCATCTGCAGCGGCTCAGCCATCATCCCGCTCTTAGCCGCATACCCCTGCCTGAATTTAGGCCTTGGTTTATGAAAACCCAAAAACCACGGTATCGCCTCAGGCATCCTGCCGCCTATACTGGGCTTGGCGCTAGACAGGACGATCTCGACATCGTTCCAATCTTCTCCCGTAGTCTGGCGCACAACACCGTGTGATACCAGCTCTGTCTGCGACTTCTCGAATGACACCCTTGCGTCATACATAGACTGCCACGTCGCGCCATATACGCGGTAAGATACCATTATATCCAGCGAGCCGGCTTTTAAGACCTCGGCATCTACGACAATAGACCTTTTTATCTTATCGGGCGTTCCTATATCCGCCCACTCCCGCCTCTTGGCCTCTATCTTCTTATCCAGCTCTTTTATCTTAAACTCGATATCATAAGAAGAGGCATAATTCACTTTCAAATTATCATCCAAAAATTTCAGCAGATCACCCAGATCTTTGGTCGCGGGCATCTTTGTTATGAGATCCCTTGGCAACTGCTGCTGCGAAAACAACTTCAAAGAATACAGCCATTCACGCTCCTGCATCACTATATTATGGCTATCGACCAGCCCCCTCTTTTCATTGATCAGGCCCTCTATCTCTTTTTCTAGCTTCTGGACCTCCTGGGCGGGTTTCTCGGTCAAATACTCCTTCTTGTGCTGGGCGCCGAAGATCCTGGCCCTGGCCGAGCCTTCGCCTTTAACGCGTATGGAACTCTCATCGATATCCGGGATAATACCTTCAAAGACGAATTGATACGTTCCGGGGTTGGCCTGGACGCTCCCTTGTCTCGTCAAAAGCGCCGAATCAGGATAGACAGTGACTTTCACTATCTTGGAATCCAGCGGAACTTCAGCGGCAAAAACAAACGGACATATGAACAACAGAAACGATGCTGAAATAAAAAATAATATTTTATTTTTCATAACGCCTCCATAATTAAAGCCTCTTGCCGCTATATCCAACGTTCCAAAGTTTCAAGAAAAGCATTTGACTTGACACATGACACTTGTAACTTGTAACTTGTAACTTGTAACTTTTAACTTTTACGTCCCCATCTCCCAGCTTGCAAGATACTTCTTCTGTTCCGCTGTAAGGCGGTCTATCTTAATACCCATCGACGCCAGTTTTAACTCCGCGATGCGACGGTCGATATCCTCAGGTACTTTATAGACCTTCTTTTCCAGTTTCTTGTAATTCTTCTTCATATACTCAGCTGATAAGGCCTGGTTGGCAAAACTCATATCCATGACCTGGGCCGGATGGCCTTCAGCCGCTGCCAGGTTAATAAGCCGTCCATCGCCCAATACATACAATCTTCGCCCGTCGGAGGTGACAAACTCTTCCACAAAATCACGGATAATACGGCGCTTCTTCGACATCTTCTGGAGCGCCGGTATATCGATCTCAACGTTGAAATGGCCTGAATTACAAACTATGGCCTTATCCTTCATCACCTTAAAGTGTTCTCCCCGTATGACATTAATATCACCTGTAACGGTAACAAAAATGTCCCCGATCTTTGCCGCCTGGGCGATAGGCATTACCAGAAAGCCGTCCATGACCGCCTCAAGCGCCTTAAATGGGTCGACCTCTATAATAATGACATTAGCCCCCAAGCCTTTAGCGCGCATAGCACACCCACGTCCGCACCAGCCATAGCCGCATACTACAAAATTTGAGCCGGCGATAAGCTTATTAGTGGCACGGATTATACCGTCTATGGTAGACTGCCCGGTCCCGTAGCGGTTATCGAATAAATATTTTGTCTGCGCGTCATTTACGGCGATAATGGGGTGCAACAGCTTACCTTGGAGTTCCATCGCGCGAAGGCGTATAACGCCTGTCGTAGTCTCTTCCGTGCCGCCCAAAGGAATGTGTTTTTTTTCCTTATGTATGGTCGACACAAGGTCTGCGCCGTCATCCATTGTGATATCAGGATCGATATCCAGCGCCGCTTTTAAATGCTCGTAATAGAGTTTATTGTCTTCCCCTTTTATCGCAAATACCGGTATGCCGTAATCGCGGACAAGGGAAGCGGCCACATCATCCTGCGTTGACAAAGGATTGGAAGCGCATAACACGATATCAGCTCCGCCCGCCTTCAATGTAAGCATTAAAACCGCCGTCTCCGTTGTCACGTGCAGGCAACAGGCCGTCTTTACGCCGGCCAAAGGCTTCTCTTTTGAGAACCTCTCACGGATAAGCGCAAGCACCGGCATATTATCCGAGGCCCACTCAATCCTCAATTTACCCCTCTTACTCAATGATACGTCCTTAATGTCATAATTCATAAATTATCCTTTTTGAAATTCTAAACTCTAAATTCTAAACAAATCCAAAATACTAAATCTAATAACATAAAAAATCTTTGTTTTTAAATTTTGAACTTTGAGCTTGCTTAATGTTTCGAATTCAGGATTTAGGGTTTATGATTTTACAGTCTTACTTCACTTCCTTCTTCAAAGCCTCAACCTTATCCGTCTTTTCCCAGGTAAAGCCCTTTTCACCTCTTCCAAAATGGCCGTAGCAGGCGGTATCTAAAAACTTAGGCTTTAATAGGTCGAGCGTCTTGATTATACCGCGCGGTGTCAAGTCGAAAACGCGGCGCACGGCCTTCTCCAATTTCTCATCCTCGACCTTGCCGGTACCCAGTGTATCTATAAATACGTTGACCGGCTCTGCCATACCTATACAGTACGCCAGCTGGATAAAGCACTTGCTGGCAAGTTTGGCGGCAACTATGTTCTTAGCCACGTAGCGGGCCATGTATGTCGCGGAACGGTCCACCTTGGTCGGGTCCTTACCTGAAAACGCGCCGCCGCCGTGAGAAGTAACGCCGCCATAAGTATCTACTACGATCTTACGGCCTGTCATGCCCGTATCGGACTGTGGGCCGCCGACAACGAACTTCCCGGTCTCATTAACATAATAAGACGTATCTTTATCGACTAGGCCTTTTAAAACAGGGCCGGCCACCACGCGTATCATCTCTTCGCGTGCCGCCTTTGTGATCTTTAAACCTGTGGAATCCAGGATATCTTCGGTATGCTGGCAGGCCAGGACCACGTTATCTACGCGTTTTGGTTTCCCATTTTCATATTCCACGGTTACCTGTGACTTACAATCCGGCCCGAGATACTTCAATACACCGTCTTTCCTCACCTGGGCGAACCGCTTTACCAGCCTGTGCGCCAGCATTATAGGCAGCGGCATAAGCTCTTCTGTCTCATCTACCGCGAAACCGATCATAATGCCCTGGTCCCCTGCGCCGCCGGCGTCCACACCCTGGGATATATCGGGCGACTGCCTGTTGATGGCGTTTAATATAGCGCAAGTATGATAATCAAAACCATATTTGGGGTGCGTATAACCGATATCTTTTAAAACTTCGCGCGTAAGCGCGTGAATGTCTAAGAAACCCTTTGTCGTGATCTCTCCTCCGACAATAATAAGCCCCATGGTCACGTATGTTTCGCAGGCGACGCGGCCGCGAGGGTCCTGGCGCAGAACTTCGTCTAAAACAGCATCGGAGATCTGGTCGCATACCTTGTCCGGATGGCCCTCTCCTACTGATTCTGACGCAAAGAAAAATTTCCTGTGGTGACTCATTTCCATTCTCCCTTCGTTGTTTTGTTCTTGTTTTAAGATCTATTATACCGATTGACTACTTCTTTATATGAATCGAAGTGGCCTATATCATGCCAGTGGCCTTGCCCTAACGCGGATCCGTAGACCCTGCTCTTTTGCATCAGCCACCTGATGTAATTACCCGGGGCATCCTTTATGGTCTTAGGATCAGCCGCATATCTATGCAGGAGCCTCAGCGTATCCTTGGGGAAAAAATACAAGCATGTCGCTACACAACTTGACCTCGGACGTGCAGGTTTTTCTTCAAAGCTTATTACGCGGCCGCGCGGGTCAACGCTTACAACACCGAATTGAGCCGCATCTTTCTTGTCCTTAATGTCAAATACCCCGAGTGATGCATAAGGCCGCTTAGAAAAGGCAAAATTAAAAAAATCTTTAAAACCGCGGTCAAAAAGATTGTCCCCGCCTATAACTATAAGGTCTGAATCTATCCTTTTCTTATTAACGGCATAAACTATATCCCCAACGGCACCTAAACGGTCCAAGTTGCTCATTGTGCCGTCATCTAACACGGTCAAAGTACAGGCCAGCTTTCGTTTAGCTGACCACCTGATAAAATCGGGGTAAAATTTATGGTTCGTTACTACCAGTACCTCGTCTATGCCTCTGACGCCAGAGAGGTCATCTACTATAAAATCTATTACGGTCTTTTCAGGAGTTACATGCAAAAGCGGCTTAGGTATGTTTAAGGTCAAGGGATAAAGCCGTGTCGCGTATCCAGCCGCCAAAATTATTGCCTTCAATTCCCCTCCCAATGGCCTAATTCCCGTATATCGCGGGCAATAACTCCTTTAATTTACCTTTTAAAAAGGCCTCTACATCAGCCCCGGTAGTAAGCTCCATCGCCTGGTCCGCTATCTGCTTTGCCTGGACATAAGAGACGCTGCGGATTATGTTCTTTATCTCCAAAATGGATGCGGACTGCATACTGAATTCATCCAGGCCCAGGCCCAAAAGAAGGAGCGCCAGCGAAGGTTCTCCGGACATCTCTCCGCACATACCCACCCAAATATTAGATTTGTGCCCGGCATCGATAACGCCCTTTATAAGACGCAGGACGGCCGGATGCGTCGGCTCATAGAGATAGGCTATCTTCTCATTCGTCCTGTCTACGGCCAGGGAATACTGTATAAGATCGTTGGTGCCTATGCTGAAAAATGCCGCTTCGCGGGAAAGCACGTCGCTGGTCAACGCTGCCGAGGGCACTTCTATCATGGCACCGACTTCCAGCTTATCGTTATAGGCTATCCCCCTGGCCTTTAACTCCTCCCTGCACTCCTGAAGTAATTCTTTGGAACGCCTTAACTCCTCGACCCCGGAGATCATCGGGAACATCACCTTTAGATTGCCTGTAGCGGACGCCCGCAAGATCGCGCGTAACTGTGTTTTAAAAATATCCGGCCGGGCCAGACAAAAGCGTATGGCACGCCAGCCCATAAAAGGCGACATCTCCTTAGGCAGATTGAATTGCGAAACGAACTTATCGCCTCCGATATCCAAAGTGCGTATGATCACCGGCTTATCCCCGAATGCCTCTGCAAGATGCTTATATGCCTCAAACTGCTCGTCTTCGGTCGGCAGGTCACGGCGGTTCATATAAAAATATTCCGTCCTGTATAATCCCAGGCCTTCGGCACCATGTTGCAAGACCGAAGGGATCTCTTCGGGAAATTCTATATTGGCTGCAAGGCTGACGACCTTGCCGTCTGTCGTCTCTGCCGGCAGGTCCTTGATAGAGATAAAAGTTGCGGTCAACCCCTTCATCTTCTCTTCCTGGACCTCGTATTTCTTTAAGGTCTCAGGTTCAGGCGCAACAATAACTACGCCGGAAGAGCCATCGACTATCACCGAATCGCCATTTTTTATCTTTTCCGTACCCACTTCCAGGCCTACGACAGCCGGGATCTCCAAAGACTTGGCCATGATAGCGGTATGTGAGGTCTTGCCGCCTATGTCGGTCACGAATCCGACAACTTTATTCTTATGCATCGTAGCCGTATCCGAAGGCGAAAGGTCGTGCGCTATGACGATGACCCTCTCCTCAAGATCGGCCAGCCCTTTTCGTTTTTTACCTAAAAGATTGCGCAGTATGCGCCGGCCCACGTCGTTGATATCGCTGATACGCTCTTTTAAATATTCATCCTCGATGCGGGAAAAAACGCTGGCATATCTTTTCAAGACTTCGGAAAAGACAAAATCCACCACCAGCTTCTCTTTTTTTACTTTAGAGATCACTTCTTCAATAAGCATGCGGTCTTCTAAGACCAATAGATGCGCGTCAAAGACCTCTCCGTGTTCAGAGCCCATCTCTTGAGCTATTTTTTTCTGCAAGGCGATTATCTCCTGGCGTGTCTGGATAAGAGCGTCCTCAAAACGCGATATCTCTAAAGGCACCTGCTCTTCGGAAATGCCCTGCCTTTCGACATCAAGGTCTTCCTTGCCGAAAATATATGCATGCCCTATGACTATGCCGGGTGCTGCCGGTATCCCTTTTAATGTTATTTCACTCATCTGACCCCAGTAATATCTCCAGTTCGCGGACCGCCTCTTCGCTGTCCGTGCCCTCTGCGATAAGCATGACTTCGCTGTCTTTTTCGGCAGCCAGCATCAAAATACCCATGATCGATTTTCCGTTAACTATCTGGTCATCCTTCAATACTTTAATAGTGGCATCATACTTATTTGCCACCTGGACAAATAAAGCGGCAGGCCTGGCATGCAAACCCTGCTTATTCCTGACCCTTATCTTTTTTTCGACCCTTTTGATCATCACTATCTTATGCCCTATAGCGTCCTAAGCCGCTTTTTTAGACGACTGTTTTTCAAGGTTCAACAAATTAGCTACGATCCTGGCCAGCTTATTGGCGTCGTGACGCACATGATCGGTAGAATTTACCAGGTCCTCTTCGATCACGCCGTAACCGAAATCTTTGATGACCTGAGAATCTGAAACGACAGGTATTGAATTCTCCGACGCGTATTTTTTAAGCATGGCATCCGGGATCTTGCCGACATTAACAATACAGGCATCAAGGACTCGAGGATGCGTATGTGCCACTAATTCCTTTACATGGTCGGATGCCTTGAAATTGTCTGTCTCGCCAGGCTGTGTCATAATATTACAAATATAAATTTTTGAAACATGCGCCGCAACAACAGCGTCACGGATCTCTTTAAGCAAAAGGTTCGGGATGATGCTGGTATACAGGCTGCCCGGGCCCAAAATTATCAACTCCGCATCCTGAATGGCGCGAATAGCATCAGGCGCGCCAACCGCCTCTTTAGGCCTTATAAAGATCTTCTTGATAGGCTCTCCGGCCTTAGGGATCTGGGCTTCACCAATGGTCTGCCTGCCGTCCTTATGCTCGGCCACAAGCGTTACTTTATCAAGTGTGGAAGGCAATACCCGCCCGCGAATAGACAAGACCTTGCTTGATTCTTTTATCGCCTTCTCAAAATCACCGGTCACCTGTGTCATCGCCGTGATAAAAAGATTGCCGAAACTATGCCCGCTGAATTCGGTCTGCTGCTTAAAACGATACTGAAAAAGCTCACGCATCATCGTCTCATCGGCAGCTAAAGCGACCAGGCAGTTACGGATATCACCCGGGGCTACGATATCGAACTGCTGCCTGAGCCTTCCGGAGCTTCCACCGTCATCGGCTACCGTGACTATAGCCGTTATGTTGGAGGTATATTCCTTGATGCCGTGAAGGATCGTAGACAATCCCGTGCCGCCGCCGATAACCACAATACGCGGTCCATGCTCCAAAAATCTTTTCTGGTACATGATATCGATCAGGTGCCCCTCTTTGTGCGGCAAGAGCAGGCTGACGACCGATACCATCATATTCTTAAAACCTAAAATGATCAGGATAATGCCTAAGATGACATTGGCATAATAGACATAAATGACGGATCCGGCAAGATCGCTCGGGAGCCTAGTCGCGCCGCTGACCCCGATCAAAATGAGCACGATGCCCAAAAAAGACAAAAAGCCCCATCTTTTGATGCGCATGCCAGGATAGAGCCACTTGAAGATGGGCCAGCCCTTATAACTTCTTTTCATCTTCGGCCTCAATTATCCCGACCACGTCCTTCTTGTCTTTCGCCTGCCGTAAAATATCACGGAAATACTTATCCTTAATAAGGCGTGAGATACGCGCCAGGGCTTTAAGATGCGGGCCTGCGGAATCCTGCGGCGCCAACAGCAAAAAGAAGATATATACCGGCTCTCCGTCCAGAGAATCAAAATCCACCCCTTTTTTGGACAGGCCGAACGCTCCGATCAGGTCTTTTACACAATCTGTCTTGGCGTGGGGAATGCCTACATTATGGCCTATCGCCGTAGACCCGAGCGCCTCGCGGGCCATAAGAAGTTCAACGACCTTGGCCTTATCTTTCTTGTCAATTTCTTCCGCCGTGATCAAGAGATCCACCATTTCTTTGATAGCGTCATTCTTATTAACGCTCTTCAAATCTACGGTAACGGCATCTTCCGAGAGAAAATCCATTATCTTCATTATGTGACTACCTCCTTTTAGGCATTAGAGATCGGATATTCAATGAGGGAAAAATTTAAGAGCGGGAGACGGGATTCTTGCTCCTCTGACCCGACATTCGTTGGGTCTCCCCCGCAACCGGCCGCCCTCGCTTGAACCAGTGGCGCTCGGGTCGGCTTCGAATCCAGAAAAAAATTAAAAAAGCAAAATTTAAGAGCGGGAGACGGGATTCGAACCCGCGACATCAACCTTGGCAAGGTTGCGCTCTACCAACTGAGCCACTCCCGCAAAAATTTTATAAGTGGGCGGAAGAGGACTTGAACCTCCATGGGTTTCCCCAACAGCTCCTAAGGCTGCCGCGTATGCCAATTCCGCCATCCGCCCGTTTTTACAGTGGCAAATAGCGATGGCTTTTTCCTGCGTATGTGTCCTTACCATTTGCTATTTGCTATACGCCATACGCCAAATCTATGAGCCGCCCGCGGCTCGAACGCGGCACACCCGCCTTAAAAGGGCGGTGCTCTACCAAATGAGCTAGCGGCCCATAAAAAAAACTAACATTTTAAGCTATCAAATCCACTAATTTTTGTCAATTTAAAATTCTTTAGTAGATATGTATCAACTATACACACAGGTAATGCTTTTGAACCCTGAAAAATACTATAGTTTTTGCGAAGAGGTAAAACCATTATGAGATTTTTGAACTGCACCCCTCATGTTTAGCAGCTTTAATTTCCAAGGGTAATATCCAAAAAAGGAAGATTTAACCTGACGATTCCCTGCAGCCCTGCCAGGGGGCCATTCATCAGTTCCTGTCAAAATTTAAAAATATTTTTGCAATCTCAAAATGCCGTATGATATACTATTTTTAAATTAAGTTTTTTTATGGAGGAAGAGAATGAAAAACACATTTTTAAAATCTTTATCAAGGGTAACACTGGCTATAGTTGTTTTAACAACAAGCATAGTCCTTGCAAGATACATCTCCAGCTATATTGACAAAAAGGCAGGTTACCAGCCGAATGAATGGTCGGTAGAGCCTTCAAAGGCTGTTGCGGGGAGTGTTTCAGCAATACCTGCAGGTGGTTCATTTGCAGACATCGTTAAAGAAGAAAAACCTGCAGTCGTGAATATTAATACAACTCAGATGATAAAGCATCAGCAGAAAAAGGGATTCAGGGGTCCTACACCTTTTCCTTTCGGTGAGGAGGACCAATTTAAGGATTTCTTTGACAGGTTCTTCGGAGAGACCCCGCCTCAGGAGATTCCGAGACAGAGCCTCGGTTCAGGGTTCATCATAGATAAGGACGGTTATATCCTTACAAATAATCATGTGATTGAGAGGGCGGATAAGATAAAGGTTACTCTTGGAAACGGCAAGGAGTATGACGCAAAGGTTATAGGTATAGACCAGAAGACCGATATTGCACTTATCAAGATAGAGTCAAAAGAGGAGCTTCCGATAGTCAGGATAGGAGACTCCGATATGCTTGAAGTGGGAGAGTGGGTAGTTGCCATCGGGAATCCCTTCGGCGTCGGACAGAGTGTAACTGCAGGTATAGTGAGTGCAAAGGGGAGGGTTATCGGGGCAGGGCCCTATGATGATTTCATCCAGACTGATGCATCTATTAATCCGGGAAACAGCGGTGGTCCTCTTATAAACACAAAGGGTGAGGTAATCGGTATAAATACGGCAATATTTACTGCAGGAGGTACGGCGGGAAATATAGGAATTGGGTTTGCCATACCGATTAATGTAGTAAAGCCTGTTTTAAAGGAATTAAAGGAAAAGGGTGTCGTTACCAGAGGATGGCTTGGGGTAATGATTCAGAAGGTTACCCCTGAAATAGCAAAGTCATTTAATCTTGCCGAGAGTGAGGGTGCCCTTGTCGGGGATGTGGTTAAAGGCAGCCCGGCAGATAAAGTGGGAATAAAGAGGGGCGATGTGATTGTTGAGTTTGATGGTAAAAAGATAAAGAATGTTGAAGACCTTCCAAAACTGGTTGCCCTTGTAAAGCCTGAATCAAAGGCAGAAATGGTTATCATAAGAGACGGGACAAGGAAGAAATTTAATGTAACTGTCGGGACACTGAAAGAGGAGAAAGAAGTGGCCGAGGCAAAACCGGAAGAGGAGATGGGGCTGTTTGTCCAGAATATCACCCCTGAGATTGGCCAGCAATTTAATTTAGATTCTACAGAAGGTGTCATCATTGTAGATGTAAATCCCGGCAGCCCTGCTTTTACATCAGGTGCAAGAAGGGGGCAGATTATAATTGAAGTGAATAGGAAAGAGATAAAGAATCTTGACGATTACAAAAAGGTAGTGAAAAATATAAAGGGTGGCGATGTGGTAACTCTTTTAATAAGAGATGGCAAAAGCACAAGATACATCGGGTTCACACTACCGAAGGAGTAAAAAAACAGAAGCAAGAAGTGAGAAGCAAGAAGTTGGAAGACGGAAGTTTTTTTCTTGTCTCTTGCTTCTTGTTTCTTGCTTCTATCTTCTCCCCTCAGTCCATGCACAGGAAAGAAGAACTCCTGTTGTAATTGCAGTTGAAAAGGTAAGCCCTGCTGTTGTCAACATAAATACTGAAGAGGTTATTCGCCAGAGGGCTAATCCGTTCACAGGTTTAGGAGATGAGTTTTTTGACCAGTTTTTTCAGGA
>DMEU01000005.1:45470-45626 GCA_003451585.1 Candidatus Omnitrophota bacterium | reverse complement strand
AGCGACTGTGTCCTTTTAGTAAACCCAAATTTTGTATTAGCAAAATTTGCCCGTAGGGCCGACCGTTTAAATCCAAGTGGATTTAAACGCGTTTGTCGGGGTAATCCCGATGACATTTCTGTTACATTCGGGATAATAAAATGCCGTTAAGAAAAC
>DMEU01000005.1:31663-45235 GCA_003451585.1 Candidatus Omnitrophota bacterium | reverse complement strand
CGTGCCGAAGGTAAAAGGACACCCGGAGCGGAAAAAATGCTGGAAGCGGCTTAGGAGGCTCGAGTAGCTGTAGATGGGGCGGGGATGTTAGGAACGAGCCTGACTGGCGGCCCGGTAAGAGGCTATACGAGTAAATGTAAAAAATAAAACATGATATCGGCTAGACTGATACAATCCGGTTTTTGTGATGCTGCGAGGAATATGGCGATAGATGAAGCCATATTCCTAAGCTGCCGAGAAGGCTCCTGTCTGCCCACCCTCCGGCTTTACGGCTGGAAGCCCGCGGCCATATCCTTAGGCTACTCTCAAGACGCGCAAGGCCTGCTGGATATAGACGCCTGCCGCAGGGAAGGCATTGATATAGTACGCCGTCCAACCGGAGGCGGCATCATCTTTCACGACGCTGAACTCACCTACAGCCTCGTTTTAGCCCAATCTGATATAGGCCAGAGGCTTGGCGTTAAAAGGTCCTTTGAAACCATTACCTCTTTCCTGCTTTTAGCATATCAAAACCTGGGCGCGCCTGCAGTTTTCGCAAAAGACACAGACAAAAAACCGGCTGCAAACCACTCTATTGCCGGGTTTTGTTTTGCAAGGAACGAAGAATACGATATCCTGGTCTGCGGCAAGAAGTTGGGAGGCAACGCGCAGAAAAGAAGACACAACATGATCTTACAGCACGGCTCGATCCCGCTTTCCTTTGACGCCGAAAAAGCCGGCAGGCTCCTTAAAGACCGGGGGATACTTAAAAACCTTGATAATACGTGCATAGATGAGGCCGCGAAAGAAAAAATAGACTTTGATAAATTATCCGATGCCCTTATCAAGGCCTTCTCTTTGAAATTCAATGTTACATTAAAAGAGGGCGGGTTGACGAACGAAGAAATGGACCTGGCGGAAAGATTAAAGACCAGCAAATATTCAATTACGGAGTGGAACCTTCATGCGACTTGCGCGCCGGCCGGCATGGCTCAATAAAAAAATAGACTTCGACAAGAACCGGCACACAAGCGCCCTGTTAAAAGAGATCGGCGTCCATACCGTTTGCAAAGAGGCAAAATGCCCTAACATCTCGGAGTGTTTCAAAAAGGCCCACGCCACGTTCCTTATCCTGGGCAAATACTGCACGCGGAAGTGCTCATTCTGCAACGTAGAAAAACTCCGGCCGCAGCCGATAGACGAGGAAGAGCCCGGTAAGGTAGCCGAAGCCATAAAAAGAATGGGCCTCAAACACGCCGTCATCACCAGCGTCACGCGCGACGACCTGCCTGACGGCGGCGCGCGCATCTTTGCCCGGACAGTGGAATTGGTAAGGCGTTCCCAACCCGAAGTAACAATAGAACTTCTGATACCTGACTTCAAAAATGACCCGGCCGCCCTGGAAGCTGTAGCCAAAAGCGCGCCTGACATAATCGGCCATAACATAGAGACCGTGCCGAGGCTTTACGGTCTGCGCCCGGGAGCCAGTTACGCCCGCTCCCTGTCTGTACTGCGATACATCAAAAGATCGAACAAGCTTATAAACACAAAATCAGCCCTGATGCTTGGGCTGGGAGAAAAAAAAGATGAAGTCCTGCGGGTATTAGAAGACTTACGCTGCGTAGATTGCGATTTTGTAGCCCTCGGCCAATATTTGAGGCCGAGCTTAAAACATACCGAGGTCGTAGAATATATCCTGCCTGAATTATTTGAACACTACAAGACGGAAGGCTTAAAGATTGGATTTAAGCACATAGAGTCCGCCCCGTACATCCGGAGTTCTTTCTCGGCCTCTTCATACCTGGAAAAACCTAAAAATTGATCTTTTTCAGGATCTGTCTGTAGTCTGTCTCACCGCTCTTCAAAAGCTCCACAAACCGCTCTGCGGTACGGATACGGGGAGTTTCTTCGGGGTCATTTTTAGCGATCTTGATGTAGTCTTCAAAAAACTTGCGGGATTCCCGTATATTTTTTTTCTTGCAGTAATAACGGGCAAGCCAGTAATAAGGAGGCGCAAAACTCGGATTTGCCTGTATGGCCTTCTTAAAGTATTTCTCGGGCTCCTTCATATTCAACAGGCCCATATAATACCATGCCCACCAAGCCCGTGGATTTAACGCAACAGCCTTGTTGAAATACATGAAAGAACGGTCAAAATCCTCCTGTTGAAAATAAACAAGGCCCAGCTCCTGATAGATCTGCGCTTCATCCTTACCTGATTCGGCCTTCAACTTTTGAATAATGGACCTATCGATCCTATCCAGATAATTTTCATCTGCAGCAGGCGTCTGGGCAAACGAAGGAAGGCTTCCAAGCTCAAGGAGAAGACAGGCCAACGACGCGGCAAAACAAAAAACGAACAAACGCTTTTTGCACATAGTGTCTCCGAATTTGCTATTTCTGGACAGGGATCTGGCCAAGGTCAACAGTCTCGGACTGTGTGGTAACAGGCGCGGGCTCTGCCGCCGGCTCCGGCGCAGGCTCTTGGATCTCCATTGCAGCCTGTTTTACTTCTGCAGCGCTTTTAGCAACGCCCTTGATATCGCCTACCGCCTTCATCAGATCAGTGACCTTTGCGGCGATGTCTTTTCTGTCGGCATCACCGGCGGAGATCTTCTCTTCCAAACTTTTTATGCTGTCCGCGTAACCACTTGACCTTGCTTCGATATCCTTCAACCCGGAATCAACCTTCTTTAGGGATACGCTCAAATCATCTATAACAACTTTTAATGAATCGATCTTTTGGGTGCTCAAGGCGCCTTGCTGCGAAAAAAGCAGATATGTCCCTCCCAACGAAGCAAGCATAATAACAACTACGAGTACTAAAACCATGTTTTGCGCCTTCATAACTCCCCTCCCTATTTTAATTAGCCCGCTATGATCCTCTGGCGGGCAGAACAGGCCTGATCCATAACTTGCAATAATCTTACTTCACTTCCCTCATCGCGTCAATTCCAAAATTTTAACGCCTTCGTTTTTCAATCCCGGCCGGCAGGGCATACGAAACGGCACGCGCCGCTGTCGATATCGAGCGCCAACTCGCTCTCAGGATCGACCGCCAGGGCCCTATCCATATACTCCCGGTATTTGTCGGAGTCACCCTTGGCCTTATACACCTGGGCCAAACGGACAAAGGCGTCAACGAATAATGGGTCGGATACAACGGCGTCTTTTAGATATTTTTCAGCCTTATCCAGGTCTTTACCGGCCACAACTGGCGCCAAAAGATAATAACTTCCAACGCCAAAAAGCACGATCGCGTCATCCGGCCTTAGTTTTTCGGCCCTTTTTAACGGCGGAGCGGACGCCAAACCATCTATAGTTTTTGACAACGGCCCTCCATAGTGAGCGAGCATCCCTTTGGCCAGGCCGTAAATAACGTATGCGCGGACAAGGCTGCCGTCATCAACCTCCTGCCGCGTAAGGCCGAAAACCCTGGAAGCAAACCTTGCCGCCGCGCGAAAATCCAGCTGAGTGTAACGTATAGACGCCAGAGTGATATTCGCCGGCGCAAAGCGCGGATGCGCTTTCAGTATGCCTGAAATTATCTCTTCGCTCTCTTTGGCCTTATGCTGACGCCGGAGTACCTCGGCCCGACCCCACGCGGCTTCATACGCATCCGGATCCAGCGACAAGATCTTATCAAAAATATCCCCTGCTTGCTTATTTTTATGTATATTCAAATAGGACAGCGCCAGGATATAGAGAGCGTCTTTAGAGCCAGGGTCGGACTCAGCCTTTTTAAGCGCCGAGCCTATATCTGTCTTGTCGGCCTCCTCATGAAGGCCCTTCCACTCCATGGCATGACAAAATGGCATAAAGCTTAAGAAACAGAGAACAAAAAATATCTTTATATATCTTCTAGTCATGTATACCATTGTATAGCGCCAGGCGCGATTTTTGAAGAAAATTCGATTGCCCGGAAAACTATTGAGTGTAAAATAATACCTATGAAAATAAACCTGGCCAAAACAGCGGGCTTCTGCTTCGGCGTGCGCAGGGCTATACAGCTTGCTTTCCATACAGCCGAAAAAGGCAAGACCGTGCACATGCTCGGAGATATCGTCCACAATGAAGAGGTCGTAAGCCAAATACGCCGTGCCGGAATCATCAAAATAACAAGGCTTAAGAACGGTGAGAACAAAATCCTCCTCATCCGTGCTCACGGCACGCCGCCGTCCATACCACAAAAGGCCCTAAAGCTCGGCTATGAGATCGTAGACGCTACATGCCCTATGGTCAAAGAGATACACAAGACCGCCCGCGATATGGAGCGCAAAGGCTATAAGATCATAGTGATAGGGGACAGGCTGCATGATGAAGTGCGCGGCATAGTCGGACAGCTCGACACCAAGGCCATTGTGATCGACAACATAAAACATATCCCGGCGGAAAAGATAAAAAAGATAAACAGGGGTTGTATAATAGTCCAGTCCACGCAAAACTTAGACAAGGTACTAAAGATCGTGGATATACTAAAACGCCTTGTTAAAGAACTGGTATTTTTCAATACCATCTGCAAACCAACACGCCTGCGCCAGGACGAGATGAAAAAAATGCCGCTCAAGAATAACGTCGTGATAATCATAGGCTCCAGGGAAAGCGCCAACACCAAGAGGCTCTATGAGATCTCACGGTCTTTGAACAAACAAAGCTACTGGGTAACGTCTAAAAACGATATAAAGAAGGCTTGGTTTAAGGGGGCAAAGACCGTGGGCATAACAGCCGGGGCTTCTACGCCGGATGCCACGACTCAAGGGGTCATCGAATACATAACCGGGATCAGATAACCTGTCTCACTTCTTTTTTACGGTAATATCCCACTCTCTATACAGGGCATGGCGATAGATGACCGCCGAAATAATAAATCCGCCTGCTGTGATCTCCTGCTTAGCGCCTTGCTTGGCCAAGGCATCTTCATAAAGCCTGCGGAACACCTTATCTTCGATCTTTCCGGCAACGGCCTCTTTAAAAAATCCCAATGAGCATAACTCATCCCTGGCTGCCAGCTCCTTGTCCCCATCATAAGGAAAACTCAATGTCTGGGCGGAAATATTCTCGCCCTTGCTGTCGGTGACGAATTCGATGGTATAGCGGCCGTCCCTGCTCTTATAAAGCACCTTTTGCAGGCCCGGAGTGGTGGAATAAACACCGGCATCGACCGTCTCATCCATATAAAACGCAAAGGTCCTGGACAACTCGCTCCTACGGAACATTTTCGCGCTCTGGCCGATCTCGGCGGAAACCATCTCAGAATACAGAAAAGCTGAAAAAAACATAAATATAAATATCCTGTTCATGACTTTAACCTCACATTCCGCGCTCTATAGGCCTTTGGCCTTTTCAAAAAATACCTCGGCTTCACCTCTATAGTTGAGCCCGAAAAGAACACGGCCTATCGCAGAATACACCTCTGGATCCGACGGACGCATCTCTACGATGCGTTCGAAGGCCTCCAATGCCTTACCGATATGCCCGCCTTCGAGATAAAGATAAGCCGTATGCAATAATGGGCCCAGGGAGCCCGGCCCCAGCTCAAATGCCTTATCGAAATTCCTCAAAGCCCCGTCTCTATCCCCCATCTCCTCATATACTAACCCAAGATTATAAAAAGTTGCGTAGGAACCAGGGTCAAGACGTATGGCCTTATCAAAAGAATCTACCGCCCTGCCCCAGTAGTCTCTTCCCTTTTTATAATAGACCAGGCCTATATTATTGTAAACCCTTGCTTCTTCCGGCCTCAACGCGCCGGCCTTGCCGTAAAAAGCAAGGGCCTGGCCATAATCATTGCGTTTTAAAAAAATATTCCCGAGCAATAAATAACAATCCCACCTGAAAGACAGTTCCAGGGCTCTTTGTATATAGCCCAATGCCTTCTCGTCATCCCCTCTTTCCAAATGCAGGGCCCCCAGATTAAAATGGGCGGTGGATACATTCGGATATTTTTTTACGGCATCTGTCCACAAAGAGACGGGATCTCTCCACACGTGACAGCGGCTCCAGGCCGATACGCCATATGCGGCAACTACGCAAAACGCGGCGATCGCAAGTAGCCGCCGGATGAAAACGGGAAGTTTGGCGGCATTCGCGCAAAGCCGGAAATATCCTACGGACAAGATAAAGAATATTCCCAGGTACGGGATATACGTATACCGGTCTGCCACGACGATATCACCTGCCGGTAAAAATTGCAGGGCGGGCAATAAGGTGAGCAAAAAAAATCCGGCGCCGAAGGTGGCCGTCTTCCTGTGCCTGGCCGGCACAAAGATGGACATCGAAACAAAAGAAGCCAGGAGAACAAGCAAGAATACCAGCCCCCTGCCCATTTCCGCGTAAGGATACATGCATGAAAGCCGTATCGGAAAGATCAGTTTACCAAGATAAAAGACGATCCCGTGGCTGGCGACCTCCAATTGTTTCAACAAATTCAAGGACGGTTCCTGCCTGGCCGCCCCGCCTGAATACAGCGCGATGACAGCGATAGCCCCAAAGACCACGGAAAACACGAAAAACGGTATCTTCTCAATTATAGCCGCCTTATTCAATCGTCTCTGGGAAAAATAGTCCAAAAGCAACAATGCAAAAGGCAGCGTCAGGGCCATGGCCTTGGCAGTAAGCGAAAATAAAAAGAGCAGAATGGAAAAATAATAGAATCCTGTTTTTCCCGGCCTCTTTTTAAAATAACAATACGATATAATTGCCGCAAGAAAAAACAAAGAATAGAGGACGTCTTTTCTGCCGCTGACCCAAGCCACCGACTCAACATGCATAGGGTGGATGGCAAACAGCAATGCTACTGCAAAAGAAACATCCCTTTTCTTTAATATCAGACAAAACAGCCAGAACACCAATAAAGAATTAAATATGTGCAGGATAATATTGGTCGCATGGTAAGGCAAGGGGGATAGCTTAAAATAACGGTACTCTATAGCGTAGGATAAGATCGTCAGGGGCTGGTAATTACCGGAGGAAAAAGACGTGAATATCTTTTTGGCCTGCTGCCACGATAAGGCGCGGATCGAAACATTCTGTGTTACATATATATCATCGTCCCAATTAACGAAACTATTTTGAAGGCACGGGGAAAAAACCGCAAATGTTACCGCGATCAGAAGGAAAGCCAAAGAAACAGCCCTGAAATCTTTCATAATAGAATTATGGGGCGGCGGCTATTTTCCCGGAAAAAGCAGGCCCGGATGCCCGAACAGGCCTATCTTCTTCCTCTCAGAATGCAGCCTGAAGTGCACAAAGATGCGGCCTAAATTTTTGTCGTCTTTCTCGACACGGTGGTAAAGCCCTTTTATCTTCGGCTGGGCCAGAAAACGCAAGACATGCTTTTTCAACTCACCCTTCTCTTTGCCGTGGACGATCTCTACCACAGAGACCCTTTTTTTAACAGCTTCCCCTATGACCCGCGTAAGCTCGGCATCGATCTTATCTTGCGATTTATAAATGCCCTGCAGGTCTATCCGTATCCTGGCCATAAATCCTTCTAGGCGTATAATTGGTGCTGCCTCTGCCTGATATTCTCATCCGCCAGGTATTCATCGAACGTCGTATGGACGCGGTCGATATACCCTTTTGGCGTTATCTCGATTATCCTGGTAGCCACGGTCTGTATAAGCTCATGGTCATGGGAAGAAAAAAGTATCGTCCCGCGGAACCTCTCCATCCCGCGGTTTAGCGCCGTGATCGATTCTAAGTCCAAATGATTGGTCGGTTCATCAAAGATGAGCACATTCGCCTGTTGGAGCATCATGCGCGCCAGCATACAGCGCACCCTCTCTCCTCCAGATAAGACCCTCACGGGCTTCAATGATTCTTCCCCTGAAAAGAGCATGCGCCCTAAAAAACCGCGCACGAAATTTTCATCCGTATTCTTCGTATACTGGCGGAGCCAGTCGATAAGATTTAAGTCCGTATCGAAATATCCGGCGTTGTCTTTTGGGTAGTAAGCCCGAGCAGCCGAATAGCCCCATTTAAAGGTGCCGCTATCAGCCTGGCACTCGCCCATAAGGATCTGGAACAACATCGTCTTTGCCAGGTCATTTGTACCGAGAAAGGCCACCTTATCGCCTTTTTCAATGGTTATATCCAGATTTTCAAACATCACCTTGCCGTCTACAGACTTTGATAAGCCATTAATATGCAAAAGGTCATTCCCTGCTTCGCGCTCCTGCTCAAACCCGGCATAGGGGTATTTTCGCGACGACGGCTTTATCTCATCGATGGTAAGCTTCTCCAATATCTTTTTTCGGCTGGTGGCCTGCCTGGACTTAGACGCATTCGCGCTGAAACGCGCGATGAAATCCTGTAATTCTTTGCGCTTTTCTTCGATCTTTTTATTGGCTTCACTGCGTTGCTTCAATGCCAGCTGGCTTGATTCAAGCCAAAATGTGAAGTTCCCGGGATAGAGCTGTATCTTGCCATAATCTATATCGGCGATATGCGTGCACACCTTGTCTAAGAAGTGGCGGTCATGGGAGACCACGATAGCCAGATTCTCGAATTCGCACAAAAATTCTTCCAGCCACATGGAGGTTTCGACATCCAGATGGTTCGTAGGCTCATCTAAGAGCAGGATGTCCGGATTGCCGAATAACGCCTGTGCCAGGAGCACGCGGACCTTCTGGCCGGCCTCAAGCTGTTTCATCTGCGCCTGGCACAACTCTTCGGGGATACCCAGATGGCTCAATAACTTAGCGGCATTTGATTCCGCGTTCCAGCCGTCCATCTCCAAAAAATCATGGTCGAGGTCTGCGATACGCATACCATCGGCATCGGAAAAATCAGCCTTGGCATAAAGAGCATCTTTCTCAACCATAATATCAAAAAGCCGTTTGTGGCCCATTATCACGGTAGAGAGCACCGTATATTCATCGAAGGCGAACTGGTCCTGTTTTAAGACCGATATCCGCTTCCCCGGGGCCACGGAAACCTCACCGGAAGTCGTCTCTATCTCCCCTGAAAGTATCTTTAAAAATGTGGATTTCCCGGAGCCATTGGCGCCTATCAAACCATAACAGTTCCCTGGGGAGAACGCGAGGTTGACCCCGGAAAAAAGCTTCCGCTGCCCGAATTGAAGAGAGACATTACTTACCGACAACATAAAATTTTCCTTTCATCCGCCTACAAAGATATTACCTGCCAAAAATATCTTTTTATTATACCCCTCCCCAATTGAAACTCCAAGGCAAAATGCCTTGGCGCTTATTCTCTACTGCGATAATTCTTCCAAGTATTCCCAGCGCCGGTTAGCGCGATCGAGCTCAAGAGAAAGTTCTTCGGACCTGGCTTTAGCCAAAGAGATCTCCTTAGGATCACGCTCATAAAAAGCATAATCCGCGAACATTGCAAAAAGCGCGTTCTGCTCTACCTCTAATTGCTCGATCTTTAAAGGAAGGGCGTCTAATTCCTTCTGTTCTTTAAAAGTGAGCTTGCGCGGGACAACAGGTTTTTCCCTTTTGACAGGTTCGGCCTTTGTCTTGATTGGCTCAGGCGCAGATACCTGCGGCCTCTGGCTCAACCAGTCGTCATAGCCGCCCGGGTATTCGTTGACAGCCCCGTCGCCTTCCAAGGCAATGGTCGAGGTGACCACGTTGTTCAAAAAGGCCCTGTCGTGGCTGACCAACAGCAGAGTGCCGGTGAATGCCGACAACAATTCTTCAAGAAGTTCCAGCGTCTCGATATCCAGGTCATTGGTCGGCTCGTCCATCACCAGCACGTTAAAAGGCCGGGAAAACAACCGCGCCAAAAGCAGGCGGTTGCGCTCTCCTCCGGAGAGGACTTTCACCGGAGTGCGGCTGCGGTCAGGCGCGAAAAGAAAATCCTGCAGATATCCTAAAATGTGTTTTGGCTTGCCGTTGATGATGATCGTCTCGCTTGCGCCGTTGACATTCTCGGCCACGCTTTTATTTTCATCCAACTGCTCGCGCAACTGATCGTAATAAGCGATCTCAAGGTTGGTGCCGAGCGTTGCCTTTCCCTTTGACGGGGCAAGTCTCCCCAAAAGAATGCGCAAAAGCGTGGTCTTGCCGCTGCCGTTGGGGCCGATCACGCCGATCTTGTCGCCGCGCATGATATTAGCGGAGAAATCTTTGATCAAACACGTCGTGCCGTAACTAAAACCCAGATGCGCGGCCTTGATCACGCGATGGCCGGAAAGGATGGATTTTTGCGCGCGGATATTGACCTGGCCCTCTTGTTTGCGCTGGGCTTTTTTCTTTTCCCTGAGCCGTTCAAGGTCCCTAACACGGCCTTCATTGCGGCACCTGCGGGCCTTGACGCCCTGACGGATCCATGTTTCTTCCTCTGACAGTTTTTTATCGAAGTGTCCCCATTCGGCCTCCTCAATATCCAAGGCCGCCTGTTTACGCTCTAAAAACGTCTTATAATCGCACGACCAGCTGTAGATCCTCCCACGGTCCAGCTCTACGATCCGGGTTGCTAAATGCGACATGAACATCCTGTCGTGGGTGACAAAGAAGACCGTGCCCGGATAGTGCAGAAGAAAATCCTCCAGCCAGTCGATGGAATCTATATCTAGATGATTTGTGGGCTCATCTAAGAGCAAAACCTCGGGTTTTATCACCAGCGCCCGCGCCAAAAGCACGCGGCGTTTCTGGCCGCCGGAAAGGACCTTAAAATCGCTCTCACCGTCAAGCTTCATGTGGGCGATCACAGACTCCACCTGGCTATTTACGTCCCAACAGCCGGTGCGGTCCAACTCGGACTGCAAGACATCGAGCTGTTTCAATAATTCCGGTGTGTGTTCTGTGTGGAGGCGGTGGGTCAACTGGTGGTACCGGCTCAGGAGGCCGGCGCGCTCGCCTAAACCTGAGAGGACGATATCAAAGACGCTGCCTTCCATATCCACAGGAACCTCCTGCGGCAGGTGCGTGATCTGGATGCCTTTCTGAGCTATAACTTTTCCGTCATCGACGCCAAGCTGTCCGGCCATCACCTTCATCAAGGTGGTCTTGCCAGCCCCATTGCGGCCGAGCAAAGCCACCCGCTCTCCGGGCTCAAGCGCCAGGGTCAATCGGTCAAGGATGAGCGGTCCGCCGAACTTGAGGGTAACGTCCTGTAAATTGATCAATGCCATATGATGTGCCTGGCGATACGAGGCCTATTTTCTTCTTTAGGCCTCCGCCCTGTCCTTGCGGCTCTCGCGCGTTCTATCGATCTGTTTTAACTGGATCTTCCTGATCCGCACATTCAGAGGTGTAACCTCGACCAGTTCATCGTCGTCAATGAACACAAGCGCGAATTCAAGATTGATCTTGCGTGAAGGCACCAGCTGGACCGCTATGTCGCAGGTCGCAGAGCGCATATTGGTCAGCTTCTTCTCCTTCTGCGGATTAACGACCATATCGACCCCTTTATTATTCATACCTACGATCATGCCCTCATAGACCATATCTCCCGGCTGGATAAAGATCTCTCCGCGCTCCTGCAGGTTCTCTATAGCGTTTGCGACCGCTTTACCGTCGCCTTTCGAGATCTGGACGCCCCTATTACGCGCCGGCATATCGCCTTTATATATTTGATACTCAAGAAAATTCTGGCACAAAACGCCGCTTCCCCGCGTCAATAGCAAGAATTCGCTCCTAAAACCTATCAACGCCCTTGAAGTGATAACAAAATCCATCCGTATGCTGTTAGACGATGTAACCAACATATCTTTCATCTCGGCCTTGCGTTCTCCGAGCGCCTGCATGACCACGCCCTGATAGGCGCTCTCGACCTCTATGACCACTTCCTCGACCGGCTCTAAGACCTGGTCTCCGATCTTTTTTAAAACAACCTGCGGCCTGGAAACTTCCAGTTCATACCCCTCACGGCGCATCGTCTCTATCAGGATCTCTAAATGGAGCTCGCCCCTGCCTGAGACCTTTAGCCTCTCGCCCCCTGCCACTTCTTCAACTTTTACACCTACATTCATCATCGCCTCATGTTCAAGGCGTTCCCGAATATGGCGCGGTGTCAAAAATATGCCTCCGTCCTTGCCGGCAAGCGGGCTGGAGTTATAAGCAAAATTCATGGAGATCGTAGGCTCATCGATCTTAACGGTAGGCAGCGCTTTCGGATCATCGATACAGGCAAGCGTTTCGCCTATCGAGACACCCTCTATGCCGGTTATCAAGATGATGTCTCCGGCCATCGCATCATTGGCCTCCACACGCAGGAGGCCTTTATACTTCATGATCTTAGTTACCTTATTCGTCGTGATCGTGCCGTCGCGTTTCACAAGTGCAACGGGGTCCCCCACGCGCACAGCGCCGTGGAATATGCGCCCGATCGCGATACGCCCAAAATACGAGTTATAATCAAGCATCGTCACCAGCATCTGAAAAGGAAGGTCCGGATCCGCTACAGGCGGCAATACCCTGTGTAAGATCGTATCCAAAAGAGGTTTTATGTTGTCGCTCGGCTCATCAAGGGCAAGTGTGGCGTACCCATCGCGGCCGGAGGCATAGACTATCGGAAAATCCAACTGCTCGTCGGTCGCATTAAGTTCACAGAAGAGATCGAACATCATATTGGCGACTTCATTCGGCCGCGCGTTGGGGCGGTCGATCTTATTGATAACAAGGATAGGCTTTAGATGCAATTCAAGGGATTTTTTCAACACAAATTTTGTCTGGGGCATGGGCCCGTCTACTGCATCGACAAGAAGGAGCACGCCGTCGACCATCTCTAAGATACGCTCGACCTCACTGCCGAAATCGGCATGCCCCGGCGTATCGACGATATTGCACTGCACGCCTTTGTAATTATAGGAGGCGTTCTTTGAAAAGATCGTGATCCCCCTCTCTTTCTCAAGAGGGTTTGAATCCATGATCGTTACTTCGCCTTCTTCGAACTTATAGGCGCCGGTAAATTTAAGCAGCGTATCGACAAGCGTCGTCTTGCCATGGTCGACATGCGCGACTATGGCAAGATTCCGGACATCTTTTCTTCTTTTTTGATTCAGCATTAGCTTGAGGTATTTTTAGGCTTAGAGAGGGACTTTATTGCAGAAGCTGCAAGACTGGGTACCCACAATAATGTTACATCTTATAGCACCTATCTTGAAAAGAGTCAAGAGCAGGGTTCCTAAGTGATTTTATATGCACGGATGTTAGCACATATGGCAAACTTATACCCGGTGTGGGCATTGCGGCATTTGGATATGACCTCGATATTTTTAAATCCTGTTTTCTCCATCAGCGCCAGGAAGTCCTTTTCGACCGAAGCCCCGCCTATGCATCTGAACCAATCGCTATGGCTTTTCCTTTCTTCATCCGAAAGCGGTTCCTTCAATACTATCTCAAAGAAAACCGTCCTGCCTACGGGTTTTAACACCCTATAGACTTCCCTCATCACGGCCTCTTTATCCGGAGAAAGATTATATATGCCGTTTGATGCAACCACATTGAAAAAATCATCACCGCCAAGTTCACACGCATGCCGCGCACACCATAAGAAAAGCCCCAACTAGGGATCCTAGTCAGGGCTTTTCTTATCTCTCGGTGTGGATTTCGAGAGATTAAACTGGTTGCGGGGGTCCGATTTGAACGGACGGCCTCAAGGTTATGAGCCTTGCGAGCT
>DMEU01000005.1:23766-31573 GCA_003451585.1 Candidatus Omnitrophota bacterium | reverse complement strand
CGAGCTACCAGGCTGCTCCACCCCGCGATCATTCTAGAAAGAACAAACCAACTATCTTGCTGCTGTTGTATTTCCATCGGAAGGCATCTCTTCGCCTTCGCGCATTATCTTTATTACTGTCTCGCCCTTCTTTACGACGCCCATCTTGTCACGGGCCACTATCTCCAGATAAGCCTGGTTATCCATCCGGGCTATTCTTTCTTCCAAAAGAGCGTTATCGCTTTTAGTCTTTTTTATCTGGTCTTCGGCATCTGCCAGCTTGCTCTTTAATTCCTGCAGCCTGGCAAAACCCGGGATAAACAACCCCACGAGTATAGATATGATAATGAGAAACCGTAATCTTTGCAACATCTATTTTTGAGCCGTCTGCTGATTATGCCCTGCCAAACACCTTCGGCCAGAGCGTGCCGGCATAAACCGCGCTTTGCCCCAGCTCTTCTTCGATACGCAAGAGCTCATTATATTTGGCTACCCTGTCCGTGCGCGACAAAGAACCTGTCTTTATCTGCCCTACGCCGGTTGCGACAGCGATATGGGCGATGCTTGTATCCTCGGTCTCACCCGAGCGGTGTGAGATGACGGCTGAGTATCCGTTGTCGCCGGCCAACTCTATGCAATCCAGCGTCTCGCTCAGAGAGCCGATCTGGTTTACTTTAATAAGGATAGAGTTAGCTATCTTTTTGTCGATGCCGGTCTGCAGCCTTTTGACATTGGTCACAAAAAGGTCGTCGCCTACCAGCTGCACCTTATCGCCTAACGCGTCCGTCAATTTCTTCCAGCCGTCCCAATCATCTTCGGCAAGGCCGTCTTCGATAGAAACGATAGGATATTTTTCAACGAGCTCGCCGTATATTTTTATCATATCGTCAGAGCTCTTCTCTTTTCCCTCAACAATATACTTGCCGTCTTTATAGAAAGAGCTGGCAGCCACGTCAAGCGCCAAGAATATATCTTTGCCTGCCTTATAGCCGGCCTTGGTTATAGCCTCGATAATAAGCCCTAACGCCTCTTCATTGGACTGCAGGTTAGGCGCGAAACCGCCCTCATCTCCTACGGAAGTAGAAAGCTTCTTGGCCTTCAATATCGTTTTAAGACTGTGGAACGTCTCTGTTGCCGCTCGCAACGCCTCTTTGAACGTAGGCAAACCTATAGGCATGATCATGAACTCCTGGAAATCCAGGTTGTTATCGGCGTGGAGCCCGCCGTTCAATATATTCATCAAAGGTATGGGCAGGATATTGGCGTTCTTGCCGCCAAGATACTTATAAAGCGGCTTACGCTCTGCCTGCGCCTCGGCCTTTGCCGCGGCCATAGACACCGCCAGGATCGCGTTTGCCCCAAGAGTAGCCTTATTATCCGTGCCGTCAATTTTAAGCATAATCTTATCGAGCTCTATAAAATTCGGCTCCATGCCCCTCAATTTATCGGCGATGGTGGTCTTTATATTGCCTACAGCCTTTAGAACACCCTTTCCTAAATATCTCTTTTTATCGGCGTCCCTGAGCTCTAATGCCTCATGCTCGCCTGTTGACGCGCCCGACGGCACAATAGCGCGGCCGACAATACCCGAGTCTAGGATAACATCAGCTTCAACCGTAGGATTCCCCCTTGAATCCAGGACCTCTCTTGCAAGGATCTCTTTAATAACCGCCATGCCTGTCTCTCCTTCTAATTTTCCCCTCTCAAAATATAAAAGAGGGGTGATTTTATTGTTATGAGGCTAATTAGGTGAAAAGATTATCACAATGGCCTTTTACGGTCAAGGGATTTGTCATTTTGCGATTTGACATTGATGTGCTTTTATGATATCTTCTTTCTACTATGAAAATCGATAAACTTACCGTCAGACAGTTCAAAACCTTCCTCAAAGACCGCTGGAAAATCATAGCCGGCGCAGCGGTCGTCCTCATCCTTTTGGGCCTGTCCGTCATCGGCTTTATGGGGCTGGAATCCTTCTACCGCAAAATGCAGCTGGCCCAGCTGCCTGTCATGTTCCTGATCTATATCGTCGCGGCCGTCATCTCGGCCTACATATATGTGTCCATCATGATGGGCCGTTTTGGCGCCATGGACTATAAAAAAGTCCAGGGGTCCAAAGTAAACGTTAAATTCGCGGATGTCCTGGGGATAGATGAGGTCAAGGAAGAGGCGCTGGAAATCGTGGCCCTCCTCAAAGACCACGCCGCTTTAAAAAAGGTCGGCGGAAAGATCATCAAAGGGTTGCTCATGATCGGCCCTCCGGGCTGCGGCAAAACATATCTGGCCAAGGCAATCGCCACAGAAGCAGGGCTCCCATTTTTCTCCCTCTCCGGCAGCGAGTTCACGGAGATCTTCGTAGGTGTGGGTGCGGCGCGCGTCCGCAAACTATTTGAACAAGCCAGACGCGCGGCTTACGCGCACGGTGGCGCTATCGTCTTTATCGACGAGCTTGACGCGATAGGCCGCGGCCGCCAGTTCAGCTTCTTGGGCGGACAGGAAACCAACTCCACCTTAAACCAGCTTCTGGTGGCCATGGACGGGCTTCAAAACGAGCAGGAGAATGTCGTTGTCATATGCGCCACAAACTCACCCGAAGAGACCCTGGATCCGGCTATTCTTCGACCAGGCAGGCTCGACAGGAAGATCTACATAGAACGCCCGACACTAAAAGGCCGGGAAGACATCTTTAAATTTTATTTAGGCAAGGTCCAGTATGACCCGACGATAGACATCGGGCGTCTTGCCCGCAAAGCGGTCTTTAAGACCCCTGCCGAGATCGAGAACATCGTCAAAGAGGCGTCGCTGATCTGCATCAGGGACAAACGCGATGTCATCACCTACAAAGACACCTCCGAGGCCATGGATCGTGTCGATCTGGGTATCAAGCACAGAAAGCACATGACACCCGAAGAACGCCGCCTTGTCGCCTATCATGAAGCGGGACACTTGATCACGTTGTACCTTCAGCATCCTACGGATGATGTCTTCAAGGCCTCCATCATCTCGCGCCGCGGCGCCCTGGGCGTCGTTCACCACCAGCCGCGTGAAGAGCTCTTCACAGAGAGCAAAGAGAAACTTCTGGCTGACGTAAAAGTTTCGATGTCCGGATACATGGCCGAAAAGGTCAAATTCAACATGACATCCAGCGGGGTGGCCTCCGATTTCCACCACGCCATGCAAGTGGCGCATTTCATGGTATGGCGCCTGGGTATGGGTGAAAAACATCTCGGCGATTTCACCACGATCCCGGAATCACAACTTTCCGACCAGATCAAGCTGGACTTGAACAATGAAACGGAACGTATCTTAAAAACCTGCGCCGCCGAGGTCGAAGAACTCCTAACTAAAGAGATCGCCCTCTTAGACCGCTTTGCCAAAGAACTGCTGGAGCGCGAAGAGCTTGAATATGACGAGATCGATGCTATCTTCAAAGAATTCAACAAGTCAAAATTCAGCGGCCCGTCAAACCCGGCTGCCTGAGCACCCTCTTAAAAGATCCCTTCACTTTTTATCGCTCGTGCTGTTGTGCGGGATTTTATCTTCCTGCCAGCCCACATACCCTGCCAATACCTTAGCCCGGCAATTAACAAAGCTCGCCAAGGAAGAGGCCAACATACAGGTCAGCTCCCATATAACAGGCAAGACGCTCTGGGTCTACATACCGCTGTATGACCTGATCAAAGAAAAAGATATGGGCTGGAATGAAAAAGGCCTGGAAAAAGTAAGCCAGGTGCTCTCCATTGTGCACAGGATTATCTTAAGCACGGACGCAAACCTTGATTTTGCCGTAACGGTCGCAAGTGATATAAAGAATTTCGGCATACAGCTGTCGACGTTCGAATATCTTCCCGACGTGCGACAGGCTATACTTGAAAAATTCTCACGGGGCGAATTCTTTATGCGCAGCATAAAAGACGTCACATACAACCCGGCTGCGATAGGGGACATAGCGGGCGAATCGATGCAGTACTACGACGTTACCTTCGACCACTTCCTGGGGTTACAGGTGGTCCACCGTGTCAAAAACCTCTTTGCAAAAGACAAGGCCTTAAGCAAGGTTTTCGAGCTCAAAAGCAGCGCGTTGAGCGAAAAATTCGGCCTCATAAAGATAGACCTCGAGTTCCTGAAAAAAACGTATATTTTGACGCCTGAGGAGGAAAAATTAAAACCCTTAGACTACGTCAAAATGATAACCGCGCAGACCGTCAAGGGCTATGATTACAAGAATTTCCAGGCTTTTGAATTAAAGGATACTTTTTCGGGGGAGACGGCGCGGTTGGACGCGGCGGAACTAAAAAAGATAAAGATAGACCTGCCTGAGTTCAGCGAATAACTACGCGGCGGCCTTTTAAAATAAAACGGCGCGAGGCGATACGGGCTATCGCCTCCGGATATACTTCATGCTCAGCCTTGTGTATCTTTGCCTCAAGCTCACCTACAGACTCAAGCCCTGAAACCGCAACAACCCTCTGTTCAATGATAGGGCCGTGGTCTACTTTTTCGTCTACAAGATGTACGGTTACGCCTGTGACCTTGACGCCGTAGCTATAAGCGTCTTTAATGGCCTGTCCGCCTTTAAAAGCCGGCAACAACGACGGATGTATATTCAATATCCTGTTCTTGTAGCGCCGGACAAAAAAGGGCGAAAGGATCCTCATGAACCCGGCCAGAACGATCAGGTCCACTTTATCCTTTTTTAGATACCCGCATATTTGTCTCTCATACGCCTGCCTGGAAGAAAATTTCCCGGGGTCCAGATAAAGTGCCTTTATGCCGGCCCTCTTTGCCCTTTTCAATGCAAAGGCATTTTGCTTATCGCTTATAACCAGGGCAAGGTTGACTTTCAGGGTGCCCTTGGCAATATTATCGATTATCGCCTGAAGGTTAGTGCCTTTCCCGGAAGCAAACACAGCTATATTTTTCATGGTAATAAATCTCCAAAGAATCTGTTGTTTGGTAAAAGCAACTTAACCCTAACCAAACGACTAGATTCACCTAACTTTGATAACTTTGGTAGGGCAGACCTTTACGCACTCCATACAGCCCGTGCACTTCTCGTAATCGATGCGCGCCAGGTTATCTTCCACCTTCATAGCGCCGTGGGTACAGGCCTTTTCGCAACGGCGGCAGGCTATACAGCCTACGGGACAGGCGCTCATTACGACCTTGCCGATATCACGGGAAGAGCACGCTACATAAATTTTTGCGAAAGAAGCATCAAAAGGTATAAGGGAATAAAGCTTTTTAGGACAGACGTTCACGCATATGCCGCAGGCTGTACACTTCTCTTCGATCACCCTTGGGAAACTGTCCCCTGTCATCTCTATAGCATCATAAGGGCATGCCTTAACACATGTACCGTAAGTCAGGCAGCCGTATTTACACTCCTTTTGCCCGCCCAAGATAAGGCTTACCGCCAGGCAATCCTTCATCCCGTCATAAAGGTATTTATCTTTTGCGCGGTTCCCTCCACAGCAGTGCAGGGATGAAACCAGCTTAGTCCTCTCCTCTATATTCAAACCCAGGAGCTCTGCGATACTCTTTCTGTTCTCGGCTGCCACAGAAGCGCAGGCGTGCAGGTCCAGCTCGCCGGCAAGCAGCGCCTGCGCAAAACCCATACATCCTGCCTTGCCGCACGCTCCGCAATTGGCCCCAGGCAGCTTTGAGAGTATCATATCGATCATCGGGTCTGTGGGCACATGGAATTTCTTGGCGGCATAGGCCAGTGTCAGCCCAAACAAGATACCCAGGCTTACTAAAGTTATGATCGGTGCTAATACATTAGGCATAATCAGTTTATAGTTATATTTTTAAGCCGACAAATCCCATAAAGGCAAGGCTCATTATGGATGCTACGATAAAGGCTATCGGCAGGCCTTCCAGGGACTCAGGTGTATCAGCTAGTTCAAGGCGCTCCCTTATGCCGGACATCAATAACAGCACGAACATAAAACCCACACCGGCGAAGAATGCCTGCAAGATGGCATAGCCAAAACTGCCGTTGACCGGTTTTCCGGCTGAAAAAAATTCATTGGAATTCAAAACTGTCACGCCAAGGACAGCGCAGTTAGTCGTGATCAACGGCAAATATATCCCTAAGGCGCGATAAATAACAGGAGAGGTCTTTAATATCACCATCTCGATGAACTGGACTGATGTAGCTATTACAAGGATGAACGTCACCGTCCGCATATAATCGATATGTAAAGGCAGAAGGATAAAACGGTAGACAAGCCAGGTTATCAGGCCGGAGGAGACCATTACAAAAATGACAGCCAACCCCATGCTTACAGCAGGCTTTGTCTGCTTCGAAACACCCAGGAAAGGGCAAAGCCCGAGGAATTTAAAAAGGATGAAATTATTTATAAAAAGGCTGCCTATTATGATCGCAACGATTTTATCCATCTGATGCCTCCGATTAAAAGACCTAAGACCAAAAGAGCGCCCGGAGCCAAAGACAATACCAGAACAGGCTCGAATTGGTGTGAAATGCTATAGCCGGCCAGTTTACCGCTGCCCAGGGTCTCCCTGATAAAAGATATCAAAAGAAGTGCGAGGGTAAACCCTGCCCCCATTCCAAGGCCGTCAAAGACAGACGGCAGAAAAGGGTTTTTAGAGGCAAACGCCTCCGCTCGGCCCAGTATGATGCAATTGACCACGATAAGAGGGACGAATATCCCCAGAGACCTGTCAAGTGCCGGCGCGTAAGCCTTAAGCACCATCTCCACAATGCTGACAAATGTGGCTATGACCACGATAAAACACGGGATCCTGATCTTGTCCGGTATGAAGTTCCGCACCATCGAGATGATGGCATTGGAACATCCCAAGACAAAGGTCACAGCCAACCCCATCCCAAGGGCGTTATTTACGGATATGGATACAGCCAGCGCCGGGCAAAGGCCAAGCACGATGAAAAATATCGGATTCTCGCGCCATACACCTTTAATGAATTCAAACCAGAGTTTTTTCATATTTAACCAAAAAATAAAAAGTAGCCTGTCCCCTTTTTTTATGTGCCGTATCGGCGGGGTTGGATGAATCTGTCAATCAAAGGAACAGCCGCGTTCATGATCAGAATAGAGTAACATACACCCTCGGGATACCCTCCCCAGATCCTTATGACCCCTGTAAGGAGGCCGCAACAGACGCCGAATATTATCTGCCCGTTTTTAGTAATAGGAGAGGTAACATAATCGGTCGCCATGAAGATCGCGCCCAGAAAGAGGCCGCCGGATAATATATGGAACAAGAAATCACCATGGAAAAATCCCTCTTTTGAACCAAAGGCCCAGGTAAAGACACCGACGGTCAAAATAAAACTGAGCGGCGTATGCCATGTTATCACTCGCTTATACAAAAGATACAACCCGCCTAATGCGAGAGCCAGGATGTAGACCTCTCCTAACGACCCTCCCCTATTGCCTATCAATAGATCAAAATAACTCAAACCCATATCGGCGATATTCCCGGCCTTGCCCTCTTTTAAAAGGTTCAAAGGCGTTGCCTGCGTCACCGCGTCATATACAAATGGTTTGGTAAAGGTCGTCATGTGCTTTGGCCAGGCGGCCAGAAGAAAGGCGCGTCCTGCCAATGCCGGATTAAAGATATTCCTGCCTAAACCCCCAAAAGCCTGCTTTGCGATGACTACGGCAAAAAAACTGCCTGCCACGCCTATCCAGAGCGGCGCGTGCGGCGGGAGATTATAAGCCAGCAATAAACCTGTCATAAAAGCGCTTCCGTCGTAAACAGTTATCTTTTGACGGCGGGCCTTCTGAAAAAATGCCTCGGCTGCGACCGCGCTTAAGACAGAGGCTATCACAAGCCA
>DMEU01000005.1:0-23542 GCA_003451585.1 Candidatus Omnitrophota bacterium | reverse complement strand
GACGAGGAAACAAAAAATTTACTGCCCATATTTTACCTTTTCCATGATCTGTTTGGCCTTGTCCTGGATGGAATCTATGACCGCGCGCGAAGATACCGTGGCACCGGTTATAACATCTATCGAACCGCTCAAGGCAACCGCTTTTTTCCCGTCAAACTGTTTCTGGAACCATGGCGCAGGCGGCTGGCCGGGCTTTACCCTCTTGACCACGATATCCCAAAAAGTCTCTTTCTGGATAACCTCGACTATCTTTGTGCCTAAACCCGGCGTCTCGTTCTGCGAAAGGACCTTAATATGTGTGATGACGCCTTCCGTATCTACACCTACCATGGTAGCGATATCGCTGGAATAACCCTTCTTAGAGGCTTTAAAAGCATATCCTATAACCTTGCCGTCCTTATCGGCCGCGCGGTAATAAGCGGTCTCTTGCCCCTCTTTTACCGGCTCGAAATTTGCGGCTTCAGGCAAGACATCCTTTAAGCTCGACTCCTCTTCCAGCATCTTCTGATAAAGGATCTTTGGCTGAGTAAGATTGAAGACCACGCTTAAAAGGCCCGACGCTGCCAGACAGATAATAGCCAAGGTAAATGCGTACTTTATGTAATTACTTTTTAGCATTTCTTATCCTTACCTTAGCGGACTTTATGGCCTGCACTATATTGCGCCTTGCAGGGCACAAATACGCGCAAAGGCCGCACTCAAGGCAATCCATAATGCCGTACTCCTCGGCCAGCTCGAGTTTATCTTTAGCGATAGCCATGGCGATAAGGCTGGGGTTTAAACCCATAGGGCAGTTCTGAACGCACTCTCCGCAGCGAATGCAAAAAGTCTCTTGCTCTTCCCTCTCTTCTACCTCGTCTAAAAGGATCACACCGCTTGTGCCTTTGACAACAGGTCCGTCTATGGTAAATTGGGCGATACCCATCATCGGCCCGCCCATTACGATCTTCTTCGGTTCCTTAAGCAGTGGTCCGCACTGGTCGATCAGGTCTTTTACAGGGGTACCTATGCGGGCCAACAGGTTCTTAGGGTTGGCAAGGCAACCACCTGAAACAGTTACGACCCTCTCGTAAAGAGGCTTCCTTAAATACACCGCCTCGTATATGGCATATACTGTCGCCACATTTTGCACAACGACACCTATATCAAAAGGCAGCTTTCCTGAAGGTACTTCCTTGCCTATGCAGGATTTAATGATCTGCTTTTCACCGCCCTGCGGATAAGCGCTCTCTAAGACCACAACCTCCCAATTGAACATGCGGGCGCGTTCCCGCATAAGTTTGATGGCCTCGGGCTTATTATCTTCTATTGCGATGTAGCAACTACGGGGTTTTAATATCTTGGTAACAAGTTTCATACCCTTTATTATCTCATCGGCCTTTTCCACCATAAGGCGATAATCGCAGGTAAGATACGGCTCACACTCCGCGCCGTTTAAAATAAAATCCTCTATCGGCTTAGACGGGGAAAGCTTGATATGGGTGGGAAACGTCGCGCCGCCAAGCCCCACGATACCGGCTTCAAACACGATCTTTCTTAAACCATCTTCAGTTATATCCTGGGCCTCTTGGTCACTTCGCGCGGCCATCTCGGCGCAAGCCTCGTCCTTACCGTCGCTTTCGATAGCTATGGCGCGGCAGGAGCCGCTTACAGGATGAGGATGATCCGCGATCGAGGTGACCTTCCCGGAAATAGAGGCGTGCACCGGAGCAAAAAGGCCCTTATCAGAGGTAGCAAGGAGCGTCCCGCGCTTTACCTCATCGCCCGCCTTTACCTTAATAATATCCAGCGGTTTGCCTAAATGCTGCAAAATGGGGATAAATACTTTGGAAGGAAGCTGTGACTTCTCTATCGACTTGTTCTCTGTCCGGTGTTTATGTTCTTCTAATCTTACCATATTGACCTATCAAGCCCGCCAAACCTATCAGGACAAGCGATGAACTTACAAAAAGCAATATCTTGACCGGCCCTATCCGGTCCGCCAATGGAGCTGAAATAAGCATGGCTACAAGGAACGCGAAATGGACCACTATTTCAATGGAGCTAAAGATCTTACCCCTCATAGTGCTCTCTGTCAACTCCTGGACCAGGGTATTGGAGATCACCATGACCGGAGACACTACAAGGCCCAAAATAAAAGCTAACACAAGCGCTATCAACAGGTTTGGCGCCTTTATAACCGCTAAAACAAAGATAGATAGTACCACCCCGCATGCAAAAATGCAAGAAAAAATCGTCCTGAAACCATCCCTCTTCTTGCCAAGCCGCCCATAAAACAGAGAGCCGGCAAAAAGCCCCAAACCTAAACCCACGACCAACAAGCCGATCTCTTTTGTGACCGAAGAAAAGGCCTGTTGCACGAATATGATCGAAACGACATATATCGCCCCCAAAGATGCCCATAAAAGGAACAAGATACCAAGACAGGAGCGTAACTGTTTCTGCTTGCTTAAAAAAACAACGGCATCTTTCATCTCCTCAAATGCTGATTTTCTTATGACCTCCGCTATGCCCTTGCCGACATCGATAAGGCGCTCTCTCTTAAGATTGCGTATAACGCGCGTGCTCAAAAAGAAGATCAGTATGCCCGATATAAGGAAACTTACGCCGTCGATAATAAAGCCTCCCTCAGCCCCTACGATACCCACAAGGATACCGCCTAAGCCCAGGCCGAACATCGCCGCCACCATCCCGGTAGTATTCACAAGAGAATTTGCCAATAGAAGATCGTCGGTCTTGACCAGGTCAGGGATTATCGACATCTTGGCAGGGACATGGAACCGCGCTATTGAAAAGGCGAGAAAAACTATCACATATATAGGTAACATCGAGCCCAGCTTGATAAAATAAAACGGGATGAAAAGTATCAGGATGCCGCGCAGGATATCACAAACCACCATCGTGCGGCGACGGTCCCAGCGGTCCACATAGACGCCGGCTATCGGCCCGATAAGAAATACCGGGATGATGGTAAAGCTCATAACCTTGGCCATCTGGGTGGTCGAACCCGGAGCGAAGCGGTAGATAAGGGCGATAAGCGCCATCTGGTTGAGCCTATCCCCGAACTGGGATATTATCTGCCCTATCCAGAGGAGGGAGAAATTACGGTTTCCAAGGACATTCCTGAATCTACCCATAATAAAGAAAAAAAATCAAGCCGATGAGAGGAATCGAACCTCCGACCCACGCTTTACGAAAGCGTTGCTCTACCAACTGAGCTACATCGGCATAAAAACAATATTAAGGCGTTACAGATCCCGCCTCCGGCGGGATTTCACTGAATGCACCTTCGGTGCATTTTGAGGTGCTCAAATTATAGCAAAAGAGGCGGCCAGGCTCAAGAACGTTGTTTATTTTAATTCTCGAGGGTTTTAAGCGCCTCAAATAACCTGCGGCCGCAGACATCCAGGGAATACTTATCTTGCGCGTCGCAGCGGGCGCGGGCACCCATATCATGGCCCAACTTTTCATCTGCGATCAATGCTTCTAATTTTTCTGTAAAATCCGCCTGCGTCCGTGCCAGGAAACCATTATCTCCATCACGGATTATCTCTTTTGCCTCCCCTACAGCGCTTGCGACAACAGGCTTGCCGCACGCCATATACTCGAAAAGTTTTGTGGGGCTTTTGGATAGGTTAAACTTGGTCTCACCTACGACAGGCAATAAACCTATATCTACGCTGCCCAGATAAGCCGGGACATCTTCAGGGCTAAGCCAGCCTTTCATCTGAATATGGCTGTCATTAAACCCGGCCACAACCTCTTTTAACGCCTGCCGGTAAACCCCGTCGCCTAAGATATCAAAATAGATGTTCGGGTACTTTTTATGGAGGGCAACAAAAGATCCCAGGGCAAGCCTGATATTATCTACGTATTCTTTCCGGTTAAAAGTACCGATCCAGGAAAAAATGATACCCTTATCTCCCCTTACCCGGGCCGAAGGCTCAAACGATACCGTATCGACACACGTAGGAATATAATATACATTAGCGTTAAAGGGCCTCATGAAATCCTCTAAGAACCTGCTTGCGGCTATACAGGCAACGCTTCTTCGCGCGGCCAGCCTTGTAAAAAAATGGGCCTTTGAAAAAGGGTAAAACCCGAGGCAGTATCGCGGGTCCTCGCGCATCTCCCAGTCATCTAAGTCTAAGACTATCTTATTCCCGCGCAGAGCACCGGCGAGCAAAGGGGCAAAGGCGTGATAATTAAACCTCTGTATATAAAAAATGGAACCCTCTTCCCCAGCGAGCCTTGAAAAAGCCAGATGATTATAGCGGAGTTTTGAAAAAAAACCCATACGGCGCTCACTCTCTCCGTCCATTGCGCCTAATGAATCGGCGAAAGATAAAACTTGCGCGTCTACCCCGTAGCGGCGAAGCTGTGCGGCGAAATTATAGCACCTGACCCTCGCCCCGGCTAAGCGGCGCCCTTCCCTTGTGATAAAGATAACCCTCATAGTCTATTTTTCCAACAGGTAATCCCCCAGGACGAGAACGTCCATACCGCACTTAAGATAGGTGTTAAAGGCATCCTGCGGGGTCTCGACGATAGGCTCGCCGCGAAGGTTGAACGAAGTATTCAAAAGCACCGGCACGCCCGTCTTCTCATAGAATCGTTCGATGAGACGGTAAAAACGAGGGTTGGTCTCCGGGCCTACGGCCTGAAGGCGGCTTGTGCCATCAACATGGGTTACGGCAGGAACAAGGTCCTTTTTATTTACCGGGACAGTATAGAGCATAAACCTTAAAGGATACTGGCCGCCCGCCTTGCCCAGCTCAAAGTACTCCGCGGCCTTATCTTCTAATACGGATGGCGCGAAAGGCCTGAAAGGCTCGCGGAATTTTATCTTGATATTGACGGTATCCTTCATCTCCCTGCGGCGCGGGTCCGCCAGTATAGAACGGTTTCCCAATGCGCGCGGGCCCCACTCCGAGCGGCCCTGGAACCACCCTACCACCTTCTGCGACATTAGCGCTTCAACGACATTGGAAAAAAGCTCGCTTTCATCTTTAAAATAACGGTAAGGTATACTGTTCTCATCGAGAAATCTTTTTATATCCGGGCCTGCGTATTGCCTGCCCCAGTACGCGTGGCTTAAAACGAACTTTCTCCTCTGTTTTAAATAACAGTGGTACGCATAAAGTGCCGCCCCCATGGCGCCTCCGCTGTCCCCTCCTGCCGGATGGATGAAGATCTCCTCAAACGGCGTATTGTCCAATATCTCGCGGTTAGCTACGCAATTTAAAGCAACACCGCCGGCAAAACAAAGCCTCTTTAAGCCTGTTTTTTTATAGAGGTTGTTGGCGATCTTGACCAATATCTGCTCGACCACCTTCTGGATACTCGCCGCTATGTCAGCGTAATGCTTGCTATCGGCAACCTCTTCGTCGGTAACAGGCACAGGATCATCATATAACGGCTCTTTAGAGGCCGCAAAGCGCGCCCCTGGATCCCGGGGCTTCCCGAATAACTTTACAAAACGCTTATTAAAACTCCTGGTCGCGGAATAATGGTAGCTGAAATACCTCATATCGATGCGAAAACTGCCGTCGTCTGCCACTTTTATGACCTCGTATACCTTATCCACATATTTCGGCTCGCCGAACGCAGCCATGCCCATCACCTTATACTCGCCCTCATTTACCTCAAAACCAAGAAAAGCGGTAAAAGCCGAATAAAGGAGCCCGAGGGAATGCGGAAATCTGATCTCCTCCGACAACCGGATATCATTGTTATCTTTTCCGGTCCAATCCGCCGTAGCCTCACCTATCGCCGTTGTGGCCCACTCGCCTGTCCCGTCACAGGTCAAAATAGCCGCATCCTTAAAAGGAGAGCAGAAAAACGCGCTGGCCGCATGGGAGACGTGATGTTCACAGAATAACACCTTATCCTGCGGCACGCCGATCTTCTCCTCAATAAGGCTTTTTATCCACAATTTAGCTCCGATCCAGTTGACCATCACCTCTTTGAACAAGGCGCAGGAGCGCGGGTATGTGGAAAAAACAGTCTTTAGTATCCTCTCAAATTTTAAGAACGGTTTTTCGTTGAATACTACGAGATCGAGGTCTTTTCCTTCGATGCCGGCGGAATCGAGGCAAAACTTTATAGCGGCAACAGGGAATGAAGGGTCGTGTTTTACGCGGGAAAACCTCTCCTCTTCGGCCGCAGCGATAACCTCCCCGTCCTTGAGCAGGCAGGCGGCGGCATCATGAAAATAACAGCTAATACCTAAAATATACATCATTGATGGTGTAAAAAATGCCATGCATCTTGAATTTTTTTTCGAGGTGTCCAATGCGGCGGCATCCGGCCCTTTATCCCAAGAAGGTCACAAAACACCCTGATGGGAAGGCAAACAGGGCAAAGAACGACAAAATAAAATATATCAAGAAATGACCTTATGGCCAAATTCATGATAAAACGGGCCAGCGCGTTTAACTTGCCTAATATCTTCTTCATCTTATTAAAATAAGGTGTAAATAAAAGGGACTACCGCAGAACTTTGGGCGAAGATGATAAGAGCGCCCAGCAAGAGGAATACCAGGACAATAGGTATCATCCACCAGAGCCTGTTCTGCCAGAAAAAAGAAAAGAGCTCCTTTACTACAGAAAGCCTTGAGAATAACCTGCGGAGGAATTTCATCGCTTTTACTCTATCAATTTATTATCTATTATGCAATCGTAAATATTGCCTGCCACAAGCGCATACCCTTTTTCATTCGGATGCCATCCGTCGGAATAAAAGTATGCTCCCGCGTTTGACAGGCTCTTGAAATAACTTTCATTGTCCACAAAAGGCACGCCGTATTTTTCAGCCATTTTCCCCTGCACCTCTGCCAGGCGGCCCTTGGCCCCTCCAGGATAACTACAGATCATGACGCGTATATGATTTGCCTGGCATATCCTTATCATTTCAGAGATATCGTATCCTGCCAACCTGTTACATATTCTCCATATGCCGTTGCCGTACTTTTTCTCCAATTTGTCCATACCGTCTTGCACAAGTCGCCTGTTGTCCAAAGCCTCCGGCCATCCGATATTCCATTTCTCTTTATAAAACCCCAAAGACAACTGCAGCCATTTAAACAACTTCCAAACCCTGAACTGGTCCATAAAAACCCTCGTCCTTAAAGCCAGGTCAGATACGCGCTTGTCCTTATTAAACAAAAAGATATTGCACTTATCCATATTCCACCAGTTATTCACCCCGGTCATGAGGATGACCAGGTCCGGCCTGTATTTTTGTATATAAGAGGGCAATTTAATTAATATCTCGGAAGTATTCTGCCCTATAGTATGGTCAAAGAAACACTGTATCTTTCTGCCCGGGAATCTACTGTTCAACATGGATTCCAGCTGACGAGGATAGCTCTGTTTGCGCGGGTCAGCCGCGCCTACACCCATAGTCGAAGGCTCACCTACACAAAAGATCCTATAATCTGCGCCCTTGTCCTGCGGCAACCTGTAGATAAGCTTGTAGCCGGAGCCGAGAAGGCGCAAGGCCAGCTCAAGGATGACAAGGGACATACAAACACCGGCAAAAATATACAATACCCTGCGTTTTTTTGATAGCGCCATTCTAGATGCCCTGTGCCTTTCTATAAGCGCAAAGCAGGTTATCGGCTGTTTTAGACCACGTATATTTTCCCTCGGCCCGCTTCCTTGCCACTTCTCCGGCGCCCCTGCGCATATCTTCGTCTTCAAGCAAAGTAATGATGCCTTCTGCTAATGCCCCGGCATCGCCGGCAGCAACGAGCATGCCAACGCCTGCCAGCATAGAACGTACTTCGCCTACATCGCTTGCAACAATAGGTTTGCCGCACGCCATATACTCGACTATCTTCAAAGGGCTTTTACACCTTGTAACATCGGTATCTTTAAAAACAGCAGTACAGATATCTGCTGCGGCTATATAAGAAGGGACGAGATCGTGGCCTACTGCGCCTGTAAAGATCACGCGTTCGCCTATGCCTAATCGAAGAGCGTGTTCCTTAAGCCTGCTTTTCGAAAAACCGTCGCCTACTACCATAAACCTTACATCCGGGTTCTTGTGCAATACGATATTCGCAGCGCCCAACAAAAGGTCCACATATTGGGCCCCATGGAGCTGGCCTATATATAGGACGAGCGGGCCGCTGATGTTATATTTTTCCCTGATCGCGGCTGCATCCAACCCGGGACGGAACTTATCAAGATCTACGCCTACAGGGGCAAAGAAAATATCTTCGGGTTTTTTCCCGGCCTTGACAGCCAGGTGTTCCAGTTGCCGGCTCGCCACAGATACGGTATCAGCCAAGACAGGCAATATCCTTTCTAAGACCTTAAAGGTATGGCCTATAAAAAAAGTCTTATACGTTATCCTGCAGGATTCAAAAAATATCTTCTCTTCCCAATCATCCCAGTCATAATGAAGTGGTTTGCCTAAGATAAAAGCAGCGGCCACGGCCGGCACAGAGGCGTAATGGTGGCTCTTCTGGAAATGGACTATATCGGCCCATCCCGCCAGCCCGGTAAGACGGCGCGTATTTTCAAATAAAGCCCTGGGCGAAAGACTGCGGTCAAGGGGATAGAGCTCAATAGCGCCGGACGCATGCGGTGCCGTGCCCTTTTTCTCCAAAGGAAAATAACACAACCTGACACTGTGGCCTTTTTTCGCGAACTCCTCGGCTATCGCTCTTATCCTCACTGTCCACGGCTCTAAGCTGCTGAAAAGATCGTGCGGATGCACCATTAATATGTTCATATCGTCGACTCTGAAGGCCCCTTAAGAAGTATCTCATCCTTGGGCCGCCTGTGCAGGCTTACATACAGCATATATGCAAGGGCATGCAAGTAGGCGACAGCCAAAAGGGCCCATCGGTAAAGGCCCCTTCTATATTTTTTCCTGCAAAACCTTGCGGTCATATCTTCTTTCCCCTGGACATCCTTAAAGTCCCGGCGATGGATCTGAGAACGCACTTTTCAGGAAAGGTCAACATGGCCATCCTGTCGCGCATCCAAGCATTACGGCCTATATCGTCACACCCCTTATAACAGCCGGCTTCGCAGATGCCGGGGTCATTGCCTATAGACCTGAAAAAATGGTCGGACTTCTGATACACTTTCGTCTTTTTACGAAAATACATTTGAGCATGGGAATTCCATATCTCGGAGAATTTATTTTTATAGAGCGAACCTACGGGTATGCGGTGCGCCTTAAGGCACGAATGCACCTGCCCGTTAGGGATTACCCTGGCAAAAAGCCATCCGTTGTAACACGGCATGGAATCGATGATATTGCGGTCATATTTTGCCACTGCCGCGTCATTGAAAACTGACAGCCTCCTGAAGAAATCATCGAACCTGTGTAAAAAGATACCTTCCGGCACAAGGTGGCTGGCGGCGTTCAACCTGGATCTTATCCTCAGGCAGGCGTGCTTTAATTCTTCCAATTGCTTTTTATTTAAAAGCAGTTGGTCCGTTACGCCGGGAATAGTATCTACGAGCGCAAAACCGAGCATCTCCGAGCTTGTCCTGACGGCAAGGTCCACCATCCCTTCGATCTCAAAGTAATTCATGCTGAAGACCACGTTATACAGATGGACGCGCGGCTTGCCTTTTTTTATCTCATTAAGATAAGCCAGGTTCTCCATCAACCTTGAAAAATCTTCTTCTGTCCTTCCGGGGTGTGTCCTTTTATAGGTACCTGCCGTAGCCGCCCATAAGCTTATCGTGATGGAATCAAGCCCCATATCGGCAATGCGCTTAAGCTTAGGCCTGTCCAGCAATGTAAAATTGGTATTAACTAGGCAGAACAGGCCTTTCTTTTTCGTATATTCCAATATCTCCATAATATCCGGATGCATGAACGGTTCTCCGCTACCGGAATAACCTATCTCTTTTGTACCCATCGCCGCCAATTCGTCGATCAAGCCCTTGACCATACCCAGAGGCAGGTGCTCGTTTTTTTCTTTTTCGGACATCCTGGGGGTCTTAAAAAGCGGTGAATTGCACCAGCAGGCCAGGCATGAATTATTACACCTATTGGTGAGGTCTATCTGCACATGATGAGGCCCAAGGTAGGCGTATTCTCCGTCGTATGCCCCAAGCGCACGCAGATATTTGTCTTTCAGGTTTGATAAAGAAAGCTCCTCTTTCACCTTTAACGCAGCGGCCTTTGCCCCGTGGGCATCTAGATAACGCCTCAAAAGCCCGAGATATGAATTCCGCCTGTACCCCGTCAGATATGCCGCAGGCCTTGTCCTGGCTAAATATCCGGCTGTCTTGCCTATGGTCTTGCGCAGGCCATGGTCCTTCATCGAACCCAAAAAGGCCTTTATCCTGCCCCTCTTGGCCAGCCTCTTGGCACAATGCCGCTCCCATTCGCCGTACGCGCGCCGTTTTGCCTCTTCCAGCTCTCCGGGAGAAAGGTTGGCCGGCTGAAAAACACAACTATGCTGGCCGTCATAAGAGGACCAATCTTTCGTGAGTATCCTGTTTTCGCGATCCAGCTCATTGAAAAAAACGGTCCCTGGAAAAGGGGTAGCTATGGAAAACTGGACCGAGAAAGGGTCCAATCTCTTGGCGAGGCGTATAGTGCTTTCTAAGGTGGCTTTAGTCTCGCCCGGCAGGCCGAAAGTAAACGTCAAATGCGTCCTGATGCCTAAGTTATTGGTCAGCCGGATCATCGCTTCTGCTTTTTTCAAGTCCATGGACTTGCCGGCCCTTGATGTAAGTTTTTTTGCGGCAGACTCAACGCCGTACTTGACCGCCCACAAACCCGCCTCTTTCATATTTCTAAGCACATCTTCGTCCATCAAGTCGGGCCTGGCCATTATCGCCCAAGGGATCCTATCGAGGCCCCTGCCTTTTAATTCGGCGCAGAACTCAAGCATCCTCTCCTTGCCGATATTAAAAGTATCATCGTCAAAATATACCGATCTGAATCCTTTTTCTTTCACAAGGTGTTCCATCTCATCAGCCACATCTTTGACACAACGAGTGCGATAATGGCTACCCTGATACATCACTTGAGGCCAAAGACAAAAGTTGCAGCCGAAAGGGCATCCGCGCGAGGCCACCATCTGGACGCTTGGCAGCGGCATACCTCCCGGGGCATCCAGGTATCGATGCATAGGCAAACCCTCTCTTTGCGGCCACGGGAGGGTATTGATATCAAACGGCCCTCTTTTAGGATTTTTTCTGACTCGCGCCTGATCTCTATAGATAAGGCCCTTGATATGTGACAGGCCTCTGCCTTCTATCAATGCTGAGGCCAGCTCCAGAAGAGTAAATTCATACTCGCCATACAAGACAAAACTGATAAAAGGATGTGCCTCCAAAAATTCAGGTTCGTAGCTCTCTGAAGTAGGGCCGCAGAGAATAATGGATATACCGGATGAAGACAATTTTTCTAAAAGTCTGATATCATCACAAAAAGAAGGCACCGATGTCTCGGCCACCAGATAATCGATATGCAGGCGCGCGGCCCTGTTTAAAAACTCCTGCTCCGTGGCCTTCTCTGCGATAGCGTCGATCAGATAGGCATCGAAATCATGCTTCTTTAGCAGAGATGAGGCATATGCCAGGAAAAACGGGAACGGCAGATAACTGTCTTCGCGTTCATCCCTTATATGGGGCCAACGTGAACCGGCCCTCACCCCGCATCTGCCGTCTTTGTACCAAGGCAGATTGGCCAGTAAAAACTTCAATTTATCTTTTTTGCTATCCACTAAGTTGCAAGCCTCCAGTATGGCAGGCGGAAACGTTCAAGCTGTTCGATGAATCTGGAGGCCCGCGCCTTCCTTATCTGATACGTATTTTCCCCGTCAGCCGTAGCCCACTCCCTGGCACGTATCTTATCGTCTGCCGGAAATACCAACCCGTACTTTTTGCCCGGCTCGTCTAATTCAGAACCGGGATTAGCAAGGCAGACATTTATATTGCATACCAGGCCTATATACCTGGAATTTCTGGCTAAGGCATCCAGTGTCTCCTTAAAATCCTCTTCGCTCTCGCCGGGAAAACCTATGATTATATTTATAGACGCACTTATCCCGGCACGGTGCGTGTCCCTTATGACCGTTTCGGCTATATCCTTTGTAAAGATCTTCCCCATCTGTTTTAGGACATTATCCGAGAAACTTTCCACTCCGTAAGAGAGGCCGTCACACCCTGCCCTTCTCATTTTAGAAAGCAGTTCAAAGGTCATTTCCTTTCTTGGGATGGCCTGGGAATCCCATCGGATCTTTAACCCTGAGCCGATTATAAGGTCGCACAACAGGTCAAGCCTCTCGATATCGCCGTTGCACAACAAGTCCCTGAAGTGGAAGACTTCCGCCTTGTTCTTTTCTACATGATAGCTGATCTCATCGAAGACATTCCTGGCGCTGCGCGCGCGATGGGGCTTAGAATAATTCCAATCATTGCAGAAAGCGCAGTGGCCTATGCAACCCCTGCTTGTAAATAATGGCAGGGCCTTTTGTTTTTTGTAGAGGTTTAAGTCGAACTCCTCGAACGTAGGCCAGGGGAGGCTATCTAACTCCATCTTAGGGGGCCGCGGCCTATATGCCGTTGCGCCGTCTTTGTTAAAGATAGCCCCAAGCACATCCTCGGGCTCCATCTTGCCTTCCAAGGCATCTAAAACATCCTTGAGCGTTTCTTCTCCTTCTCCCACGACGAATACATCCACCAGGCCTTCGGGGAGCATCTTCCTTAACGGCTCACTTATAGAAGCCCATCCGCCGACTATGATCTTTACGTCTTTATTGATGCCCTTTAACATTTTAAGCAATCTTGAGGCAAACGGTATGGAGGCATAATTCACGGAAAGGCCGATGTAACGCGGCGTAGCCGTCTCGAAAAAACCTTGAAGAAAAGAGTAGGCCGGCAATTCAAGCTGCGCCCATGTCTTTTCAAATAAGCCGCCCTCAACCCAAAGATCATAACTCTTCTGTTCCCATAGATGCTTGGTATCTTCACCGGCCATACCATACAGGGCTATATTTAAGTCACAAATAGATACGGTGTAACCCGACCTCTTCAAGTAAGCCGATAGATAGGATATCCCCAGCGGCGGCAATTCAAAATCCCACGGGGGGCATTGGATGAGCGCTATATCGGTATGGCCCCCTGGCAAAGATCTTTTTTCATAATCTTTCTGGCGCAACGCTTCTATCCTGGAATCCAGGATGTCATCTGTTTCATGGAAAGAGCACTTGCCTGAAAAAAGACGCGAATTCCCGGGCGCAAGGCGCCTTTGGCTTTTTAATACCTGGTCCCTGAACCCTATCAAATAAGTGGAGTTGTCTAAAGGCGGGCTCTGGACAAAGGGAGAAAAACCTTTACGGAGTTCTTCAGTCTCAAAAGAAAAAGACGGCAGGGTCTCTGTTCCTATAGGGAACCTTACGGCTACCAGGCCTTGCGGCCGGCCGGTAATATAGATGTCCTGCCACTGGCTATCCGCCCTTGGAAAACTCTCCTGGATATACCCTGCCACCCACGTCTTATATTTATGGCCTATAAGGCTGATAACGCGGAATTCATCTATATACAGCCACCCTGCCGCCTCCATATCGATGGACCAGTGGAACGAGCCTCCATCTTGTAACTGTATCGTCCATATCTGGGTCAACGGCAATTCATTAAAACATATCTTTACCTTTAGGCGGTCATCTTTTTCCTCTATAAAATGCCACTCTGCTTTTGAGGAGTCAGTCCAAAATCCCAATGTGTGCACGCCGCAGCTCAAACCGGGCTTATTGGTCAATTCATGCCCTTCCCAGAAGACACCCAGCCCATCTACCCGGCTGTAAGTTATCTTCATACCCCCTTTGCTTATAGATCTCCGCTCAGGAGATACCGCGGCCACACACCTCTTCTTCTTAAATAAAAACAAGAGATAGCGGACGCCGCGCGCAAGCGCATAGGCCAAGCCGCCGTCCTTTAAATGTTTTCTTAATTTTTGTAAATGGTACTTAAGCGCCAATTTCTATAGCCCCTTGAAATAAAGAGTACGCCCCAGGAGGCTCTTTTCTTGGGTTTGTTTTTTGATATTGCACAAGCCTGGCCTTATATAAAGAATCGGTATTTTCTACGACGCCACGTAAGAACCGGTGAGCTGGGCCGCGTTTTAAGATCATCTTTGGAAAACCGTCTCCGCTCGCTTCAATGTGCTCGGCATCGCCATACCAAAACCTGTAAGGCAATATATCATAGTCTGTTGTGAATTCTTCGGCAAATGACCCTCTTTGTCCTTCTGAAGTAGACCAGGCCTTAAAAACAGAGGGCAGCATAAGGCTTACCTGTTCTATTTCAAGGTGGACTTCGCCATGTATACGAGTTTCAACCCCCAATAAGATCGAATTTTCCCCGCCCATCTCGATAGACCATTTTTGGGATAGAGGCAGATGCGGCCAGTGCCCCACTGCTACTATCTTCTTATCCTTCTTTAACTCTATCTCCCATAAAGCCTGGCATGAATCCAGCCATATATTGCCGGCCCGTACTGATGTATAAAGGCTCATGCCGGAAGTAAGCTCCTTGCCCGCCATAAAGATCATGCCCCTGCCGCTATCAAAAACAAATCTCAAAGACCCCGCCTTTAGATCAACGGCTTCTTCACCTGTATAATGCTGAGGCTGAAGATCCCGCCCAAGGCTAAGCCTGCCCTCAAAAAATAGACGGTTACCCGGCTCCAACAATTCTCTTGTCTTGGACACTATACCCGAACTATTTAGAGAAATGTAGTCCGAGCCAGACTCTTTACGCTTATTTAAACTCATGATCCTGGACCCGGTGTCTGCAAAAGAGACAAAAGACACATCAAGACGGCCTCCGCCATCTTTTGCCTTCAAGACAACACCCGGTATCTTATTATTTTTCCAACGAATAGGATACACATGGTCAAAACCCTGCCAAACATCAAAAGAACCCTCTTCAAAAGCCGTGGCCCAGGTCTGATAAAGATCCGCCAACTCCAACCTTACATCCTGATACACCAGAGCCAAAGGCGCGTCCGTCTTCATCTCCATCTTTATATCGATCGCGCCGTCGCCGGAAGATGAAAAATACAAGGCCTGCCGGAACAAAGGATCCGGGAATTCCATAGACAAGGCCAGCTCTTTTTCAGAAAGTTTTTGCACTTCCCACCTAGCGTCTTTAGGCTCAAAAGACTTTTCTAAAGCGCCTATCACGCTATAAAATCCCTTACCGCCGGTGATCTCCTTGTCTTTATCGTAGAATCGTATAACCTTATCTTTATCGTCGATAAAAAGCCTGAGCGCTCCTGCTTCGAGCGTATGCCTGGATATCCTTTCTGCCCCATCTTCCTGCACTGGTTCAGGCTCCACGCTGGCCGTTCCCAGATAGCAAGAGATGACATCTGCCGGCAGGCCGCAAGCTACCACCCTGCCGTGCTCCAGCAAGACGGCCCTATCGCATAATCTCTCTATCATGTGCATATCGTGGCTTACGATGATCATGGTCTTGCCTTGTCCTTTTAATTCCAATATCTTCTCTATGCATTTGTGCTGGGCTTCTTCATCACCGACGCTTAGGATATCATCGATCAAAAGCACGTCGGGATCGACGAAGACGGCAAGAGAAAAACCCAGCCTCATATACATGCCCTGGGAATAATATTTCACAGGGGCATCAATGAACTTACCGAGGCCCGCAAACTCGATTATCTTAGCCACCTGCTCATCTAAGACTTTCCCGTCGATACCATAGGTGCGGGCGTTGAGCACGACGTTTTCCCTGCCGGTAAACTCCGGGTTAAAACCGGCACCCAGCTCCATTAAAGAAGAGACCCTCCCGGATACCTTTACATCGCCTTTATCAGGCAGCAGCATACCCGCGACGAGCCTTAAAAAAGTGGTCTTTCCCGCCCCGTTTTGGCCGACTATACCTAAGATCTCCCCACGGCCGACCTCCAGGCTCACATCCGCAAGCGCCCAGATCTCCTCCCATGAGACTTTACGGTCTATGATGAATTTAATACGGTACTTTTCCCAGACTTGGCGGAATTCTACGGCATTCATATTCTTTTCATCAGCTTTGGCTCGAATTTAAGGAAAACAAAATAACCTGCGGCAAGGAAAAACACGCCTGTCGCTAAGCATGTCAGGGACACGGCTGCCGATGGCAGGCTCGCCTTAAAAAGAAGGCTTTGAAAGGCCAGTATAAAATATGTCAACGGATTGTAAAAAAATAGCCGGCGCCATGGAAGGCCCAGCGTCTCTAAGGAATAAAAAATAGGCGTTATCCAAAACCAGAACATGAGTGCTATCGATAAAAAATGGGCTGTGTCCCTGAAAAAAACGTTTGCTACTGAACAAAGCAGGCTTAATCCGGCCACAAACATAAGGTATAACAAGGCCAGGCAAAAAAACGCCGGCAACAGGTGTATCACCGCTGGTTCCAGGAAGATGAAGACGGGGTATAAAAACAAAAAACCCGTACAGAAACTTATGAAATCAGCCAATACCGCGGATATTACGACAAATTCTCTTGGAAAAGTTCCCTGCTTTAAGATAGATGATTGGGCAAAAAAGGCCTCGGCCGATCCCATCAGCGTGCCGGAGAAAAAAGCCCAGGGCACCATCCCTGCAAGGATAAAGAAGGCGTAATTCTCAGCCTGGGCCTTAAAGACCTGGGTAAAGATAAAATTTATGCTGAACGCCAGGATGACAGGGATAATGACCGCCCACCATAACCCGAGCATCGAGCCTGAGTATTTGCCTTTGAGCTGTTTTAAGGACATCTCCCACAAAACAGCCCTGTATGCGTATATTTTTTTGATGCGGGCGCTAAAAGCCATGTTTTAGAGTAACGAGTCCGAGCCTTCCGGCGGGCCGATGGTTGATCCCGATACAATGGTTTCTTCCGTCAATAGTTTAAACTGTTGACGCCAGTATATCAAGAAAAAGGTTTACTGCTTTCTAGGAAAAAGCCTGCTTAAAAACAGGGTGATAAAATAGCAGAAAACAACCCAAAAGAGCCGTGTGCGCGGGACATGTATTGATGCCCAGGGCAGGCCGGCAAATGCCATATTCATCTTTACGAAAAGAAAGATGAAAAATTCCGCGCTTAAAGCTGCAGGGCCGGCACAAACGGGCAATAGGGCTCCAAACCCGATCAATACAAGGCCGCCTGCCATGACAAGGGCCGCCAAAGGGGCGGCCACGATATTAGCTATAATGGAAATACATGAAAATGTATTGAACACATGGGCCAACAAAGGCGCTGTTCCGATACAGGCGCTCAACGAAACGCAAAAACAGTTTGCCGGCACGCAAAGATAGCGCGATTTCCATATACCGGCAGGAAATATATTCTTGAGCCCTGGATATAACCAAAAAATAAAAAAGACGCTCAAGAATGAGAGCTGAAAGCCTACCTGGAAGAGCTGTGTGGGGTCAAAGATCAAAATAGCCAGGGCTGCCATGGCCAGTGAGTTTAAAAAATTGGGCGGACGCTTGAATAAATACGTTAATAGATACACCGATGTCATGACCGTCGCCCTGACGACAGAGCTCGAGGCCCCTGTCAACAGGCAATAAACTATCAGTAAAACAATGGCAGAAATAAATCTCATATTGCGGCCTACCCTTACGGCCTTAAGCAGGAGCAGGACGATAGCCGCCACTATCGCGGTATGAGTCCCGCTTACCACCATAAGATGCCATGTCCCCGCCTTCATCATGGCCTGCCTGAGATCTTCAGGGACCATCCTGCGCTCGCCTAAGACCATAGCGGAGAGGATATTTGAAAAAGGCGGGTTCAGCCGGTCCGAGATCAAGCCTTCTATTTTATGTTTAAGCCCGAGAACGGTCTTAACAGCCTGGGACGAAGAAGGTATCGGCCTTGCACCGGCAATGTCTAATGCCCCGAGCAGGGCCGCCAGGCAAAAGACAAGATATGCGCACTGCCGTTTATTGCGCAAACAAAACGCTGCGCAAGACACAGCCGCCACTGCCGCACACAGTAACACCGGCGGCAAGCGGCAATAATACCCTGCCACGATACCTGAGCAGAAAAAAATACACCAGACGACCAGAGGCTGGAACATCATGACACCACCACTTCATAGACAGATCAGTGGAAGTGCTTTTGAGGGATCGAGGAGGGGAAAGCTACTTCTCTTCTTGCGCAGCAGCGATACGAAGGCGTTCTATGCCTAAACCATTTAAAACATCCAAGACACGCACTACATTCTTAAAGGCCACAAGGCGGTCCACTTCAATGACCACGGCCATAGACGGATTACGCTTGGCTGAGGAGGCAAGCTTGGCTTCAAGCTCCTTTAAGGACACTATATTGCCTTCCAGATAAAGCGGCCCTTCACTTGAGAGCGTTATATTGACTATCTCGTCTTTTCCCTGCGTGTCGGCAACATGTTTTGCAGCAGGCAGATTGACTTTGATATGTTTGGCCTTCGTCGGATTGAAAGTATAGATAAGACTGAAAGATATGAAGAAGAATATGAACATATTTAAAACGATGTCCGTCATAGCCACGGACTCTAAGTTAAACATGTATTTGCGGCTTGGGCCTATCCTCATCTTTGTTTGTCCTTTGCTATCATTTCAAGGAGCCTGCCGGAATAATCATCGAGCTCATGGCCGAAATATTTTATCCTGGATATAAAATAGTTATAGAAGAGATAATACGGTATGGCTACCATAAGCCCCGCGGCCGTTGTTATCATGGCCTCGTATATGCCGGACGCCAAGGCGCTTACAGTAACATTATTGCCGGCCTTTTCCCATGCCATGAAAGCGCGGATAAGGCCTGTTATGGTCCCGAAAAAACCCATCAAAGGAGATATGCCCACTATGGAGACAAGCCCGCCCAGCCTCCTCTCGAGATTCTTAATATAATGATTCCCCATCCTCTCGAGCATCTTCTCCAGTTCATGGCGGGCAGCCCCCCTGTTCTCCAAGGCGGCGACGAACATGGCAGGGAGCGGAAAATCCTCATGCTGACGGCAGACTTTCAGCGCCTCATCATATTTCCCGTCAAAAATATGCCTGTAAACTGTTTTCGAGAACGACTCCATATCCAGGCGGTAGACGCGATGTATAACGAACAATCGCTCAAGGATGATGGCCATGCCGAACACGGATGCCAGGATGATCGCGATCATCACAGGGCCGCCTTTTACTATAAAGAATAGCATTCTATCTCCTATGTTAATTTCTAAGATCCTCGACCTCGAAAGCGTTCCTACGGATGTGTCAAAAGCGAGCTCTTTTTGCGAAGCAATCTTTTAAAAGACTGCTTCGTCGCTGTCGCTTCTCGCAGTGACACGATCACTTACAAGCGCTAAACTGTTGCTATCATCCGATACTATATATAGATATTCCCTCAAAAGCCCTATCTTCTTATCAGATATTCCCTTGATCTCTTTAAGTTCCTCGATATTTTTAAACCCTCCGCGCCATGCCCTGGCGGCGAGAATATCGTCTGCGGCCTTTGGGCCTATACCGGGCAGCCCGATCAACTCATCCCGTGTTGCCGCATTTATATCCAGTGCCCGGCAAGTTTTTTTTGAGCTGACATCAAAAAAACAGGTATCACTGCCCCGGCCCTTCGCAAAAAATCTAAGCCCCAGGCCTAAGGCCAGCACAAAAGAAACGAATAATAATACCCTGCGCTCCTGTGAGGTTAAAGCAAGCATCAGACCACGATACTGACAAGTTTATTTGCGACTACGATCACCTTTTTCGGCGTGACACCCTTAAGCCACTCCTGTGTCTTTATGTCCGCCAGCGCGGCATTCTTTATATCTTCCTGTGCCGCTTTAATACCGACCACCACTTTCGAGCGGACTCGCCCGTTAACCTGTATGACATATTCGATCTCATCTTTGACAAGATACTTCTCATCATACTCAGGCCAGGACGCTTTAAAAATACTCTCCTTGCGGCCCATCATCTGCCACATCTCCTCGCATATATGCGGCACGAAAGGCGCCAATAAAAGCACCACCGCCTCTACGGCCTCGGCGGCTGCCTCATACTTCTGCTCTTCGGGCGAAAGCCTGTAAAGCTCGTTGACTAATTCCATGACGGCCGAGATCGCGGTATTGAATTTAAACCCGCCTTCCATATCCAAAGTGACCTTTTTTATGGTCTCATGCATCTTCTCTGTTACCAGGCGCAGGCCTTCTGTGTGCTCTTCGGGCAGAGCGCTTTTATCGTGCGCTGGCAGCGCGCACACAAGGCGCCAGACGCGCGTCAGAAAGCGCCAGGCGCCATCCATGCCTTTGTCGCTCCAATCCAATTCAGCCTCGGGCGGCGCGGCGAACAATATAAACAGCCTCAAGGTATCTGCGCCGTAATCCTTTATGATGCCGTCAGGGTCAACAATATTGCCGCGGGATTTGGACATTACTTCGCCTTCTTTTAAGACCATGCCCTGTGTAAGCAGTTTATCAAATGGTTCTTTTAACCCCGTCATGCCGATATCACTTAAAAATTTAGTGAAAAACCGTGAATACAATAAATGCAAGACGGCGTGCTCTATGCCTCCTATATACTGGTCCACAGGCATCCAATATTTGGCTTCATCCACATCAAAAGGCGCACTTTCCGCCTGAGGCGAACAAAATCTTAAAAAATACCAGGAAGAGTCTATGAATGTCGCCATGGTGTCCGTCTCACGTCGGGCAGGCTTACCGCACTTGGGGCATTTGACATCTACAAAATCACCTACCTTTGCCAGCGGGCTCCCGCCTTCTCCTGAGATCTTCACATCCTTAGGCAATTTAACAGGCAGTTCCTCATAAGGTACGCCGACTATTCCGCAAGTATCACAATAAATGGCCGGGATAGGCGTGCCCCAATATCGCTGCCTGGATATCAGCCAATCACGCAGCCGCCAATGGACCGTGTTCTTCCCCATAAGCTTGTCTTCCATCCAAAGCGCTATCCTCTTTTTTCCTTCACTGCTCGGCAGCCCGACGAATTTTCCGGAGTGGACCATGATACCCTCATCCTCAAAAGCCTGGGTCATGTCTTCTACGCGCAGCTCCGCGTCTTTAGGGCGGATAACAACGCGCATAGGCAGGTTGTGCTCTTTGGCAAAAAGAAAATCTCTCTGGTCATGCGCCGGCACCGCCATGATGGCGCCTGTGCCATATTCCATTAAGACATAATCGGCGACCCAAACAGGGATCTTCTCTAGGTTGACCGGGTTTATGGCATATGCTCCGGTAAAACGCCCCTTCTTCTTCACATCGCCGGCCACGCGCTCCATCCTGCTCTCCTGCGCAACTTCGTCGATAAAGGCCAACACCTCTTTCTCTTGCTGCTTGCCGCGAATGATCTCTTTTACCAGTGGATGCTCAGGCGCCAAAACTACGTATGTGGCACCGAAAATAGTGTCCGGCCTGGTAGTAAAAACGCGTAAAGTAGTCCCGTCCTCCAATTTAAAATATATCTCGACCCCGTAACTCTTGCCTATCCAGTTCTTCTGCATGGTCAAAACAGCCTGAGGCCAGTTCTTTAAACTCGCCAGGTCGTCTAAAAGCCTGTCGCTGTAATCCGTTATCTTTAAATACCATTGTTCCAATTCTTTTTCTACGACCGTAGTATGGCAACGCCAGCATCCGCCCTGTACGACTTCTTCATTGGCCAGTGTGGTCTCACAGCTTGGGCACCAGTTCACATAAGAGGCCTTCTTGTACGCCAGCCCCCGCTCAAGCATCTTTAAAAAGATCCACTGGTTCCACTTGTAATAATCAGGCAGGCAGGTTGAAACCTCCCTGTCCCAATCATAAGAAAAACCCATGCGGAACATTTCCTTCTTCATCCAATCGATACACTTTAAGGTCCAGTCCTCAGGGTCAGACTGGTTCTTGATGGCGGCGTTTTCGGCCGGCTGGCCGAATGCGTCGAATCCCATAGGATGCAGGACATTAAACCCTTGCATTAATTTATACCTGGCGATAACATCCCCTATCGTATAATTACGCACATGGCCCATGTGGATGCGGCCTGAAGGATATGGGAACATTTCAAGGCAATAATACTTCGGCCTCGATGGGTCGGGCTGCGACTTGTAAGTCTTTTGCTCAAGCCACGCCTTCTGCCACTTTTCCTCTATTTGCCTGAAATCAAATTCCATTCTTTATCCGTTTCTTGCCTGTTAACAGCTTCCTTACCCTGTTCAGATTAAGTTTATCATCCCTGGGAGTGTCTTTAGGTGTTTCTAAAATAAAGGCGGCGTCCTTCAGGTACGGATGATTGACAATGTGCCCGAAAGCCTTTAAGCCTATGAAACCTTTGCCTATATGGTCGTGCCTGTCGATGTGCGTCCCGCAGTCGCTCATAGAATCGTTCAAGTGCACGAGATGCAACGCCTCTTTGCCCACCTTCACATCTATGCTGTCTAAGAGGCCGTCGAACACCTCCGGCCTGCGGATATCATAACCTGCGGCAAATGCATGCGCCGTATCAAGACATATGCCAAGCCTGGAATTATCACTGACCCGGTCAAAAATGATCCTGTGGTGGTCAAACGTCGAGCCGAGCCAACTGCCGGAACCTGAGGTATTTTCCAAAAGCAATTTTACCCCGGTCAGGCCCTTAGTCTGGCTAAAAATAATATCAAGTGCTTCGATAAAACGCTTCAGGCCGCGCTGTAAAGTCGAATTTTTGAAACTACCCATGTGCGTCACCAAATACTGGGCTCCTAACGCGGCTGTCTCGTGCATATCTTCTATATAACTATCGATGGACCTCTTATATAGAGTATCATAGCAAGTGGCCAGATTAATAAGATACGGTATATGGACGGCCACTGCCTTGACGCCGCTTGCCCTTAGGCTGCGTCTGAACTCTAAGGCGTCTTGCTCGCTGATAGGGGCTTGACGCCACTGCCTTGGGTTCCTTGAAAATATCTGCATGGCAGTGCAGCCTAATCTTGCGGCGCGATCAGGAGCCTCATAAATATGACCGCTGATCGATACATGGACGCCTAAATACATTAGAGGTAACCCGGGCCTATCGTTGTGGGGAGCCGTCTTTTAAAAAATCGGCTACAGTAGTCATCAACTCAATGGTATCGTAGGGCTTTAAAAAGTAGGCGTCGGCCTTAGAGACAGCCGCCTGATGATTGGCAGCATCCTGCGTTAATCCTGTTACTATGACAATGGGTATAAACCTATATTTTTCATCCCTTTTGAGCTCATCTAATATCTGCATTCCGGACATCTTCGGAAGCACCAGATCCAGAAGTATAAGGTCGGGCCGACAGGTCTTGGCCTGGCTCAACCCTTCTTCGCCGTCAAAAGCCTCCGTGACCGCGTAGCCCGCCGCCTCCAGACGCATGCGCATTATCATGGATATTTCGCGCTCGTCTTCTATGACCAAAATACGCTTTTTCATGATTAAAATCATTTCCGACATCCGCCAGTTGATAAAATGCGATTATTTTGGTACTATTTATGGTAAGCGGATTTAGACACTGGACTTTGCGGAAAAAGTGGAGCTGACGGGGATCGAACCCGTGACCTCCTGACTGCCAGTCAGGCACTCTCCCAGCTGAGCTACAG
>DMEU01000017.1:39424-54986 GCA_003451585.1 Candidatus Omnitrophota bacterium | reverse complement strand
GGAAAAAATGCCGGAAGCGGCTGTGGGAGGCTAGTGTGGCTATTGAGGGCTGTTATGGTTGATGCATGCTGGGGCGTGGGTTGTAAAGATTTTACTTGACAATTACTTGAATTACGATAATAATATTGCTTGTACTACTTACGGTAATTACTTTAAGTACTATAGTTGTAGGAATTCCATGAAGATAGTCCGGTTGTTATTATCAAGAGGGCGGCATGACGAACGGCAACGATAAGAACCTGGTCTCAGCCAAAGAAATATCAAAAAAATTCGGAGTCACTTATCCTACCCTGAATCATTATACGAATTTAGGGTTTTTTAATGTTGTCTCTAAACGCGGGAACAAGAGGTTCTATCAGGCGAGCGAAGTAAAAGAGAAGCTTACGCTTATCGCAAGGCTTAAAGATGACGGATATCCTTTAAGGTTAATACGTAAAAAACTCGTAGGATAGTTTTTAAGGTGCATGCATGGAAACAGGCAAGGCAGAGAGGAAGCTGGCATCCGCCAGGGACATGGCAAAAGAGTTCGATGTATCTTATGCCGCTATCAATAATTATACGGATATGGGCTTGTTGGATGTAGTTTTAAGGAAGAATCGGACTCGTTTCTACGATTTTGAAAAGGCAAAAGAGCGGCTGGCGCTTATTTCTAAACTGGTCAATGAAGGCTATACCTTGCGCGTGATAGTAAAATTATTGAGGAAAGATGCCTAGCGATAATATGAAGAAAGCGTTCAATATCCTTGTGTTTTCTGTCTTCTGTTTTTTGTCTCCTGTTTTTTGTTTTGCCCAGGAGGATGTGGTCAAGATAAAAGACCCGGAGATGGCAGGGGAGTTCTTCGGTATGCCCGTGTCTATGGATAATTATCGATTTGCAAAGGCAGCCATCCTGATCTTCGGGCCGCGGTGGGGAGGGGAGCTCCGGACTCCGGAAGAGATCGAGGGCCGTGTCTGGGAGGACCTCTTGATGTCTTACGAGGCTTTTCGGAGAGATGTCAGAGTGGAGACAAAAGAGGCCGAAGATGAGGTCGCAAAGCTGCTTGAGGCTGAAAAGGTGGATTTTGACTGGAAAAAGGACAGAGAAGCTTACACAAAATGGGTCCTGGAACGCGTTAAAGAGCCGGCTGAGGTGTTTGAAAATCAGATCAGGCATCTTCTGCAGCTCCAGAAACTAAGGACACAGATAATCGACAGCATTGTGCCGGTAGTTACCGAGGAAGAGGCATATCAGGAATACCTCGACCAATATAATACCTTGGGGCTGGAGCTCGTCCAATTCGATGATTTGTCCGCCGCCGAAGACTTTTATAAGAAGATGAAGAATCCCAAAGCGTGGGATAAAAAAGGAAAAAAAGACCCTAAGTTCTCCCAAAAGCCCGGTTTTGTATCTTCGCAATTCCTGATGGATATATGGAAGATACCTCGGGCTGACGTCTATGCCATGCTTGACTTGCCGGAAAATTCTGTTTATAAACCTTCTCCTGTTTATCGCGGCTATGGGGTTTTCCGCACATTACAGAAACGCGTCGCGGATAAGGAAAAATTCAATGAGCTGCGCCAATCTTATTTTGACCAGATTAAGAGGAAGAAGCAGTTTGGGGGTTTTTCCGATTGGCTTAATGCTTTTAAGAAAGACGCCAAGATCAAGGTGTTCATAGGGCAGGGAGATCAATGAGCTATTATAAGGTATTAGGTTTTCAAAGAGAGCCTTTTTCGACCAGCCCGGACCCGGAATTCTTTTATGAGTCCAAAGCCCACGAGATCGCGCTTACGAACCTGATGATAGAGATGAGGTTGAAGCGGGGTTTGTCTGTCATCCTGGGAGATGTGGGCACCGGAAAGACCACTCTTTCGCGCAAGCTCATACAGCTTTTGCGTTCAAGAGAGGATATCATATTTAATATTGTGATGGACCCGACATTTGAGTCGGAAGAGCTTTTTATGATGAAGCTGGCGCGTAATTTCGAGCTCTCCATCCCTGTGGCGCATCCTAATATCCTGGATATCCAGGAGGCATTGGAGCGGTTCTTGTACCAGAAGGGGGTCGTGGAGAACAAGACGGTCGTGCTCATCGTGGATGAGGCCCAGAAGTTGAATGAAGTCACTCTTGAAGCGCTGCGCGTCCTGCTGAATTATGAAACAAATGAATTTAAGCTTTTACAGCTGATCCTTTTGGGGCAATTGGAGCTTTATGCCAAGATAATGAACATGAATAATTTTTTAGATCGCGTCAGTTTTAAATATACCTTAAATCCGCTGGATGAGGAGGAGACGCGCAGGCTTATTGAATTCCGTATACGCCAGGCAGGGTATTCATCCAGGATGTTCTTGTTCTTGGACGGCGCTGTGCGCGAGATACACCGTTATACCAAAGGATACCCGCGCAGGATAGCGATGTTATGCCACAAGGCACTAAAGGCGCTCGTATTAAAAAGGAAGAGCGTGGTAGACGAGGTATTGGTCAAGGAAGTCATTAACGAAGAGGATATACAGGGATGGCCCAGGATAACTCAAGCCTTAGTCCAGAAAAACAGCTTCTGAAATTGATAGAAGAGTCTCAGGGGAAGGCCGCTGAGCCGCAGCCTCAGAGCGCGCCGCAGCCGGCTCCTCCCCCAGGTAGGAGAGACGTTTCTGTCAGGGGAAAAGACATCACTATGTTCTCTTCCGGAGCTTTGCGTGGGCGCTGGAGTTTCGCGAGCGTGAAGCTGTCGTCTGTCATCAAATCCTGGGGAGGCCCTCTGGATATAAAGAGGATAAATCTTGTCCTCAGCCTGCTGGCTGTTTTTATGTTCATATATTTTGTGGCGAGTTCCTCCGTATTGGCCATGAAATTTTCTGTAATGCCCGATTTTTCTTTTAAGACAGAGGCCGCCTCGAAGTCCGAATCTTTAGCCCTGGCTTCGCAGATAAAACCTGTGGCGGCGTATATAGAAAAGGTCGGTTCAAGGGATATTTTTAAGATCGGGCGTCAGGCAGCTCCGGAGGAGATGGATACGGGCAAGCAGCAGGTTGAAGAAAAGGCGCGCCAGGACGCGGTCTTGGCTAAATACAGGTTGGTTGGTATATCCTGGTCCGACAGTCCTGATGCCATGGTGGAGAACCTGGAGCTGAAAAAGACATATTTCCTCAAGCGCGCGCAGACTCTGCCTGACGGTGTGAAGGTCCAGGCTATTTTTAAGGATAAGGTCATTTTAAATCTGGATGGCGTGGAAGTAGAGCTCAGATGAAGACAATAAAAATTTTGGCGGCCGTGATCTTTGGTTTCATTTTATTGCTGGATCTTCATGTTTATTCCCAGGACCAGGTTCCCTCGGAAGAAACGTCGCAGGAAGATGCCGTCCAGGATGCCGCCTCTTCGGGGCCGGATCGTTCCAATCCTTCTGATAAGCCGGACGCGCCGCCCCAGGATAAAATACCGGGGGGCGTACACGGTTTTATTTCTCTTAACCTGCAGAATATCGATATTGTCGAAGCATTGAAATTTTTGTCACGCAAGGCCGATATGGATATCGTGACAACGAAGAATGTCGGAGGGCTTGTAACAATGATGGTTGAAAACGTGCCTGTAAAAGATGTATTTGATATCATGCTGCGCTCTAACAAGCTTGCGTATGACAGGAGGGGCGATATTTATAGTGTTATGACTGAGACCGAATACAAGGAGCTCTACGGAAGGACTTTTGCCGATATACGTATTGTGAAGACCCTGCGCCTTAATTATGCCATACCTGAGCAGGCATTTACATTGTTGGATACGCTCAAAAGCGATGTGGGCAGGGTCCTTGTCGATTCCGAGTCAGGCAGTGTCCTGATAATAGACATTCCTGAGCGCGTAAAAGAGATGGAGAAGTCATTGGAGGCGTTTGAGCGCCGAAATGATGTGCGCATATTCCAGTTACAGTACGCGAGCGCCCTGGATGTTGAAAGCCAATTAAAGATGCAGCTTGATTTTAAAAAAGTGGGCTTGATCAAGGCCGATGAAAGGCAGAACCAGGTCATGGTGCAAACTTTGCCGGAACGCATGCGCGATATTGAGCGGCTTATAGGCGAGCTGGATACAAAGACAAAGCAGGTCGTTGTAGATTGCACCATTGTCAAGGTCAAGCTTACGGATGAAGCCACAAGGGGCATGCAGTGGGAAGGGCTCTTTAACACGCTTAAACTGGAAAGCGGTGACATGTTTTATGTCGGCTCCACGCCTTTTTCTACAGTAAACCCTGAGACCACTGCCGGAACGTTCACATCCAGAAAAGAAACCGTGGAAGAAGAAAAATATGTCGGCTCTTATCCATTCAGCGGCACAACGTCGAGCCTGTCTTCAAGTGTCCCCAAAGTGGCTTCAGAGGCATTGCATGTAGGCCTAATCGGGACGCAGGATTTCGACACTTTTTTCCAATATGTCCAAACCCTGGGCAGAAGCAAGATCATAGCAAATCCCAAGCTGGTTGTTACCAATAACCAGGAGTCCCATATACATGTCGGTGAAAGGCAGGCGTATGTCACGACTACGACAACGACCGGCCAGGCTACCAGCACTGTTGCCGAAGATGTCACGTTCGTGGATGTCGGCACGCAGGTGTCCGTGACGCCTTCCATAAATAACGATGGATTCATCTCTATGAAAGTAAAGGTTGAGATCTCAAGCGTATCGTCTACCCTGGTGACTCCCACCCAGAACAGGATACCGATCATCGATACTTCTCTGGCGGAGACGACTGTTATGACTAAGGACGGCACTACGGTCATCCTTGGCGGCCTGAGGAAAGAGGAAAAGACCGGTGATGTGAAAAAGATGCCTTTTTTTGGCAGCATACCCTTTTTAGGCAATATCTTTAAGATGGATACCAAAAGGACCGAGAATTTCGAACTGATCATAATGCTGACGCCCAGGATAATAAGCGGAGAGGTCTTTGTTTCCAAGGCCGGGCAGGAGATCGGGCGCTCAGCTATTAAAGAAGTACAGGCATACAGAGATTTAAAGCATTTACCGAAAGAGGTGCCGGTTATAAGCGACGCCGATATTAAAAAAGTGATATTTAAAGGGCTTAGGGTGAGCGAGTGATCAAAATTATAAGGATTTTTGCCGCTGTAGTATTTGTTTTTTGCGTGACGCGTGAATGGACGGCCTGCGCTCAAAAGTCTTCCGTGTATGAGACCCTGGAGAACTTTGATAACGCTTTTCAGTCCTTAAAAGAAGAACGCGACGCCCTGCGCACGGAGATCGATAGCTTAAAGACCGAACAGCGCGCGCTGATAGAAGGTGTCAAGGGCAGGATCGAGGCGGTAGAGGAACAAAAACAGAAGTACAGCGAAGAACTTAACGCGGCAGAGGACAAGATATTTTATCTTCAAGATGAAAAGAGGAATTTGGCGGAAAAATTGGCTGATAGGAGAATGCAGGAGGACAAGGCTGGAGAAGTGATCGATGCCAAGGATTCCATCATCGAGGAGATAAAAAGAGAAAATGAGCAGTTGTCGCGCAGCAGGGCGGAAGCCGAGAGCGCCCTGGAAAAGGCAGCAGCGCGCATACAGAAACTGCAGGCTGAAAAAGAATCCTTGATGAGCCAGATGGATACGTTGAGAGAGGAGCGTAAAAAGATACTCTTCGGTTATGACGACGACTTGGCCTTGATCAAAGAGGAGCGCGAGCGCCTTACCGCCCGGCTAAGATCGGCAGAGGACAGGCTTAAGGCCGCGCAGGAAAAAGTCTCCGGCGTAGATAAAAGGGAAGATGCTTTACGCCAGAAACAAAAAGATGAACTTGCCAGGCAAGAGGGCGCGCGTAAGGCCTTGGAGGAGAAATTAGAAGTATTCCAAAAGGGCCAGGAGGCGCTTGTAAAAAAACACAAAGAGGAATTAAGCCAAGCCGCGGAAACAACCAGGGTGGCCGAGAATAAGGCTAAGGACCTGGAGGCAAAATATAAATTGAGCGAAAAGAAACTTGTTCTTACGGAAGAGAAGATAAAGTTTTATGAAGATAAGTTTGCGCAGTTGCAGAAGGAGAAGGACGGGTTGGTTCAAAAGCAAACAGAGGATGCCAAAGAATCGACTGATATCATAAAGGGCCTGACGGAGAGGCTAAAAGTAAAAGATGAGGAGCTGAAATACAGCCAGGAGACTATCAAGCTTGCCGAAGAGAACATTAAGGCCTCGGAGTCTCGGTTCGAGAAGGCATCCGATGAACTGAAAAAGCTTGCCGAAGATGCTATGGGGTCAGACAATAAATATAAAGCCAGCCAGGATGATCTTAAAGCCTCAGAGGAGAGGTCAAAAGCCGTTCAAGAGAGGGCGGAGTTCGCTGAAGGGAAGTTGAAGGAGGCTGAGCAGAAAATATCTTCGATGGATAAGCAATCCGGGACGTTAGAGAACGAGAAAAAAGGCGCGGCCTTGAAATTGGCGGCGGCAGAGGAGCGTCTGAAGGCGGGCTCGGATGAGCTGTCCGGAGCACGGCAAGAAATAGCCGCGCTGCAGAAAGAGCGCTCTGACCTGGAAACTAAAGCAGGCAGCCTGTCAAAGGCGCTGGATGAAACACGCGAAGAAGTCAAACGGTTTAACTCGGAGAAGGAAGCGGCTCTAGGACAAAAGGTTGACGCTGAAAAGCAGTTAGAGCAGGCGAATGCCGAGCTTAAATCCGCCAAGGAGCAGTTAAGCGTGACCAGCCAGGAATTAAAGAAGATGGAAGACAGTCTCGACCTTTATTCAAAAAAGCAGGGTGAGTCCGCTAAGAAGCATGAAGCGGATTTTTCGGGTATCTCCGGGGCATTCAAGGCCGCGCATGAGAAGCTGATAGAGCTTAAGAAAGAGCGGGATAATTTATCCAAGAAGGTGGATGTATTGAATGACCAGCTCCTGGAGTACAATCAGGCCATTACCAAGGCTATGGGCCTGGAGAAGGATAATAAGCTTTTTAAAGGCGGCATGGATAATATCGTGAAGAAGTTGAATGACGCCGAAGATATTATCAGGGCGCATACAAAAGAAAAGAAGGATTGGGAGGCGCTGCAGAAAGAATATAAGGCGGATATCGACCTGATATCAGAGGCCAAGAAATTGAAGAGCCAAAATGATACGATGGTAAAGATGGTGGAGGGCTCTGAGACAAAGTTTAAAAAATTACTTGATAGTTTTGTGCGGATGCAGGAAGAGAACGACCAGCTCAAGGAGGACGCTAAGGCCAGGATAAACCCGCGCGAGTACAGGGATACTATGCGCAAAAACCAGGAGCTTGAGGCTGAAAATCTTGCGCTCAGAAAAGATGTAAAGCAATTCTCCGGTTCGCTTGATGAGTTAAAGGAAGACCGCAGAGAGGCGGTAAGGGAGAAGGTTTCGCAGAGCCAGAAGATCAGTCGGATGGATGAGCATTTAAAGGGCTGGGACGAAGATAAGAAGGGATGGACAAAGGCCGAAACGGAGTTGCACGAGGAGATGAAAGAAAAAGAAGACAGGCTTTACGAGGCTTCTAATAAGCTCAAAGAGGCGCTTGAGGAGAACGAGAAGCTGAAAAGCCGCATGGCGTCTTTTCCGAAAGACCTGGCTAAACTTAACAGGGAGATGGAAAAGCTTTCCAAAGAAAATACGCTATTGCATTATAATTTAGGCGTGATATATACGGAAAAGGAAATGTACAGGGAGGCTATCAAAGAATTTGAAAAGGGCTTGGAGATAAATCCCCGGGACCCTTATTGCCACTATAATTTAGGGGTTATTTATTCGCAGTACCTGATGGATGAGGAAAAGGCGAACGAACATTTTAAAGAATATCTTAAGATATCACCGGGCGATAAGGATGCTGACCATGCAAGGCGCTATATTTTCATGAGGGAAAGCTATGGAGTGGGTTCAAAAAAATAGTGTAAGAACGGCCTTTGCGGGTCTTTTGGCCCAGGCATTGGTTTTATCCTGGGCCCCGGGGCTGAACGCGGCCAATGGGCCTCAGGGTTATGCTTCGGCCTCAGGGCTGTCTGGTATCCAGACGGTAAATACCGCCCAGGCTGTAGAACCGCAGCGGATTTCCCTCGACCTGAGGGATATGGATATAACCGAGGCCTTAAAATTCCTGGCCACTAAGGCAGGCCTTAATATCATACCTACCCAAAAAGTTTCAGGCAGGGTTACTTTGATGGTCGATGATGTGCCTTTGCAGGATGTCTTTGACCTCATGATCCGCAGCAATAATCTGGCCTACGACAAAAGAGGGGACATATATAATGTAATGACTGAAGATGAGTATAAATCATATTTCGGCAAGAATTTTTCAGACAAGCGCCTGGTAAAGGTTTTCCGCCTTAAATATGCCATACCCGAGCAGGTATTTAACGTGCTCGATAGTTTCAAAAGCAGTATCGGCAAGGTCTTTGTCGAGCCTGACAGCGGCACCGTCATGATCATGGATGCTCCTGAGAGGGTAGGGGAAATAGAAAAGGCGCTTGAGACGCTTGATAAGAAGACGGTGGTGCGCATCTTCAACCTAAAGTATGCGAACGCTAAAAATATGGAGAAACAATTGCAGGTCCAGCTTGATCTGAAAAATGTGGGTAGCGTAAAGTCCGATGACCGCACCAACCAGCTTATTGTGCAGACTCTGCCTGAAAGGATGCAGGATATCGAGCGCTTGATCGCAGGGCTGGACCAGAAGACCCGCCAGGTCCTGATAGACGCCCGTATCATCAAGATAAAGCTTTCAAATGACACCAGCAGGGGTGTTGAATGGGAAGGCCTTTTTGATTTGGGCAAGAAGTATGGTTTGTCCTATTTGGGGTCAACGCCTTTTTCAGTCATTAACCCTGCTACTACCGCGGGCAATTTTACCACAAGAAAGGAGCAGCTTGATGCCACAAGGGCATTGGGCACGATAGGCTCCTATCCATTCAGCGGGACGACCTCGAACATAGCATCAAGCGTAAAAGACGTAGGCGCAGGCAGCCTGCATTTAGGCTCTATAGGCAGGAATGATTTTGATGTCTTGATAAAGTACTTAGAGACCATAGGCAAGACGAGGATATTGTCCTGCCCTCAGATAGCGGTTATAAATAATGAAGAGGCAAAGATCCATGTGGGAGAGCGCCAGGCATATGTCACTACCAGCACCACGGCAGGCCAGACCACTACAACGGTCTCCGAGTCCGTGACATACGTTGATGTCGGGCTTCAGTTGTCGGTCACGCCCATTATCAATGATGATGGTTATGTCACAATGAAGATAAGGCCTGAGATCTCAAATGTTATTGACGTTTTGATCTCTTCAAGCAATAACCAGATACCCATAATCGATACAGCTATGGCCGACACTTCCGTTATGGTGAAAGACGGCACCACTATAATGATAGGCGGACTTAATAAGGAGGAGGAATCCGAAGATTACAAGGGCACGCCGTTCTTGGGCAGGATACCATTTTTGGGTTTTTTATTCAGCGATAAAACAAAATCAAAGGTACGCACAGAGATACTGATCCTTCTTACGCCGCATATATTGACAGGAGATGAGTTAGCCACGGGTTATGAGCGCGATTTCGGCGCCAAGATGGACAATACCTACGTGCCTTATGTTCCAATTACCGACGAATCTGATCTAAGCCCAAAGTCCGTAGCGCCTAAAAAATATCAGGAGTATTCGGATATGTTAAAAGAGGAAGAAGGGGAGGATGATTACAAACCTGCTCTAAAGCCGTTGAGGGACGCCTAATGAGTATGAGAAAAGACGCAAGCTGTAAGTTAGAAGATAGAAGGCAAAATTTACAAAGTGTGGGATGTGTGCCGGAGTATGCAGGCAGGATGGGGGACGCAAGAAGCCGCAAGACGCACAGCAGGCGCGCGCCACATATGCCGTATTTCAGGCCGGCAGGTTTGGGCCTCGGCATATTGGCAATATTGATATTTTTGTCCCAGGCCTCTTATGCAGAGGTAAGTGATGCTGAATATGAAAAAGTAAAGAAAGAGTGCGAGATCCTGCGCAATGATTACCAGAACTTGATGGCGCAGGTCAAGGCCTTGCTGCCCTATAAAGATAAGGCTGCGGAATTGGAAGATTCATACCGGCAGTTCGGGATACTTAAAGAGCAGTTGTTAAAGGAGAAGCAGCAGGTGGTAAAAGAGAGCGTCGAGCTTAAGGAAAAGATCGCATCTCTGGATGGGCAGATCGTAAAGCTTGGTCAGGAGAAAGATGAGTATAAGAAATCTTTTGAAAAAGTGACCATAGAGAATATAATAGGTGAGGATACGAAGAAAAAAATAGCCGGCCTCGAGGAGGAAAGGGATAGCCTGAAGGCGAAGCTTGCCGATTTGGAGTCCCGCCTGCGCGTAATGGAGAATGCTTCTTTAAAGGAGCAGGCGCAGGCAGAATTTTACAAGCGTCAGCTTGCCGAAGTTAAGGATAAATACGCTTCCGCCAAGAGGGACAACAAGGTGCTGGAAGGGAAGCTCGAAGATTCGCCCAAAAAGTTCGCGGAATTAGCCCGGGAAAACAAGATACTCGTTAAGCGCACATCGATGATGCACTATAATCTCGGTGTGTTCTATACTCAAAACAGGGAATATGAAAGGTCTGTCGCGGAGTTTGAAAAGGCCGTGGAGCTGAATCCGGAGGATGCCGCGTCGCATTTCAATCTGGGGTATATTTATGCCGAGCATCTGCTGAACCGTTCGCGCGCTGTCACGCATTTCAGGCAGTATCTGAAATTAGCCAAAAAAGACGATAAAGACGTGGATTGGGCTAAGCGTTATATTTTGACTTGGCAGACATGGGAAGGCAGTTCGCCTATTAAGTAGAGGGAGCCAATATGATAAAAAAAATAGTATATTCTTTTATAATGTTTTTATGCGTGCTTGTCGTTGCCGGCTGCAATACATTGCCGCGGGATGCAGGGGCAGCCTCACCGGGTGTTTCTGCTGGGATCAAGGCAAGGGTCAGCCCTAAAAAGTTAAAGAATTTGCTTGATGATAAGCGTGCTGAACTTGAAGATTCGCAGTGGGATATAGAAGTAACATCACAAGAGGGGGCTGGATATGTAAAAGATATGCTGAATTTTGAGGATGAAAAATTCATATCGAGAGAGTTTACTGCAAAGGGTTTTGGCCCTGTCGCGTATTCTTTGACATACAGGGATAGCGGCGTATTCGTTTTTGAGACGATGCAGGAAAGTGAGGTTGAAGGCACTGTTTTTTGGAGGGGCGAATTCGGGCCGGACGGTGATGTTATCCGGGGCACGATAAGCCAGGTCTACAGCGATGGTAAAACCAAGGATCTATTTTTTTCCGGTATAAAAATGAGGGAGGATAAGCTATGAAGAGGATATGGGCGGGAAGTTTATTAATGGTATTTTTGTTCGGTTCTATAAGCGCGGCATACAGCTGGCCCTGGGACAGCAAGCCGTCGCCTTCGGCACAGCAGGCGCCTGAACCGCAAAAGCCGGAGCCGGCAGTTGAGAAGCCTGCGCCTGTGCCTGAAAAGCAGGTTAAACCGGCGCCTGTTCCGGATAAAAAGAAGATAGACAAAGAAAAGGCGATGCGCGACAGGGTAAGGGTATCATTAAACAATACTATGTGGGATATTGAGCTTACCCCGACCAGCGGCAAAGGCAAAAAGATGGAAGATACGTTATTTTTCCGGGACAATAAGTTCGGCTCTGTCGAAGTTCTCAAGCAAGGCTTCAGGGATTCGAATTATACGCTAACAGTGTTTGAAAACGGCATCTCTGTCCTTGAAACCATGCAATCAGGAGATTCAGGCGTTATCTTTTGGCGCGTAGAATTCGACGCGGCAATATCGTCTTGCAAAGGAGTTTTGAGCCGTCAGCTTTCAGATGTAAAGAGTGAAGATTTTTCTTTCACGAGCATAAAGAAGAGGCCTTATCAGCCTCCGGTCGCTGAAGTCGCGGCACCTAAGGAATGAGCTGAAATCGGATGGTTGAATTCTCGAAAATACTGAAAAAAATAAAACCGGAGGCAGAGCGGCCGGAACCTGATATTGAGCAGAAAAGCCACGTAGATCTCTCCGGTAAGGCACGTCAACAGGAAGGCTTCGGGCAACAGGCCAAGAAACCTGCTATATCACCAAGGCCTTCCATGGAGCGCGCTACCCCCGGGGCGGAAATCGACGCAAGCCGCATCTATGAAAAGATGTTCGCGTTAAGCAAAGTGCTTTTTTTCCCGGGAGTGGATTACAATAAAGTAGATACCAGCTTGATCGTAGCGGCGGTGGCGGAGGCGGCAGGCGCAGTTGCAACCGGGGATGAAAGATTAACGGAACTGGCGCTGACCTATATTATAGAGAACGAACAGTATTATCTGCTCCAGCATTCCGTCAATGTCTGCGTAATCTCTCTGCAGATAGGGGTAGGCGCGGGTTATGAGATGGGGCGCCTGATAGAACTGGGCATAGCTGCTTTCCTTCATGATATAGGCATGACGCAGTTCCAGAATATGGCTAATCTTTCCCGCAGGCTAACGCACGAAGAGTACGCCGAGATCAAGAAACATGTCGAAGTTGGCGATTCCCTTTTAAAAAAGATACACGGCAGCCTGGGAGATACGGTCCTGGCGGCGCAGAATGAGATACATGAGCGATTGGATGGTTCCGGCTATCCTGCGGGTAAGAGGAATATAAATGAGTATGCCAGAATAATCGCCATAGCCGATGCCTTCGAGTCAATGATACACCCCCGGCCTTTCAGGCAGCGTTATTCGATAATGGATGTGTATAAGCGTATTTTCGGTCAGAAAGATAAGTATGATCAGGCATTTATCAAGATATTGGTAGACAGGGTAGGCTTTTTTCCAAATGGTTCTTTTGTACAGTTGAACACTAAAGAAGTCGCGAAAGTGGTGCGTCAGAATCCGAAGTCTCCGTTGAGGCCGGTAGTGCGCGTGCAGGTCGCCGAAGACGGCCGTCAACTATATGAGGATGAGATAAAGGAGATAGACTTGAGCAAATACCCTACGATACATGCGAAAAAGTGCTTTTTGGAGGAGACGCAGAAGTGAGAAAAATTTTAAACGCGTTTTCCCTCAAGATGGAGGCCGTGTGGTGGGCTTTGCCATTGAGCGGGGCGCTTCTGTTGGTCTTGTTGAGTATCGGCATATTCATGATCTTGTCCACCTATGCGCAAAAGAGCGCGCTTTCCGTAAAAATAGAGGAGCTGTCGCAGGAAAAGAAAACGGTTGAGAAACAACTGGAATCGTTGCGTGGGGTTATATATGATAAAGAAAAGGCACTGGATCTCGCTAACAGGCAGAATTTTCAGCAGGATTTATTGAATGCTAAAGAGGCGTTGAGGTCAGCTACTGAAAGGCTGGGATTGGCCATAAAAGAGAGGGCTGACCTTGAGAACAGGAACGCGGTTTTAGACAGCAGGCTTAAAAATACCACCCAGGAGCTCACAAGGAGTTTAGACGAGCTCAGGAAGGCGCGCCAGACCTTGGGAGGAATAGAGGCCCAGTATCAGGATAAATTCAAGCAATTAAACGATGCTGTCAGCCCTAAGGATGAAGAGATAAAGCAATTAGCGGCCAGGCTTACCGAGAAGGATACTTCCTCTGAAATCCTTAAGAGGCAGGAAAAAGATTATTCCGACGCATTGCGTAAGCATCAGGCCCAGGTTTCTGAACTTGAGGATACAGTATCTTCTTTAAAAAAGGCCGTTTTAGATAAGGAGCGGGCGCTCGCGCAGAGGGAGGAGGAGCTGAAAAAATATTATAAGATGACCCCTTCTCAGAGAGATGCCCAGCAAAAGACGGCCGCAGAGGCGCGAAAAGAGAGCCTGCTTTTAGAGAGGCAGATATCGGAGTCAAGCGCCAAGATATTTGAGCAAAACGAGCAGATAAAGGATTTGGAAGATAAGCTTGGCAGGCTTCAGGGTAAGTTCGCGGAAAGAGAAGAGGCGTTTACTCAAAGAGACAGGGAGTTAAGGAACCGTTCGCAGGAGCTGGAGGCCTTAAGACTGGAGTTGAGGGGTATGCCGCCAAGAGGGGCTTATGTTTCGACCGCGGCTGTATCTTCAGATAAGGTAAAGGAGCTTGAGCTGGAAGTGCAGAGGTTGGAAAACGAGAAACAAAGGCTCAGCTACAGGCTTGAAACTATGGAAAAGTCGGATCGCGGCAGGATCGTTACCAGGGATACCGCGGATGAGAAAAGCTACCGCTTATTGTCTGACAGGCTGGCCAGGAAAGAAGAGGAGATATCGCAGTTGGAATCTGAATTAAAAGATTTAAAGAGGGATAAGTCTTTGCGCGAAAAAGGGACTGGTTTTGACGAGAAGAAGTTCAAAGAGATGGAGATTCTGGTCACCGCGCTTACTAAAAATCTGGGTGAATATGCCGCGTTGATACAGCAAAAGGATAAGGAGTTAAGGGAGAATAAGATAAAGATCTCCAATCTTGCCCAGGACGCGCGGGCCCAAAAAGCGGCTGCTATCGCCCTTCAGAGGGAACTGTCTGTGTTGAAAAGCCGCCAGCAGAAGACGTATAAGGGGCTTAGCGAGATATTGACTGTCAGTGTCCCTGAATCCGAGGGCGGCGCGGCTGGTGATGAATCGATTCAGGATTACGACCAGGATGTTTCAAGCGACGATGTTCAGAAGCGCACAGAAGAGCTTAAGAAAAGGGTGGAAGTATTGTTAGAGGAAAGATAGGATGCGGCCAGGCATATTATTCTTAACGCGGTACCGCAGGTCATTGTTTTTATGTATTTTTCTGTCCTTTGTTTCCTGCTTTTTGTCTTCAGTCCTGCTTTTTGCCCAGAATTATCCCGGTGACTCCACTGTTGACCCTAATGAAAATGAATTGGAGAGTAACGCGAAATATAATTATTATATAGGCGAATATTATTATACTCAGGGCAGGTATAACGCGGCAGAGCCTTATTTCAGGCGTTCGAGGGACCTCATTGAACGCAGGAACCAGGTGATCTCTGAGCGCAGGGTAAAACCGACTTATACCACGCCTTCCGGCGGCAGCATGCTTGAATATCGCGTCGGTGAAGGAGACACGCTTTTTATCCATGTATGGCAGAATGATGACGTTTCACAGGAAGTGACTGTGAGGCCGGATGGAAGGATATCTTTTCCTCTTGCCGGTGATGTCGAGGCGCTGGGCAAAACCCTCGGGCAGCTTAAAGAGGAACTGACGCAAAGACTGAAGGAATATATAAGGGCGCCGCAGGTATCTATTTCCGTAGCTAAACTTGGGGCAAGTAAAGTAATAATTTTGGGCGAGGTTACTTATCCCGGGGTCTATGGTGTCAGCGGAAAGCGGACCGTGCTTGAGGCCGTTGCTTTGGCAGGCGGTTTTACAAGTGATGCCGTTGTTTCAAGCATTATTCTTGTGCGCGGCGGATTGCAGAAGTCCACAGGCCGCAGGATCAACCTGAATAAGTCGTTAAAAGGAAAAGACGATAAGAATGAAAATAATGTGGAGCTTCGTTCCGAAGACATAATCTTCGTGCCTAAGAAGTTTATATCTGACGTGAATTATCTTGTGAATACAGTCCTGGGCCCGATACTGCAGGGATCACTGAGTACGGAGACCCTGCGCAACGCCAAATGGTAGGACCTGACTTCCGATCCCGCGG
>DMEU01000017.1:0-39230 GCA_003451585.1 Candidatus Omnitrophota bacterium | reverse complement strand
GCGGACCTGACTTCCGATCCCGCATCGGAACCGGTACCGGTTCCGATGCGGGATCGGAAGAAGGTGAGTTATGAGTAAAATTTATAAAAGGAATCCGGATTTTGTTTATCGCGATATCGCTGGCGAGTCAGTCCTTGTGCCTATCAGGAATAAAGCCGGCGATATGGAGAATATATACGTATTAAACGAGGTTGCCTCGCGCGCCTGGGGGCTTTTTGACGGCAAGAATAGCGCCGCTAAGGTCCTCGATGTGATAGCGCGGGAGTTTGACGTAGAAATTGACAAGGCCCGCGCGGACCTGAAAGATTTCATCAGCCAGTGCCTCTTGCTCGGGTTTATTTCCTGAAACGAGCAGATCAAACCTGTCCTGCCATGCCGGATAATACCTGTCCCTCAAAACTAGACTATCCCGAATTCATAGCTACCTTGATGAAGACGATAATGCGCAAGAGAGTGCCGTTTTCCGCCTGTCTTGAGCTTACCCATCGTTGTAACCTGGAATGTGTCCATTGCTATTGCAACCAGCCTGTCGACAGTCCGATAATAAGGAATAATGAGATGTCCGCTTCTTTTATCTTTGGCTTGCTTGATGAAATGGCACAGCGCGGCTGCCTCTGGCTTCTTTTTACAGGAGGCGAGCCGCTTTTGCGGCGCGACTTCCGTGATATATATGTTTACGCCAAGAAGAAAGGGTTCCTTGTAACCTTGTTCAGCAATGCCACTCTTATCACGCCTGAACTCGCGGATCTTTTAGAAGAGTGGCCGCCGTTCGAGGTGGAAGTGACCTTATATGGCGCAACCAGCCAGGTCTATGAAAAGATGGCGGGCATCCCGGGGTCTTTTAAAAAATGCCTTGATGGCATCAAACTGCTTCTGGAGAGGAATATCAAGACGAGTTTAAAGACCATGGTGACGACTATTAATTCCCGCGAGCTTGCCGATATGAAAAAGATCGCCGCAGGCTTTGGATTGGATTTTCGCCTGGACCCTTTGCTACATTCGAGGTTAGACGGAGGAAAAATGCCCTGTGAATACAGGGTCACGCCGGATGAGGCCGTGGAGCTCGATATTACCGAGAAGGAGCGCAGGGACGCATGGCTCAAGTGTATGGAGGTCTCAAAGAATTGGAAGGCGGCGGATTCCTTTCTTAGCTGCGGAGCAGGGGTGGATTCTTTTTCCATCGATCCTTACGGCAATATGAGCCTGTGTTCTATGATGCCTAAACGCGCTTTTAGCCTGAAGAGGTATTCATTCGGCAGGGTCTGGGATGATTTTTTCCCGAAGGTCCTGGATAAAGAGTATAATAAAAAAGCGAAGTGCCGTAATTGCGATGCCGTTCTTTATTGCGCCAATTGCCCCGGATGGAGTTCTGTGGAAACGGGGCAGGAAGACGCGGTAGTTGATTACCTTTGTGAAATAGCGTATAAAAGAAAAGATGCGTTCGAGAAGCAACCATTTATCAACCGCGTAGGTTGACTAGGGGGTAAAAATGGCAAAAAAGAAGAGAGAGTATAAAAAGCCTTCTATAAAGAAGGTCTGGCTCCAGATGGATGAGGCGGTGTTGACAGGGTGCAAGGCGTTCCAGGGGGACTCTAGAGGCCAAGGCGGCGGCAAGAAGTATTGCGGCCATGGTGCATGCCAGTTACAATACGGTTCTTAATCGCGGTTCTAATGAAATTATTGAGCATCCCAGGGAATTTCAGTTTTTCCATAGCTGATATCTGTGTCTCTGTAATAGCAAAGAGGTGCGGCAGAGTGTTATCGTTTAGCGCGGATGACGCGCTGTTGAAGTTTCGTTCTTCGCAGAGGCCTTTTTTGACCCTTGATATAGAGTTGTGCCGGCCCGAAGGCCTCCCTGTGTTTTCAGGCAAAAGACTGGTTTTCGACAATGAGGTCAACTGGAATTTCCAGGAGTTTGGCGCGGGAAAGCTTTTATGGCAGGAAGGCGCGTTTAAAAGAAGTTTCCAGGGCCGCGCGGCTCTGTTAGATGCGAAATTACGCAGGGGAAAGGTCTTTTGCCCTGTCGATAGTAATGAGCCCCGGGACCTTTTATTCAACCCTGTCTCTTATCCGCTGGACCAGCTTCTTTATATATATTTGCTTTCGCAGGCGCGTGGCGGTTTGTTCCATGCTGCTGCTGTTGATTATCGCGGCCAAGGTTTGCTCTTTTTAGGGAAATCAGGCCAGGGTAAGACCACAATGGCTGAGCTTTGGTACAGGCAAAAACGGGCCGTAGTTTTAAATGATGACAGGGTCGCTGTCCGTTATAAGAAAGGCGTATTTTGGTTATACGGCACCCCTTGGCATGGCTCCGGCAGGTTCGCTTTACCGCGCAAGACACGGTTACATAAAGTCTTTTTTTTGCACCACTCAAAAGATAATGATATCAGGGCGCTTGGCCCTGCGGAGGCGTCAACCAGGCTTTTTACCGCGCTTTTTCCTCCCGTGTGGAGCAAAAATAGCATCTCGCTTTCTTTAGGGCTGTGCTGCGATATTGCCCGGAAGGTGCCTTGTTACGACCTGCATTTTTCTCCTTACAAAAGTGTTATTCCTTTTATTGAAGAATTGCTGTGAAGTGTCCCCATGTTGAATTCCTGAATATAGGCCGAAGCGTTTTAAAAGACGGCAATCTCCTGAGGTTTTCCGTTGCAGGCGGCAGCATGCGCCCGTTGTTGTTTACCGGCGATATAGTCACTGTAAAGCCTTGCGCGCCGCAGGACATACGCCTTGGGGATATTGTTTTTTGTAGAGTTGCCCGCGATAGGTTATGCATGCACAGGGTGGTAAAGAAAAGGTCTTCCCGTAAAGGCCTTGAATTCACATTAAAAGGCGATGCCTGGTTTATGGCAGGCAATACGGTTTTTGCCAAGGACCTGTTAGGAAAGGTAGTTGCCAGGGAAAGGAATGGGCGGGTTTTTTCGCTGGATAATCCCATGTCGCGGTCTTTGAGCCTTTTATTTATACCTGTTTCATATGTTTTGCCTCTTCTCTTCAGGTGTGCCAGGTTTGCCCGCTTATTTTTTCTGTTCCTTGTAAAAAGAATACTCCTGTTCCTTCAGGGTTTTAAGGCATACAGGTCGCGGGCAAAAAGGCGGATGCGCGCACATGTGTCCATTAGCACCGCGCCTTATGAAAACGCGGGCCCGCAGGATGTCATAATTATCTCGGCGATGTATAAAAAGCGCGTAGTCGGCAGGCTTAGCGTGGGCCGGCTGGAGGGCGGGCCGGCTGATATATGGTGGGTCACCGGGTTGTCGGTAGATTGGTTTTATCGCGGCATGGATATAGGCAGAAAGCTTATGGATGCAGCCTGTAATGCCGCGGCAGGCAGGGGCGCATCTTATGTGCGCCTGCATGTCTTTGAAAAAAATCCCATCAACATGATCTTCTACGGCAAGCTTGGTTTCAGCCGTATCATCATTCCGGAGCTCGAGGAAAGCCTGCAAAGAGAAGCCGAAAAGACTAAAGAACGCCGCGTTGTTTTGGAGAAAAAGTTATGACCGGTATAAAGGCGGACGCGCAGAAGCAGAGATTTCAGGAAGGCCTTTTGCGTTGTTTCGATCCCACGGGAAAATCCTTTTTAAAAAGCGTCAAACAGGAAAGGATAGGGCCTTTTTTTTATAAGGCCGCCCTGGAAAGTGATGTTTTTAAGGCTGCCATCTCTCCGGAAGACATTAAAATTTTGGAAAGGTTCTATTACGCTACCTTTGCGCGCAACATAAGGATATTTGATACATTCAAAAACCTGGCCGGCCTTTTCAGGGAAAACGGGATAAAGGCGCTTTTTTTTAAAGGGCCGGTAGTTACCGCAAGCCTGTATGATGATATCGGATGCCGGCCTATGACAGACATAGATATACTGGTCAGAAGGCAAGACGTCGTCCGCGCCGCGGATATGTTGTCAGGTTTTGGCTACACGCCGCCTTTTGCGGTTACGCAAAACTCATTGCCAGCGACAAATATTTATCATAACAGCCTTTTGTTCAGCGCTGCCGGCAGGACACCTGGATTCGTCCATCTATACTGGCATCTGTTGAATTTGTTCCCGTATGACATTAGTATCTGGAAAAAATTCGACATGGATGAGATCTGGGCAAGTTCGCGGGAGGCCGCCGTGGAAGGGGTGGAAGTATTAACTCTGGCCGATGAAGATCTGTTGATCTACCTGTGTTGGCATGCTTTCAAGCACGGGTATACGCCTTTTATCCTTCTTATCGACATCTGTATGTTTTTGTTGCTGAAAAGCGGGGTGTTGGATTGGGAAAGAGTGGGCGGGAAGGCTAAGCGTTTTGGGCTTTTTAGGCCTGTTTATCATACTTGTCTTATTCTGCATAAGCTTTTCGGCGCGGCAATACCGCTGGAATTCATGAACAGGATGCGGCCGCCAAAGGTCAGTTTTTTTGAAAAAAAGTTCGTAACTCAAGTCACGCGCGGAGTTCCTGTTCGTGAGCGGCTGCCTATGGTGTTGGTTTATCTCGGCATGAATGAGAGCTGGATGGGCCGGCTAAGATACATTGCGCGCGCGGCATTCCCGCCCAGGGAAGCCATGGCTATTATCAGGCAGAAAGATCCAGCCCGGGTGAGTTGTAAAGATTATTTGGCCCGCATCTTCTCCTCCATAAAATTAAAATAACCAGAAAACCAGAAAACTGTTTCCCAATAGTTTTCTAGTATTGTCCTAGGGTGCCTTGGAGTTTGGTTTTTTTTAGGGCACAGGCAAAAGTTGTCATGCCAAGGGGGATGAGTATTACCGAGAATAATAGGAGGAAGGTTATTTCTTTTGCAAGGGCAGCCACGCCATAGCCTTTATATACCGATAATTGGATCGCTTGTATGGCATATGTTATAGGCAGGCAGCCGGCCAAGAACTGCAGCCATGCCGGAAATACAGTTATGGGAAAATATACGCCTCCTAAGAGCCCTTCTGTCGCCCCTACGAGCCATCCTATGGGGTTCCCTCGTTTTAAAACTATAATAAAGCTTGCTGAGAGTATGCCTAGCCCGCTGAAAGAGGTTATTGTTAAGAGCAGGATGATAAGCGTTGAAACCGGGTTTACATGTGAAAAATCAATTTTGAAGACAAAGATGGCCAATAATATATAAATGATCAAGTCGAACGTCGCGGCTATGAGATTCCATAATCCTATGGCAGATAAAATAGTCGATATTTTTGTTGGCGTAGAGAGTATGCTTTCTAATGTTCCTTCCACCTGTTCGCGTTGTATCCGGCTGGCGAAAGACCCGAGGCCGACCCCCGCATAACTGAAAAAAGCCGTCCCAAGGAGCACATAGGCGAAGTAGTGCACTCCGAAGGCTTCCAGGTGCGGCGTTATTTTTTTGCCGAAAAGCAGGTCGATAAAAAAATAGATCAGGATGTTCGCGAAGACGGCTATGAAGTTTAACAAAAAGGGGAGTTTATAGCTTGCCTCGTTCAGGAAATCTTTTTTTATAAAAGCGATTATTTTTTCCGGCATAGTTGTAAGAAGATGTCTTCCAGTGTGGCTGTTGGGTTATTGATCTTTTTTCTCAGGTCCTCCATCCGCCCGTCCGCCTTTATTTCTCCTTTGTCCATTATTAAAAAAGTTCCGCCGAGATATTGCGCCTCATGCGTGGAATGGGTGGTGTAGATTATTGTTTTGCCGTGTTCGGCCACGAGTTTTTTGATAAAGTCCCGCAGGTTTGCCGCGGTCGTGATATCCAGGCTTTTAGTAGGCTCGTCAAGCAGGAGCACCCGCGGGTCGTGTAAAAGGGCCCGTACCAGTGCCAGCTTTTGTTTCATGCCTGAGGAGTATGAGTCGAATCGTTTATCCGCGTAATCTATATCGAATAGCCGCAACAGGTAATCAAGGCGGGAATCCGCCTGTCTTTTTGTGAGTCCGTAAAGCGCGGCAAAAAATTTCAGGTTTTGCAGCCCTGTAAGGCGCCAGTAAAACGACCTTTCCTGGCCGCAGGCCAGGCCTATGAGCGATTTTATCTTTTCATCGTCGCGCCCTACAAGGAATTTTGAATTTACCGTGACCCTGCCTTTATCCGGCAGTATCAATGTGGCTATTGTTTTAAGAATGGTGGTTTTACCGGCGCCATTGGGACCCAGTATGCCCAGTAAAGAGCCTGCCGGCACACAAAAGGAAACATCTTTTAGCGCGGCCACAGAAGGCCTTTCGCGGAAATTAAGCTTTAAAATGTTCCTGTAAGAAATGGGTGGCGTGAAACTCTTGCGGATATTCTCGACTTGTATTATGTGGTCTTCCATGGCCTTTGATGGATGTTAGCACGCAATGACCTTTTTTTCAATATTTATGGTTAAAGTTTCCATATTTTTTGTTGAAGTCAATGCAGCTTTATGTTTTAATAACTTATTATAGCCGTATATGTTAGGGACTTATTTTGTAATGTAAAAGAACTAAAAAGGCGAATTAAATGCAGCAGTATGAACTTAACGTCCGGGATTATTTAAGGATCTTCGGTAAGAGAAGATTTGTGATGATGGGCACTTTCATTTTTGTGCTCGCCGCCACTTTTCTTAACCTTTCCGGCCAGTCCTATGTTTATGAAGCCTCGGCCACGATAAAGATAGTCGAACGTAAGAATATCGCCGGGTTATTGACCGAGTGGATAGTCTATAATCCGCAGGATGTCATGGAGTCTGAGACCAAGTTTATAAAAGGTTTTCCTGTCATGGAGCAGGTGGCAAAGCGCCTCGGCTATATAACCGACAGTACCCCTGCCTTAGAGGCGCAGGAGACGGTTATCGGACTGCAGGGCAGCGTAGATACGAAAAAAGTCTCTAATACCAACATAATCGAGATAACCGCGCGCGGCGGCGACCCGTTAAAGGTAGCGAACCTGGCTAACACTATAGCTGAGGTATATATTGAGCAGAACCTGGCGGAGAAGACCAAGCAGGCACGCACGGCAAAACAATTTATCGAGGACCAGCTGTTACAGCTTGAGAACAGGCTCAAGACATCCGAGGAGATCCTGCGCGGTTACGGCGGCAGGGCGGGCGACTTGCGCATGGCTGAGCCTATACAGAATAAAATAACGGAGCTCCAGTTTGAGAAGACGGCGTTGTTGCAGAAATATACCGAAAAGCATCCAAAGGTCATACAGGTCACTGAGCAGATAAAAGACCTGGGGAAGCAGATCATCGGGTTTTCGGGGGATGACCTGGAATTCGGGCGCATAGCAAGAGAGGTCGAGCTGAATAAAAAACTTTATTCAATGCTTAAGGAAAAGCTGGAAGAGGCCCGTATCACAGAAGCCCAAAAAGTAAGCGATGTTTCGATCGTCGATCCGGCTGTGCTCCCTACGTCGCCCGTAGAGCCCAATAAGCAGATGGGTATGGTCATCGGAGCATTTCTGGGCATGATAATGGCGGTCGTCTTGGCGTTCCTTTTTGAGACAGTGGACCCTTCCATCGGCACGATAGAAGATGTCGAGAATGTCATAAAGTTATACGTCCTTGGAGTCGTGCCGTCGATACACGGGGAGATGGAGTCTAAAAAAAGGTTTTCGTTTTTTAAGAGGCGCTCGCCTGAAGAGGCCAGGGAAATGGAAAGGGAGGCAGACCGGTATGTGCGGCTTTTTGTCCATTATGAGCCTACTTCCCAGGTGGCGGAGTCATTCAGGACGATCCAGGCTAATCTGAAGATATCTTCGGAAAATCGCAGGGTCTTTCTTGTGACCAGCTCAGGCCCTTCGGAAGGTAAGACCACGACACTCATCAATTTAGGCCTGACGTGCGCCCAGAGCGGTTTAAAGACACTCCTTATTTCATCCGATTTGAGGAGGCCTGCCATTGCGCGTGCCTTTGGTTTAAAGAGAGAGTTCGGGCTTCGTGAGTATATAGAAGGGACGCTCGACTATGACAGCGTGGTCAAGAATGTCTCTGATATGGTATTAGGCGAAATGGGTTATGAGGAGATATTGAAATTTCCGGGTATTGAAAATATCTCTATCATACCGAGCGGCGACCTGCCATCTAATCCGGCGGCACTCCTCGATTCCGACCGTATCAATAAGCTGATAGAAGAGGCCAAGAAGAATTTTGACCTGATACTTTTTGATTCTCCTCCGGTATTGCCCATAGCGGATGCCAGCATACTCGCGCCCCTGGTAGACAGTGTCGTAGTAGTCTATGAGATAGGAAAGACCGCGAGGCAGGCGTTGATGCGCTGCAAACTGCAGCTTGAGTCCAGCGGCGCTAAGATCTCGGGCGTCGTGCTTAATAATATAAAACCCAGGACCGAGTACAGTATGTTCACATATCCGTACTATTATAAATATAAGAATAAGTACGCGGAAGAGGCCGTGGACAAGGCCAAAGGGACCAGGGGCGAGTCTAAGCGGGCATAACCTGAAGAAAGGCTGTGTTTTTGTCTAGAATCCACTCCCAAAAGGGGCAGGCCACAACATACCTCGTAGTTTTTCTTATTGTTTCCATCCTGTTTTTTCTTTTAAATATCGCGAACATAGGAAGCCGGCAGATAATCTTGTTCGTTTTGGGCGCGTGTATTTTTTTCTTCGCGTTCTTAAAGACCCCTATTGCCATAGGGATATTGATATTCTCCATGCTTCTGTCCCCTGAATTGACGCTGGCCCAAGACCCGGCCAGGGCGGTTGTGTTGAGATTCGATGATATTTTTATTTTCATTATTTTTTTGGCATGGCTGGCGAAGATAAGCGTGTTCAGGGAGCTGGGCCTTCTTAAGAAAACGGTCTTAAATATCCCTATCCGCAATTATATATTCGTTTGTATCTTCGCTACGGTAATCGGGTTCTTTATGGGCCGGCAGCCGAGTATCCTGAGGTCATTTTTTTATCTTTTGAAATATTTCGAATATTATATGCTTTATTTCCTGGTGGTCAATAACATCGAGACCGAAAAAGAGACAAAGATCATTGTTTTTTTGATGATAGTCGTATGTTTTATAGTAAGCTGTTATGCCATTTATTCCCATCAGTTGCTCGGCCTGCGCGCCACCGCCCCTTTTGAAGGCGAACAGGGAGAACCCAATACTTTGTCTGGTTATCTTGTTGTTATGATGTCTTTGTGCATGGGGTTGTTTTTTTATCAGAAGACAGGCAAGCGTTTAAAGATATGCCTTTTGTTGACTTCTGCGGCGGCTTTTATGGCGCTGCTTTTCAGCCTGTCCCGCGGAGGCTGGGTGTCTTTTGTATTCATGTATATAGCCATGATCGTCCTGGCGGCAAGGCACCGCATCTCTCTGGTGCTTACAGCTGTCGCGGTGGTCTTACTGCTGACTGTTATGCCTCCCCCTGAAGTCAAGGAAAGGCTCTCGGCCACATTTACGCCCGGACACAAGACTCAGACGTATAAGTTAATGGGCAGGCGCCTTACTATAGACGAGTCAGGTTCATACAGGATAGCTTCCTTGAAGTTCGGCTTTCAGCAATTGATGGATAGCCCTTTATTCGGCCATGGCGTGCCTACTCTGGCCCTTGTTGATACACAGCTTACCCGGATAATGATGGAAACCGGAGTATTGGGCCTCGTATTTTTCGGGATAATCCTGGTGCGTATCGTTAAAACCGCCCTGCATGTTTTAGAGAAAGGCAGGAGAACCGGCGATGGTTTTGCGCATGGCCTCGCGGTCGGTTACATAGCGGCTTTTGTGGGCCTTATCGCGCATTCTTTTTCCGCGGCCACTTTCATCATTATCCGTATCATGGAACCGTTCTGGATGCTTACAGCCGTTATCGTATCTTTGCCAGATATGCTGGTGGAAAAGAAAGAACCTGAAACAGGGGATTACTCGGGGACATAGTTGTATGCGTTGCATAAGACTCTCTTTAACGCAGTTCAAGAAGATATCTATTTTCTTAGCGGCTAACGTCCTGAATGTTGTCCTGGCGTTATACAGGCTTTTTCGTCCTGTTCCGCGAGGCATCTATTTTTGTTATAACCAATGTATCCACCAGATACACCATACGCTTTATATCGCCATCGAGCTGTCACGCTGCCAGAACAAATATCCCGTCTTTGTCTTGAGCACGAGCAGTGAGGCATCTTTTATTATTAATGAGGAGTTGTCTAAAGCATGGAATAATGTCCGGTTCCATGAGGTCCGGCACCCGGGTTACGACAGGCGCGATTTCAGCATAAATTGGTTTATTTTATTGTGTAGGCTGCGCATGTTTAAGCCGGCCGCGGTTGTTGTTACCGATTATTTCGATAATGTCTTCAGGAAGTTGTTGGTCAAGACCTTCTGGGTCTATACTTCTCACGGCTTGGCAAACCGGCAGTTCTCTTTTGACCCGCACATAAAAGACTATGACCTGGTGATACTGCCCGGTGCCAGGGATTCGGGCGCTTTTGACGATCGGCTAGGCCCGCTTAGGAATAGTGTTGTCGCGGGGTACTCAAAATTAGATTACTTCCGTTACCATCAAGGCGAGCAGCCGCTAAAATTGTTCACAGATAAAAATCCGGTCATACTTTATAATCCGCATTTTGATCCGGCATTTTCCTCTTTTTTTGAGAAGGGCCCGGAGTTATTGGCCGCCTTGTCGGAAAGTTTGAAATTCAACATTATTTTTATGCCGCATCCTGACCTGGCAAGAAGGTTCCCGGGCCTGATCACGCCATTGCGCAGTTTGCCGCGTGTTTTTGTGGCTGACCGGCCTAAGATAAATCTGGAATATATGGCTATAAGCGACCTCTATATCACGGATATAAGCAGTTCAGCTTATGAGTGGCTGTATTTCCGGAAGCCGATCGTATTTTTTAATCCAAAAGCGATAGAGAGAGGCTCGTCATGGCATTATTCTGCCTGGGATTGCGGGCCTGTTGTTAAAAGCTCTGAAGATGTGCTTGCTGCGGTTAAGGATGAGCTGGCGCGGCCGGAACGCTTCCGGCAGGTAAGAGAAGGTATGTTAAAGGAAATTTTTTACAATCAGGACAGGCTGGTTTCAGCGGACATAGCCCGTATTATTTTAGAGAGGCTTAAGGCATGACGGAGCGGACTTTCAGGCAGCAGATGACCGAAGGGGTAAAATGGGTGGGCATCAGCAGGCTGTTATTGTATTTTTTGCAGCTCGTGGTCACGGTTATACTCGCGCGCATTGTCCCTCCAAGCAGTTTCGGGGCCTTGAGCGCGGCCCTGGTCTTTGCCAATTTCACGGTGATATTTAATGAATTAGGCTTTATGTCTGCCGTGATACAGCATAAAGACCTAAAGGACGCGCATGTGGTAACCGCGTTTTGGGCCTGCGCCCTGTTGGGTTTTATTTTTTTAGGCGCCGGGATAATGGCCGCCCCTTATGTAGCCGTATTTTTTGATAATCCCCTGGTGTCTAAACTGGTGGTCCTTTTCGCGTTCCAGTTCTGCGTAGATTCGTTCGGCATAATCCAGGAGGCGGTGTTACGGCGCCGGATGGATTTTAAAAAGCTTATGTCCATCGATATCACGGCCAATGTCGCCTTCGGTATTACCGCTGTGTCCCTTGCTTTCGGAGGGGCCGGCATACTGGCGATGGGTTGGGGGTTCCTCGTCTCAAGCCTTTTACGCGTCAGCCTTCTGTGGTGTTTCTCTTCGTTGGGGGATCTAAGGTCATTCGACTTGAATTGTTTTTTTGAGCTTTTTGCGTTCGGAAAGAACATTGTGGGTTTTAAAATGCTTAATTTTTTAGTGGGTAATATAGATGTTGCTATGGTGGGGCGCCTTTTGGGCAGCTCTGTATTGGGTGTGTATTCCATGGCCCTGAATCTGGCTAATCTACCTAGGCTTAAATTGAGCTTTATAATATCTCAGGTAGCTTTTCCGGCATTTGCCAAGATACAGGATGATATAGCGGCGGTTTCAGCGGCGTATCTTAAAATAGTCCGTTTCGCGAGCGTGGTCAATTTTGCGCTTTTGACGGGGCTGGCGGTATTGGCTGTTCCTTTTGTGCAGGTCGTATTGGGAGAACGTTGGGCCCAGCTTTCAGGCCCGCTGCCCGTCCTCTGTGTTTATGGGATGTTTTTTTCAGTGACTACGCTGGTGGGCAATGTCTATAACGGGTTAGGCAGGCCTGATTATTCGCTGAAATTTGCCGTCTTCAATTTTGCCGGCACTATGCTGGCCATACTGTTAGGGTTCAGGCAGGGTTTGATAGCGATAGCCGTTAATCTTGCTGTTTATTCCGCATTTTCCAACATGATAGGGCATTTATTCGTGAAGCGGTTGACCGGTATAAGTTATTTGTCGTATCTAAGGGTCTTGGTGCCGGCGGTATCTGCCTCAGTTGTTATGGCATCGGGGCTTTTGGGCTGGACGGCTGTTTCGGAGCGGGTTTTTGATACCACTACGGTTTTTAGTTTTTTGTCGTCGCTTTTTATCGGCCTCTTGTTATATTGTTCGGGGCTTTTTGTCTTCAGCAGGAGAACTTTTATTGATATGGCACAGATTGCCAGGGGCTTTATAAAGTAGCGGGGGGGCGCGTTTGAAAATATTGTTACGCGGGTTTTACAGGGTATTCGTTTCGTTCGCAAAGCGGCTGGATAGGCTGACCGGATACAAGGCGGGTGATCTTGCGCGCCGCTTTACCAATATCAATACGCAGCGATATTGGAATAAGCGCTTTACTAATATGGATGAATTTTTCAGGGATTTCCCTTATAAAAATATCGCTGATTTTTTACCTAAAAATGAGGATTTCTCTCTTTTGGATATCGGCTGCGCCTTAGGCGACGGATGTGAATTGTTGCAAAAAATGTTTCCCCGCGCCCATGTGGAAGGCGCTGACTTCAGCCCTGTAAGCATAGAAAAGGCAAGGAAGAAATCAGGTGAGATAAATTATTTTTTGCTTGATATCTTAAAAGACGCGCCGCCGCGTTCCTATGATTATATTGTTTTAAGCCATATTTTAGAGCATGTCAACGACCCTCTGGCGATAATTGACAAGTACCTGCGCTTCGTTAAAAAAGCGATCTTAATAAGTACGCCCTACACGCCTGACATAGAGAACGCGCGGCTCTATTTTTCAGGTGAGCACCGCTATCTTTTCAACGAACATAGCTTCGATGGTTACAACAGTAGGGTCCTGCGCATAACCTCCGAAGTCCAGGCCGCAGGATACAGAAATATTATTTTTGAGGTAAAGCCGGCATGAAGATCTTAAGCCTTTCTTATTTAAATATCTGGCCGCACGGGGAAGGCAAGGGCATACCTTCCATCTTTCTACTGCAAAAAGGGCTGGTTGATAAGGGTTGGGAGGCGCATTTTGTGTGCCCGGCTTGGCATTCTAAGCCCGGGCAGTCGCTATACTATGGCATTCATATGCACCGTTTCGGCATGCCTTTTATCGAGTCGCTTCAATGTGACAATGCGCGCCTGGATAAATTTTTCAGCCATATAAAGGCCAGTTTTTTTTCAAATCTTGCCTGGCTGTTCTTTCAGATATACGGATTTTTAGAGTTGCGCAGAATAGCCGGAAAGTTAAGGCCGGAAATAATATATTCACATGACCTTACGGCGGCTTTTCCTGCGTGGCTGGTCAGCCGTATTTTTAAGGCAAAGTTTGTTTTGCGCGTTTATGGCACGAGGAGCCTGTGGTGGCAGTATCAGAAGTTTCTAGCCAGGATAAAGGAGTGCCGTGATTTTTTAGCGTTGAGGTTGCCGGCGGACTGCCTCATTATCACAAAAGACGGCACAAACGCCGACGTTTTAGCCAGGCGCCTTGGTGTAAAAGAGGAGAAGATAAGGCACTGGAGGAACGGCGTTGATTTCAGCTTGTATGACCCTGATCCCGGGATAGGGGAGATGGTTAAACGGGAGCTTGGTATCCCGCCGGGGAAAAAGATCATCCTTTCAACATCGAGGATTATCGCCTTTTACCGCGTCGACAGGCTTGTTTTCAGGCTTCCGGAAATATTCAGGCTTAATCCGGATTGCGTATGCGTCATCGCTTCGGGAGGCCAGGACAAGAATAGGTTTGAAGAGTTCGTGGCAAAAAATAATATATCCGATAAAGTCTTTTTTTCGGGGATGGTCGATAAGCCGGCGCTCAAGAAACTGCTTAACGCGGCAGATGTTTTTATCAACCTTACAAGTTATAGTAATTGCAATAATTCCCTGTTTGAGGCTATGGTCGCGGGCAAGTGCATAGTGGCACTGGATAACCCCAACATACGTGAACTCATTGTGCATAGGGAGAGTGGTTATCTGTTGAAAGAGGAGGAATTGGATGACCTGCCGCGAATAATGCGGGATATTTTGTCTGATACTGATGTCATGAATAGGTTGAAGGACGGTGCGAGGAACGCCGCTTTATCGAAATTGTGGTCATGGCAGGCACGCATAGACGAAGAAGATAAACTGCTCCGGGGTCTGGTATGAGATTTAAAAAGGTGCTTTTTGTCAATCCGCCCTATAGCGGCACGAGGGTAAGGGCTGTTTTCAGCGCTGGATTGGGTTATGTCGCAGAGTCGCTCAAGGCGGCAGGCATAGAGTATGCCGTGTTGGATATGAGCCTGGGGTATACAGCCGGTGCCCTGAAAAAAAAGATAAAAGAGTTTTTGCCTGACCTGTTGGCTTTTTCAGTGATGACCTACAGGTATCTGGAGACATACGGGCTGATCAACGAGATAAAAAAAGACCTCCCGTCACTAAAGATAGTTGCCGGAGGCCCGCATATCTCCTTATTCAGGGAGGAGGCATTTGCCGGATGCGCCGGCCTGGATTTCGGGGTCGTGCTTGAAGGTGAAATGACGCTTGTGGAATTGTGCAAAGGCGCGCCGTTGGGTGATATTAAAGGATTGATATCGCGTTCTCATGGCCGCATTGTTTATAACGGCGACAGGGAGTTTATCAAAGAACTCGATGCCCTGCCTTTTCCCACATATGAGAAATTCGAATTGGAACGCTCCATCAATAAGGCGGTCAACGCCCTGCCTGTCGTCTCTTCGCGCGGCTGCCCTTTTGATTGCGTGTATTGCCCGGTGAAATGCTCTATAGGGCAGGCGTTCAGGATGCGCAGTCCCGAGAATATCATAAAAGAATTGCGGTATTGGTACGAAAGGGGCTATGAGCGTTTCAGTTTCGCGGACGATAATTTCACAATGGATAAAGCCAGGGTAGAGAGGCTTTGCGAACTTATTTTTAAGGAAGGGTTAAAATTGAAGCTGAGCTGCGATAATGGTATCCGCGCGGACCGCGTTGACCGCAAGCTCCTGGAGTATATGAAAGAGGCCGGGTTTTATCGGATAGCCTTTGGCGTAGAAGCCGGGAATAATAAGGTCCTCAAGGCCTTGAGTAAAAAAGAGGATATAGAGACCATTACGGGCAGGATAGAAGAGTCATGCGGGCTCGGCTACGAGGTAGACCTGTTTTTTCTGGTGGGTTCTCCACAGGAAACCAGGCAGGACCTGGAAGATTCTTTCAGGATAGCGCTGGGGTATCCCATAGGCGTGGCTTATTTTTATAACATAATACCTTTTCCTCATACTCCGCTTTTCGACTGGATAAAATCGCACGGCCGCTACCTCGAAGATTACAGAGAGTATCTTGATCGTTATCCTATTCTGGACAACAGGCCTTTATTCGAAACCAGTGATATGAGCTTAAAAGAAAGGCGAAAGGCTTTAAAGGACGCCTTTGCCATAACAAGGTTGACCATGCGCAGGTCATGGGCAAAAAGATTGTCCGGCCTCGGCCTTTTGGGAAGAATCCTTTCGTGGGCCTATACCACATCATTTATCCAGGATGTTATCTTGCGCGACCGCAGATTGCGGTATTTAACTTATAAGATCGCCCATATGTTCGTAAGGTGAGTATGCCAGAATTAGTGTCTATTATAATCCCGTCTAGAAGCGACAATGATAATATCGCCGGTTTGCTGGATGACCTGGCGCGTCAGAAGGTGGATGTTAAGACCGAGGTCATACGCGTTACAGGCATTGCGCCTCCGGCAAGGGCGCGTAACAACGGCGCAAAGCAGGCAAAGGGCGAAATGCTGGTCTTTATAGATTGTGACATACGGCTGGGCGGCGAGTTTTACCTGGCCAATCTGATAGGCCTTTTGTCCAGTAACAAGGCTTATGGCGCGGTGTGCGCGTCCCTGCGCCTGCCGCCCGACGCGTCCGCGTTCCAGAGGCGGTATTCAAGACAGATAGCTCATTACGAATATGACATTGTTGATGAGCCCGCGGAGGTCTTTGTGGCGTCTTCAGCTTGTTTTGCCATGTCGAGGGAGCTTTTTGTTTCAATGGGGGGCTTTAATGAAAATATCATCAGGGGCGAAGACTCGGAGTTCTCCTGGCGCCTGATGAAGGCCGGCTATCATATAATGCTTGCGCCAAATACCTGGTGTTACCATCCTGCCCCGGCTGATCTAGAGGAGTTGATTAGGATCAATTTGCGCAACGGCTCGGGCGTTGCGTATGTGGACGCGTTTTACCCAAAATTAAACATCGATGTGCATCCGCGGGCGGTAACGCAGTTTTCAGCGCCAAAGACGCCGGGTCAGAGGCTGAGAAGATTCTTGTTGTCCTGCCTTGAGGCGGTTTTCAGGATGAAGGCCTTGCTTATTCTGTCTAAGTTTTTTTATGCCTTAGGTTATATAGCAGGCACCGTGAGGTACAGGGTATTTAAACGAACATGAAATATGACCTGAAAAAGATACTCATTGTGCACCTCGGAGGGATGGGCGATGTGCTCTTGTCGGGCCCCGCGATAAGGGCGCTGCGGATTGCTTATCCTTCGGCTGAAATATCGATGCTTGTGACGTCTAAAGTCGTGCCCGTAGTAGAGAATATGAGGCTGGCGGACAAGATGTTTGTTTTCGACATGTGTTATGGCGGCGTCGTACCTTTGGCAAAGGTCTTCAGAAATGTTAAGGCAATTTTAGAGTTAAGGCGCATGCGTTTTGACGCGGCCATAAATATGCGCACGCTTGTTTCGTGCGCGGGCGCGATGAAGGTTGCTTTTCTCCTGGGGATCATCAGGCCTAAGATCAGGGCAGGACGCGATACGGAGAAGAGGGGCTGGTTTTTTACTTTAAAGGCAAGTGAAGGCGACCTGGGTACAAAATATGAGGCAGACCTGGATATCGAAACAGTTGGGCTTTTGGGCGCCGAAGCCGCGGACAAGCGGCCTTTTCTTGATATACCGCAAAAAGACACAGAGTATATTGACGCGAAATTTATGGAACTTGGAATAGCCGGGGATGACCTTTTGGTGGTTATCCATATTGGAGGCATGTATTCGCGGCGCTGGCCGATAGAGAATTTTGCCGGCCTTATAAACAGGCTTAATGCGGGGTTTTCCTGCAAGGTCATGGTTTTGGCAGGGCCCGGCGAGAAGGGCTTATTGGAAAGACTCTCGCGCCTTGCCGCGGGCGGATATATTACGCCTGATACTGATCTTGATTTTTGTCAATTAGCCGCCTTGATAAAAAGGAGTGGTCTTTTTATTTCTAATGATACCGGGCCTATGCATGTTGCCGCGATATTGAAAACTCCCCAGGTGGCTATTTTCGGGCCCGGGGACCTGACGAGGTTTGATCCCCGCAACATATCGGAGCGCGCTGTTGTGGCCATAAAAAAGAGCCCATGCGCTCCATGCAACAAAGAGAAGTGCAGCGATATGGAGTGCCTGAAGGCGCTGTCTGTCGAGGATGTCTTCGGCGCGGCGGAGGGCCTTTTGAGGAGTAGATAAAATGAATATAGTCGCCGTTAAAGAAAGGGTGCGCAGGGCCTTAAATTTTATCTTCGCGTTATTTTATACCGGGAACGTCCGGTTTTTGCTCTATTTGTCGCGCAAGGGCGGTTTGGGCACAGTAAGCTCTTTTGTTGAGAATAGTTTTTTGTTTGAATGCGCTTGTAACGGAGCGCCGCAAGAGGGGGCGGTGGTCGAGATTGGGAGTTTTAAAGGGCGCACGACTATAAGCCTGGCATATGGCTCGTATCTTAAGAACAGGGAGAAAGTATATGCTGTCGATCCCCAGGAAAAGCATGAGGTAAAGCAGTTGTTTCTCAAGAACATCCGTAATTCAGGCGTGCAGGCATATATATCGCCTATCTTTAAAATATCGGAAGACGCGGCAGGCGATTTTCATGGGCCCATACGCCTGCTTTTTATAGACGGATGCCACGAGTATGGTTATGTAAAGAAGGATATTTTGTTGTGGAAGGGCCTGCTTTCAGAGGGTGGTATTATCGCTATGCACGATTATGGCCCGCAGAGTTTCGAAACCTTCGCGAAAGATGTCTGCCGCGCGGTAAAAGAATGCATAATAGATGATCCTGATTTTATAGTTGAAGGATGCGTGGACAGCGTGTTTTTTGCTTCATGGAAAGTATCGAGGCCCGAGAATAGAAAGATATTCGAAAGGTACAAAAAAATAGAGAAGAAAAGGGCGTATTTAAAATTGCGTCTGGATAAGTCTGTTTTAAAGTATTAGGTTTTTTGTGTCAGCGGAGAAAACCCGGTCTGTAGGCGAGGATGAATGTCAGCGGACGGCAAATAAACTAAAAAATATTGTTTTGATCTAACGGATCATCCGTTAACGAGAGGCAGATATGATCGATAAGTTATATGAATTGTTGCTGCGAGTTACCTCCAGGCCGAAAGAGAGGGGTGAGTATTCCGCCGGATACTGGCAGGCAAAGATAAGGCAGGCCGCGATAGGACTGGCAGGCGGCTATACAGGCAGGCTGCTTGAGGTGGGGTGCGGCGAAGGCCTTTTTTTAAAAGGGCTTCACAGGATAAATGCAGGCCTCCGCCTTTACGGCGTGGATTCCTGGGACAGGATGCTGGAGAGGGCGAGGCAGTTATTGGCGGAAAATGAGAATACCGTTACTTTTTCTAAAGCTGACGGCCGGCACCTGCCTTTTGATAACGGCTTTTTTGACGCTGTGGTATGTGTTAATGTTTTTTTGAACGTAGAGGGTTTATCTGTTGTGCGCCAAATCCTCGAAGAGATGGCCAGGGTCTGCAGGCCCGGAGGAAGGATAATAGTCGAATTCCGCAATAGCTTTAATCCCTTGCTTGTCTTGAAGTTCAGGCTGGCCAGTTTTTATGACGCGACAGTCAGAGAGAGAAAATTGCCGCTTAATACATATCGCAGGGAGGATATCGTGGATCTGCTGAAAGGATTTGACTTTAGCGTTACCCGCGGACTTTATCTGGATTTTCCAATAAAGAAGTTCGCTCCTATTATAATTTTGGAGGCGCAAAAGAATGTTTAGGAAGATCTCCATTATCGGGCACCCGATAGGCCTTTTGGACCTTTTTTTTGCCGTCTTCAACAGAAAGGCAAAGCGTAGTTTATGCAAAAAGATTAAAAATATTTTTCGCGCCAGGCATGTCTTTTTAACCAATAGCGGCATGGCCTCGTTTTATATAATATTGTCCGTGCTTAAAAAACTGCATAGGGGCAGAGAGGTGATATTGCCTTCTTATACAGCGTCAAGCCTTATAGTAGCTGTTCGCAGGGCCGGATTGAAGCCTGTCTTGTGCGATATCTCCCTGGATGATTTTAATGCCGACCTGTCCGACCTGGCGGGGCGCATCAATAAGGATACGCTTTGTGTTGTGTCTGTCCATATGTTCGGCATCCCGTGGTCGGGCATAAAGGGCTTAAATAAAAAAAGGGGTAGGCAAAATATATTCGTGGTCGAAGATTGCGCGCAGGCTTTTGGGGCGAAGATAGACGGTTCTCCTGTGGGGTTATTTGGAGACATAGGCTTTTTTAGTTTTAACAGGGGCAAGAACCTTCCTGCGTATGAAGGCGGCTGTATTGTGACGCAGTCCGATGAATTGGCGTCTCTTATAGAGGCGGAAGTGGAGTTGTATCCTCCCCAGAGCCTTGCCAGTAGATTTACGCTTGTCTTTAAACTCTTTGGCATTTCTTTGGCTTTCAGGCCGTTTTTCTACAGGCTCCTGCATCCGTTGATAGACAGGTTCAGGGATAATGCGGTGCCGGGCGAGTTTGAAGTGCATCGTTATGTGACATATCTTTCTGCCGTGTGTTTAAGTCTGCTGGAAAAGGTAAAAAAGCCTTTTAATATACGCCAGCGTAACGGCCGCATGCTCATGGAGGCTTTAAGCGGGGTCGAAGGAGTAAGAGTACCGAAGATATCCGCAGATATAACTCCCATGTTCAACCGTTTTCCAGTGATAATAGAAGATAAGGAGAGGATCAAAAGAATATCCAAGGCTTTGGATGAGGCGGGCATAGTCTCATCCAGGTTTTATCTAAGGCCTTTGCACCATATTTTTGACCTGGGATATAAGGCGGACGAGTTCCCTAACGCGGCTTATTTTGCCGAACACCTGTTGACCCTGCCCGTGCATCCTTTAGTCAGGAAGGCAGACATAGAGGCCATAGTCAGGGTCATTAAAAACACTTTATGAAAAAGAGAACCTCGCCCATACTTAACCCGGGATACAAGACAGTAGGCGATATAACCGTAGAAAGCGGCCGGACATGTTCTTCTCAGCTTGGGTGGTATGCTTTTGCGGGCAAGTTCTGCAAGGGCGATATAGTGCTCGACGTAGGCTGCGGGCTCGGCAAAGGGCTGGAGCTATTGTCAAAAGAGGCTTTAAAAGCCTCCGGTATAGACCTTGACGAGCGCCTGAGGAAAGAATGCGTTGAGATCAAGGATATCTCTAAGGTGGGTACGAAGACGGTGGATACCGTTGTCGCTATGGATGTCATAGAGCATGTGGAAAATGATGTGGATTTTGCGAAAGACCTTGTGCGTGTCGCGCGCAAGCAGGTGATAGTCTCCACCCCGAATTATACATTCATGCGCTGTAAATGGCCTTACCATGTCAGGGAATATACGCCTGGAGAATTAGTAGGTCTCTTTAGGGATGCAGGGCAGGTGGAGCTTTATAAGGGGTCAAATTCCGGAGATGATGTTTTTCCTGTAAAATATTTGTGGGTTTATTTTTTGATAAATGAATTGCGGATGTTTTTTTTGACGGCCTTTATTATGCGCTGCCTGAACAGGATACTCCCGTATCCTATGAAAATACATCCGCATCTCCTGATAAGGGTCCTGTTAAGATAAAACCCAATTTCCGATCCCGCATCGGAAATTGGTTGGAGCCTGGTAGACATATGCCTTATAGAAAAGTTGAATTGTATAGTAATGGGATATACCACATATTTACAAGGAGTATAGCCGGTTTTAAGATATTTAATGCAAGTGATGACTACGAGAGAATGCGTAAGTTGATATTTTTTTACGCTATTAAAAAAACGCCGTGTAAATTTTCCTGTTTTTTGGGATCTGGCGAAAAGGATTTTGAAAAAAGAATTTGTGGAGATAAACTTGTGCGCATCTTAGCCTATTGTCTTATGCCTACACACGTGCATCTTTTAGTGGAACAACTTGAGGATAAGGGTATATCCAGGTTTATTAATCTGGTTTTAAAAAGTTACAGCGCATATTTTAACTTGAAGCATAAAAGGCGCGGGCCATTGTGGGAAGGGAGATTTAAGAATGTATTAGTGGATACGGATGATAAATTTTTACATTTAACGCGGTATATTCATCTGAATCCAGTGAGTGCATCTATCGTAGAAAGGCCGCAGGATTGGAAGTTCTCTTCTTTTGATGATTATATGAAAGAAAGCAATTTGTCTGGTTCCATGACTTGTGAATTTTCGAAATATATCGACATGAGGCCGGAAGATTATAAAAAATTTGTAGAAGATAGGATAGATTATCAGCGCATGTTGGAACATATTAAACATCTTACTATAGAATGACCATTTCCGATGCGGGATCGGAGGAAGGTTTGTATGCTGCCATTACGTAATTTGAAAAGATTCATAGCTAAGTCTGTGAAACAGCCGATGTATGCCGCCAAGGTTGCCAGCAGGAGGTTCTCAGCCTATTACTCTTATTATTTCGGCCGCGGCAGGAGTTCCGCGCCAGAGGCCATCACATTCTTTTTGACAAGGCTTTGTAATCTGCGTTGCAAGATGTGCGGCCAGTGGGGAGATATAGGCGCTTCAAAAGCCGAAGATATCCGTAAGCTGCAGAGTTGGCTTTCTTTCGAGGAGATACGCGAGGTTTTAGAAGAGGTCAGCATATTCAGTCCGGGTATCACCCTTTTCGGAGGAGAGCCATTGATGCATCCGGATTGCATCGATATCATGAAGTATATAAAAAAATTGAAATTGCACGGCCTTATAATAACTAACGGCACGCTCCTGGAAAGGGCGGCGCAGGATATCGTAGGGGCAGGCTGGGACGAACTTAATATCTCTTTGGACGGCGATGGCCCTCTCCATGACCAGATACGCGGCCTTCCGGGTATTTTTGACAGGATCATGGCGGGCATTGACGAGGTCAATAAACTCAAGGAGAACTTCAGGGTTAAAAAACCCCTGATCAATATTCAATGCACCGTGAGCCAGTATAATTATGAGAAGCTCGATGTCATGTTATACGTGGCAAAAAGGGCAAAGGCAAATTCGCTTACATTCCACAACCTTATATTTTTAAAGAGGGAACTGGTTGAAGAACAGAAGAAGTTCGACGGTCTTCTGGGATGCTCTTCGCGTGACTGGGAGGGTTTTGTCTTTGAGCCGGGTATTGACCCCGGCGGGCTATTTAAGAAGATGCAAAAGATATTGGCGGGAAGCCATAAATTCAGCGTTGATTTTTATCCGAATTTTTCGGAGAAGGCGCTGAAAGAATATTATGAAAATCCGGATTATCTTCCTTCTGAGTACGCCGCAAGGTGCCTGAGCCCGTGGGTATGTGCTTATATTTTTCCGGAAGGCGATGTTAAGCCGTGCCTTAACTGCTCATATTCATTCGGCAACATCAAGATACAGAGTTTCATAAAGGCCTGGAACAGCGAAAAGGCCGTAAGGTACAGGCAGACGCTGAAAAAAGAAGGCATATTCCCTATCTGCAGGAGATGCACGGAATTGTATAGATATTAAAATACAATTAAAAATTAAAAATGAAGAATGAAGAATTAAAAAAAGAAAAAGATATAGTTGAAAGAACGTATCGATTTGCTTTGCAAATTGTAAGACTGGTTAGATCTTTACCTAAGGAGATTGTTGGTTATGAATTGGGCAGACAGCTTTTAAGGTCGGGGACCTCAATCGCAGCTAACATAGAAGAAGCGCAAGGCGCTTTCAGCAAAGACGATTTTATTTATAAGATGCAAATATCCTTTAAAGAAGCCAGAGAAACGAATCTATGGTTGAGGTTGATCTGCGATTCTGAAATTATCAAGGATGACAAAATAAAGATCTTGATTAAAGAATCAATCGTATTAAAAAATATCTTATCTAGCATTGTAAAATCATCCAAAAGAAAAAATTCTTAATTTTTCATTCTTAATTTTTAATTAATGATGGCTAATAAGATTAGAATTGCTCATATCATCACCCGCATGGACAGGGGAGGGGCTCCTGATATAGTACGGCTTTTGTTTGAAAAAATGCCTCCGGATGAATTTGATCTAACCCTTATTTACGGCCGCACGGCCTGTCCTTCGGAGAAGTCAAAAGAATTCATAAGAGATCTTAAAGAAAAGGCTGTCGTTGTATCGGCCTTGCGCAGGGACATAAATCCATTTTATGACCTGTTGGCGTGTATAAATATCTATTGCATTTTAAGAAAGGGCGGGTTTGATATCGTCCATGCGCATACTGCCAAGGCTGGGGCATTGGGCAGGGTGGCCGCAAAATTGGCGGGTGTCCGCAAAGTAATATATTCTCCTCACGGCCATGTGTTCTACGGTTATTTCGGTTATTTGGCGAGTAGGGCGGTGGTCCTGGCAGAAAGGTTTGCCGCGCTTTTCTGCGACAAGATACACGCCTTAACTGAGCTTGAGAAGAATGATCTTGTTTCTTTCGGTATATGCCCTTCATCCAAGATCGAGGTGGTATACAGCGGCGTAGACCTGGGGCTTTTAAGGCCCGTGTATGCCGCGGACAGGCTGAGGCCTGATGGAGGGGTATATACGGTTGGTATGTTTGGGCGCCTTGAACCGGTCAAGGGGGCAGGGTATTTTATTGAAGCCGCCGGGATCGCGTTAAAAGAATGTGATGATGTTAAATTCCTTATCGTAGGAGACGGGTCCTTAAGGAACGAGCTGGAAGATAAAGTGCGCAGGGCAGGCCTCGCGGAGAAAATCATATTCACTGGATGGCGTGAAGATATCGATGCTGTGATGTCCGGCTTAGACATACTTGTGTTGCCGTCTTTGAATGAAGCCGTAGGCCGCTCGGCTTTGGAGGCGCAGGCGATGGGCATACCTGTTGTTGCTACGAAGGTGGGAGGTGTGCCGGAGATCGTTAAAGACGGAGTTACAGGTCTATTGGTCGGGCCCGGGGACGCTGGCGCACTGGCAGAAGCTATACTAAAATTGCTCAAGGATGACAAAAAGAGGAGTGATATGGGGCAGGCTGCGCGCGGCTGGGTGGATGAGAAGTTCAGCGACAGGGTTATGATTAAAAGTTTTGAAGAAATTTATAGGAAGTTGGCGCGCAGATGATAGGCGAAAGAGGCCAGAGGATAGAGGGTAGAATGAAGATCGATATTTGTCATTATGAGCTAAGCCCGAAGGGCGAAGCTGGGGGGCCTCAGAATGACAACGTTCGATTTTTCTATTTTCAGTCTTCCGTCTCTTGTCTTTTGTTTTCTGTTCTCTGTCTTCTGTTCTCTGTCTTCTGTGGGAGTGTTTATGCAGAAAAACATTGGGAACCTGTCGCAATGCATGTGGCAACAACTGTTAGCGAAGGCAATTTAAGCTTGGATCAGGTTATAAAGGCGGCCCGCACAAAAGATATAAATATAGTCATTGTCACCGACCGTGATTTTATGAAATGGGAATATGGGTTATGGCCGTTGAGGAATGTATTTAAAAAGACCAGGGAATCCAATTCCGTATTTAAATTCGGTATTGATAAGTATCTGCAGTTAATAGAGTTAGAGTCCAGAAAATACCCGGGCATGGTCATTATTCCCGGGGTGGAATCCGCGCCTTTTTATTATTGGCAGGGCCTTCCTTTTTTAAAGGATTTTAAGATATCTGATTGGCATAAGCATATGCTTGTTGTAGGGCTGAAAAAATATGACGAATATAGGGCCCTGCCTGTCTTATCAAACAGAGGCGCTATCATGGAGCCGTATAACATCAAGAGCTTGTGCCTTTTGTGGCCTCTTGTAACTTTGGTTTTCGGCATTATGATGCTTAAAAAACGGGAATGCCATTATGAGGATGAGGCGGGCAGGGAGCTGTGCAAGTTTTCGAAAAAATGGCGCTTAGGAGGCCTGCTATTGATAGGTTTCAGCGCGCTTTTTCTTTTTAACAACTTTCCTTTTCGAACTTTAAAATATGACCAGTATTCATTCGCGGGTTCCAGGCCTTACCAGCTTCTGGTCGATCATGTGAGACAAGAAGGCGGCTTGACTTTTTGGGCGCACCCTGAGGCAGAGTATATCAGCAGCGAGGCCGGCGTTGGCATAGAGACGCGCGCGCATACAGGCGATCTGTATAAGACGCGCGGCTATACCGGTTTTGCTGTTTTCTATGAAGGCTATGCCCAGGTAGGCAAGATCGGCGGAGACTGGGACCGTCTTTTAGGGGCTTATTGCCGCGGAGAGATGGAGTCGCCTGTGTGGGCTGTCGGCGGGCTTGCCTTTGACTACGGCACGGTATCCGATCTTACCCGCAGGATGGATGATGTGCAGACATATGTCTTTATTGAAGGGTTGGATGAGGATCTTGTCTTAGAGGCTTTGCGCGAAGGGCGGGTATATGTTTCACGCGGAGCATGGAATAACAGGTTTTTACTCGAGAGTTTTTTTATAAGGGACCCGGCAACAGGTAAGAGCGCGTCCATCGGAGGCGAGGTCGATATCGCGGGAATGCCTGTTATAGAGATAAAAGGCGGATTTTCTTCTGCGCAGGGGCTTGTCCCGGACGCTGAATTCAAATTGATCAGAAATGGGGAGGTGCTCAAGGCGTTTGCCGGGGCGCAACCCCTTGATATAAGATATGATGACAACAGCCTGCCAAAAGGCAGGAGCTATTACCGCCTCGAGATAAAGAACGGCGATCAATTGGTCATCGTCAATCCGATATTTGTAAATAAACGATGAGTAGTTTCTGTTTCTTTTTTATCCACTTATGTTATTATAAGTTACATGATATATTCAGTCCATCAGCCGCAGTATATTCCCTGGTTGGGGTTCTTTGATAAGATAGAAAAGAGTGATTGTTTTGTTTTTTTAGACGATGTTGATTATAAGCATCGGGAATACCAGAACCGCAACAAGATACGCGCCAAAGACGGCTGGATATGGTTGACCGTGCCGGTGGTGAATCAGAGAGGGGAGAAAATCCGCGAGGTCCGCATAGATAATTCGCGTGATTGGAGGGCGCGGCATTTAAAGAGCTTAAAAAGCTGGTATGCCCGCGCGGAATATTTTGACAGGTATTTTCCTTTTTTTGAAAGTTTATACGGGAAAGATTGGACTCTTTTGGCGGAACTAAATATAGAGATCGTCATGTTCGCGCTAAAGTGCCTGGGTATAGACAGGCCCATATATTTTGAATCCAAGTTGAATGCCGGAGGCCGGAAAACAGAACGGATAATTAATATCGGAAGGTCATTGGGTGCCGATGCCTATTTGTCCGGAGCCGGCGGCAGAGACTATCTGGATGAGGATAGTTTTAGCGAAAACAAAATAGAGCTTCGTTATCAGGATTTCAGGCATCCTGTTTACAGGCAGCAATTTTCAAGCGGGAAAGAAGATTTTATGCCGTATATGTCTGTTGTGGACCTTCTGTTCAATGAAGGCGCAAACAGCCTGAAGGTAATAAAGGGAGAATGATGTATAATCAATACTGGGGGTTGACCGAGGCGCCTTTTGAGAACACCCCTAATCCTAAATTCTTATACCATTCTAAAGAGCACGAAGAGGCCTTGTTCCGGCTTTTGTATGTTGTCCAACAGAGAAAAGGGGCGGCTGTCCTGACCGGTATCTTCGGCTGCGGCAAGACCGTCCTGGGCAGGGCGCTTTTGAACCAGCTCAATAAAAATATTTACAGGGTGGCCATTATCAATAATCCGTATTTAAAGAGCGTTGAGTTGTTGCGTTCCATTGCCAGGCAGCTGGGGGTGACCGAACTTTGCGAAAATTTGAGCGAGATGTCCGCAGATACTTTCCTGCAGCGCATTGAAGAGATATTGGTGAATAACCATCGTGACGGCAAAGAAACGCTTGTGATAATCGATGAGGCCCATTTGATACGCGATGATGATATCTTTGAAGAGCTCAGGCTTATTCTCAATTTTCAGACAGAGGAAAGGTTCCTTCTTACTCTTATACTGATGGGGCAGACTGAGCTGTTGGATAAGGTCAGAAAACACAAGCCGTTCGCGCAAAGGGTGGCGCTTGGGTATACCCTGGCACCTTTTGACCTGCAAGATACCCAAAAATATATAGAACACAGGCTGGGTGTGGCAGGTGTGAAAAATGCGCAACTCTTTACTTCTAAAGCGCTTGAGGTTGTGTTCCAAAATTCAGGCGGAATACCGCGCAGGATAAATCAGATATGCGACATGAGCCTTTTGACGGGCTTTAATAATAACGCATCCTTAGTTGATGATAAGATCGTGGAGGATGTTATAGCGAGTTTGGGAGTTTGATTAGTGGCTAGTTGCTAGTGGCTAGTGGCTAGAATCTGGAAACTAATCACTGAGGAGGCTTTATATGAGTATTCTAGCGATAGGGGCGCATCCGGATGATATTGAGATAGGCTGCGGCGGTTCATTGATGAGGTACGCGCAAAAAGGGGAAAAGGTCTATATGTTCGTTTTGACAAGAGGCGAGATCGGCGGCAAGCCTGAATTGCGTGAATGCGAGCAGGAGAAGGCCGCGCGCTATATGAAGGTCAAGAAGATATTTTGGGGCGGCTACAAAGACACGGAGATACCGCGCGACCGCTCTGTTATTAACCGCATAGAGAGCGTTATAAAAGAGGTCAAGCCGGACACGGTCCTATTTAATTATTTGAGCGATATACATCAGGACCATCGCGCGCTGGCCCACGCGGCGCTTTCGGCAACTCGTTATATACGCGAAGTGCTTTTTTACGAGGTCCCTACAACACAGAATTTTGAGCCCGATGTTTTTGTGGATATATCAAAGGTAATGGAAAAGAAGCTTCAGCTTTTAAGGATCCATTGTTCACAAGTGCATCGCACACGCATTGAGAATCTTAGCATCCTTGAGAGCGCCAAGTCATGCGCTATCTTCCGGGGTTTCCAGGGCAGGGTAAAGTACGCCGAGGGGTTTAAAGCGCTTAGGATATTAAAGGAGATATAAATTGGCGGACAGGATACTTATACCGTTGTTGTTGTCTTTTCTTGTGAGTTTTGTGTGCGCGCCTATTTTAAGAAAGTTCGCGCTTAAATGGAATATCGTCGACCATCCGGAGGTCCGTAAACTTCAGAAGGACCCCGTGCCGCTTCTGGGGGGTGCTGCCGTGTTTGTGGGTGTCATGTTAGGCATGCTTCCGGTCTTTCTTTTCGTCCAGAGGCTTGATAAGCCCAGCGCCTCACTGCTTCTGGCCTCATCTCTTATATTTATCGTAAGTGTCATAGATGACAAAAGGCGTCTTTCCGCCAGGCTGAGGCTGCTTGTCCAGTTTTTGGCGGCCGCCATAGTGATCAACGCCGGCATTCGCATAGAATTTTTACCGAATAACCTGTGGGGCAATATAGGCGAGGTCGTTATTAGCCTGGTCTGGATACTGGGTATAACAAATTCCTTTAATTATTTAGACGGGATAGACGGCCTGTGCTGCGGCAACGCGGTTTTTTCTTCTATATTTTTTTTCGTGATCCTTTATTGGACAGGCCAGCAAAACCTGATATTTTTGCCGTTGGCACTTATCGGGTCATGCCTTGGTTTTATGCCGTCTAATTTTAAAAAGGAGAAGATGTTTTTAGGTGACGGCGGCAGCATGTTCATCGGGTTTCTTATATCCGGTATAGCGCTTTTGGGTTCGTGGGCTTCGGACAACATAATCAAGGTCACTGTCCCTATACTAGTTTTAGGGGTGCCCATTTTTGACATGACCTTCACTACCATTATGCGATATAGAGAGAAAAAAATACACAATGTGGTCCAATGGCTTGAGTACGCGGGACGCGATCACTTTCACCACTATCTTTTAGAGTTGGGCTTGCGCCCTATAAGTGCCGCTTTATTTATTTTTGCCGTAAGCGTTTCAATGGGGCTGACAGCCGTGATAATCGCCAAAAGCCATAGGGCCATGTTCGGAGGCCTGGCTATTATAGACGGCGGCATAATGTTCGGTTTGATCGCGGTCCTTATGGTGCTAGGCAGAAGACTTCGCAAAGACCACGAAGTGCACGAACGCCTCGGCATATAGGATGTTAAAAATTATCATTGCTTTATCATGGCGCAGGGTTTATTATAAATACTAAGTTAATCAAGGGTTAGAACAAAAAGGAGGCTGCAGATGAAACCGGGCAAAATAGTACTGATCATCGGTATTATAAGCATGATCGTTGGGATTATTTCCAGGATCACCATGATCCCGCTTCCTCCCGCGAATTTAGAAGCAAGAGCATTGTTGTTGTTCGCCAATACTTGTTTCCTGCTTTCCATAGCATTAAGCTTGACCGAAAAGAAGTAATTGTCTGTTTGATAGGGGGGGATTGAAAAAACAACAAATTGATGGTATATTTGTTATTAAGAAATAGATGTTTGGAGAACGAAAAGGCAAACCATAGGGTAACCTTGGGGCGCAAAGCTATGCGTCCGTCAATGAACAGTGACGGACAGGCAAGCCGCCGAAACTAAGAGATAAAATCTCAGGCGTTTGCCTGAGATTTTTTTTATTGTTAAGCAAAAGTGCCAGGCACCGTAGCAAAAGTGCCAGGCAAGAAAGTCGCAAGTATCAAGTTTCAGGTATCAAGAAGCAAAAAAAGAAAAAAACAAAAAAACTAAGAAAGATTTTACTTGCAACCGGACACTTGATACATGACACTAAACAAGCTTTCAATTAGATAGAACATGCCAAGAGCGCCAAGGATACATGTAGAAGGAGCGTTATATTATGTTTCAAGCAGGGGAATACAAGGGATGAATCTTTTTAACGATAAAGAGGATTACCTTATGTACGAAGAACTCTTGAGCAAATACAAAAATCAGCATGGCTTTAAATTGTTCTCTTTCGTGCTTATGCCGAATCATATCCATCTTTTGGTGGAGACAAAGCCTGATACCACGCTTTCAGAGATAATGCACAATATCACATCTTCTTACACTAAATATTACAATAAGAAACATAACAGGCAGGGCCACCTTTTTCGGGGCCGTTTTAAGGCGGTTATCATAGAAAAAGAGCCAAATCTTTTGAGGCTTTCGCGTTATATCCATCTTAACCCTAAAGTATCGGGCCTTGTTTCTCAGGCAGAGGATTATACTTATTCGAGCTATCAGGCTTATCTGGGGCGCGGACCGGAAACGCCTCTTGGGGCTAATTCTATGAGTGAAGAAATTGGTGAGGTGTCGGCATATCTGTCTGGATCGGGTTACCAAGATTATATGAACAAGGAGTGTTCCGAAGAAAATGCGGTTTTACATAAAGGGCTCTCAAGGAGTGTCTTTTTGGGTTCTGATGAGTTCGCGGAGGCAATACAAAAAATGCGCGAAGGAACGGCTTTTAGGGAAACTGAGGCCTTCGTAGAAACAAGGGCCAATAAAGTCAGGATATCCATTATTTCAGGTGTTGTTCTTGTGGCAATAGCAGGCACAGCTCTTTTCCACGCCAACAGGGCGGTTAAAAGGGCGGCTGCCACGGTATCAGACGATACTTCCACGGTGCCGCAACCTATTTTAGAGCGCGCGGCAGTTTTGGAAACAAAGGCCCCAAAAAAGAAGATGGAGCTTGACGGCATGACTTGGCAGGTAAAGTTTGTCGCAGGCACGCCTTTTCAGAGTATCGACATAATACATTTTTCCGAAGGCAGGATGGTGTCTGAGAATATGGATTTGAACGGGTATAAATCTTCTAATTATTCTTTGACCAGAGACGGCGACCGTATAATCTGGGAGACCATGCAGACATCTAATACGGGGGTTGCGTTGTGGCGGGGTGAAGTTGAAGGCGAACAGATGAAGGGTGTTTTGAGCCTGCGACCGAAAGATGGAAAGCCGCAGGATTTTTCTTTTGTAAGTATGTAACCTCCGTTCCCGCATCGGAAACCGGTTCCGATGCGGGAACGGAAGACGGTCGGAAGGGGTAGGAGAGATGGATATGAAAAATAAAAATAAGATGATGTTACTTTGGGCAGTGGCAGTATCTTTTACCTTTATTATATCGTCTGCTTTGGCTAAGGATGAAACTCAGGCCCAAAAGCAGTTGTCAGCCAAAGAAAAGGCCGCCTCAGAAACCCAGGATGATTATGCCTTTACGGTTGAGACCGTTTCAGGTGAGGTTTCCGGCATAGATAAAAATTACATCTCTATCGTATACGAGAGGGATTATGATTCAGGCACAGAATATGAGATGCTTATACCTATTGATTCTAAGACCGCGGTTAAGCATAAGACAAAGCTTGCCGATATTAAGGTAGGCGACCTGGTTAGTGTGGAATATGAGAAGCCCGTGCCGGAAGATGAGGTTTCTGAGGATGAAACGTTTAAAGATAAGAGGCAGACAAAGGCAAGGGTCGTGAATTTTATACAGTCGGGTGTAGGGAATTTGGTGTCCGAAGAATGAAAGCCATTGTTGGAGATCCTGGCCAATGATAACGTGTAATACTCGAGGGGGGGTGGGTGTCGTGGAAGGCCTCAAAGCCGGAGTAGCAGCTTTTTTGAAGGTCATATGCTTCACTTTCGTTGCGTTAATACTTTTGGCCCATTTCTCGGATGCCCAGGCTTATCAGATCAAAAGGGTATTGAGAGGCAGCGTTTCTTTCGGTGCGGATGATGCCGTTGTGCTCGCTGACCTGACAAGCCAGCTCGGCGGTGTGCTTATCGATACCAACAAGGCGTTTATAACAATATCTACAAATATTAACGCCAACTACCCTTCGGATCATCTTTTTTCCGTGAAGTTCGACGATGCCCAGACGCTTCTTATACAGCGCGGCATTGCAGTGACCGCGGCTACGGTAAACTACGAGGTCGTGGAATTTGTCGATGGCGTAACGGTTACGCACGGCAGCACCGCTATGTCTGATACCACATATACCAAGGTCGTTACATTACCTGTGACCGTAGATCTTTCAAGGTCCTTCCCCGTTATAAGCAGGAAATTCGGCCTAAGGCTGTCCGGCGGCCCGCAGTCTAACTCAGATGAAAATACGATCGTCACAGCGGAGTTGACAGCCACGAACCAGATGACCTTAAAGAGGGATGATACTGCTTCTAAATGGATGCTTGAGGTTTTTTATCAGATAGTCGCCTTCGATGATGATATTAATGTGCAGCATAATACGTTGCAGATAGCCGGAGGCAGCCTTTCGAATACCGCGACACTTAATCCCGCAGTAGATGTGACTAAGTCTGCTTTGTTTTTTACTACTCGAGCAGGTTCGAGCACCGCAGGTGATGAGAGAGATTATGCGGTGCGAGGCGAATTAACCGATGCGCAGACCCTTACTTTCACCAGGGTGGATAGTTCAGATACAGCCGATATCGCATGGTATCTTATCGAATTTAAGGATGGATCGCTCGTCCAGAAATCTTCGGCAAGTACCAGCACGACTACCGCTACGGGTTCATTGACGGACTCGGTAGATACAACGCGCGCCTTTAATTTTTTCTCTGTTTCGGGGGGTTCCAGCGCCACTTCTGTAGATGAGATCTTTGTTGCGTCTTACTTAACCGGCGTCTCGCAGATCGATTTTGCGCGCGGCGGCACCGGCAGTACCATTAATATCCCTTGGTTTGTGGCAGAGTTGCCGCCGTTAAAGGTCACAGCGCCTAACAGTGCAAGCGATATATGGAAGGTCGGTGAGACTAAAAATATTACATGGAAGCATGCTAATGCTTTGGTGACAGGCGGTACAGGCCCAAGCGGGCACCATAAAGTAACTATCTACATATCCACAAACGGAGGCGCGGACGGTTATCCGGACATATTAAGCAGTGATACGGACGCGGACGGCGTTGCCGATTCCCCGGCTTCTGGTTTAGACGGAACGCTGGACACCTATGCCTGGACAATACCTAAAAGCATCGCAAGCAAAAACCTTATAGGTGAAAATTTAAAGATCAAAATAGTGGACACCGATCTTTCTGCAAGGAATTTCGATGTTTCAAATAATAGCTTCATTATTAAGGGTACGTTGTCTTTGATCCAACCCCCGAACACATGGAAGATAGGCGAGGCTAAGAGTATCACATGGAATAATAAAGGCGACTTAAACGGGCTGACTCCCGGGACTATGACCATTAAGATCTCGCCTGACGGAGGAGATAATTTTTATGATCTTGTCACAGGGGCTACACCGGGTACAGGCTCAGGCGGCTCATGGCCGTGGGATCCTATACCTTCAAGCATAGGCGGCCAGAACTTGATAGGCGCGGACAATATCTTAAAGCTTATTTTGAATTACGACCCAAATCCTCCTACGACTACAGTTGATAGCACAGGCACAGTATTCACATTAAAAGGCCAGATATCAAATGTCACTCCGGCTTCATCCGTAACATGGCTTTTAGGTGAACAGCATACCGTCACGTGGGACAAGAAAGGCTTTTTTGGCGCAGGGCTTACAGACGGCGCGGTAGATATTTATTATTCCAGTAATAACGGTTTATCATATGACTCCACACCTATAGCCAGTAATCAGCCCGCGGGTACTGATGCAGGAGGCGGTTCTTATGACTGGACTCTGGCAACGAACCTTACGGTATCGTCTCAGGCAAAGATCAAGATAGCCAAGTGCGCACACGCAGGCCCGTCACATCCGGATGATTCCGATACTTACGGAGAAAGTTCTCCTTTCATAGTTTCGTCTTCTTTGACGAATAATACTCCTGATACAGGGGATGTTACTATATGGCGTAACGGCGAATCTCATAATATAGCCTGGACACCGCACGGCGCTCTCGGCAATATCGTTATAAAATATAAGAGGGCTTCTCAGACCTGGGCTGAACTTGTTGCCGACGGCCCTCAATATATCGTAAAATCCACGGATAATTATAGCGCAGGTACGCCTGATGTTAAGCAGACCAAGTCATGGCAGGTGTCCCCGCCGTTGGGTTATGACGCCTCCGGTAATGTTGAGGCTGTCACTGTCAGGATCGCAAAGGTAGGAGCTGAAGATACGGTGTATGGCGATTCAACGGCTATTAATTTAAAAGCCAACATATCTGTTGACTCGCCGTCTTTGGGAGACATAGTCAAGGTAACACATGGCGTAGGCGGGGTAACAAAGACCATAACGTGGTCTGTCAATGGCGGCAACAGCTCTATTCCCGGAAAAGTGGTCATTAGCCTTTCGAAAGATGACGGAAATAGCTGGTTTACTGATCTTACGTCTAATGTCATTGATATAGGCACAGGCGGCAATTATTCATGGACAATAGACGCGGCACATATAGGCACGAACAGGGTCAAGGTTTCTTTATATGGGGATACAGATAAGACAAACGGGACGTCAGGGGTTTCGGCGCAGTTTAAGACCATACCTTACCTTGCGTTGACACAGCCTAATCAGGTCGGGTTCCCGGCGATTTATGTAGGTGCTGATCTGGTAATCAAGTGGAAGCCTGATCCTTCTAACGCACCGGCGAATTTTGACACAGTAGAATTGAAATATGACACTAACAGCGGTTTGGGCGCCAACGGCCAGACAGGGGCCAACGGAGAGCCGGATGCCGATGATTATTTAGGCACGATCACCTCGTCTCCGATACCTTCTAATAACAATCTGGTGGGTGAGGAGGCATCGTATACCTGGAATGTGCCTGATGTACCGGGTATCGTAGGCACTAAAATTCGCATTATCGTATACCAGACAGGAAAAAAGAGCGAGGTGTATTCTTACGCCAATTATGATTTTGCCATAAAGGGAACCTTGAGCCTTAAGAACGAATCAGATGGCGGGGCATATACGTGGAAGATAGGAGATACAAATCACAGCATAGAGTGGGATGTCGTTGGAGACCTGGGTGATGTGGACATATTTTACGCGCTTGACGGCGACCAGGGCTCGCCTAACTTTGACCATACGGTGGCAACGGATGTACCATCGGGTAACGGTTCTTATTTATGGAACCCTATACCTAACGACGCGATAGATGACTTTGATAAGGTTTCAAATATTAAATTCAAGGTTCAGACCAAGGATGGCGCCATATCGGATGTTTCCGCAAATACACTGACTATCCAGAAAAAATATACGGGTGTTTCTATAGGAGGCACCACTTTATATGTTGATGATGAACAGATAGCCGATACCAATATTTCCTGGTTTACAAAAGGATCGACGTCGCCTCCTACGAGTATTAAAGTTTGTCTTGCCTATGATACCAATAACGGCCTTGGAGCTGACGGCCAGACAGGCACCCCCGAGACCAGAGTCGATGATTTTCCGTTCGATATAATCGACTGCGCCACAGGTACGCCGGATGTAACGGGTTATGCCTTATGGAAGGTGCCTAACGCTATAGGCAATAAGGTGCGTGTAAGGGTGAAATCCGCGTCATATCCTGGTGATATTTACGCGGATACAGGGGATTTTACCATCAATGGAAAGATCGTTGCCGTTTTCCCCAGGGCAATAGGCGCAAGCGGCGTAGATACTTTGGTCGTAGGAGATTCTCTGCCCAGCCCCGGCGTACAGTTCAATAAAAAAGGTTCTATCGGGAATTTAAAGATCGAGTATTTCCATTACGGCGGAGGCGGATGGAACCCCACTATTATTTCTCCTGATCCCGACGGCACTACGGAGGCTGTGTCTTTTGCCTGGGCGTGGGATCAGATAGCGGCCAATAGTTATCTTGATTCCGCGGGGCATAATGTCATCGATGTGGGTGGCACGCAATACAGCAAATTTAAATTTACCGCTTTGGGCGCCGGTCTGCCTTCTCCGATAGTGGTGGAAACTAAGCCTTTTCAGGTCCGCGGTAAGATTTATAATGTCACTCCCACCAACGGCCAGGAATTCGTTATGGGTTCCGCCCCTGCTTCTGATTATTATATCAAGTGGGACACAAAGGGTGCTGTAGGCAATGTAAGGGTACGCATGAGTTATAACGGAGGCGATGACGGGTTCCCCTATCCTGTCACATGCTCGAATGTGGAATGCACCGCGGGCCAGGCAGAGAGCGTTCCTTATGCCTTGGGCGCTACAGGGTTGGCCTGGACAGTACCTAACATAGAAACGTCCAATGCCGTTATTCGTGTTGAAAGCATTGATAATCCGGCAGATCTGGCTGATACCGCTATGAGGACTTACGGGGCGTGCCTGCCCATACGCTTTAAAGGCGGCATTTTGAATGTTACGCCCAGCGGCGTCCAGACTCCTTTTTGGAAAGTAGGACAGGATAAGCTCATTGACTGGGAGGTTACAGGAAGTGTGCCCAAGGTCAATATAGTATTGTACTATGATACCAACGGTTCAGCGCCGTATGACGACGCGAGCGTAGCCATATATTCATCCGACCACATAAATCCTACGCCTAAGCCCTTCCCCTGGAATATACCCGCGGGCGTAGTTACCGAGTATGCCAACGTAGTGGTTACGTCGGACACGGATGTTACTACAACGTCAAGCTCTCTTTTAAACCAGGGGTATTTTAAGATCAAGCCGGTGATCAAACTGACAGCGCCTAACGATAATACGTATGAGGCGGCTGTAGGCTCAATGCCTAACATAACATGGGACCTGCCGCAGGGCTCGGCTGCGTCTTTTAAAATAATGTTATCTACGAATAACGGCTTGGGCTTTGACGGCGTGGCTGGGACATCGGACGACTTTCCGGATATCGACCTTTCGAATCCAGCTAATTTAGAAATAGCCAGGACTAACAAAGGCGGAGTTATAGCGCAGGGCATCGCTTCTAATACTTCCCCGTACAGTTGGAGCGCCGGCGTGCCGGACCTTATGACGAACCAGGCCGTCATACGTATACAAAAAGAGGGCGATACGGAGGCATATGATGATTCAGACGGTGTATTCTATATAAAGGGCAAATTTTCAGATCTTTATGTAAAGAGCGCGGCTAATGACCCCGATCCTGTAAACCCCATAGACCTGCCTATTGACGCTATAAAATATATAACGTGGAAATATAAGGGCGGCATGGGGACCGTGGATATCTTTTACTGCACAGACGGAGACCAGGGTTTGCCTGACTGGCAGTTTGTAAAAGATGAGTTTGGAGCAAATGCCGATGACATATCAATAGGTGCCGGAGGCATAGGTTCGTTTGCCTGGAAGATACCTAACGTAACTTCCGCTTACGTGAAAGTAAAGATAGTCAATAGCCACAGTAACGAATGGCAGGATGTCAACGCGGTATATCCAGCAGGCGCGAATTATAACAGTATCATCGGTAGTATTACCGAAGTGCAGGTGGTCTCCGATGCTCTCGGAACCGACATGGAAGTTAACGGCAATAAAACAATAAAGTGGAAACCTAACGGCAATATTTCTTTGTTCGATATTCAATACCGTTATGGCGGAGAGTCATGGATACCTATTTCCGACCCCGCGGGTGTTGCCGGCACGCCGGATTCGAATCCGGATTATAAAGTCTGGACCTGGACAGGCGTTGATAACACTATTTCTAATGATGTTGATTTCCGTGTGCTTGACCACGGTAACCCTACAAAGACAAATTCCACTACCGAAGACTACGCGCCTAACCCTGACCCGGGCTATATAATTAAAGGTAAATTGACGCTTCTTATACCTGATGACGGCACACAGGCCTGGACGCTGGGCACTGATTATAACCAGGACAATGTCAAGGGTGGTATTATTAAATGGAACAGGCAGGGCGGTATCGGTAACCTGCTTATCGAATTTTCGGCAAAAGGTGATTTTTCCGATACTATTGTGCTTGAAAACAGCTACGCCTCCGGCAATGACGGTGATAACAGCTATGTATGGCCAGCGGGTATCAAGGACGCCGACAGGAGGATCACCGAGACAGGCCGTATCCGCATAAGCAATGTAGGCGCGCCTGCCGGCACTCAACTTACAAAAACATCTACGCAGGCTTTTAAGATACGCCCCTCATTTACTTCGTTCACTGCTCCTCTTGCAGGCGCTACTCTGGATGCCAAGGCATCGAATAAGAATATTACGTGGGTGGCCAATGCCGGCCTTGAATGGGATAATGTCGCCCTGGAATTTGCTAATCCAAAGGTCAATCTTGATTACCTGATAGGAGGCAGTCCCACATCAATAGCCACAGATGTCGAATGCGCCAATGGTTCCAATACGTATGTTTGGCCCACAGCGGCTGATGTTAAGAGCGACAGCGTGGACATTCGTGTTTCATGGAAGAAATATTCCACCCATGACCCCATGACGCGCACTATAAAGATATATCCTAAGCTTACCGTAACAGACCCTCAGACTTCAGTTGTCCTTGATATAGGAAATACCGACCCTGACCGCGTCAATTTGATCAAATGGACGCGCGAGAACGGCTCTACCGCAATTACCCAGGTCGATATCTATTATGATATAGCTAACGGTTCAGGCGGCTATCCTATAGGCCAGAAGATAAACTCGGCGCCTGTTGACGCGTCATTGGGCCAGTATACCTGGGAAAATGTGCCTGGTGCTGCTTCGGCTGATGCAGTAAGGATCAAGGTGAAAGATGTCGATGACCTGGCTGACGCTTATTATGGCCAGTCGCCTGACGGCGGCTTTAAGATAGTCGGAAAACTTACCCTTACACAGCCTGACGGAACGCCGTGGCTTATCAAGAATAACAGTTATAACGTTATGGCTACCGCGGACGGTGTGAATAACGTGAGTGCGTATTATAAGGTTGGCGCGGGCAGTTATACTTTGATAGATTCAGTAGCTCCTGTCAGCGGGGTAGTAACAATTCCATGGAACAGCGCGGGCAGCCCCATGACCCCTGACGCCGTCTCCGATGCCGTGGAAGTCAAAGTAATCAAGACTGGTGAAAACCCGGCAACAGCCGTAGTCCACGCCGAACGCACCATATCCTTATACGAGAACTTCACGGCCATAACAGTCGACAACGGCCCCAT
>DMEU01000006.1:58200-151841 GCA_003451585.1 Candidatus Omnitrophota bacterium | reverse complement strand
TATAATAGGCTATTACCGGCGGCTCGGTGAAGGCTAAGGAAGGCTATTGAGCTTATATACGGAAAAAATGCCGGAAGCGGCTTTGGAGGCTCTAATAGGCTCAGGAGTTTTTTAATTCGTTGTGGCGGTTTCTGATGAAGGTTCTTCTTTGGAGGGTTCTTCTTTGGCCTGGGTTTCTTTTTGCGGTTCTTCTTTCGGCGGTTCTTTTTTCGCGGCGGCGGATTGTTTGGCGTGTTCGTTCTCGTGGAGCTTGACCGAGACTATCTTTGACATGCCGGAGTGTTCCATGGTGATGCCGTACATGACATTTGCGCGTGAAATGGTCTTTTTGTTGTGTGTGATGGTGATGAACTGAGATGTCTTGGAGAAGTCTGATAGCATACGGCTGAAGCGGTCGATATTAGATTCATCAAGGGCCGCATCTATCTCGTCTAATACGCAAAACGGAGATGGCTTGGTCTTAAAAATAGCGAAGATAAGCGCTATGGCAGAAAGGGATTTTTCCCCGCCTGACAAGAGCGTGATATTCTGGAGCTTTTTGCCCGGCGGCCGGCAGATTATTTCGATGCCTGATTCCAGGACGTCTTCTTCATCGAGTAAAAACAGCTTTGCCTCTCCTCCTCCAAAAAGCAGTTTGAAATAATTCTTGAACTCATCGGCCACCATCTGAAAAGTTTCAAGGAACATCTTCCGTGTTGTCCGGTTTATCTTTAAGATGGCGTTTTTCAGCGACTCTTTGCCCAGGTTAAGGTCATTTTGCTGTTGTGTGAGAAAGTCGTGCCTGTTCTTGAGTTCTTCGAGCTCTTCTATGGCTACCAGGTTAACTGTCCCGAAAGATTCCGTTTTTTCCTTTAGCGTAGCGATCTCCTGGGCCAGGGCCTGCATATCTATCTCTTCTTGCGGCTCGGGTAGCGGTGTTTCGTCTAAGTCTATGCCGTAGGCCTGCAGTATCCTGTTCTTCAGGCTGGTATGTTTGAAGACCAGTTCCTGTTCCTGCATCTGGAAGCGATGGTTGTCTTCCTTTATCTTGTCGATCCTCTCTTCGAGGTCTATGATCTGTTTTTGAGTAAAATCCAGGCTGTTGATCTCCTCGGTCCTCATGGAGCTCAAGCGGCTGTGTTCTTTTGTCTTGGCGTCTATCTCTTCCTCATTTGACTGTATCTGGATTTCCAATGCCGATATTTCGGCATTCAGTTCCGCGATCTTTTGCTGGGAATCGCTTATTTCTTTATCATGAAGGTTCAATGACGCAGTATCCTGGTTGTAGGCGTTCTTGAAGAAGTCAAGATTTGAGATCAAGCTGTCTTCGGCTGCCTTCTGGTTGGCCAGTTCGGTTTTTAACTGGGCGATCTCTACCAGCATATTCTCACGCTTGGCGTTATTTTCGGACACCAGATGGGTGTTGTGGTTTATGCGCTCGTCTATCTGGGTCAATTCGGACCTAAAGGATGAGGCTTGGATCTTTAAGCTGTCTGTCTTTTCCTGGCTGTTTTTCAGGTTGTCGTTGACTTCGGTGAGCTCTATATTTATAAGTGACAGCTCGTCCTGGATGCGCCGCGCATTTTCAGACAGGTTTGAATAGGCCGCTTCCTTGTTGGTCAAAATGTATTTTTCCGACATAAGCTCTTCTTCAGTTGCCTCTATAGCTTTCAAGAGCTCCATCAACTCTTTTTCTTTTTCACTCATGCTGTTTGTAGCAGAGGTAATCATTCCGGAGACCTCTTCTATCCTTGCCTCAAGGCTCGCAAGGTCAAAGGAGATGAACTTTAATTCGCATGTGATGCGATAAGTCTGAGAAGCGGTATTGAACTGCACGTCTCGGGCATGGGCTATTATGCCGGTAATTTTGTCCTGCGGGACCTCAGGGATCTCTAATACTCCCTCGCGGGCCCCGGGCATTTGATCGTAAGTCAATTTAAGTTCTTTTAAGAATTCAGCCTGTGAGCGAAGGCTGAGTTTTTCGTTTTCCAGTCTTCTAAGGTGCTCTTCCTCGCTTTTCAGCGTTGCCTCAAGCTCTGTCTTGCGGGAATTCAGTTCTTCCAGCCTTCCGCAGACACCTGAGATCTTATCTTTTTGGGACGATATCTCGCTGTTTACATTCGAAAGATTCTGCGAAAGCGCGTTGTTCTCTTCGCCTGTTTTAAGCTGCTCGGTCTCTAAGCGGCGCTGCCTGTTCAAGAGTGTGTGGATGGCCGCGTTATTTTCATTAAGCTGATTGTTGATCTGCGTGTCGGAGAGGTTTATTTCGAATATCTTGGATTTCAGTGACTTCGTGTCATTTTGCGCGGCCTCGATCTCCTGGATGAGGCTGCTTAATTGTTTCTCCCTGTCAGAGAGGCTGGTTTCTTTATTAGAAAAGATCTCCTGCAGCGATGTTAGCTGGTTCGAGAGTTCAGTGATGCTCTTTTCGTGGTCCGATATTTTTTGCTTTAGTTGTTCTTTCTGGGATGCCAGGAGCTCGACGTGTTTTGTCAGGTCGATTATCCTGTCCTGGTTTAAGTTTATGTGTTGGTGGTTGCGCGCGTTGGTGTTCTCTAGGTTCGAGAGCTCTTCTTTAAATTCGGTCAACTTCGTTTCCAGCTCCTGGAGCTCATTTTTTTGCGTTATTAGCTTTCTATCCAGCTCTTGCAGCGAATTATTCAGCCCAAGCTCTTCCTCATAGGACCCTTTTGCCATCTCTGTTAATACCGCCAGTTCCCCTTTTAGGGCGTTTATCTCACGGTTTGAGAATTTCAGCTCTGATTCTTTTAATTTTTCGAATACTTCCTTATATCTTCGCGCCTTGCTGGCCTGGCGCTCTATGGAGCCTATCTGGCGCTTGACTTCCATGATGATGTCGTTGACGCGCAGGAGGTTGTTGTCGGTCTCCTCCAGTTTTTTCATCGCCTCTTTCTTTTTGGCTTTATATCTGCTTACGCCGGTGGCTTCGTCGAAGACAAGGCGCCTGTCTTCGGGTTTTGAGCTTATGACAAGGTCTATCTTTCCCTGCTCAACCAGAGAATATGACTCTGCGCCGATGCCGGTGCCCATCAAGAGTTCGTTTATGTCTTTTAGCCTGACGACATTGTTGTTGATCAAATATTCGCTTTCTCCTGACCGAAAGAGCCTGCGGCTGATCGTTACTTCTTCGTAATCTATCGGCAGTATCTTGGCTTCGTTGGAGATGGTAAGCGATACTTCGGCCATGTTCTGCGGCAGCGCTGTTTCCGTCCCGTTGAAGATGACGTCTATGGATTGGGAGCCGCGAAGTGACTTGATGGATTGTTCTCCCAGGCACCAGCGGATGGAATCGAATATGTTGCTCTTTCCGCACCCATTAGGGCCTACGATCGCGGTGATGCCGGGTTCAAAATGTAGAATAGTCCGCTCGGCAAAGGATTTGAATCCTGATATCTCTAGTTTTTTGAAATACATTGAACTCCTCTAGATCCGCCTGTGGCAGATGGCAGTCACCTATTTAATTTCTCTTTGAATTTTTTTGTTAAAAGCGGCACGACCTCAAAAAGGTCCCCGACTATGCCGAATGTGGCTATGCTGAATATGGGGGCACACGGGTCATGGTTTATAGCTATGATCGTATCCGAAGACTGCATGCCTACCAAATGCTGGATCTGGCCCGATATGCCGCAGGCTATGTAGATCTTTGGGCAGACGGTTTTACCAGTCTGTCCGACCTGGTGTGAATAAGGCATCCATCCGCTGTCAACAGCCGCCCGCGACGAACCCACGGCGCCGTTTAAAACCTTTGCCAGGTCTTCTAAGATCTTGAAGTTCTCCGGTCCCTTCATTCCGCGCCCGCCTGAGACGATGATATCCGCCTCTGCGATATTGACGGTAGAGGTGATCTCCTCAACGGTTTCCAAGACCTTTGTCCTTGACCGGTACACTTCTTCTTCAAAGCTTTCTTTGATTATCTTACCCTTATGTTCCGGGTTGTGAGGCGCCTCTTTCATGACCTTATGCCTGACTGTCGACATCTGAGGGCGGTGATTTGGTGTGATGATGGTAGCCATGATGTTGCCGCCGAATGCGGGCCTGGTCTGCAAAAGGATCTTTTTATTTTCATCGATATCCAATCCCGTGCAATCAGCCGTCAAGCCGGTATGTATCTTGACAGCCACTCTGGATATCAACGACCGGCCTATGGATGTGGCGCCGCAGAGCACTATTTCAGGATTATATTTTTTTATAAGACGCACAAAGATATTGGTGTATGGATCGTCTAAGAAGTTTTTCAGGTCCGGATGGTCGACAACATATACGATGTCAGCCCCTCGATGGATCAAGTCTATGCATCTTGGTTCAATATCGTGGCCTATCAAGACGCCGCACAATGGGGCTTTTAGCTTATTTGCGAGTTCGCGGCCTTTCCCTAGTAGTTCGTAGCTTATGGATTGGACCACCCCGCGTTTTTGTTCGCAGAATACCCATACGCCTTTTGCATTTGTGTCAGCTTTGGCAGCCTGTTCCCTTTTTAATGTTATGGCGCTGAATTTGCATGCGTCAAGGCAGGCGCCGCAAAGAGTGCAAATATCCTCTTTGACGATCGCCTTTTTCTCGTGCATGGAAAGCGCGCCAAAAGGGCACACCTTGACGCAGAGTGTGCATCCGACGCATTTTTCTTTACTTATATGCAGTGACATTTTAACTCCGTCTATGTGAGACTAAAAGGGCCTGTCCCTTTTAGTCTCATTTAAATTGTAATGATTTTAGTGCAGGCTGTCTTTTAGAATGTTTACTAATTTCTCGGCAGCCTCTTCCGCCGCGCAGTTAAATATCTCGCCGCCTTTTCTGCGTTCCGGCGAGAATATCTTGACTACCTGCGTAGGCGAACCTTTTAAGCCCAGCCTGTCCGCCTCGATATCCAGCTCCTGGGCGTTCAAAAGTTTTATTTTAGCGCTCTTGGAGCGCATGATGCCTTTTAAAGACGGCAGGCGGGGCTCATTTATTTCTTTGACGACCGTAAAAAGGCACGGCAGCGGGGCTTCAAGTATCTCAAACCCTTCTTCCGTCATGCGTTCTACGCGCGCCGTATTGTCTTTGAACTCTTCTATCTTTTTAACGTATGTGACCTGCGGGATATCCAAGTGCGTCGATATGCCCGGGCCGACCTGGGCTGTATCGCCGTCGGATGCCTGTTTTCCGCATAGGATCACTGAGAATTCCCCTGTCTTCTTAATTGCATTAGCCAGCGTATAGCTTGTTGCTAGAGTGTCTGAACCTGCAAAGGCCCGGTCAGATACAAGATAGGCCTCATCAATACCCATGGATATGGCTTCTTTTAAGGCGGCCTCCGCCTGCGGCGGGCCCATGGTGATAACTATTGTCTTCGCCCCGGTCTTTTCTTTCAGGCGCACCGCTTCTTCGATGGCGTACATGTCGAATGGATTGATGATGGATTTAACACCCTCCCTTACTAAGGTATTCGTCTCAGGGTTTATCTTTACATCAGCTGTATCCGGCACCTGCTTTATGCAAACTACGATATTATTCATTATTTCGCCATCTCCTTGATGAGCTGAAGCGCGATGATGTTGCGCTGGATCTGGTTTGTCCCCTCATATATCTGCGTTATTTTAGCATCGCGCATACGTTTTTCAGCCGGGTATTCTTTCATATATCCATAACCGCCGAATATCTGCACGGCGTCAGTCGTGACCTTCATGGCAACGTCGGACGCAAAAAGCTTGGCCATGGCCGATTCTTTTGAGACGTTCTTTACTCCGGCGTCTATCATACGCGCGGTTGAATATATGAGCGCGCGCGCCGCCTCTATCTCAGTTGCCATGTCCGCCAGCATCCACTGTATGCCTTGGAAACTGGAGATAGGTTTGCCGAATTGCACTCTTTCTTTGGAGTATTTTGCTGCTGCCTCAAGCGCCCCGGCAGCAATACCGAGTGCCTGCGAAGCGACACCTGGCCTTGAAACATCGAAGGTCTTCATTGTTACGATAAAACCCATACCTTCCCTTGAGAGGATATTTTCTTTAGGGACTTCGCAGTCGGTAAAGATAAGTTCGCGTGTCGATGACGCGCGGATGCCGAGTTTGTCCTCTTTTTTTCCAAATGTAAAGCCTTTCGTGCCTTTTTCAACGATAAAAGCCGTTGCGCCGCGCGCGCCCTTGGTCTTGTCCGACATGGCTATGACGACATAAATATCGGCATCTCCGCCGTTAGTTATGAAATGCTTGGTGCCGTTTAATATATAATGGTCGCCTTTCTTTTTCGCCGTTGTCTGGATGGCGCTTGCATCGGAACCCGCTGCCGGTTCCGTTACGGCAAAGGCGGCTAATTTCTTGCCTGCGGCCAAGTCCGGCAGGTATTTCTTTTTTTGTTCGTTGGTGCCGAATAATAGTATCGGGTCAAGGCCTAGATAAGATGCGGCGAAGCAGAGCGTAATACCCCCGCATGCCTTTGACAATTCTTCGGTCGCGATACAAGTTTCCAGGACGCCGCCGCCTAATCCGCCGTATTCCTCCGGGATAGAGACGCCAAACAGGTCTGCCTGCGCCAAGGCCTTTACAATGGGCCAAGGGAATTCTTCTGTTTTATCATATTCAGCCGCTACCGGCGCTATCTTTTCCTCGGCCACCTGCTTGCAGAGGTCCCTTATCATTATTTGCTGTTCGTTCAATAGGTAATCCATCATTGTGTTTCCTCCTTTGTAGCTTTTAGGTAATTCTTTTGATAAGAGCTATTTCTCCGCAATCAGGGAATTTAGGGCAGTTACAGCATTCAGCCCACACCTTATGCGGCAATTTTGATTTTGATATGACGCGGAATCCGAACTTTTTAAAAAATTTGGGTTTATATGAAAGGGCGAATACATCTTTTACCTGCAGGCCCCTGGCTTCATCGAGCAAGGCTTCGATGAGTTGGCTGCCAATGCCTTTTTTCTGCTGTTTTTTTTCTACTGCCAGCGATTTGATCTCTGCAAGATCATTCCATCCCACGATATGGAGTGCTGCGCAGCCGTGGATGTTCTTGTTCTTTTCGTTGAATGCCACCCAAAAGTCCCTTATGTTCTCATATATCTCGTTGAGCGAACGCGGCATCATGATATCGCGTTGGGCGTAGGAATTTATGAGGCCGTGTATGTATTTTGCGTCCTTAATTTGAGCTTTTCTGACCATTATATTTGCGTTCCTTTAGCTACCACTACGATGCCGCTTTCCGAGATCGTAAACCGTTTTTTGTCGTCTTTTAAGTTGTAGCCTATTACGGTGCTCGGTGGGATATTGACGTCCTTATCTATGATGGCACGGCGTATTTTAGCATACCTGCCCACATTGACGCCATCCATCAGGATAGAATCATAGATCTCGCTGTAACTGTTGATGCGCACGTTAGGGGACAATATCGAACGCTGGACCCTGCCCCCTGAAACTATGCAGCCGCCGGAGATGATGGAATCAAGCACCAGCCCTATGCGCTCAGGGTTCTCGTCGCCGGCAAAGACCGTTTTTGCGGCGGGGCACTGTTCCTGGCAGGTACGGATAGGCCATTCTTTATCGTAGAGGTTAAAGACCGGTGAGACCTGGATCAGGTCCATGTTCGCTTCATAATAAGCGTCGAGCGTACCGATATCACGCCAGTAAAGGGCCTCTTTTTTATTCTCGTCCTTAAAATTATAGGAGAAGACCCTTTTCTTTTTTTTGATCATCTGGGGTATTATGTCTTTTCCGAAGTCATGGGTTGTGTTCTTGGCGGCGTCTTCAGCGACTTCTTCCTCCAGGCTTTCCCGGTTAAAAACGTAGATGCCCATCGACGCGTATATCATGTCAGGTTTTCCGGGTATACATTTGGGTTCTTTTGGTTTTTCCTGAAAGCCAAGCACTCTTTTGGATTCGTCGGTCTGGATGACGCCGAAATTAGGGGACGTCTCTTTGCCCAGCTCCACCACGCCAACTGTCATATCGGCGTTGCTCTGCCGGTGGAAGTCGATCATAGAGCGGTAATTCATTTTATAGATGTGGTCTCCGGCCAATATCAGTATCTCGTCCGGCTTTTCCTGCTCTATCGTGTAGATATTTTGATAAATTGCGTCCGCCGTGCCCTGATACCAGTTCGAGCCTATGCGCTGTTGCGCCGGTATGACATCGATGTACTCTCCTAATTCAGAGTTGAATATGTTCCATCCCTGCCGCATGTGCCTTTGAAGCGATATGGACTTGTACTGGATGAGCGTGTGGATCTTTCTTAAGCCGGAGTTGATGCAGTTTGAAAGCGTGATGTCTATAATGCGATAAATTCCGCCGAAAGGGACCGCGGGTTTTGCCCTGTCTTTTGTCAACGGGTGCAGGCGTTCGCCCCTCCCTCCTGCCAGAATAAAAGTAATTACGCGTTTATCCATTTAAAAGGAAAAAATGACTCCTGCGATACCTTGGCGGAGGATCATTACTCCGATGGCAGCCAAAAGGATATAACTGATCTTTGAAAAGGCTTTTACGCCTGAACCACCCACGACTTTTATTAGGATCGATGAATAGCGGAGCACCAGCCAGGCGATACCCATGTTTATTATAAGTGAAGTCAGTGTTGCCAATAAGCCGGATGAGTCAAGGAGCATCATTGTGGTGACCAGGACTGCAGGGCCTGTGATCAACGGGATGGCAAGCGGAAATACCCCGATATCTTCGGTTAAAGACATCGTTACGAAATCTTTGGATTTTCCTGGTATAAGAAGGTAGACGGAGAGTATGAAGAGCAGGATCCCGCCTGCTATCTTGAAGTCGTCTATGGTTATGCCTAAACCTCTCAAAATAAGCTTTCCAAGGAACGCGAATATAACGGCCAAAACAGTGGCGATCACCACGGAGTCGGTCAAGATCTTGGTTTTTTGCCTATCGTTCAAGTTCTCGGTCAAACCGAGAAAAATGGGGATGGTGCCAATGATATCCACCGCCAAAAAGATAGGTATGAAAGTTATAAGGTACGGCTTTAAAATCGTAATTAACATAGTGTCATATTATACAGAAATAATACCTAAAAACAACTGTTTTTCAGGATAAGTTATCTAATTCCGCTTTGTAGCGCGGTTCCTTTGGGGCCAATTCTGTGGCTTTATGAAGCAGGGCCTTGGCCGCCTCTCTGTCTTTTTCTATCAAGATCAATGCTTTTGTATAGTATCCTTCGGCGAATTTAGGTTTATTCTTTATCAGGGCGTCGGCAACCTTTAACGCCTTTTCGTCTTCTTTAAGATGGTAATAGATAAGGGCAAGCCTGGCACGCGCGAACAGGTTGCCCGGGGCGTGTATGAGAGAATTGCGTATGTAGACAAACGCTTCCTTATAATCTTTATTTTCAAAATAGTAATCGGCTAGGAATTTAAAGGCCTCAGCATTATTAGGCATAAGGTTCAAGATGGCCCTGGCCTCTTTTGACGCCGCCTCGTAAAATCCTTGTTTATTAAGGAATCTGGCGCGATATACGTATGGCAATGGGTAGCGGAAAGCCATGCCTATTTTCATGTAATCCGGTTCCGGCGGTGTCCATGAGCTCAAGTCGATCTTGAATCTACTTATCAAGCCGCTGTTCTCCGGTATATCTTTTAGCAGTATGATGGCCTTTTCGTCAAAATAGACCGTTATCCAGAGCGGGTTATTGAGCAGGTAGCGCGCCAGCCCCATATGCAGGTCATCGGTGGAAGTCGTTAAGAAGAAGCCCTTGAGGCCATATTCATTCAAGATCTTTCCTATCGCCTCCTTATCGCCGTTGCCCACCGCGACGTAATTGGTAAAAAAATCAGGCCCGTAAAGCTCTGTCCTGCCGTCGATAAAGACCTGTCTTTGAGGGAAGGCCCGGCCTATCAGGTAAGACCCGGAATTAAAGTCATTGAAGATGCGTTTTGGAAAATCGTGCGTCAGCAGGAAATCTACGGCTTTTTCCGGGAACCTGGCTTTGGAGATCCCCCACATTCCGGATTTCAGCTGGTAAGCGTCGAAATCGTAAGCAGTGACCTGCAGATATTTTTGGGCCCCTTTTGCCGGAAAATAGACCAGGCAGGCCATGAGCGCATAGCAGAATGCCGCGCGTATCGCCCTGTTATTAAAATATTTCGGAAGGCCTTTCTTGTATTCAAAGGCCAGTTCAACGTTATTAAACGTAACAAAAGCCGCGACGAAAGCGAAATACGCCACGTTCCTTATCGCGATAAGGGAAAACCCGGTGAATAAGAGCCAGAGCAGGAGATCTGAGATATTGATGTGCCTACGGTTGAACCTGAAAGAAAAAAGCGAAATAAAGATAAGCGCCTTATAGAAGAAGAATTGATTCACATCGAGGATATTTTTTAAGGTGATGGGCCTGGCTAATTCTTGTATATATTGGAATACTATCCTGCCTTTTCCGGATACTTGTCCTAACACGGAAAATGGGTAGGCCGCGCCTTTAAGGCCGTAAGGATTTGCCATACAGGCCGCTAGCGTCAATCCAAGTATCAAAAGAAGCTGGCGTAATCGGTTATCGTCGAGACGGTGCACCTGGTTTAAGGAGGCAGGAAGTTTTATGTATCTTTTGGCAAGTTCAGCCAAAAGAAAGATCAAGATGACAAGCGGCCCGAGAAAATAGAAGCCATGCATGTTGGCCCAGGCTATCTGGCAGGCGGTTATGGACAAAGCCGTTATAAAAAAAGAAGCTTTGCATTCAGTAAAATTCTTAATAAAGCATAGATAGGCTGTCAGGAAAAAAAGGCTGAAGATGTCCGGTCTTATGGTAAAGCGGTAGGAGCATGTTAAAAGCGTAAGGTAGAGTATGATAAAAACAAAGATATGATTGTTATCGCGCTTAGCCGAGAAAAGCAGGAGCATAAAGGCCGCGATGAGGATGATATTCTGCATGATGATAAGGCCATCGGCCCCGGCAGTCGCGTAGAACAGGTATGCAAGGACCTGGAACAGCCATTCATGGTTGATCCATGGCCTGCCTTGCAAGGTAAAAGAAAAGATATCGGATGATGGTATGATCCCGTGCGCTGTTATGTATTGGCCGGTCTTTAAGTGCAGCCAGAGATCCAGGTCCACTATTTCGCGGGAGGCATACACCATCAGAATGCAGAAGAAGAAGACTATTAGAATGCGGTTTAGCGTAAAATCAACGCCATCTCGTATTTTTTTCAGGTTTGTCTCGGGTAGGAACATGTCGATATTATATCAGATGATACCGTTAGGTGGAGATTTTATTGATAAGAAATAAGCATAAAAAGCTTGCTACTGAAGATATGACTATGAGCCATTGAAGCCCTATGACGGGCAGTAAGTAGGCCCCTGATAAATTACTGGCTATGAGGGCGATATTGCTTAAACTAGCCAGCAAGGCGAACGACGCTGCCTCAAGGCCCGGGACGGAATTCCTTGCCATAAAATCCATGATCATCAGGAAGATGAACATGCTCACCAGGCTGTAGATGATATCGTAGGCTATGGCGGTAGCAGGCGTATAGTGAAGATAGCTCAAGGTCGCCAGCGCTCCGGCAAAGACCGAAAAAAACAGCCATTTTTTAATATTTATTTTTTGGCTGAATTTATAATAGAGCACCGCCCCGGCGATGGCGAAGATAGTGCCCATGGTGCCTAACGCGCCTATCCAGACCTTGCCCCACTTGAATACATCTCTTTGTATAAAGAAGAGCGGCGTGCCGAACGACGGTGAATATTTGTAGAGGAAGATGAATAATCCTGCCGTAAGCAGTTTTTTGTTCGTGAAGATGGTCTTTAGATCGGCAACGAATTTTGATGCTGTGTCTGCGCGCATCGGCTCCCTGCTCTTGTATAAATACGCAAAGATGCCGGCCACTATATAGACGGGTATAAGCAGCAGGAAACCGGCCCTGTAGTCCCATTTTTCCGCGATGTAGCCGCCTGCTATGCCGGTTATCAACGTTGCCGCGGAAATGGATATCCATTGTATGCTCTGGATCTTGCCGGTGGCGTTATGTTTTTTACCCTCCACACACATTATGCCGTCTACGGCTACATCCCTGAAAGCGGTCCAGGCCGAACCGATTATCAGTATGCCGATAAGAATGGACAGCGGGAGATGGTTCAGCCCTATGACAACGGCTAATAACATGCTCGATGCCAGCGATATGAATATCCAGGCCCGTTTATTCAAAAAATTATCTATTACATATCCTATGACGGGCTTGACCAGCCAGGCGAATGTGATAAGGCTGGAGATGACCATGATCTTTTCAGGGGAAAATCTTAAGGTCTCTTTTAAGTAATAAAAGAGGCCCTGGGAAGGGAGTGTTTCAATGCCTTGTGTAAAGTAGACTACGCTGCTGAGCGCGAAAACCCAGAATAATTTATCCCTCAAGGCGCAGGATTGGTTTGCGAAGGTTGCTGAGCCGGTGCCTGAGGCAGAACCGGAGTTGGCGCCTGTGCCGGTGCTTCGGCCTGTTGCGTTTCAGGTACCTGCGTTGCCACCTGTTGTGCGGTTTCAACAGTTGTAGCAGCAGGTGCCTGTTGCGTTACCTCACTCGGCTTATAGGATGTCTCTATGAGTGATTTACTTTTTTGTATGGAGAGAAAGGCAAGGCCGAGGCACGTGATAAAAAAGATCACGGCCAGGATAGAAGTGGATTTTACGAGAAAAGTATTGGTCTTTGTCCCGAATATGGATTCAGCGGAAGAAAGCGAATCGATCAGTCCGCCACCCCTGCCCTGCTGGACTAATACTATCAGGATCAAGAGCGCGCAAGCAATGACATGTACCGTTATAATAAAACCAAACATTTATTCTCCTCCTTTAAAATTACGATATGGATGCGTTTTTTACTATCTCTGAAAAACTCTTTATTTCGAGACTGGCCCCTCCTACAAGCGCCCCATCGATATCTTTCTGGCCTACGAGTTCTTTTGTGTTGGCAGGCTTTACACTGCCGCCGTATAGGATGATTATAGCTTCAGCCAGCTCTTCGGAATATTTTTTCTTCAGCAGGCCTCTAATGAAGTGATGGACTTCCTGGGCTTGTTCGGGAGTGGCGGTCTTGCCTGTCCCTATGGCCCATACCGGTTCATAGGCGATGATGACCTCGTCTGTCTCTTCGGACGTAAGGCCTTCTAAGCTATTGTAAACATGATCTTGTATTACATCAAACGCTTTTCCCGCTTCTCTCTCCTGCAAGGTCTCTCCCACGCATACGATCGGTGTCAAATTATGTTTTAAGGCGGCCTTCGTCTTTTTGTTCACGATCTCATTTGTTTCGTGAAAATATTGCCGTCTCTCAGAATGTCCTAAAATAACAAATTTACACCCCAGGTCTTTGAGCATCGCCGGGGCTATTTCACCAGTAAACGCCCCGTTATCTTCCCAATGCATATTCTGAGCGCCTAGTTTAATGTTTGATTCGTATATGATCTCCGAGACCTCTTCTAAAGATGTAAATGGCGGGCAGACTACGATGTCTACGTCATCTATTTTGTATAACTCCCTCTTTAAGCCATTAGCCAGCTCGATGGCTTCGGTGGTGATCTTGTTCATCTTCCAGTTGCCTGCTATCAATTTTCGTCTCATGGCCATCCTGTTTATGATGTTCCGGTTGTTTATTTATCTTGTAATGCGGCTATGCCTGGAAGCACCTTGCCTTCCATGTATTCTAACGATGCTCCGCCGCCTGTGGAGATATGCGTCATCTTTTTCTCTAAGCCGAACTTTGCCACAGCGCTCGCCGTATCTCCTCCGCCGATTATCGATTTGACTCCTAAGCGCGCGACAAATTCGCCGATCGCCTTTGTCCCGGCCGCGTATTTATCATTTTCAAATATTCCCAAAGGGCCGTTCCAGCATATCGTCTTTGAATCTCTTAGGGCATTTTTGAACAGCTCTATGGTCTTCGGCCCTATATCAACAGCTATCATACCGTCAGGGATCGAGGCATCTTTTGTGGTCTCGATCTTTAGAGGCTCATCGATCCTGTCTACTATAAGGTGGTCGACCGGTAGGACGACCTTGACATTTTTCTTTTTAGCCTTTTCCAGGGTGTCTTTAGCCAGGTCTATTTTATCTTTTTCAAGTTTTGAGTTACCTATACTGATGCCCTGGCTTTTCAGGAATGTATAGGCCATCCCTCCGCCTATAACCAGTGTATCGGCTTTATTTAAAAGGTTTTCGATGACCCCGATCTTGTCGGAAACTTTCGAACCTCCAAGGATCACGGCGAGAGGTTTTTCAGGGGACTCAAGAGACCTGCCCACGTATTCGATCTCTTTATCCAAAAGGAAGCCGGATACAGCAGGCAGATAATGTGCTACGCCTTCTGTTGACGCGTGTGCCCTGTGGGCTGTCCCAAAGGCGTCGTTTACGTAAATGTCGGCTAAAGATGCCAGTTCCTTGGCAAAATCAGCGTCATTTTCTTCTTCTTCGGAGTGGAATCTCAGGTTTTCAAGCAGTATGACCTGTTCTCTCGATGAATCGATCGCTGCCTTTACTTTACTGCCAACGCAATCATTCAGCTTTTTAACAGGTGACTTAATCAAATCCTGGAGCCTTTTTGCCACAGGGTCAAGCCGCAGTTCTTCTTTAACCTGGCCGTCCGGCCTGCCAAGGTGTGTCATAAGAATGAGTTTTTTAGGGTTGTTCTTTAAGATGTATTCGATAGTAGGCAGCGCTGCCGTGATGCGCGTATCGTCAGTAATAACCCCGGTCTTCTTATCGAGCGGCACATTGAAATCCACCCGCATGATGACCAGCTTGTCTTTTATCTGTATGTCCTTTATGCTCTTTTTGTTCATATCAGCCTCCAATTTATTGCCGTATTATATCAAAACCTTGTTTTTTGTAAAGTAAAAGAGTGGGGGGGTATGTGTGTGGGGGGTTCGACTTTTATGTAGCCGGGTATTATTCAAATGAATACACGTACCAGTCGCCTCCGGCGAAGTAAAGGGTATTTTCATGGATAGCAGGCGATGAGAAAACGCTGCCTCCGTTTGTATTGAATTCCCATAAAACATCCCCATTTTTTATGTCCAGCGCAAAAAAATTGTTCAATATCCCTATGTAGAGCGTCTGGCCGGCTATTGAAGGAGAAGAGCGCAACGGCGTTCCCGTTTCTATGGACCATTTTATAAAACCGGTAGTTGTATCGAGAGCGTATAGATCTCCGTTGAAGGAACCGAAAAAGACCGTGTTTTCATAAACCGCAGGTGAATTGCTTATCTCGGAACCGATGTAAGCCTTCCATATAAGCTCTGCGTTTTTTGAATCTACGGCATAAAAATAACCATCGCTGCTGCCGAAATATACGGTGTCATTGAATATTGCCGGGGCGGAATCTACGGGGCCTCCGGTTTTGAACTTCCACTTCTCTTTGCCTGTGTTTATATCTGCCGCATAAAGATACGTATCCCTGCTGCCGAAAAATACTGTGTCTTTATGGACAGCCGGGGATGACCAGACAGCGAGTTCGGTCGTAAACTTCCACTTAAGGGCTCCTGACATTATATCCAATGCGTAGAGGGCCCCGCCATTCCCTACGAAAAGCGTGTTTTCGTATATCGCCGGAGAAGCAAGGCTCCAATCCCCGATATGATAAGTCCATAGCTTATCTCCGGTTATAGCGTCCAGGCAGTAGTATTTTCCGTTCCTGCTTTCAAAAAAAACCCTGTCTTTCCCTGCTGCGACGGATGTGTGGATCCAGTCGCCGGTGGCAAATGCCCATCTCATCACCCCTGTTTCTTTGTCGATGGCGTACAGCCTTCCATCGTAGCTTCCGATATAAACGGTGTCTTTGTAAATTACAGGAGAGGCATTGATATTCCCATCGGCCTTAAAACTCCATTTTTTGCGCAAAGGCATTTTGATATTCTGCGTTGCATATGCTCCGGTTCTCTGCAGGTCTGACCGCCACACAACGGTATCGTCCGGGCTGCTCGCTATCGCAGTTTTTGCGGCAGTTATAAATACAAAGAACAAAGGTATGAAAATTATTTTTTTCAAAAAAACCATAAGTTTTACCCGTTAGAGAATGCCGCCGACTAAAGTCAGCGGTTTATTGTGAGGCCGGTTTGCCGCATTATATTTCAGCGGTTTTTTAAGCGTTTTGTCAGTCTTTGGTTGGAGATATTTTATCAAATAACGCTTATCAATCCAAGAGATAAGTATTGCTTGTGTCGATCCTTACGGTGTTTGTTATTCTGCCCTGTCGGTATAGCGGTAAAAACATCCTTTACACGCCGGAAAAAGCCTCCTTGAAACGAACATTCTTAATTTTCTTGCTTTACTGCCGTTCCAGATTCTTTCAAGAAGGTTTTTTTTGATGTTCCCCAAGATGATGTCCTGGCACGTATAAAGATCGCCATTTGGCAGAATATTTAGTTGGTGCCACGGCGCACTGCAATAATAAGAGTAATGCGCAGGCCCGGAGTTCATCCTGTAATAAGGCTAGATTTCTGAAACCAACAGGTTTGGCGCAAAGGCCGCTTGCCCTTTCCTTTTGAGCCCGGAAAGACGAACCCACGGGAAAAAACCGCGTTTTTGACGCCGAATTCCCGAGAGAGCGTCCGGCATTGTTTTTTGTATGTTTGGGGATCAATGAACATAAAATGTTGAAAGATGATATTGACGGCTGGGGTCTCCTGATCGCGGAAGAATTCCTTGAACGTGGCCAGCCGACGGATCGTTTCCGGCGTAATTGTGTAGAGGATTTTTATCGAAGGCCCTTGTCCCTTTTTAAATTTGTTTTCAAACACGGGGAGCTCGATATAGGAGGATCAAGGACCACGTAGTTAGCATCCCAAGGAATAACCATGGTGCAAAAGGCATGGTCTTGTTTTTGGATCGTTCGATGTGGTCGTCTGTGATCTTTCTGTACACATCGGAAACAATGATGAGCAAAATACAAAAAGTAAGAGAATTGAAGAACTGCTTTGAAACACGCATCGGATCCAGCAAAAAATAAGGCAGCGCGATGGACAGCCCGGCAACGATGACCGCGTAGTGAATTTTTTTATGGCATTCAAAAAAGATGTTCAGGGGATTATAGATCACAAACAGCGCCAGGAACATGACGCGGTTCGCGAATTCGTAAGCCGGCAGATGAGGCGCCAACCTGCTCCAGAGGATATGGTTTAGAAGAAATATGAACGTGAAGCTCAGGGTGTTCTTAAAAAGAAAAGGCGCGCCGATCTTTAAGCCACGCAAAAGTTTCGAGGAACTTTCGGCCCAATTCTTGAAGAGATCTACGGCGCTTAAGATCAGTAGATAGAACGCCGCGGGGATAAAGGTTAAAAAAAGGACCTGAAAGGAAGGAAAAAAAGGGAAAAAAGCTATTTTGTAGATGCCCGCAGGCAGCAATATGGAATAGAGGAAAAAAAGCTTGGCGTCACCCGCGAACCAGAGTTTAGATTTCCAGAGCCAGTAAGCGGTCAACAGGCTCAGGGCCATATTGGATACGACGAAGAGATGGGGAGCGCGCTCTCCAGGGTCTGACGCGAGATATAAAATACAGCCGTAAATAAAACCGATGGCAATCCAGAAATTTCGTATTTTTCCGGTGCGGACGTCTTCGACGCTCGTAATGAGGCCTATGACAGCCGTTAATATAAAAAAAAGGATATCACTTCGCATGGGATAGTATCAACGACAGCATTTTTTTGAATTGTTTGAGGTCGCCGGTCCGTAATCTTAAGCGCTTGTAATAATGTATGGCAAGGTCGAAATGGAACAAGATCGTGTAACTCATTGCGATCTCGCCTTGATGCCTCAGGCTGAACGCAAGGTCCATCCAATTATCCAGATTATCAGGGTTTGCAGCAACTGTTTTTAAAAAAAAACGCGTTGAGCCTTTGAAATCCCCGTCCAGATAAGAAGCATAACCCGCCAGGGCATGTGCTTCTTCTGTCTTGTGTTTTTTGAGCCATGCCTGAATAGATTTGTGGACCGCGGTGAATTTCTTTTTGTCAAAAAAATAATAACGGGCTATCTCGTCAAAAAGCGGGTCCTTTCTGGTCACGCCTTCTTCTATTCTGTTGATCGTGCGTTTGTGCGTTGTCAGGTTCATGAGAAATCTACGATGAATGGTGTTTCCGGGGCGAATCCCTTTTCCGATGGCTTAATCCGTTCGACGATCCTGCCTTTTTTAAGGATCACTATATCCTTTCCTTCTATAAAGAGACAATCCCCTGTTTCGAGTTGGCGCTCATAGAGGTTGTTATCTTTGACCCCTCCGCTAAAGAATGCTTTTTTGTAGAAGAGTCGTCGGTCTTTTAGAACACCGTCAAAGGCGTAATATTTCTGTTCATAAAAGACCAGATACGGCCGTTTGAGGTGAAAGTCGATCGATCGCGCGAATTCAGGCTCTTCGGATGTTATCAAGTCCTTGACGCGGGAGGCCCATCTGGCTGTCTTTGGGCAGCGATAAGAGCACGGCATGTGGTAAATGTAGGAATACGCCAGGTCTTTATTGAAGGGGTTGCACAAAAAAGAGCCTTTTTTAGATGCGGTGTTCAGATAAGCCTCATGCAGATAACTGAAGCGGTACCAGTTATTGTGGCTCTGGAAAAAGCGGATACAGCACGCGGGATATCCGAGGCACTGCCCATAGCGGAAAGTATCGGCCAGCGGCCTGTCCACCACCCTGTTTTTTATGATCAACGGATACCAGCCGTTTGCAAAGGCTTGCCTGAGGTGATCTTTTGATCTGGATAAAAAAACATGTACCGCCCCTTTTTTTTGGCCCTTCTTGTAAAGCGATCCGAATGCCTTTGTTGTTGAGAGCTGTTGTCTGCCCACGGTGTTGAGAGGGATGTTGTTTTCGGGGGTAATTTGGAAAACGGCATCTGTTTCCACAAAGAGGCCGTATTTTCTGCAGGCTTTCTGATAAGCATCGAATCTCTGTGCCGGCACCCAGTCATCCATGGCGGGCTTAAGGCCCATGACGACAGCCATGATCATCGTAAGCTGCAGGCTGTCGCCTTTGGCGGCTACGAATTCTTTGCAAAATCTTTTAGGGTAGTATGTCTCAAACATAGTCCAGAAAAGAAGGAGTTCCGAAGGCCTTCATTTGATATTGCGGCACTCCGGGGCAAAAACCGTTATACCGGCAATCAGGGCAAGCGGCCAGTTTATTAAAATTATGGTTTATTTCATTGATGCAATTCAGGGGCCGTCTTAATTTTTGGTTGAGGATACAGACAGGTAGCTTTATGATCTTGGCGCCCGCTCCGGAGGCGAGGCATTTTGTCATGGCTCGGTTAAGATGCGGCTGAATTAGGGCTAGATCGACCAGGAGCCCGGGGTGGCGCGTCAGTTCGCCTTCTAACACCAGGCCTGAGAATGTGATATTTTTGACCCCCAGGCCGAGAATGAATGATGCCATTTTGTCCAGGCCGGTATAATTCAGGGAATTGATAACGACGTTGACGGAGATATTTGTTCGCTTCAGATCAAGGATATTACGGATGCCGCGGATCGTCTTTTTGAAACTTCCGCGGACCCTGGTGATGCGGTCGTGAAGCGCCGGCGAGGACGCGTGCAGAGTTGTGCGCATTTCTTTGATCTTGATGTCCGCCAAAAAAGCCCGGGCAAAATTCCGTGACGAGAATTTTGTCGCGTTTGTGGCAAGAAAGCATTGCAAGGACAGGCCGTTTGCCAATTTTATGCTTTTTGCCAGAAATGGATATGTGAGCGGTTCTCCGCCGTAAAAGTCTATTTTTCCAAATCCGCGTTTTTTGGCGCTTTTGATCTCTTTTGCGACGCTCTCTTCGGTCAGAGGCCTTTTGTTGTCAATGGCCATTTTTTTCATGCAGATGAGGCATCGCTGGTTGCATTGCGAATCTAGCGAAAGGATATATGTTTTGCGGTTGTTATTCATTGTTGAAGGCGATCTTTTTTTTGACCTCTTCTTTATCGATGAATAAGGGGTAAAGTTCTTTGGAAGAGAAAAATTTGTCCATCTGATAAAGGCCCGCGCAGATCTCGCAGAGCGTGCAGGAATGGCAACACTCGGCTTTTCCGTAAACCCACTTCTTTTGCCGCACAAGCCCCTTGGAGTCCAGAAAATAGACTATCCTCTCTTCTTTTTTTACGATCTTGCGGGTTTCGGTCGAGCAATGGGCAAAGGAAGGCATATAGCAGAGCGGGATCCTTTCCGCGCGGAAGGTTTTGCCGCGCTGGTGCAGGAGTTCCATGGCGTGACGAAGCTCCAGCTCGAAATCGATCAATCTGGGTATTGTGTCCGGGTGGCTCGATGCCCTATTCATGAGCGGATCGAGGTTGTTCCAGACAAAGTGGTTAATGAAAGGATAGTTGTCCGTCAACCACCGGACGATGTGCGAGAGGTGGCCTGCATTATATTTATTGATCACGGTTGCGATATCCACGGTGATGCCGGCTTTTTTGAGATAGGATAATGTCTTTTTGATGTTTTGCAAGGAAGATATATTATCCGTGAGAAAGGACTGCACGGCAGGATCGTTTGAATAGACCGAAAGGCATATGTGTTTCAGCCCTTTTTTGATAAGTTCATCCAGATAATTGGGCTCGGCCGTTTTTTGGCCGTTTGTGATGATCCTTGAGCTGAGCTTTTTGTCCGAGGCATGAGAGATCAGGCTTGAAAGATGGGGATAAAGCGTTGGCTCCCCTCCGCTGAAGATGATGCCTTCGTATTGTTGTTTCGCGTAATAGTCGATCATTTTTTTAAAAAACGACAATGGCCGGCTTTTTTGTGTCGGAGGATTGGAGCAGAACCGGCAATGCTGGTTGCATTCACGGGTTATTTGAAGATAGGCCAGGTTAGCCATTTTAACTTTTTATTCTTTGTAAAGGTTTCAGGTCGTCAAGCGGATGTATGTACGCGTATTCTTTCCAGACCCCGTTGCAATAAGCCGTTAACGAGCAAGAACTGCAGCGGGCCGGTTTTATTTTTTCTTGATCGAGTGGCTTTTCTTTATGTAGGACGTTTTGGCAATATTCAACGCATCGTTCAAGATGGTTATACCACTCTCCAATGCACAAGGGCAAGCCGCAGTAAGGGTTGTTGACGACTAGCGCAAATTCGTCCGCTATTTTTAAGGCTGAGGATACCTGGCGGTCAAGGTCTCTGTATCGTGGAACGATGGCTTTATTTTTCCATGCCCTTTCTCGTGGCTGGATAACTGATAAAGATAGGGATCTGATCCCTGGCAGGTCTCTGTTCAGGAATTTTATGAATTCAGTATCGGCGTCAGATAAAGCTATGGCGTTGGTCTGAAGCTCGATGGTATCGATGTCTTTCCCGCGTAGCCACTTGATAATGCCGAATAGATTTTTTTTGATCGTGGGTTCAGCTCCGGAGATGCTTAGGCGCATAGATTTTTACCTGCGGTTTGTAAGACAAGCCATTTTTTTACGTCGGCTAAAGTCATTTTCAGACTGGGGAACGATTCTTGCGGGACATTGCAGAAAAGACAGTTCGCGTTATACGCCGTATCAAGACGTAATAACGTATAAGGCAGATTGTTTTTCAGCGATGGTTTATGTTTCATGTCAGATGGCCCTGGCATTATCTACAGGCATCCCTTCGCAACCGTTCCTTGACCCGCAGGATGCGCAAGTATGGATCTTGGTAAAATACCTATTTTGCCTGAAAAAATCAAAAAATCGGTACAGATTAGGGTCGCGATCTTTGACCAGGTATTCTATCTTATTTTCTTTCCTGTGTCCAAGGCAGACAGGCAATTTTTTTGACTTCAGACGGCCCCGCTGTTTGTAATTATGGAGGTCTGAGCAGAAGCTCTTAAGAAAACAGAAACGGCATTTTTTGCCAAAACAGCTGATCTTTTGTCCTTTGCGGAGGAAGGCGTTGAAAATGGCCTCCCTCCCTTTTATTTCATCGAGCATTTTTAGGGAGGGCTGGATCAGATGACGAAAGCCGCCGAGATATTCGGGGCGGAAGCGATTCGTCCAGATGTAGAGGCCTGGTGTCAAGGACAGATCGAATGCTTTTTTCAGGTGGGCTGAGTATCGAGCAGGGTTGAAGAGCATATCGCCTCGATTATCCCACGCCCTCCCGAACGGCATGACCTGCAGCAGGTCGAACTCTCTGACGCCTAATCCGATAAAGTGATGCAGGGTCTGTTCCAGGAATTTGACGTTTAGTTTGTTGACCACGATATCAACGCTGACGATAAGTTTATTTTTCGCGAGAGCGTTCTTTAAGCCGTTTAAGGTCTGGTTAAACGAGCCCGGAATGCCGGTGAGCCTATCATGAAGTTTTTCCGTGTGGCCATGGACGGAGAACGTGATCTCGTCTAATCCTTCGGAGATGGCTTTGTCGAGGAAGTTATTATAAGCAAACATCCTTCCATTGGTGATGAGCTGGATATGGCTGTACCGGGTTTTTTTGGCAAAGGCTATGATCTCCATCAGTTTTGGATGAAGGGTCGGGTCTCCTCCGCTTAAAACGGCGCGCGTGGCGTTTTGCTTTTTCCCTTCTATCAATTCTTTGTGGATCTGTTGAAAAGGTATGTTTGTCCCATTCTGGGCTTCTTTGTCATGGCAGAACAGGCAGCGGTTATTGCAGGCGCGGGTCAGGCGCACCCAGTGTTTTTTGACATTTACGGCATTTTCCCTGACTGCCCATTCTTGGACGGTCAATTTATTCAGCGTGCGCATGGTTTGATCTCCTGGTATCCGAAGGTGCTCAGGTAGAGTTCGAATACGCCGCCGCAGGCATCGCGATAAAAGCAGGCGCGGCATTTTTGTGTTTTTTTCCGGTTTCTGTCCGGAGCAAGGGTCGTTGTTTCTTTCAGGAATGTTCTGTTCTTGTTTTTCCAGAGTTCCAGAGTCGTGCGCGGCGTCCAGTGAAGGTCATTTGACAGATCCGGCCGCCAATCGAGCGAGCATACGGGCATGCCGAAAAAACGTATCTTTATGAAAGCCTGTTCTGCTATGAGCGCAAGCTTAGCTGCTTTGTCCTGAAGGCGCTCGAGCGGTACGGCCAGTTCTTTAAAAAACTGCCTGGCCCGCCCTTCAGGAGCGACATTGGATACCAATATCTGTTTAATTCCGATTATGCGCGTCGCAAGGCGCACCGTGCGTTCAAGCGCGTCTATATTGTTGTTAGTTACGACCGTATTGATGAAGAGCGCGGGCGTAAAAGGCGCTCTTTCAATGTTGCGGATGGCCCGCATAAGCGTATCGAAGCTTTTGTTATTGCGCGTGTGCGCGTTGTGGACCGCGGCATCCGGCCCGTGCAGGGAGAAAGATATTTCGTCGATATGCGGCAGGGCCGCGCGACAGAAGCGGCCCGATGCGAATTTACCGCCGTTAGACGATACGTAAACAGTAAGGCCCATACCTTTGGCCAGACGGATCATATCAAGGAAGTCAGGATGCAGTGAAGGCTCTCCCCCGGTCAGCGTGATATGCCTTGCCCCTTTTTGCGCGTAATTACGGATATTGCGCAGGAATATGGCTTTATCGACAAAATGTCCGGGCATGGATCTCATCTGGTCGTATTCGCTGCAGAAGACGCAGTTGTTGCGGCAGGAATATGAGACGTGGAATTCGACCCGCTCTATATTTTTTTCGTTTGTTTTATTTTTTTGTACCATTTGATTACAAGGTCCTTTGTCTTTAAAGATTTTAAAAGGCAGCAGATCAGGCGGGTATCATCAAAAAATCTTTTTTTGTGTTCATCGCATGCCGATAGAAGGCGGCGTGCGTGCGTCAGGTCCTGTCTGTTCTTTTCTTTCCAGTTCAGCCCTCCTGCCTCGTCATAAGAGTAAAAGCTTATCTTTTTTGTAATCCCGACCGCGTTCAGGGTGTCGTAGACCCTCGAATTTCCTTTTGGGTTCCTCAGCTCAGCGGAACCAAGGGTGCCTATCTTTATTCCTATTTTCTCCGGGTCCCTGATAGAGACCAATTCAGGGAATATCCGAAGTAAGTTTATATTATAAAATTCAAAATACTTATTATTATTTTTTATGAAGTCGACTGTCAGCCGGATGTCTTCCGGCGCCTCGAACGGCACGCCGACTAAAAAATTCACACCGTTGAAAATATTGTTATCATGCGATGCCTTGAGGAACGCCCCGAAGCGGGATGGGTCGGATGGCCTGTTGATGAGTTTTAACGCCCTTGGGCTTAGTGATTCCAGGCCGAAGTATAGCTGTATGCATCCGCTTTCACTGAAAAGCCGGAAGATGTCTTCGTCCAGGTTGTTAGGGTGGACGGAGTCGCTCCAAGTTATTCCCAGCCTCCTGTCTTTTATTGCCGATAGGGTTTTTTCCGCGTACTGTAGACTCGGATTAAATTCATTGTTAAGGAAGATGAAGTGGTCAGCTTTGTATTTTTCTTTTAGGAACTGCAGGTTATCGGCGACTTTTTCAGGATGCGTAGTTTCGAACAGCTTTTCACGGTGCCAAAAACAATAATTGCAGTTGTTCGGGCAGCCTTTTATGAAGTGATAAGGCAGTATGGATGTCTCAATGCCCGGAATGAGGACATCTTTTAGGAGTTCTTTCGGTACGTGTGCCTTGCATCCCGGCAAGCCAATGCGGTAATTCTTCATATCGAAATCGGAATAATCCGGGATGATCCCCGTATTTCCAGCCTGCCGGAAGTAGGGGTTGGACAAAACACCGCCGCCTTTACGGTAAATAAGGCCGGGGATTTTTTTCTGTTCTTTGCCCAGCAGGAATAAAGGCAGGGAAAGTGTTGCGTCGCCTCTTATGATAAAGTCTATGAAATCATTCTCTTTCATTATCATCGGAGAGAAATAATAGCTTCCGCCCAGTATCACCGTAGCGCCGGTAAATTTTTTAAAGAGGCGCATGAGTTCAAGGTTAAGCGGCAGGTCGGTCTCTTCATCCAGAGAGAAACCTAACACCTTGGCCCGTGTCAAAGACCGCGTTTTGACTATATCCATAACATACCAGGCCAATCCATCTTCGGCCCTGGAAAGAGGCATGGTTCGAAGCTCCTGAAGCCGGGGGTCGTTCAAAAATTGCGGTTTAAGGTCGAGGCTGGCAACGGACACTTTCTTTTTTCTCAAGACGGCCGTCAATATCCCTATGCCCAGGTCGGGCATGAGCACGCCGGGGTTATCAAGGCGGTTGGGGAGTTTAATGAATTGTATTTGCATGTCTTGCCGTAATCGGCCTGATTTCGTCTGTAGGGAAAAAACGAGCGTATTCCCTGAAGATACCGGCGCATTTTTTTATAAAAATACAGCCGGAACACCGCCGCAGTTTGACGAACCCCTGGTCAAGAAAGTAAAGTTTCATGGAATCGGAGATCTCATTCTCATTTTTGAACAGTTCTGCCTGGACTTTTTGGGTTACACATAGAGGGAACCCAACCATGGATTTTACCCCGGTCAAGCGGCTTATTATTTCCGCGTAGGCCGGCATCAGGCGCGGGAATGCAAGGTTGGAGGTTTTAGGCCGGATGGTAAATATCGCGAACGGCAGAGCAAGCTGTTTTCTGACGAAGCGTTCCAATTCCAGGCAGTGAGCTATGTTCTGTCTTATGAGATTGGTGTGTATGAACGCCTGCGCTCCGGATCTAAGCGCGTTTTCGATGCCTCTGATTACGCTGTTGCAGGCCCCTTTTCTGCCTACGATCGCATCATGAACGTCCGCATGGTTAGAAAAGAGCGGGATGGAAAAAGAGGTTGCGCCGGCATCCACCACTTTTTTGGTGAAGGCAGGGTCAGCCAGCATATTGCCCGATGTCATTATTTCGATCATTGAAAAGCCGCTCTTTTTGATCTTACGCAATATCTGTGTAATTTTTGGATGCAGCATGGGTTCGTTGCCGATAAGGCACAATTTTTTTGAAACGCTTCCCCGGCCGTTCCCAAGCCTTTCCAGGATTGAAGGCAGCGCGTCGAAAGCAGACGAGGTTTTTTGGCGGCAAAAAACGCAATCATTCAGGCACGGCCCTTCTATTTTCATAAAGACGGCGTCTATATCCAACTCTATGAGTATTTTGTTTTGTTCCCGGAAACCTTGCGCGGCAACAGGGCCGATCACAGGATGCTCATTGGAACTTATAGATCCCTGATTTCTTTGTTCGAAGAAAGCCTTCATCTTCAACCCAAGGCCTTCATTATTCAGAAAGATCTTCTTTTGCGGTTCCGAGCAGGCAAGAAGGAATCTTTTGCGCAGTTCCGGCTTCGACGCGTAGAGACGGCCGATATTTTTTATGCCGCCTATATTGCCTAATTCGTAACTTTTTTTGAGCGAAGGAAATTTCTTTTCTAAAAAAATAGCCGCGTCGTAATAGATTCTGCCGTCGACATCTACAAGGATCTCTTGGCTGAGCATAGTAGGTTCGCAGTCATTATGGAAATTCATTATGAAATCAGCCCTGTTACCCCTGCCCAAAAAATTTTCCAGTTGGGCCAATAGTTCTCCGGATGCTTTCCGCCTCCAAGCTACCCCGCAGCGGTAACAGATCTGTACACTTGCAATACTGTTATTTTTAAGGAATTCAAGGGAATCCGAGAGCACGCCGACAGTATCCGGCGTCACTACCAGATTTACAAAGTAGGGTATGTTATAAGAGGCAAGTCGCCTAAGGTTCTCCAGCGTCCTTGTGTAGGTACCTTTACGGTTTTTAAGATGCCTGTGGCGGTCGTGGGCGTATTCATTTCCGTCGAATGAGAGCATGGCCTCGAAATTATTCTTTTCCAGATACCGTAATTTTTTTTCATCCAGCAGGTATCCGTTGGTAGTGATCATGAACTTTATGCTTTTTTTTGCCGTCACGGCCCGTTTTTGGGCGTAATCCACGGCCTTTTTGATAGAGGCCCATTTTATGAGAGGTTCTCCTCCCCAAAACCGCAGTTGGCAGCGCTCGTCATCCGTGGTCATTAAAAGGTCTATCGCCCTCATTAGAATAGGCAATGGCATGGACTCGGGGCCTAGGGCGACCTCACAGTAATCGCAGGCAAATTGGCATGAGCGGGTCAGCATTACCATGAGGCTGTTTATGGATCCTTGCATATTTTTTGTCATGTTCGCATTCTCCGCGCAGACAATAATTCCTTAAGTGTCTGGCCGAAACGCAGGTTGTCCAATAATACCGCAGGTATCTCTCTTTTTCGTTCCAGAAGGAATTCGGTCTGTTGAGCCGCCGTTCTTTGCAATGACTTGTAATCAGGCGCATCTTTTACCGGGCCTACGCGCATAAGCCTGTTGAAACCAGGGTATTTCTTTTCTAGTACAAGAGCGCATCCGCGATAAACCATACCTGTGGAATCCACGGTGATCTGAGGCGTGGCCAGGATGGGCTCATTTTCTCCGCAGGAGCCCGGGAATTCCAGGGCCGGAAACGCGTGGAATATTTCTTCAAGCGTGCCGTAAACTGCGCAGGCGTCGCTTTCCTTGAATTTCGAACCCACGGCATAGGATAATTTAATCTTCTTTATGCCGTTTGCGGCCAGGAATGATACGTTATCGAACAGTATCTTCAGGTTTTTTTCAGTGTAGACAAGGTTGATGAAAAAATCCATCTTTCTTTCCTGCAGGCCTCGCAGGGCATGCATAATCGATTCATAAGCATGGGGCCCATTTTTATTTTTTAGAGGCCTGCTTTTAAGGTGCGCGGCAGGCGCGCCATCAAGGCTTAAGAGTACGGTTGCGCGTAAAGCCCGGAAATAATCAAGTATTTTCCTGTTCAAGAGCAATCCGTTCGTAGTCAACAGGAAAGTTATCTCTTTTTTAGTATTTTCCGCTTTTTCGCGGGAGTAAGATACAGCCTTATTTATGAGGTCGAACCTGATAAGCGGTTCACCGCCGAAAAATTGCAGCTCTATATCGTTATGTTGTGCCGAAAATAGGATGTCTATTGATTTGTAGAGCGTTTCTTGGCGCATATCGAAGCTTTTTGACGAAATACCGCAATAACGGCAGTTCATCTGGCAATGATGAGTGAGCGCTATCGCCATATTAGCGGCATTCGCTCCGGTATTCTTATTGTCGGATATCAGCGGTACCATAATGTCGTAGGTATGACTTCCAAACACCCTCGCATGCCTGAGACTTTCCGCAGCCCTCGCAGAAAGACGGTTTGGCTTTCATTTTTTTTCGTACTTCCCTGCATAAATGGATCTTTGGGCGCAGTGTGATGACTTCATCAAACGGCGCGTGCCATTCGTAGGCGCCGATCGTTAATCTTCCAAGGAGGCATAAAGGCCATCCTTCAAAGGTGGCCGCCTTTCTTTTTTGTGCCAGATCCCCGACTAAATTTTTTAAGGTGCGCGCAGATGCCTTGATGGGGGGCATATCCTTTGCGTCAAGGGCGATCGTTGCCTTGGAGTCAGCCCCGTAAATAAAATGGAAGCGGTCGATCCCGCAGGTTGAAAGCCGGCCGGTAAGTTTCCGCAAGGTGCCGATATTACGCCGGTCAACAATAATATTCGCTTGCAGGCATTTTGCCTGTCCGCAGGATGCCCTTATATTGCGTATTCCGTTGATGGTTTGTTCAAAGGCACCTTTTACGCGGGCCGTTAGATCGTGCATCGCCGTATCCCCGAAAAAAGGGATGATGATCGTCTCGATCTGGTGCCAAGAGGCTATTTTTTTGGCTAGCGTCTTGTAGGCGAATATGCGGCCGTTGGTGTAGAGCTGTTGGTGGTGTATTCCAATGAGCGACGCGTAAGCCGTGACATCCGAAAAATTTTTATGTAAGATCGGCTCCCCTCCGCAGAATATGACGGTTTCAGCCCGGTTGTACGCAAGGTCCAGTTCGTTCTTGATCCGAGTCAAGCTTTTTGACGGCCCAGCAGCCTGTTTACAGCACGCGCACCGGTTATTGCAGGCAGACCGGAGGTGTATGGCGATGGTTTTTGGCCATACACTGGAGTATAATCCTTTTATCTTATCTTCCTGGCCTGGCCGCGCCAGGATCGGAGGTTCAGGGTCCGATCCCAGGTAATGGCCTTTTTTGAATCCTCCCCAGCTTTCGTAAAGGCTGTGTATTTTCGTGCCTGGGTAGACCCGGGCCTGCTTAACCAGGACGTTGTCTGTCCGTATCCGGCGGGCGTATGCGAGAGTTTCGTCTACGGTTTTTTCCGACTCTTTTGTGTTTCCTACCATCAACATTAGAATGCTCCGCATGCGCGCTAAACCAGTATGCCTGAAGGCTTCTTCAGTGCGCTCAAGATCGAGGTTTTTGCCGGTTGCCCGCTGTATCTTCGGCGAGCCGCTCTCGACGCCGTAAGATACCTCAAAACATCCAGCCAGGCGCATTTTTGTCAGAAGTTCTAAATCTACCGCATCAGGCCTGGTCATGCAGTTCCAGCGTATCCTGAGCCCGCGCCTTATTATTTCGTCGCATATCGAAAGCGCCCTTTGGCGGATGAGCGTAAAAAAATTATCTCCGAAAGTGAAATCGCGGATATCATATTTTTTGTAAAAGTGTTCCACCATGGATACGAAATACCCCGGGCTGTGGAACCTGATCTTATTTTTTAGCACAGAACTCATCGGGCAGAAGTTACAGCTGTATACACAACCTCTCGAAGACAATAACAACAGGGAGTTTTTTACGTTTGTACTCCTTTGGCCCAGTGTAAAATCCCTGTTATTGTGCCATGGGCCTTGTTCATTGATGCGTTTTTCGAAGTCCTCGAATAAGTGAAAAGCGGGCGTCGGGAGCTTGTCCAGGTCGGACTCGTTCATACGGTCCGGAGAACGCAAGATCTTGTTATTTTTGCGCAATGCCAACCCGGCTATGCCAATTGGTTCTATTCCGGCATCCAGGCATTCCAGAAGCTCCAATACGGTCTTTTCGCCGTCACCGATCACCGTATAGTCTACTGGGAAATTTTCCAAAAGAAGCCGGTAGTGTGTAGTTGTGAACGGGCCTCCAAGTATGATTTTAATGTTTAAGCCGGTTTTCTTTATTGTTTCAGTTATGCTGTAGACCGCCCCTCTTGTTGAACTCTGTATGGGTATGCCTGCATAAGATGGGCGCTGTGTCAGTATTATTTGCTTTATGGATTCCAATGAATCGGCTAGCGGTATTCCGGCGAAATCGTAAGCCAACACATTCCTGCCCTGCCTTAAAAGAGAAGCGGCTATAAGACTAAGGCCGTAGGGCGGGCCGAAATAATTCGGAGGATTTTCTGGCGCTGTGGGGTTGAGTAATACGATCTTTCCGTTTTTCATATGTGTAAATAGCCCTTCTGCAGGCCTGGGCAGGTTGCATTATGGTGACAGCCACGGCATTCATCGGTTTTGGTAAATATGTTTTGAAAAGACCGCAGGTACGCATTTTTTTTTGCGCCTGGTTTTTCAAAAGTATTGACGTTATGCGGTTCGTGTGATAAGAATTTTTTTATTTTGCCGGGCATAAGGCATGGGGCGAATCCCCGCAGCCGGATCGTTACCCCTTCCTCTAACGCAATATCGTTCACCGCTTCCAACCGCATGCGGATTTCTTCCAAAGAAAGGGTATTTTGATTTTTTCCGGCAAGTATGATCTGTTCGGCAAGGATAAAATTATTTACTCCCCAATGACTCAATCGACGTATAGTGCAGGGTATGGTTTCCGCGTTCGCTTTCGCCAGGACGAGATTGATCCTGAAGGAAATAGCGCGCTGCTCCGACAATTTCAAGAGATTGCGCACTCCCTTTTTTGACTCTCTCGCGCTCCCGGGCCTGCGAGTCATTTCATCGTGGACTTCCTCGTCAAAACTATGCAGAGAGATCGCGAAATCATCGATCCCGCTATCCGCCAGTTCAACGGCGAATGGCATGTTTTTAAGCAGACGGCCGTTAGATATAAGGCCTATGTGCGTGAATTTTAACGCCCGGCACAACAAGACGACGTCTTTTAAGTTTTTTAACAGTGTTGCCTCGCCCCCTGAAAGGACTATGTTATCGGAATGATGCCGCGCGGCCCGGACGGCGCGGGCCATGTCTTTTTTTGAACGGCAGGCTATCATGCTCAGATAATCGCGCCTGGCGCATATAGAGCAGCGGTTATTGCACATTAGTGTCAGCGTCACATCCATCATGTGCCTCGGTTGATCGCGCTGATACCGTCATGGCCGAATATATCAAGGTAATTCTTGAATATGCCCTTGCAGGTTGGTTTTTTCACGCAACCCTGACAAATTTTTGTGTGGGTCATGCCGTGTCTTTCGTCCACTATTTTATAATCGAGACGGTTTTGTTTAAGCGAGATGACCCACGTCAGATCAAGGCCGTGGATATTCACTTTACGGAAATGGGGACGGAATTTTTCGGCCACACAATCAGGAAAGAGCACGCAATTAAGGCTAAGGCCGCTTTTGAAAGATTTAAGCTGGTTGAATATGGCGCTAAAACTAACGAGATTGGCCAGGTAAGGGTCTTTTTCATTGCGGCTCAACCCGCCTTCGGGCATGTACATCAATAATTCCAGTGAAGACATGCCGAATTTTTTCTCGGCTACGCCGCACAGATCCGGGAACGAGCTCAAGTTCGACCTGAGAAGGATAGTGTGCAGTTCGAACGGCGCTTTAATTGAATTCAGCGTTTCGATGCTTTTTTTTAACCGGAGAAAAGACCCTTTTGAACGGGTGATGCTGTCATGGGTCTTATCGTCGTAACCGTAGATGGGCATTTTAAAATCTGTGGCGCCGTGTTTCAAGAGCATTTTGACGTGTTTTTTTCCGGAGAAACGCAATCCCGAGCTCCAGAGAGTGACCTTTTTGAATTTCTCCTTTTTAGCCGTCAAAAGTATCCGTCTGGTCGCGGCCAAGGTGTCGGCACGCTCTCTGCCGTAGATATGTATGTTACGGAAACCGCGTTTTGCGTGCCGCCGCAAAAGATTTTTGAGATACTCCAGGCCGGGTGTGAATGGCCGCGTCTCCCTGATGGAGTGAAAAGGTATGCCCCCTTCCTGTCTCGCGCAGAAGCTGCAGCGGTATTCGCATGGCCCGTATTGGATATCCACGGAAAGATAAGAATGCCTGTGTTTTAAGGCCGTATCATTATGTGCGGCGAATTTTTTTTGATAAGAGAAGAAGAGCCCCGGGCATTTATCGGTAAAAGAACATTCCGCGCATGCGGAGGTCTTGAACGTGCCTTTTTGCAGCAGGCCGGCTGTTTTGCCTATCGAGCCTTCGGGCCCGATGAAGTAATTGTCCGGGCCTGTCAATTCATTGATTACGCGGCTTCCCATGCCTTCAAGCTGGCATTGCGGGGCATTTTCTATGTAGCACCTTACTCCTCCCTTTGCCGCCATTCCAAGGGCGCCCTTGACGTAAGGGCGGGCATCCGTATATGCTGGTATATTTTTCAACAGCTGCCGATTTGCCGGTTCCAGCGGATTGAAGATATCGAAAGGAATGAGGAATTGCATCCCTATGAGGTTTACCCCTAATTTAAGCAGGAACGAAACGGTTGACGGCAAGTCTTTGTAATTGAGGCAGGTGACAGGGATGACGCAGTGAATGTGGAAATTATTATTACGGCGGAGGTTTTCGATGCCTTTTACCGTCATTTCAAATGCGTCGGCTGCGTTGGCCAAACGGTTAAAAACAGGCCGATTATAAGAAAAGAACGGAATACTGGCCGATTGGATCCCAAGCTGGACCAAGAGCGAGCTGTAAGACGGATAAGCCATGAGCTTTCCGTTGGTGGCCAAAAATATGGATTCAAATCCGGCCTTTTTCGCGAATGCCGTCAAGGCGGGCAGTTCTTTTTCGCAGGTAGGCTCGCCCCCGCTGAATTCAATCCGTTTGATGCCTAAAGACGCTATTTTTTTTAAGCTTTTTTTGACCCGTTCCGGGTCTGCCGGTAAAGAAAAATCGGACTGGTAGCAGTGCAGACAGCGATTATTGCACTTTCGAGTGATATAGACCGTTGCAAACGCGGATTCTGCTGTTTTCATGGTTGTGTGGTTCCCCAAGGGCATTCAGTTGTTTCCGGGCAATTACGGCATACCGCGCGCGGAAGCTGCAGGTAAGGCCTTCTGTATGAACGCGCGGCCTCTATAAAATCCTCTCTTTCGAACCCGAACCCGTTGAGCTTCAGAATGCAAAAAGGAAGCCCTGTGCCGGAAAATTTATGCCTGATATCGTGTTTGCGGCAGTATTTTATCGCTTTGCGGATGAAAGGCATCGAGTCGCGGATATCCGGGACGGTCCATGGGTTGTCATCCACATTCAGGCAGCGCTCTATAAAATAAAATATAATGTTCTTGATCTTTAACCTCGCGTGCACAAACGCGGCTAATTTATCCAAGGCGCGGTAATTAAATGCCGAGATAACAACGCTCGCAAAGAGATCGATCGCCGAAGAGTTGAGATTGCGGGCCGCCTCTATAAGATATTTCAGGTGGCCGTGGCCGGATGTTATCGAATCAAAAACGGCGGCATCGTAATGGGGGACGGAAAGCTGGACACCCGTAAGCCCGGCTTTTTTAAGGCCAAGGCAATAATCATTGCAGGCTAAACGTACCCCGTTGCTCAGGACCACTATGTTCTTGTAGCGGCACTTTTTGGCGAATCGGATGTAGTCTTCAAGCAACGGTTCCAGGGTAGGCTCCCCTCCGGAAAATACCAGAGTGTCCTTTTGGATGCCGGAGAGTATCTTTTTGAGGATATCCGTTTTTTTATATGAAGATGTGTCCAGGCTGTCTACGGCATTACAGTAAATGCATTTTTGGTTGCATTTATCAGTGATTACTATGCGCAAGGAGCAGTTTCGCAGCCTTGAGGCGGACGGGTTATTTTTAGGGACCCTGCTATCGGGCTGTTGGATTCTTGCCTGCGAGGTTTTCGTCATATTTTACAGAAAATTGATATCGCTTAGGGTCTTTTTCTTCGAGTTCGGATGCTATTTTTGCGCGGTAGTCCATCTCGCTCCTGCTTAATTGGCGATTAAACTTTGAAGCTGGAGTATGAGTTCGTGGCGAGAATAAAAAAATGCCTGTTTTATCAAAAATTTGAGTTTTCGACAAAGTATCATGGAAATCATCGCGAGTTTCGGATGGAAAGCCGGCAATAATGTCCGTGGAAATAAAGACAGGATGGTTCTTTTTTAGACAGGATACGGCCTCCATGACTTTTTCTATCTCGTACCGTCTGTTCATAAGTTTTAGGATGCGCCTGCTTGTGGTTTGAATAGGTACGTTCATATCCTTAAGAAGACCTTTGGCTACAGCGCGCTCGATCTGTCGAAAATAACGCAGGAAGCTGCCTGGTTCGATATAGTGTATATCGAGCCGCATAGCTATGCCTAGCCCGCAGATTCTGTCTAAAAGCACGCCCAGGCCCGTGCCTAAATCCATTCCATAACAGCCGCAATCATCCGCCACCAATTTAAAATGCCTGTATCCAAGTTTGGCGCCTTTTTTTATCTCGCTCATAATCCTAGCTGGTTTTTTGCTCTTAAGGCGGCCTTTAGCCGATTTTATTGCGCAGTAGCTGCAATTATGCACGCATCCTTGAGCGATGAGGACGCGATAAATGTCCCTGGGTTCATTCGAGAATGCCCTGCTGTATACATTTTCATTAATTTGTTCAATCGGGATTGTATGCTGAAAGAGGCCGTTAAAGACATCGAGATCGTGAGGCGGGATGAAAATCATGCCGTTTTTTCCGTCCGTGGCGCGTTTAAGGGTGGCAAGGCAGCCATAAATTATAAATCGCTTGTTTGTCCCAAATTTTTTTTGTAATGCCGCTATTAACGATTTGCACTTGTCTTCCACCTCTTGTGTCACTATGCAGGTAGATATAATTATGGTATCCGATGTTTCCGCAGTAGAGACGATCGGATAATTGTTTTTTTCGAAGAATTTGAATATTTGATGCAAAAAAAATGTATTATTTTCGCACGGTAATGCGTTGTAAAGGAATATTTTTTCCGTCATCTCAGGCATCCCTGTCTGTGTAATAATAGAAGCACCCTTTGCAGGCTGGAAAAAGCCGGCGCGAGATGAATTTTCTCAGGCGCCTTGCTTTTGGGCCATTCCAAATGTCCGGAAAATAGGCCTTTGTAATATTGCCCAGCATATAATCATTGCATGTATAGATGACTCCGTTTGGAAGAAGGTTCACCTGATGCCACGGCGCGCTGCAGTAAACCGAGTAATGCGCCGGCGGCTCATTTTCGTTATAATACGCGTCTATTTCGCTGTCCAGGAGATTGGGGACAAACCTGCCTGCCGCGTCCGTTCTGATATCCTTCAGATGCTTTTTAAAGGACGCGAGCCCGTTTGTAATTCCATGCGAGGCGAAACCCCGGGTAAAATCAGTGTTTAGGATACCGAATTCTTTTTTAAATACGGCCCTATGGTCTTTAAGTGTCTTGTCGTTTATGAAGAGGCGGTGTTGAAAGATCATACTGTCTACATGGATCGCCTCTTGCTTAAGGAAGCGCCTGAATTTTTTAAAAAGGCCGCAAGTCTGTCCGGTGAGCGTGTAAAGAATGCGTATCTTTGGGCCCCTATTTTTTATTTTTTTCAATTTAGACAACCGCTTCAAGCCTTTTTTCAGCATATCCATGTAGTTGTGTATATTGCTGCCAGGGGCTCCCTGGAAGGATATGTTCAGGTCGTCGACACTTTCATGGATCTTATCCGATTGAGCCGGCAAAAGCAGGCCGTTCGTTGTCAATGAAACGGGCATCTCTTTGCGTTTTAAATAGAGTGCTATATCGTGCCATCCGTCAAAGATAAGCGGTTCGCCCCCGGATAGATTCACCGTCTTGGGGCGGAAAACAGCTACCTCGTCTATAAAACGTTTTATATCTCTTCTGTTTGCAGGGGGCGAATATTTTTTTAGGAACAGCGGGTTGCGGCATGGCCCGTTAGGCCCCCACCAGCAGCAGAATGCGCATTTTAGATTACACTCAAGGGTAAGCATTATATAGACTTCGTGGACCCTGCAGCTTACAGTTGTATCAATCGATGAATAACCACGGATCTTTTCTAACAGGATGGAACGATTAACTTTTGTCATGATTTTTCAGGAGCCTGTTAAAGAGGCGTTCATGGAGTATGCCCATATAAATGTTATTCGCCAAAAGGCGGAATTCATTTTTGTGGCAAAGCGCCGCACCCAGGGCTTTCTCGACCTCGGCCTTTTTATTCCGTTTCAAAAGGTTTATGGTCTTCAGGCGATTTAAATTCCCGTAATAATTGATGCGCGGAAGATGCGTAAACCGTTGCTTTAAAGGCAAGGTAGACCCTACGAATAAATCTCCGTTATGAGCAGCTGCTATGCCGCTGCACAAAAGGACAGGTTCATCGTCGCAGGCGGTTATTTCAATTTCAGGATGGTCATTTTTGCATCTGACAAATTGTTCCCTCACTTCTTCCTGTAATCTTCGTATTTCCGGCATCTCCCAAAAGACACCCATCATATAAGAAAACCGTATATTCCTGACTTTTCTGTTTATAAGGAAATCTACCGTTTCCGGCATATAGCTTACCATGCCCGGCCCAACCACACAATTGACAAAAAAACTGACCCCGGATGCGGCAAGGCGTTCCAGATTGGTCGATATTTGTTTGAAATATCTTTCCGCGAACGCCCTTTTTAGCGGCGGACGGTTGATAGCTTGCACCTTTTCTTTGCCGTCTAAGCTGAATACAAGTGAGAAATTATTTGACCTGAAAAAATCAAGGCTGGCCTTGTTGAGGGAAAGCCCATTGGTTGCGAGTAGAAATTTACATTTTTTTCCGAGCCTTTCCGCTTTTTTCAAGGCGTAGGAAACACCCTTTTTTACCAAATCGAACCGCAGCAAGGGCTCTCCTCCAAAGAATTGGAGACGAATATCTTTAGAATCGGATGTAAAGAGGAAGTCGATAGCCTGACGCAGCATGCTTTCGGACATGTCGGATCTCTCCGAAGATCCGCGCATGCCGCAATATTTACAGGCAAGCTGGCATCTTTGGGTAAGATAAAGCTGCAAAAAATTCACCGGTTCGTCCCGGTCTTCAACCAATGAACAGAGGTATTCGATCACCTCGGTTTCATTCCGGCCCGTGCCGTATAAGCTAATTTTGCGCGCGCCCATCAAATGGCATGCCTCCATTCTTAAAACAATTTAAGTAAAATTCGCAGGGCTCGCAAAATTTACGCCAGGAGCCGATATTCATGCGTTCCGCCTTAAACGGATCGCCGCGTAACGAGTGAAGAAAACCCGAACTTTCCCTGCGGCATCCGCACTCTATTTTATAGTATGCTTTAATGATGGAAATTTCTGTTTTGGTGAAACATTCGGTTTCATAGCCAAGGCCGCTTTTTTTTGAGTGGTCTTTTATGAAGGCGTTTAGGCAATTCCTGTGAACCCTGACCCCGTGTTTTCCGGGATTTAAAAAGACAGGCGATCCCGGCTCGATCTCCAGGTGTGCCGCTACGCAATTTACGTGCGGGAATACGCGTCTAACAAAATTTATGAGCGATAATGTGGATATCACATCCTGCACGGTCTCTTTTGGCAGGCCTGCGACAAAACAAAGGTCGACCTCGATGCCGGTATCCCTTAGATAAGCAAAAAGGCTTAAGAGCCGCTCGTTGCTGTAGAAATTCCCCTTTATGATTCTGCGCAGGCGGTCTGAGCCCGTTTGCAATACAAAGTCCAGGCGTATTTGTTTGAATGTCTTTTGCGCTTCTATGATGAATTTTATCGTAGGTATGGAGAGGCACTCGAATTGAAGGTTAAGATCGAGCCTCTCTTTTCTTATTTTCCTGAAAAGACGGATGAAGTAGTCTTGGCTTCCCGGAGGATGGAATGTGTTGTACCAGGTATCAAGCCCGTATCCGCGTATATTTTTAAGGTCTTTTACAACGGAAGATACTGGAATATAAACCAGCTTTTTTCGTCCCGAGATCAACTTTTGTGAGATCCTGGAACCGCTGCATATGGAACAATTACTTGAGCAACCGCGGCCGCAAGGGTAAAAAAATATTTTAGGGTTGCCGGGGGTAACAGGGCTGCCTGCTTTGCTGATCTGGCCTTCGAAAACTCGCGGCATGTTGTATAATTCCCAATGTTCCAAAAGGGAAAAATTCGAGAATGAAAGCTTTTTTGCGATGCTCGCATTGAAGGTATACCTTATCCGGTTGGCCCTGATGCCGCCTTTGTTCCTGTAGACAAGATTAGGCATACCTTCGAAGGTGTGCCTGCGTTTTCCGATCAATACCCGAGCCAGTTTCAATAATGGTATCTCGCCGTCCCCCCTGATCAAAAAGTCGATCTCAGGGCAGCGTTTCATCAGCTGCCTGTAAAAATAGCTGGCAGTGACGCCGCCGGTTACTATGTATATATGGGGGAATGATCGTTTAATTTTTTTTATGAGCTTCAATACAGCCGCGGCCTGCTGATGCCAGTGGAGGTCCAGACAGACTATCGCCGGCCTATAACGGCTTATGTACGCCTTCAGGCTAAAGCCCGGATCTGCAGCCTTCTCGACCGCGTGATGTAATATCCTGGCGTCTATACCCTGGCGTGTCAATAGGTCGGCCATGGAGATTAAACCTGCCGGAAAGAGCATTATGCGGTTTTCGCCCTCGTCACACATCTTGCTTTCATGCACGAAGATAACACGTGGAATGTTTCTCATAACCCTTTAAGGAACCTCTCGTAAGTAAAGCCAAGAAAAATGTTATTTAAAATTATTTTGCTGAATTTTTTGTTGCGGGCGCCGTAAACACGCATTAGTTTGTGAAAATTCTGAAATGGCGTTGTTGATAACCCCACAAGGCCGCGGACTCTTTTTATATCGCCGATATAAAATTTTTTTTTCATCTCGAAGAAGTCCTCTTCAAGGCAGATGCCATACTCCCAGAAAAGCCCCCCATCCGTGTCGACGCTTATTTCCGCGTTCAGGATGGCCGGCTCTCTTCTCGCCCTGGTCAGATTGATGAATTGTACGCCGTTCCTCCTTAATTCACCTGTTAAAGCGGCCGTCTCTTTGAAAAGAGCATCCATTGCAGGGTCGGGCCAGTAGACACCCAGCGCGTAATTCAACTGTATGGATTTAAACCCGGTATTCATCAAATACTTTAAATTTGGCCCTAACTCCGCGATATTTCCGGGGGAGATGACGGATATAGCATAATGCGGGATCTCAGTCGAAATAAGCATCTTATAATTTTTAATGACTCGTTTGAAATAATCTTTGTTGTCGAGCGCGCCCCTTGACGCGAGTTGCGAATGGCTCGGGCCGTCCAGGCTGCACTCGACTAAAAAATTATGGCCGCGCAAGTACCTGATCTTATCGGCATTTAATGCCAAACCGTTAGTTGTCAGAATGAACGTAAGGTCCTTCTTTTTTTCTTTATTCATTTCTTCCGCGTACGAGACGGCTTCTTTTATAAGATCAAAGCGCAAAAGCGGTTCGCCTCCAAAAAATTGCAGTTGAATTTCCTGTTTTTGCGATGTGAATAGCAACCTTACGGCTTTTTTAAGGGTGTCCCGCGTCATTGTTTTGGAGAATTTACGCACGCGGCAGTAAGCGCATCTTAGCTGGCATTTGTGCGTCAACAGAATTACGAGCCTGGACGGTTCGCTGAAGATATTCGAAAACACACCGTCCTGCGCGTATCTTCCCGCGGGCGATATGGCTTTGTGGATGATACTGTTATATCCCAGATACTTATCGCACAAACGGCCCAGCTCAATTGATTTTTTGGTCTTAGGCCCGCATAATTGCGCAACTTCTTTTTTGAACAGAAGATAAAGCAATTTATCGTCGATGGCATCCAGGTATGTCTTTTCGGGTTTGGCTATATACGAAGAAATAAGGGATTTAATATATCTTTCCATATTTTATGTCGGGATAGTTGTGGTAAGAGTAGTCTAATTTGAAAAATCGGCTTTCTTCGAGCATTTTCCGCATAACTATAGCGATCCCCTTTTTTTGAGGCGACAGGAAATCCACCGTCTTCCTGGCCTTGAAATATCCCGGGTCTATTCCCGGGCATATACGGCGCAGGCTGCACGCTCTGCAAGGTTCGAAGAAATGGCCTTTTGCCGATGATGGGCGCATAGACGCTCTGGAAAAATCGGTTGTTTCAGACAACAACCTGTCGTTATGAAAAAAAGAAGGATTTTCTCTGATCTCCAACGGCAGCTCAAGGCACAGGTGTTCGAAGCCGGTGTAAATGCACATCGGGAAACGGCTTATGACCGCCCCTATGCCGCGCTTTTCGGCATACAGAAGGGCCCGCCTTAAAAACGGGCGGAAATGGCCGTAATCCGGAAGCAGGTATGGCGCCTCCGCCACCTTGCCTTCGACGTTCAAGGTCTTGACATGTATTAAAAACCGGTTGTTCTTGAAAATCTTTTTAAGCAGGCGGAAAACATCTGTTATTTTTTCGGCATTAATGGAATTTGGGACAAAATTAAAAAAAACGGCGACACAACGATTATATTTTTTTATATTGCCTATGCCTTCCAGCAGTTGTTCGAATCCGTCCGTGCCCATGATGTCTTTGTACATTTCTTTTTCCGCGGTATGGGCTGAAATCTCGATGCCGTCAAGGAACCTGAGCGTCCTCTTAGCGAATGACGCATCGGAGAACCGCAGGCCGTTAGTGACCATATAGATCGCCATACCCTGCTCTTTTGAAAATTTCAAGATCTCTTCTAAGTCATGGCGCAGGGTGGTCTCTCCCCCCATAAAGCTGATCTCTCTGACCCCCCTGGACTTAAGACTGGAGACCGTCCGTTTGATGATGCTCAACGGGACATGAACAGGGTGTTCGTGCCCACCTTCAGAACAAAATTTACATTTCGCGTTGCAGTGAGATGTCACGTTAAGGATGGCTATGCCGCCCTTTATCTTGCGTATGCCTGTTTTTAGATCAGGAGTGGAATGCATGAATTTAACTATTAGGCTAGATTATGGCCCTGCCGGAGCTTGATATTTTTCCTTAGTTTGACGCGTATTTCCGGAGGGATAAATCCCCTGCCTTTATGGTCCCTTATCTTGATCGTTATAAACGGTGTTCTGTCTTGAAAGACAAAAAAAAGGCTTTTGATATCATGTGCGGCCTGCGGACAGTTTATGAATTTAGTGCCTCTGGAACTTGTCAAAAGCCTGCTATCCTCAAAAGAAGAGTGGCCGGAGACCCAGACATCCGGCATCGCGCGGCCCGGGAGCAGGTCTTTTAAAGAGGCGCCGGACCGCCCGACCCGGGTAAGGCGCATATTGTAATGGGAGGCAACGATCGTGATCATGCCGCTGTTTTCTGTCAGGGCCTTCTTAAGCTTATTGAATGTTTCGTTCAGGATGGAATCCGGAGGGCATCCGGCGATATCGCCTGGCTCCTGATCCAAAGACAGAAGTATAAAAAGGATATTGCCGTGCGCGTACGTACGGAACAATCTCTTCGACACGTTTTTTTTGAAAAGAGACAATGAGGGCTCGTCATTTTCAAAACAATAGTCATGATTACCCGCCAGATTTAAAACTCTCCGCCCTAAAGAAAATTTGGCTGACAGGTTCCGGTATGCTGAAAATGCCCCCCTGCCTTTGTCCCCCTCCACAATATCCCCCAAAAGCAACGCTTTATTCCATTCAAGGTTTTTTGCGTCGCGGAAAATAGACGAAGAGCGGCTGAATGTGGACCTTTGGACGTGGAGGTCGGAAAGGCACCAAAAAAATGAATGAGTTTCAAGCGGCGCTATGTTGTTGAGTTCTCCTTCGCACCTTGCCTTATCCGGGCACAGGGCGCATTTTACTTTTCTGCTCGTTATCCTCTTTATGAGTCTTTCGGCAGACGCGATATTGCCGTTCTCTGAAACGACCATAACGTTTTTGAGGCCGATATTCGATTTAATGAACTTCCGGTCAATGCCTCTTAGGCGGCACGGGGGGAAAAAATTGAACGAAAAATTAAACCCCTTCAGTTTCAGTAATTCTTTTTTGAACATCTTTATATGGCGCGGTCTTAAGAGCAGCCTTGTGTCAAGGTCTAAGCTTTCCCTGAATTGGTATAGGGAAGGCAGGACGGGCGTGAAAATAAAAAAGTCGGCCCCTTGTCTTTTTAAAAAAACCACTGTTTGCCTTACACCTTCTATATTTTTCGTGTGCAACGGCAGTTGCACGCCAAATTGCATACCGTACTTTTTGACATTATTCATAGCGGCAAGAAGCTGGGAGAAGCTGCCCGGCCTTTGAGTTATGGAGTCGTGCAGCTTGAGCCTGGAGCTGTGAGCACCGAAAATAATCTTAGTTATTCCGGATGCCGATGCCTTCCTGCAGAAACTTTCATAATAGAACATTCCTCCGTTCGTGAAGACCGTGATCAGGTTGAAGCCGCAGGCCCTGGCAGTAGATATATAATCAAAAAAGTTTGGATTCAGCGTGGTTTCGCTTCCGGTAAGATCCATGGCCTTGAAGCCGGCACGCGCGGCGTTCTTTATTTGTTCTATCAAAAAGGAACTGCCGCGGCTGCCCGTCTTGTCCACCTTACAAAAAAAACAGGAATTGTTGCATTCATTATTCAGTTCCGCGATAATGATCTTCTTTTTTCGGTTATTCATATAGGTGAAGCCTGGCGTGTGAACGCTCCCTTGAAATAGGCACCCGTCTCATATCCCATTCGTATATTGTTCAGTATGATATTCTTTACGCGAGGCGTGTTATAGCGCAGAAGCCTGTGAAGTATGGCGGCATTGGAAAAATAAAAATCGTCAAAATCTCCGGCGACACGGACGTTACTTAAGCGCGGCGCTGCCCTTCCGCCGTCTTTCTCAAAAAGCCAATCCGTAAGCAGGTGCAGAGAACCATCGGTATCCGCCATTATTTCGGTGTTCAGGATAGCCGGCTCAAGGCGGGATCCAAGGTTGTTCAGACGGACTCGGCATGCCTGCGGGCAAGAAAAATATGCCGATCTGATGCGGTCCAACTGCTTAAAAAAAATGGAGCGGGAGGCGCTCGTCCAATCCGCGCCCAAAGCGTAATTTATCCCGATGTCCCTGAAACCAAGTTCAATGAGATGCGTGAAATTTTTATAAAGATGGCCGGCTATTTTTGGGGCGACCACCATAATGGCGCAATGGCGTATATTCTTAGCAAAAACCATTTTAATGTTCCTGGTCGTCAATCGGTATGGGTTAAATTTTTGCCGGCCGGGTATCTTATAGTGATTGTGGATGCGTTCGCTGCCGTCAACTGATAGCTCGAGAAAAAAACGCTCGGACGCCAAAAAATCAGCCTTAGCTTCATCCAGGGCCAGGGCGTTTGTAACCATATAAAAAGATACCGTCTTGCCTTTCTTTTCGGCTGTCTTCTTGGCATAAGCTACGGTCTTTTTGACGAGGCCGAACTCCAGCAGGGGCTCTCCCCCCGTAAAATCTATCCTGAGGTCTTTTTTGGATGAAGTAAAAAGCAGATCCACGGAAGCAAACAAGACGTTTACCGGCATACTGGTCTCTTTTTTGATGACAGGGCAGTAACGGCACCTTAACTGGCATCTTCGTGTGAGCATCAGCTGAATATTGTTACGATGGTTTTTTAACTGCGTGCCGGTATCTTTTTTGATCAATTCCGGATAACCCGAATATTCAGCCGCGATACCTGAAATAATCTTATTTTGGCCGCGATGCTCTTTTGTAAGCAGGGATAGCCCGAGCAGAAAACCATCCAGTATTTTGGCATAATCCTTTTCTGACCTGAATGCGCGCTCAACGACAGGGACAAGGCGGCGCGTCAGGGAGTTCGTCGGGATATCGTTTTTGACCAAAGGGTAGTCATACCGCCTATGTTCTTTTAAGGAAAGTGTCTTCGGGATATTAAGGTATTTCAACCTTTTTGTCTTTTTGGCGATACGGTAACTTATTGATGGGTATAATGATACCAGATAAGGTATGATAGGGGCCAGGACATTAAAATACGGTTTATACCTGTATTGCAGGGCGGTGATCTTAAAGAGGTTCTCTGCCATATCGCGCGGGCCGGTGAGGTGGTTGGACAGTATAAGGTGGTGGTATTGTTTAATCTGCCTTGCTGAGAGCGCCGCTATGACTTCCTGTGCCTGTTTAAAGCCGTACCCCTTCCCGAGCCGCGCCAGTTCCCTATCGCAGAAATTTTCGGTGCCAATATAGACATGGCCGTTTCTGCTGTCGAAGAGCGTGTTGTCTATCCTGCTTAAGACCTCGTTGTTGGAGAAAGACCTGATCCCCGCTTGGAAAAATTTTATCTTTAAGGGTGTTGTCTTCAGATAATCGAAGAATTTCAGAGCCCTTTGGGGGTCGGCAAGGAAATCATCGTCGTAGAAGGATATTTTGCAAGACTCCGCCGGTACCTTGCCTTCGAACAACTCGGGCAGGCGCGACAGGTAGTCATCACATATCCGGGCAAGTTCACCTGCGCTTTTACCTCTGAACGTACCGTGTCCGAATGTTGTGCAGAAAAAACAACCATTGCGGCAACCTCTGGCGGTATAAAGAATGAGTCCGTCGGAAACATCTTCTTTGCCCAGGAGCGAAAGATCGATGCCGGACCGGTCAAAGTCTTCGATATGGTTGACCTGATCCGGCGCGGCCGCGATAAAGTAACCATTGCTCCTGAAGATAAAACCCGTTAACCTTGATAGTTCCTGTATGGTATTCAGATCGAGCTCTGAAGTTGTGTTTTTATCCTTGAGGATGCGGGCGATACTGGCCAGGGCCTCCTCTCCGCTCCCCCTCAAGAGAAAGTTGACCCCGGGCAAATGCGCGAAGACATGTTCAGGATTCAGGGTAGGCATCGTTCCGCCGACACCGATAAAAGCGTTGGTCTCTCTTCTTAGGAAATCCACCAATTCCTTCGCTTTTAGGAAAAAATCCTCGTAAAGAGGGATGCAGATGATGTTGATGTCAGGATGGAGCGACAATATCCTTTGCAAACTGTCAAAAGCGGTGATGAAGCTATTATTTTCCGTTGATATTCTTGATTCGGAAAAAACGTACTGAAAACCGTTATTCTTCAGGCTTGATGCGAGATAGAGGGCGGATTGGGAAAAGGTGGCCTGTTCCTCTTTCCCCGGGCGATACAAAAAGTTCTTGAACAGGAGTACTTTTGAGCCCTTTTGAGGGGCAGTTCTTTTATTCCGGAAGTGTTCTCTGTAAACGAAGGCCGTGTTCTTGTGCTTTTCTAAGAATGCCCGGGATTTATTGAGTAGTTCGACATTTCGCATTTTTTTGTTTTTTTCTTTTTAAGACCGGCTGGAACTCTTCCCATCCGTAGATCTCCGGATATTCTTTCCATGGGCCTTCGCACGCCTCAAAAAAAGAACAAAGACGGCACTTTTCATCTTTTATCTTGCCCTCATTTCGGCGCACGACCGTAAAATCTTCTATGGTATAATCCAGATCAAAGACCTTGGTCTTCGGGATGTTTTTTTCACCCACGAACTCATCGTATCCATCCATAAAACAATACGGGATCGCCTCTGTAGTCATCCTCGCGTGTCCGGATAACCCGATATCTATGGCCTTTTTGACGTAAGGTTCTACAAGAGATTTTCTCGGAATCATGGAATTAGCGTTCTTCAACGCGTTTCCCATGGCGTGGACAAAGGCAAATTGGATCCTAAAAATTTTTAAATCAATCAATAGCTTCGCGATATCGGGCAAATACGGGTAGTTGGGTTTTGTGATAACGGTATTTGTGATGATAAGCTGGTCGAGACCGGCCAAGTTCTTAATGCCCTGAAGCGTCTGCTGAAAGCTGTCTGAGGCACCGGTCAGGTAATCGTGGAGTTGGGATGTGTGACCGTGGATCGCTATGGCAAATTCAGTTGCGCCGGCTTTTATCGCCTTGACACAAAAATCCTTATAGGCGAATATCCTGCCGTTCGTCTGGATCTGTATTGTTGTAAATCCGATTTTTTTTGCAAAACTAACAAGATCAAAGAAATCATCTCGGATGCTTGCTTCTCCTCCGGTGAAAACCACTCCTTGAAAATGAGGGAAAGAAGTTTTTATATATTTTTTGAGTTCACTGGATTTTTTATTTCCGAATTTCTTTTTGTGAGCCTGAACGCAGAATCTGCAATTGTTATTGCAGAGGAAACCGGTTTTTAGGTCTATTCTTTCCATGGTGGTTTTAATGTAAGAGGTTGACAAAATCACTGAGCGCCTTATCGACAATTTGAGTAGACGAATAGGTCCGTTTATCCATGCTGTGTTTGAAAATATCCGCGTACTTTATTTTTTGTTCCCAACGGACTTTTGAAGGATGTTCGATATTGCCGATCTTGAGCTGATCCTTTAGGTAAAAAAAGTGCTTGGACAGGATCATGTTGTTTTGGAAGACGTCACCATTGTGATCGATGACCACGCCATCATTGAACAGTGGGGTTGATCCAGACGATGTCAGGTTTTTGATCCTGATGCGCAGGCCGCGGCCAGCGAGTTTTTTTATCATCTCAGATAGGATTGTGAACTCGTATTTTAAGATTCTGACTTGCGCATCATTCCATCGGGTGAAATACTCGGGCAAAAAGTTGAATCCTGTATATCCTTCATTCAGATATTTCAGGAATTCTTCCGACACGCGAACTACGTTTTTGGGGGAGATCAGGAGATTGATGCCTGTGTTCGGCAGTTTTGACAACGAACGCACCGGCCGCATACCTTCTGCCGGATGAGGGCTATACCAGATTTCGATCTCGGGGTGTTTTTGTAAATAAGAAAAAACATTTTTGTCGATCAGTGTGCCGTTGGTGGATATAGTGAATTCGCAGGACGTTGTATTTGACAGTGCTGTGCGAACGATATCTTTGACGAGGGTAAAATTCAGGAAAGGTTCGCCGCCGCAGATCTTGATCCGGGCTGGATTTGGCCTGAAAAACCGTAAATAATGTATGACGGCTTTTCGGGCGATGATGGAAGGTAGAGCCTTACTCGACCTGGCGACCGGACAATGAGAGCAAGCCAAATTGCATCTGTATGTAGCGATCAGGATAAGCTGAGCGGGGGCATCCATTTATTAAATTACCACTGTCCATGTGAGCCGTGGGAAGTATGCGACGGGTGGCTTGCGTGTGTTGTCCCTGATTGGTGTCCGCCCTGCCCTGCCGAAAAAAATGCATTTGCTGTACTCGTGCCGGAGCCATGGCATGCTTCAAGGGCTTTTACCGAAGCCGAAAGCATCGCCATCGTTAAACCGAGCTTCGCCACAGTTTTTTTGCTGATTTTTCCCTCTTCGGAGAAGCAAAAATCAAGGATGTCTTTTTTTATTTTAGGCATCAATTTTTTTCTTTTCTTTTTGTTTTTGGCCATTTCATTGCCCCCTTTTTTCATCAAATGCCGGCCCTTTTAACAGAACTTCTTTTTCTTGCAGATATCGCTGTTTTGCGGTCTGTGAGCAGTACCTTTTTTTGAAGTTTTCGAACTCTTTAGCCTGCTGACAAAGCTCTGTGTTGCCGGTAGTGCCTCCCTTGCACACCATTTTTAGCCGTTCTTTGTGGTCCACGTTAGGGTTATTTATGGATATTTTATCGCAAAGTTTCTGGTCACCGGCTTTCAGCGCCGCGACAAAATAGGTGAGATCGCGGCAGGAAAGATCTGGGCAAAGCGACGGATTGCCTCCGGAAACAGCCGCGCAGTAATCGGCTTTACTTTTTTCCACAGGTTCTGCTCTCGTTCCGTAACAAATGGAGGGGTTATCTTTTACTATCGCGTCAGCGATTATTTTACAGCCGTTTTTTTCTGTTGAGGAACAAGAGTCCAACACGACTTGCGTAACACGGTTTTTCTGGATCAGCCTGCCGTAAAAAAGCCAGTAATTTGTCAATACTTTCCTGCATTCAATCGGCTCAAGCAGGCTTGAACATTCTTTTATGTCGTCATTTGCGGCAACCCGGCAGGCAAAATAGTCATTTAAAAGATACGTCAACGGCGCAACTTCCTTCGACCGTAAATCAATATTTGAAACACTGAACTCTTTCATGCAATCTTCATAGAACTCGAGTTCATCTTTGGCTGATGACGCGCCCGCGAACGCGAAAACCAAAAGAAACAGCACCATTGCCAGAAAACAGATTTTTTCTTTCATAAACACCGCCTTATGTGTGGTTTATCCAGGTTTTAAATATCTCCGCGCAGTCGGTATCTTCGATCTTATCGAAAATATGGTCCAGTATCCCCTTGTTGATCCTGCATCTGTCGTTATGGGGCTCTTTGCCGTATATGTTTCCGGTAAGCGAATAATTATATGCCGGGCACACACCGCAGTAAGGCATATAGGCGCAGTCCTGGCAGCCCGCAAGATTATCCAGGCACGAGGCAAGGCAGACGGCTTTTAATACCGGGCTGGCCATGAAATCATGATAATCGTTGGATCTGACATTGCCTATTTTGAATGCGTCGTCTCCGGTCTTTGCCAGCATCCTTCCTTCGTCGCAGGAAAAGACATCGCCGTCGAAATTATATGCCAATTGGCCTATGCCGGCGCCGCACGGCGACCTTAAGTCAAGATAATTAGGGTCAATATCGGAAAAGATTTTCTTTAGGAATATTGCCGCTGTTCTTTCTGCGATAAACTCACCTGCGAGGTTCTTTTTAAGGATGTAATCAAAGGTTTTTCGGTAAAAGGAAAGAAACTCATCGGCAGAAAATCCGATTTTTCCCCAGTTATGGCTAGCCAGCCCGAACGGATTGGCCGGCCTTAAATGTATGATATTCAAGCCGAGGCCGGTATATTCATCTACGATTTTTTTGTAATGAGGGAAGGAGTGCCTTGTGATAGTTGCTAGCGCATTTATTTTATGAGGGAATTCTCTGGAACCGAAGGATTTTTTGAACTTCTTTAGCCAGTGCAGAGTTTTTCTATAGGACCCGCGTCCTTCAAAAAAAATACGCTGTTTATTTTGTAAAATTTCAGGGCCGTCCAAAGAAGTGCATATGCTGACCTTGTTTTTTACAAGATAGTCAAATTGCTTCTGGTTAAGCGAAACAAGATTAGTTACAAGCGAGAACAAAAGGTCCTTGCCCGCGGATCTGTTTTTTTCAGAAGCGTAGTCAACTATAAAACGCAGGGTATCGAAGTTAAGGGTGGGCTCTCCTCCCTGGAACTCTATCGTGATGAGCTTGCTTTGGGATTCAAATATCCTGTCAACCGTCTGTCTGGCCGTGGTTATATCCATATCCAGGCCTTTGTCTGCCGGCCTGCCGGAGGATGTCTGGCAATAGATGCACCCGTGGTCGCAACGCAGCGTGATGACTACTATGTGAAGATTTGTCCCAGCGGATAAAAAAGCGCGGCGCGAAGCGTATTCTCCTATGAGTTTCTCGAGATTCAACGTATCCGCCAAAAAACCCAACTCCCGCAGGCGGGCAAGCCTGGGTTTTTTCAGTGTGTCCAGCCTTCCTTCAATGAAATCGGAAAACTCATGGACGGATAGAATACAGTATCCGCCTGTGTCGTTGGTGAGCAAATACCCTTTTTTATGCCCCGTAAACCTTAAAAAACCGATATGTTTTTTTAACGGTTGTCGTTCTATCGTTTGGAGCATGATTGAATTCATTGATTCTATTTGAGGCAGAAAATAAGCGTTATGCTATAGGGTTTTTGCGGAATGTTTTTTCTTTTTCTTGCCGTATTTCTTCTCCCAGGGTATCGCTATGCCAAGAGGGTCTTCGAGGTAATCAAGTTCTTTACCGCCATCAGGACCTATTGTTTCGGATAAGACAGGGCTATACAACGCGCGACCGACAATATATTCCCGAATTTTTCTATTGTTTTTGCTTATCTGGTACCGCACTGAACTATGCAACAGCTCGTTTAAGAATTCTTCTTTCAGGTTTTTCCCGGCATTTTTATCGGCCGTTTTTTTGTCTTTCAAATCGACCCTTGCCGTTTCTTTTGATGGCCTGTCAAGAGATACATATGCCCGGTCGATGAAAGCGTAACATGCGTTCATTATGGCTTCCAGAGGATATATCCGCGTATCAAGCGTTATTTTCATATAAATATATCTAATTTTATGGATTATGTATATGCACAACAGAGGAAAACACCGCTAGTTTGGACTGGATTTAAAGGGGCCATAGGGATATTATAACCAGCCGGGCAGGTTTGAGTTCCGGAACTGCTTGAAAAGAATTTTCTTATGCATGATGATGGCGGCTGGCTTGCCCATCTGGCAACACCATAGATTGGAGCAGCCAGATATAAATCCGCGGCGTAAATGTATCTGTATCCGCTGCCGGCTTGGTTTTGGACATAGAAGTTACCGGACATCCGCGCGGCTAGATTAGACCCATCGCCGTAGTAATGATTGGCGCTGTTATACATCCTCACCTGTGAGCTACGGACATTTATGTTCCCATTGACATCTAACCTTTGTGTGGGAGCAGTGGATGACCCGAGTCCGATGCCTACATTGCCGGTATTCGTATTGTAGATATTATTCGGATTTGTGGTTTGAGGCGCCCAATATCCTGGTTCTTTCCAGGTTAATGGGCTTCCACTGCAGACGTATAGTTTATGGGTAGTACTACTCTGGCACATCTCTCCTTCGTTTGAGCAAACCGCACTGCTCGTACAAAGAGTAGAAGGAAAGATCCTCATAATTCTGTATACTCCGTATGGTGACGGGTAATAGGTCGTGATTGTTATTTGTTCTTGGGCAAGGCAGGTGATACCGGCCGTGACAGTAGCAGCAAGCAGTATCAGGCTTATTAAAAACAATTTATTCTTCATATTTAATTTGCGTATTATCTTACAAACAAATAACTTCTACTAAAAGTCTACCCTGAAAACCGCAAAAAATCAACAATTTTTAATCAAGGCATGGGACAGGCCAAGCATGGCCCAGAATAGCAAGGCGCCTTGTGATGTGTAGATGCTTGATTCAAGGAGCCCGTGCGTCAAATAAGCCGTTATCCCTCCTATTAAACCCAATGATGTCGTTTTTATAAAGTTCCCTGTTTTCTCAGATCTAAAAATAAAAAGCAGCCCTTTGAAAGTAATTACCATGAGCGCCAGGAAGGCCCCCAGTCCTAAAAGGCCGGTCTCCGCGGCCATCTGCAGGTACATATTATGCGCGTAAGGCGCCCCTCCACCGCAATGCGGCTGGCCAGGCAGGCATAGGTTCTGGTAATTTATGGGAAATGTGTGCAGTCCGCTGCCGATAAAAGGATGGATAGATATGATCTTTAAACCGGTGCTCCACATATTTACGCGGCCGATCACGGATGTAAATAGCGAACCATTAGGCCAGCTCGTCAAAGATTCCGGCAAGAGAAAAGACCCGAATATCAACCCTGTCAGAAGGAGCGCGGCTATCCAGATTTTTTTCTTTAAGGCCGCGATGAGCAGGGCGGCGGCATAAATGCCGAAGGCGGCTCCAGGGGCGTAAGTCAAGGCTAGGGCCGGCATTATCAAAACAACGGCCGCCCGCGATAGCCATTTTGCGGCCCCCGGGCCATAGAATATGGATAAGCTTAAGGCAATCGGCAGGATCAGCCCGAGGTGGATACCGAGGCTGCCTGCCTGATTGAATGACGCCGTAACGCGTTTAATACCCAAGTGCGGATAGCTCATCAACTCGCGCGCGCTGAACCAGTCCTGCCCTTGCGCGAACTGATATAACCCGTCCAGCGAAACTACCACAGCGGAAAAAATAAGGATAAAAATGAAGCCTTTGACGCGCTTTTCGTCACGGACGCATGCAAGCGCGGACAAATAAAGGAAAAAATAGATAGATAGTTTTTTCAGGCCTTTTAAAGATGCCGCTGGAGCGCTTGAGTTGGCCATGGAGATGATACTTAAGAGAAAAAAAAGAACGACAGCCGCGATGTACTGATACCGGCCTTTCAGGCAAAAGCGCCTGCTGATCATGGTCAAGGTCAGAAAGAGAAAAGTAAGGCCTATTCCTATGCTCGTCAAAGAATTGTAGATTGGTATGAAAAAAAGCGTAAAAAGGGCCGAGAAGAAAAGGAGCTTTTCCGGATAAAGTGAGCTTTTTTCGATCACTGGGATGGGCGCGCGGATTTACGGAGTTTTATAATAACCGCTGTAACTAAAACCAGATACGCGATATTCCCGAAAAAGGAAGCCAGGAATTCAAATTTGACAGCCATTAGGAACGCGCATGAGAACAGCAGCGCCATAAATAAAATAAGGCATTTATCGGCGAATTCGCGGGACAGGAGCCATTTAACGGCCCGGTGCCCTATAAGTTTTTCGGCATATCCTTTGCCGCCGGCTACAACGCATGTATGGATATTGGCGTTTTTGCCGTCGGTTGCAACGCTTGTATAGGCCTTATTTCCCTTAAGCAGCAAAAGAAACATAGCCGGCACATAAAAGATAGCTATTAGAAATGCGCAAACGCCGAAATAGCTGTTTTTGAGAAAGTAGAGGTTGATAGGAAGCAAGTTGTTTATCTGGCGTATCAAATAAAGGAATGCGATGCAAGGTAAAAAAGACGCTGTTTGGGCTATAAGGATATTGTTAAAAGGCATGCTTGAAAGGACTGAGGAAATATAGTAGATGAATAATCCTATTGCGGAAAATAACAGCATAAAAGAGGCAAATAGCCCAAAAGAAGCCCTATTCTTTCCTATCTGGTTGTCCTTAAAGCTTATAACGCCGAAGTCAGTCGCTACGATATTATTTCTTATCATAAAGCTGTATCGTTTGCCGGGAACGGCAGCCAAGATGTTCTCGCCGGGCTTTGTTGTTCCTGAGGGCAAGAGGTAATAAAATTCCTTAAGGGTTTTTCTGGGGCGATATATGGTATGAGTCAAAGGCAGGCCGTTTAGATGAGCCTTTTCAATAATGTCATCCCCCCATATCTTTAAGAGATATGTCTGCTGGACAGGCAGATCAAAAGCCTTTTGCCCCCGCATATCCCTGACCTTCATGGTAAAACCGTTGAATTCCGGCAGTGCCAGCTCAGTATAGAAAAAAGCGAAGACAGCCCCCATGGCCATGAAGAAAAGGACGAGCGGAATATATTTGATATTTAATTTCATTGCTGCCTAAATTGTGTCATAAGGTTACAAATTTTTTTCCGCCATCCAGTAGCCGTGGATGTTGCAGTGCTCTACGGCTGTCAGGACGCCCGTATCTGCTTTAAGGTGCAGGGCGGCGGCGGGATGCAGCCTTTCAGGTGTAAGATAAACGCGGGACAAGTATTTTTTGTCTATGTAGAAGTCTATAAAAGTTATGTAGTGCTCTTTAAGCATGGGGTGTTCTACTTCTCCTACTTTTACATGGACATCCATGCACCCCTGCGGTATCAAGCCGCATGTCTTTACGACCAGAATAGACGGAATGTGCTTCTTTTCCGGCTCTGTAAAATTCGTCGGTTCGCCGGGCTTATGTATTATGTCGGGCTTGTCTTCGAAGCTCGTTTGAGGCGCTCCGCAGACTGGGCAGTTCCCGGTAATCTCATCAAACTCGATGTGTCCGCAAACTTTACATACGTATGTCTTCATGGCTCCTCCTATGTTCTGCCGCTATCGTGATTTATTTTTTTTATCACTTCATTTATAGGCAATTCGAGCATGTCCTCTAAGGATATCGGCAGGACGAGCGTCCAATTCTTCTCGCTTAACGTGCCGGGGAAGTTTATGCGCAGTTCCCACGGGTCGAAATCAAATAGCGAATCAAGCGAGAGCCAGTCGTGTAACAACTGAACGCTGAAGATCGAAGCACTCTCGCTGGCCTTTTCTAACGCCTGTTTTATGAGCAGTGATGGGTAAGTGTCGCCGCTTGCATGCTCAAGGCCTAAAAATTCGATGAATTTCTTTTTTTCGTCGAACGAGCCCTTATAAAGATCGACAATGCCTTTAGCTGTGGTTTCATCCGAACCAAGGCGGTCCAGCAGCACCTTTACGTCGGATATGCTCTCTTTCCAGCGCAGGCGGCCGTGACGCGAATTTTTCAGGTCAAAAAGGGAGTCCTTTTTATCGTCGAACGGGATATTCTTCTCAACGCATTTACGCCAGAATAATTCTTCATCTACCGTCCCTGCTTCGTAGTCCCACCAGGCGCAGAGGCTGCTCATGTCATGGGTGGTGATGGTGGCAAGAGAATTTATCCTGTAATCGGCAGGGTCTTTAAAATCATAGCTTTTATCCCACTCCCTCATCCATCTTTGGATGTCTATGCCAGGTATACCAAGGCTTTTAAGGACTTTATATGAGCATGGCGGGACTACGCCCAGGTCCTCGGCGCAAGCCAGCATATTTGAATTTTCTATCATGATCGACAGCAATCTTCTACCGTGTTCTTCCCAAAGGGCCTCGTCTTTAGGGTCGAAACAACCATTCAACCCTCCGTGCTCAAGCGGTTCTGAAAGGGCTATGGTCCATACGCGGAATATGCCGACAACGTGGTCTATGCGGTAAAGGTCGTAGAAGTTTTGGGCGTATTTTAATTTTTGTATCAGGTAATCAAAGTTATTCGTTCCGATCTTTTCCCAATTGTAGGGCGGCATTCCCCATCTCTGCCCTTTTGAATACAGCATATCAGGAGGGGCGCCGGACGCCAGATCGAGCTTAAAATAATCCTGGTGCGCCCATACGTCGGCGCTGTCGCGTGAGACCAGGAAAGGCAGGTCTCCCATAAAGATCACGCCGTGGTCTGCGGCGTATCCTTTTGCTTTTTTAAACTGTTCATAGAGCTGCCACTGAAGCCATTTGTGGAATTGTATATTTTCGGAATACTCCTCTTTAAACGCGCATAGTGTCTCTTCTTTTTTATGCTTTAAGTCTTCGCTCCACCCCTCCCACGACATCTCGTTGTTTTTTTCTTTTATGACCTTGAACAGGCAGTAATCTTCAAGCCAAAAGCTGTTCTGGCTGATAAATTCTTCAGGGACAGGGCCGCTTCCAAGTACGCCGGAGTCGAATATCTTCCATAAAAGCTGGAGTTTTGCCGCTTTTACGCGGTAATCGACCCTTTTCTGGCCGGCGGTGAACTCTTTTCTTAACTTTTTGATGTCGTTTTTAAAGAGTTTCAAGTCGACATTTTTAAGGGCCTCGATAGATAAGTACATCGGGTCCAGAGCAAAAGTGCTTTGGGCGTCATAAGGCCTGAAGTTGAACCCGACATCGTTCATGGGCAAGAGCTGTATTATGCTCATACCGGTCTTGTTGCACCAATCGACGAGTAATTTGATATCGGCAAGGCCGCCTATGCCTATGCTGGCGGATGAATAGAGCGAAAAAAGCGGCGCAGCGATACCGCTGCGCCGCTTAGCCTCAATGCGCTTCCACTGATCTTTGGAAATCGTCTGCAGAAATTGACTATAATCGTAAGTATGTTGCATCAGACTGATTTTCCGATCCCGCTGAAATTCCGATCCCGCATCGGGATTTATTTCCGATGCGGGATCGGAAAGGGTTGTAATTGTAGCCTTATTTCACATTCCTTTTCTTACTATATATTCGCACAGGTCGATGATCCTGCATGAATAAGCCCACTCGTTGTCATACCATGCAAGGACCTTTACCATATTGCCGATGACCTTGGTCTGTTCGGCGTCTACCACCGATGAGGTCTTGTCGCCTTTAAAGTCTATTGAGACGAGCGGTTCTTCGCAAACTCCAAGTATGCCTTTTAACCTGGGCGACTGTGAAGCTTTTTTCAAAGCGGCGTTGACCTCCGCGGCTGTCGTCGTCTTTTCGGTCTCGATAGTCAGGTCTACCAAGGACACATCCGGCGTAGGCACGCGGACAGCCAGGCCGTCCATCTTGCCTTTGAGCTCAGGGATCACCAGGCCTATGGCCTTGGCAGCACCTGTAGATGTCGGGATCATCGATAAACCGGCGGCCCTGCTCCTTCTTAGGTCCTTATGCGGAAAATCGAGGATGACTTGGTCGTTAGTATAAGAGTGTATCGTTGTCATGATGCCGCACTTTATACCGAAGTTATCCAACAGGACTTTTGCCAATGGCGCGAGGCTGTTCGTCGTGCAGGAAGCGTTTGATATGACATTGTGTTTTGCAGGATCGTATTTGTCTTCATTCACGCCCATGACAAACGTGCCGTCATCATTTTTTGCCGGCGCCGAAATAATAACTTTAGACGCACCGGCTGTAATATGGGCCTTTGCCTTCTCTGCATCCGTAAACCTGCCCGTTGATTCTATGACCAGTTTTACGCCGGCGTCTTTCCATGGGATGAGCGCCGGATCCTTCTGGGAAAATACCTTTATCTCTTTTCCGTTGACCACTAAAGCGCCTTCTTTGGCCTCCACCGTGCCTTTGAATTTGCCGAACGTAGAATCATACTTTAAAAGATGCGCCAATGTCTTGGCGTCTGTCAAGTCGTTTACCGCCACTATCTCGATCTCTTTGGCGTTCTCTTCTATCGCGGCCCTAAAAACCAGCCTACCTATCCTTCCAAACCCGTTGATGCCTACTTTAACTGCCATTTCATTCCCCCTTGTTGTTTTCTTTTAGTGAGACTTTTGGGTCTGTCCCATTTGTCTCACTAAAGTTTGATTTCTTTTAGATATTTTATGGCGACTTCAGGCGGAGTGGAAACAACGTAAAAGCCCGTCCCCCACTCAAAACCCGCCAGGCGGCTTAAACGCGGCATGATCTCTATATGCCAGTGATAGCCCGGCCTGTCTTCGCCGTTTATAGGCGACGTGTGGATAATAAAGTTGTACGGAGGGTCATTTAAGGCTGTTTTCATGCGGCGCAGCACGTCTTTTAGCATCTTTGCCAGATCGCTTAACTCTTCCTTAGAGATATCGCAATAAGATAGTTTGTGCGCCCGCGGCATTATCCATATCTCGAACGGCGACCTTGAAACATAAGGGCAAAAAGCTATGAAGTTCTTGCTCTGTTCCAAGACCCTTTCTTTCTCTTCGAGCTCCTGGTGTATGATGTCGCAGAAAATACACCTGTCGCGGTATTCAAAATATTCGTTTGACCCGTTGAGCTCCTCTAAAACGTTCTTTGGTATCATCGGCAGGGCTATAAGCTGAGTGTGGTTATGATCGATGGTGGCGCCCGCAGAGGAGCCGAAATTCTTAAAAAGTAAAATGTATTTGAAGCGTTTGTCTTTTTCAAGGTCTTTAGAGCGTAAGGAGTACATCTCGAGTATCTTTTCGATCTCGTTCTGTTCCAGGTCGGATATGTCTTTTGTGTGGTAAGGCGTCTCGATTATGACTTCATGGGCGCCTATGCCGTTTGACATATCGAAGATACCAAGCCCGTGGCGGTCTAATTCGCCTTCTATCTGCAGGGCCGGAAATTTATTAGGGACTACGCGCACCTGCCACCCCTGCTTGTTGACATGGGTCTTTTCGTGTCGGAAGGCCTGTATTTCCGGAGGCGTCATATGCTCATTACCGTAACAGAAAGGGCAATTGGTAGCGTCGTCGTAGTGGTGCGGCTCAATATGAAAATCTTTTGGCGCTTTAGGGTCTTCGACGTTCACTATGACCCAGCGGCCTACTATGGGATCGCGTCTTAATTCACTCATGGTGTTTCCACCTCGCGCAGGTATTTGGCCGTTTCTTCAGGCGATATCGGGCATATATAGAAACCGGTGCCCCATTCAAAACCGGCAGGGCTGGTCAATCTCGGGATTATCTCTATATGCCAGTGGTAATCGTATTCGATGGTCTTCCAATAGCTCGATTTGCTTTTTTTCCTTCGGAATGGAGATGTATGCAGGACAAAGTTATAAGGCGGGTCATCTAAACCCATCTTTAATTTTGTCAGGACCTTTTTCAATATTTTTCCGAGATTGAGCCTGTTTTCCACGCTAAGCGTGGAAAAATCGCAGTTGTGCTGCTTGGGCAGTATCCAAACCTCGAATGGGAATCTTGATGCAAAAGGCGTTATGGCCAGGAAACCGTCAAAATCCATCACTACCCTGTCTTTTAGTTGGATCTCCTGGCGTATGAGGTCGCAGAAGATGCAACGTTCGTGGTAGTCGTAATATTTTTTCGCGCCTACGAGCTCTTCTTTTACCCTCTTGGGGGTGACAGGTGTGGCTATAAGCTGAGTGCGGGAGTGGCGGACTTTTCCTCCGCCCGAGGCCCAGCCGTAATTTTTGAAGATGAGGACATATTTAAACCTCTCGTCGCGGGAGAGGTCTACGAACCTGTCGATACAGCAGGTAACGACCTTGGCTATTTGAGTCTCTTCAAGGTCGGCGATATTGGCTATATGTTTAGGCGTCTCTATGATGACTTCGTGCGCGCCGATGCCGCCCATAACGTCGTAGATGCCCCTGCCGTGCCTGTTGATCTCGCTTTCGACGTTCAATATTGGGGTTTTGCTGGGAATGACGCGCGCGTCCCAGCCGGGCTTGTTGGGCCCTGTCCCGTCTTTGCGTATGGCGAATATTTCCGGCGGCGTGCAAGCCTCTTTGCCTTCACAAAAAGGGCAATCGCCGTCCTCCGGCATAGTCACAGGCGGCCTGAAGCCCTTCGGCCTCCTGGCGCGCTCAACGGCTATTATAACCCACCTACCGATTACGGGGTCTTTTCTCAGTTCTGGCATAGGATTTTGATTTTAACATACTCTTATCTACCTTATCAACTTAATTTTTCACCAATTTTGACGTGGTGGCCGGCAAGAAAACTTTGCACTGACATCCTGTGGTGTGATTCAGGCAAGACCTCTTTTATAATGATACTCCCCTTGCCGCAAGCTACCTCCAGGCAGTCGTCTTGGGCCTGGATGATAGCACCAGGTATATCGTGGCAGCGCCTTTTCCCTTTTCTCAAAGAAAAAATCTTTAAAAGCTTGCTGTTGTAAAAGGTAAAGCTTCCGGGCCAGCCGTAACAGCCCCTGAAATAATTTATGATCTTTTCAGCGGGCCAATCCCATTGGATAAGGCCTATATGTTTTTTCATTAAAGGTGCGTAAGTAGCCTTTCTGCTGTCTTGTTTTTTTAATCGTATACGTTTTTTTGTTGTTAGCTTGAGGACGGTATTTATGTACTTGGCTGAAAGGCGGGAGAGTTTTTCATCCAGCGTGGCCGCGTTGTCACGGGCGTCTATCTTTACGGCCTTTTGGAAGATAATGTCGCCTTTGTCCATGGATTCATTCATTTTAATGAATGTAGTGCCTGTTTTGCGCTCCCCTGCCATTAAGGCGTGGTTTATAGGGGCGGCGCCCCTGTATTTGGGCAACAAGGATGCATGGATGTTTATAGGCATAACCGACGGCAGGCCAAGGATGTGTTTTGCCAGGATCTTGCCATAGGACACTACGATGAAAACATCCGCGGTGATATTTTTAAGTGTTTCGTGCGACGAGTTGTCATTTATATCTTCGGGCTGGAATATGGGCAGGTCATTTAAAAGGGCGTATTCCTTAACAGGCGTCGCGCTTAAATGCAGGTGCCTGCCCTTTTTTTTGTCGGGCCGTGTGACCACAAGCGGTATCTGGTGGCCGTATTTATGCAGGGCCTCAAGTATGGTTACCGCGAATTTCCCGCTTCCAAAGAATACAATTTTCATACCGCAGGGTCAAAGGTAATTATCAGGTTATGGTTTCTTTTTTTCAAAACAGAGTTCAAGGCTTTTAAGACCGGTTCCAGCTCTTTATATTTAATTAAGATCTGATAACGGTAGTTCCCCCTTACTTTTAAAGGTATCGCCGGCAACGGCTCAAAAATTTTAACACCACCTGTTTTGGCGTAGCGATTTTTCAGGCTCTTAAAAATTTCTTCGGCGCCTTCCTCCGAGTTTGCCTGTTTTTTCGAACGGATCGCGAGCGCCGCCAGCTGGGTCGCGGGCGGAAGGCCTAACTCCTCGCGCTGTTTTAATTCATTATCATAGAAGGCGTCTATATCCCTGTGCTGCAGTGAAGTAAGGGCGTTATTTTCCAATACGCGCGTTTGTATCAAAAATTGGCCATTTGCCAAAAAAAGAAGCTTCAAGAGCCTGGCAAATGTCACTTCAGTGGAACGGAAATCCACGTGCCCAAGCATCTGCTCGCAGGATAGCACAGCCACTGTGTCAAACGCGTATCCGCTCCAGGCCGGGTCTTCGAGCAGGCTTTGAGTCGCTAACATTATATCATAGTCGCCGGCCTTAGCCGGGCCGTATAACGCTATTTTTGCCGAAGGGAAAAGGCGCAGCAGCTCGCTTTCGACCTTTTCGATGCCGTATCCGAAATACTTGACATAAGCGCTTCTGCACACCGGGCATAAGTCTATGGATTCATGCGCGTAGGGACACTTTGGGCACGACACCGTTTTTTCTTTAAAATTATATATGAGAGATGAGCTGCATCTCGGGCAGGTCTGTATAGTCTTGCACTTTTTACAATAAAGGAATGTTGAAAAACCTTTCTTGTTGGCAAAGATGAGCATCTTTACCCCGCGCTGGAGGCAATCCGCGACGCGGTGCTCAAGGACGCCTGATATTATCCTGTCTCTTGCCTTAAACCCTCTCTCCTGGCGCATATCTATCAATTTTATGTCGGGCTGACTGTTTATGCCGCCAAGCCTTAAATATCCGCCGCCGGCATCTTTTATCCAAGAGATGGTCTCTAAAAGAGGCGTGAAAGACCCTAAGACTAATTTTGCCGTGTATTTTCTTGCGCGTTCCAAAGCTATTTTTGTCGCGTGGTAATGCGGCACCTGGTCCTGCCTGTACGCGAAGTGGCCCTCGTCTTCTATGATCACCAGCCCTAAATTGTTGACCGGCGCGAATATGGCGGAACGGGTACCTATGACAAAACTGAGATCTGAATTTTTTATCCCGATCCAGGCTCCCACGCTCTCGGCGGGCGGTATATTTGAGCTTATGATAAAAGGTTCTATTCCAATTTTCATGTGCTCAAGCGCCGGCTTTATCTTTTGATGGTCGGGGACAAGGAAGATCACGCTCTTTTTGTCTTTTAAGGTTTGTTTGATCAAAGCTGAGTAGACCGGCCACTTCCCCTTTTCAGACAGGTCCTGGATGAGGACGAGCGGTTTTTGAAGCTCTTTATCAGCCAATAGCTCTCCCTCTTCACGGCTTAACCCAGATGAGACAAACAGGACAGACCTATTTGTCTCATCGGTGGGGATTGGTTTTTTTGAATTTTTTAATCCGGAGGGCAGGACTGTGTGAATGGCATCAGCCAGAGAACAGAAATAACGCCTGCGCAGTATATCCGCTAGCTCAAATAGCTCTTCGTTTATGACCGGGGTACTATCCAGGTTATTTAAGATCGGCTTTAATTTATTTTTGTAGGGTGAAGTGTTTTTCAGCCGCGTAACATACCCCATAATCGAAAAATTACGGAATGGGACTAAGACCCTGCAGCCGACCTCTACCTTCGGGGAAAGATCTTGTGGTATAAGGTAATCGAATACCTCGTTTAAAGCGATAGATATCGGTATAGCGACTTCAGCTATCGCGTTTTTCGTCTTCATTAGTCTGCCAGGGCGATGATTCGGGAAGTTGAATCGTGCTTGGCTAAAGCCAGCGCGTTGTTTTTTAAAGCGGATAATTTGGCCGGGTTGTTTTTAAGGCCCAAGATCACCTCTTTTATATTAGGCGGGCTTTCAGCTATAAAGCCTGCCTGTTGGGCTTCGATGGACCGCGCGTTTATCGTCTCCTGTCCCGGTATCAAAAAGAAAAATACCATAGGCAGGCCCATGCAAAGGCTTTCGGTGACGCTTAAACCTCCGGCCTTGGTCACTATGACTTCAGAGGCCTTCATCAGCTTTTGGACATAATCGATGAAACCAAAGACTTTTACATTCGGGTATCTTTTGGAAGTCAGTTTGTTGTAAAGGCCGGCGTTATTGCCGCAGATCACCAATAACTGCACGTCGTCTTTGAGAAGCTCGACTATTTCTTCAATAGGCCCGGCGCCTATGCCGCCTGTCATGACCAAGACGGTGAACATGTCTTTTTTTAAGCCCAGCTCGCCTGCAATCGCGTCTCTTTCCCCGGTACTCAGGAATTTTTCGTCTAAAGGAACGCCTGTGACCACGATTTCCTGTTTGGGCACGCCCTTTTCCATCAGGATATCTTTCGTTGATTCGGCCGTGCAGCAATAGATATCCGTTCCGGGGGATATCCAGAAATTATGGACACCGAAGTCGGTTACGACCGTTATCAATTTTGTTTTTAAGCCGCGCCCTATCTTCGCGTAAGCCGCTATTTCGGACGCCAGGAAATGTGTGGAGATTATCGTGTCCGGTTTTTTATCTAGCAGGAAAGTTGTCAATCTTTCGCAGGTAAGGCGGTTTGCAAATCTGCTGAAGTGGACATTGAGCCACCTAAAAAAAGGTTCGTCCGAAAGAAAATACAAAAAACCCCATAATCCGGGAAGGTATTTTATAAGGAAGATATAACCGTCGGAATAAAGCCTCCCGAAAAAAGAAGGCATGAACGGCACAATATCGGCGATCTCAACGTTTAAGCCGTCCTTTTTTGCCGCGCGAAAAAGGGCCTCAGCGGCCATCTTATGGCCCGCACCGGCGGTAGCGTATAGTATGAGTATTTTTTTATCAGGCGCGCTCATATTTATTTTTTAGGATGTTCTGTGCCGCGGTTGACAGTGTCTTTGCGATAAAATCAGGCGCGACGTCCCAGCTTGGTGAGTTCTTAAGCTTTTCCCTGCCGGAAAGGACCAGTATCGTCTTACAGCCGAACGCCTTGCCGGTCTTGACGTCCATCAGGCTGTCGCCGATAAAAAAGGAGTTCTTAATATCCACTTTTTTTCCTTTAACCGCTTTTTTAAGGAGCCCGGTTTTGGGCTTACGGCAGGCGCAATTCATCTCCTGGGTATGCAGGCAGTATAATGCTTTCTCTATCTTACCTCCGGCCTTTTCCACGTTTTTGAGCATAAAGTCGGTCATCTCTTTTAGGGTCTTCCTGGAATAAAGGCCCTTGGAAACCCCCGCCTGGTTAGAAATGACGAAGATCCTGTATCCGGCCTGTGACAAGCCTCGAATGGCCCTGACAGAGCCGGGCAGAAGTTTGAAGCCAGACAGGCTTGTAACATATTTCCTGTCGCCCGGGTACTTATTGATAACCCCGTCCCTGTCCAAAAATATGACTTTAGAGATATCGTGATCGTGGCCTGTGCCGTTACAGGTAAGGGGCTGAAAGTAATTTTTGAGATGATCGGCGTAAGACCGGCTGTTTGTTTTTAGAATAACCTTGTGACCTAAGAAATTGATGAGTTGTTCCATAAAATGATTATTTAGAAAAACGCCCCGGCTTAGAAATATCTTCGATGATCTTATCTATATTATACGTTAGCTCCCAATCCGGATAGTCTTTTTTGAATTTTGAGATATCGGATATATACCAGATGTGGTCGCCGGGCCTGTTTTGCCCGACATATTCCGTTACGGCTTTTATATTAAGGATGCGTTCGAATTTTTCAACGGCTTCGAGTATGGATATGTTAGAAAAGCGGCTGCCGCCCATATTGTAGACTTCTCCGGGCTTAGGGTTAAGATAATAGTGGTACATAGCCCTTACCAGGTCGTAGGCGTGCATGTTATCGCGCACCTGCTTGCCTTGATACCCAAAGATCCGATAAGCCTTGCCTGTCGCGATGCACTTGCCAAGATACGCGAGAAAACCGTGCATTTCAGCGCTTGAATGAGCCGGCCCGGTCAGGCAGCCGCAGCGCATTGAAACGGTCTTTAAGCCGAAATACCTTCCGTATTCCTGGACCAGCATATCAGCGGCTGTTTTGGACGCGCCGAAAAGGCTGTGTTTTGACTGGTCAATACTCATCGATTCATCTATGCCGTTATAAAACTTATGCGACTCGGGCAATTCAAAGCGTTTTTCCTGTTCTATCAAAGGCAAGGAATTAGGCAGGTCGCCATAAACTTTATTGGTCGAGGTAAAGATAAAAACGCCTTCGGGGGCATATTTCCTGAAGTTCTCGAGCAGGATGAGGGTGCCGTCGGCGTTTATCGTGAAGTCTGTGAACGGTTCGCGGGCAGCCCAATCGTGCGACGGCTGTGCCGCCGCGTGTATGACGACATCAAAAGCGCGTGCCTTAAAGATCCCCTCTATCTTCTTTTTATCGCGGATATCAACATTAAAATGGCGGTAACCCGCGACCTCTTTTTTGAGCCGCCTGATATTCCACGCGGTGCCCGCGGCCGGGCCAAAAAAATACCGGCGCATATCATTATCAACGCCGGTTACTTCAAAGCCTTTATGAGCAAAAAACCGGACCGCCTCGCTTCCGACAAGCCCACCGGAACCTGTAACCAGTGCCTTCCTCTTTGCCATATAGCTTATAAACCCTCGCCGATCTTATGATTTTTTTCTATCAGCATCTGCCGGTATTTGGCGTAGCTGACGATTTGATAGACGGTGTCGAAGAAGGCTACCATGAAACCTGTAAAGCCGTCTTTCCACCCCTTCTTACCCACGAATCTCCTGAAAAACCTGTCTAGGGCGCGCCAAAAAGCGCGGCCCATGGACATCTTTCTGCCAGTCCTTATCCATTTTTTCGCTTCCAATGTCGTTTGTTTGTTCAACTTATTAAGGAAATCCTCGTAGTTCTTATATGAATAGTGGATGATGTCGCCTTTAAGATGTCCGCAAGGGCCATCGGCAAAAGCGCGCGGGTGGACCTCTACTTCTTCAAACTTGAATTTATCCTTTCTTAGCAGTTTGATCTGCCCGCTGGGGTACCAGCCGCCCCCTTTTACCCAGTATGTGCCGATGTAATTTCTCCGTGGTGTTGTGTAAGTAACGAATTCCTTGTTTTTTGCGAGTTCAGCGGAGATCTCCTCTTTTAATTCATCCGTCATGCGTTCATCGGCGTCCAAGCTTAATACCCAGCTATTCTTCGCCTGTGCGTATGCCCAATTGCGGTGCGTCCCCTCGATTTCCATCCTCTTGGTCAATACTTTATCCGCGTATTTTTGGGCTATGCTGACCGTGTTATCAGAGCTTATGTCGTCAATAACAATTATCTCATCCGCCCAGCCTTTGACCGACTCAAGGCATTCGGCGATATTGGCTCCTTCATTCTTAGTCAGAACTACAACGCTAACCTGGGTCTTATCCATTTTTGACCAGTCCTTTCAATTTTTTAGCTACATATTCGAGCTGTGATCTTTTAATGTGCGGGTAAATAGGCAGTGAGATGATCTCGCGCGATACCTGCTCTGCTACAGGAAAATCACCTTGTTTGTAACCAAGGCCTTTGTAAACATCCTGCAGATGAAGAGGCACAGGATAATGCACCAGGGCCTCAATTCCGCAATTTCTTAATCCTTCAAGCACCTGGTCCCTGTTTTTCACCCTGATACCGAAAACATGATAAATATGTTTATTATTCCTGGCTTCGGACGGCAGGTTTATGCCGCCAACGCCTTTGAGCAGTTTCTTGTAAATATCGGCCGCCTGGATCCTTTTTTCATTCCATTTATCCAGCCTCTTTAATTTTTCATTAAGATAAATAGCCTGAACGGCATCGAGCCTTGAATTATACCCCATGGAGTCGTGTTCGTATTTTGATTTTCTCCCGTAATCCCTCAATTTTTTTAACTTTTCATATAAACGCGTGTCGTTTGTAACGATCATCCCACCGTCGCCTAAAGCCCCTAGGTTTTTAGTCGGATAAAAACTGAATGCCCCGATATCGCCGATACATCCCACTTTTTTGCCGTGATACTCCGCTCCGTGGGCCTGTGCCGCGTCTTCTATAACTTTTAATCCATATTTTTTAGCGATTCGTAAAATAGGCCGCATATCAGCCGATTGCCCGTAAAGATGCACAGGCATGATGGCCCTGGTCTTTGAGGTGACGGCTTTTTCTATTTTTGAGATATCGATATTAAATGTCTTCTCCTCGATATCCACAAACACCGGTGTAGCCCCGGTATAGGTGATCGCGAAGGCCGAAGCGATATAGGTGTATGTAGGCACGATGACCTCGTCTTTCGGGCCAATGCCTAAGCCAAGGAGCCCTAAAAACAGGGCATCCGTCCCTGAATTAACCCCTAAGGCATGTTTTGTGCCGATAAACCCCGCGAAGGAACTTTCAAAATCACGGACATCCTGCCCCAGGATATAATCCCCTCTTTTGACCAATTCACCAAAAGCGCGGTTCGCGGCGCCCTTGATCTCCCTAAATTGCGGCCCTAGATCAGTAAACGGTATTTTCATGGTTAAACACCTTTTGGTTTGAAAAGAGATAAAACATTTTCTTTAGTAAAAATGTCCATATCATTTGGATTTTCAAGGAAACTTTCAACATCCTGTCGGACTTTTTTCCAGTCCGCTCTTTCCACAGTATTGGTCACGATAGAACGCCAGGAAGAAGAGCTCACGGTATCACCTTCCCATCCCGTCTGTTTAAGCGCGTTATTCAGCATGATCAAATTAGGTTCCATATCTCCCCATCGCGATGCATACCACCCTAGATCAAAATAATCGCGCCCTTTTGTGTATTTGCGGTTTAAAACAGCGTGGATCTTTCCGGCGAATAAAGAGGAATTTCCGTAGGTTAAAAAAGAGAGAGGAAAATACTTGTTAATAAGGACGGTTTTAACCTCGGCCCCTTTAGGCGGGTGCGTATCCATCTCGATCTTGACGGAAAATTTTTGAGAACGAAGAGGGCTCAAGCCGGCTTCAAAAAGAAGTCCTTCAAATTTCACAAACGCGTTATGGACCGCGCGCTCCGATCCGGAAATAATGGAAACCGAATATCCGGCTGATCTCAAGCCGCTCTCTACCGCTTTCAGAAGATCGCCGAATGAATACGCCTTGTCTTTTCTTTCCATGGAAAAATCAAGGTCTTCCGAAAATCGCGGCAAACCGTAAATAAAACGAAGCGCGGTCCCTCCGACAAAAGCCGCGTAATGAAAAAAACCCTTATCCTGCAAGATCCTCAATATATAAGCCTGCACATATTCCCGCATGATGTTTAATTTCGCGTTATACCCGGAGCTATCTTTAACCAGCTCTAAGACATAGTCTTTCATTTTTTCCTCATGTCTTTTCGATGCCGGCGGATAAAAGCTGACAGAATATCCGCGGCTTTCGCCAGTCCGGGCTTCGCGAAACGCCCGGCATAAAGCGAGAGTTTTTTCATGCTGATCTTTTCTAAATTCTGCAGGCGCATCTCCGTTAAATACGGCTCGGTCACCCTGATATGCTTTAAATAAAATAAATCCAAAAGCGCCTTCTCGGGAACGGCGATAAAAACAGTTTGCCTATTCATGACAAAAGATCTGTAACCCCAAAATAAAGAAGGCAAAAGGTGGCGATATTCGAATACTCCGACCGGGGTCCGTAAATGCCGCGGCCTTGAAGTGGTCACGCTGGTAAAAACCGGGACGGCCTCAGGGATCAAGCCGTGGAATTCCAGCGCTTTCTCTAAACTGATATAGGAAGGCTTTTCCAGGACAGAGGCGATATAAAACTCATTTAGCTCAACTTTGCGGTAAAATTCCGGCAAGACATACACACCGCGCCTGAGCTGAATTAAGCGGCCTGTTTTTTGCCAGCGGCTGATCTGGACGGACAAGGCTTTTGGATCCCCTTGCTCTGCGGAAAGGACGCTTGTCTCGATAACCGGCAAATTTCCAAAACGTGAGATAAAATCTTCATACTTCATAGCAATAATTTAACATATTTGATAACTTATTGCAATAGCGTAAAGTTCTCCATGTAACTGTCATTTTTTGACAGTTACATGGAGAATATATCGTATTTGCCTCATTTTTCAATACTTATTTCAAGATTGATCCACACCTGCCAATCTTCATTAATTCATTGAAAGTTATATTTTGACAGTTTTAGAAGACGTCCCAATCACCTGTTTGGATTTTCCATTTATTTTTTATCAGATATTCTTTTTTTTGGCCTCTGGCATTAAGGACCAATATCTGTCTTTTGGGCAAAAAGAAGCTTGGTATGGGTAAAAAAGATGCCTGGATGGCAAAAAAAAGCGGCATTGAGGTGTTCATCATGGCCAATAATTTTTCTCCCTGTTTTATTGTCCAGGCCGCGATATGTTTCAAAAGCTTGACTTCAATGGAATGGTTTCGACCCCATAATTCCATAACAAGCACCAGGTCTCTTCCCATAACATGAGCCTTGCGCGCGACAGCAAACCCCTGGCATCGGTTATTTTGTTCGTAGGAAAAAATCGCGTAACGGTTGTTCGGATGGTTCGTGTAACGCCAATTCAAATATTCCGAACACCGCTCAAGCATTGGCCCGTCCGGCAAAGATTCTTTTATAAAAACATCGTGTTCGGGGCCGAACTTATTCGATTCTTTGATCTCGTTAAATGTGTGTCTTATTAAGCTGGCGCAAGGATTGACCCAGGTTGTTAAAATCACATTCTCCCTGCAGTCAAGTTTTAAAAAAGACGGAATAGACTTTGCGTTCGGGAAGGCAAAAAAGATCTCTTTCTCCTCTACACTGTCCTTTAAGGCCCTTAATGTGGAAAGGAAAAGACCTCTTTTGCGGGCTTGGGGCAGCGTGGCTACGTCTAAACAGTGCCATCCGATCAAAGAGCTGTTTTTGGCGTGGACACGCAAAGGCATCATAGCGCTTGAGCTGATGATCTTTTCTCCTTCTTTTACCACGGCTATCCTGCCCTCTCCGGCCGGCGTGTGATACTTCCAGTGATAAAATTCCGGCGTCATATGGGAATCCGTAGCCCCTGATTGCACCAGATGGTCCCGATATGCATCTTTCTGAAAAGATGCATAAGCCTGGTAATCAATGCGCGAGGCCTGGACAAGCTCTACCTTGATCATGCCTTTTCCTTTTTAAGGTTTAAAAGCTCAGTATATTCCTGATCTCTGTGAGAATCCAGGACAAACCCAGCTTTATTTTTGTCGCCTTTCCATCGGGCCAGCTCCGATGCTTCGGCGCGGCCTATATGCATAAGGATCTCAATTATATTTGCGCCGCGGTTTTCCGCAGAGTTAACCCCGGCTAAAATATTTGAACGGCTCATCATCCCGCTGTAAAGAACACCGAGCATGGCATCCGGGTGTTTAAGGCCTTTTATCTCGGCCGTTTTTAAATTAAAGGGCACGCAAACCTGCAAAATAATGTGCTTGATCACATTGATCAGGAAGTGACGGCAAGCATACTCTGAGCGGTCACCCGATAAATAAAACGGCTCGGTAACGATCCTGATCTCCGGAATGCGATATTCTGCCGCAAGTTGTGCCGCAACGCGAAATAAAAATGGCAACATATGAATGTGGATGTGGCCGTCCACCGCAGATAAGGTCCTGGGCTTTATAGCGCTGATTATTTTCTCGATCTGAGCGCGCCATTCTCTTTCCACTTCGTTTAAAATGGCTTTTTGTTCGCTTGGGGGACTCAGCAAGTATTGTTTCAGGATGCCAAGAAATTCGACATTAAAAAACCCATCCTGGTCTACAAGTCTTGGGACTTCGCTTGAGGGTAAGACCGGCTTTCCTTCCCACAGATTGAGATGGGCCGAAATCCTGGCCGGTTGTTGTGGCCGTGATTCCAGGCATCTTGCGATATCCTCGAAACAATCGCTGTTTGCAAATATACTGAAACCGTCCAAAAGGCCGCCTTCCCATGCCTGGAGGATCCGCAGGGTGATCTTAGGTGTCGCTCCAAGGTCGTCGGAATGATAGATAAGCTGCGCGGCCACCTATTGAACCTCCAGTTTATCAAGCACCACGGATGCGTATCCTACGGGTGTCCAACTCTTGAACACCAGGGGTATCCTTGTGTCTGATGCCATCCACAAGTGAAGACTCCCTCCATGGCTCGAGGACAGATTCTGCCTTTTTATATCTATCGCAACCTCATTAATGTTCCCCTTCTGTTCCAAGAGCCTGGCGCGGAGATTGTAGAGGTCGCCGCTGGATATAAAAAGAGTGCTGACGTTTTGCTCAACCTCTAAAGCATAAGATAGCGCCCGGATAAAAGCGCCAAGAGGGTCATATGTCTCCTTGGGGATCCTGATCTTCTTGTTGCCTTGGACGGCTAACGACTCCGTGCGATCATAGAAGACTTCTCTGCTTTTGACTTTTCCGTTTACGTCTGTTATTTCGGCATATTTGAAAGGCAGAAGATCTTGTTTTGAAAAATGCGATTCCACACGAGCGGAAGCGCTGATGAAATTGCCTATGAAACTCCCCTGGGATCTCGCTTCGGCGGAAAAAACAACTTTCTGATCCGATGCGTTCGTCACAAATTTGAGTTCGCCCATCGGGATAATGGACCAGTAAAACATTTTATAAGTCAAAACTTTCGAGGTACCAAATACATTTACATCATCTCTGCCGTTCATATGGCTTATTTTTTTAAATGCGTTCACCGGTGTATCGAAAATTTTGTCCTTGGCGATGCCCACGCATATAAGGCCCGCAATGAGGGCCAGAAAAAAGATCTTAATTTTCTTAAGCATACCGGTATCCCCCTTTAACGGATTTCATAGACAGAAACATCGCCAAACTGTTCGACAAGTTTCCAGCCAGCGATGCGATCCAGCTGAGGCACTTCGCCAATGATATCCATGTCTTTTTTGTGGTCGCCTCTTCTGTAAGGCTCCGAGTGAAAAATCACATATTTAACACCAATCTCTTTTAAGGTCTGCAGGGTTTCCGGAGCGTCGATCTTTGAGACCTTCTCTCTTATCTCAAATGCCTCTGTGCCTAAAACGGACCCGTTGAACATTCTCTTGTGATGGATGGTCTGGTAGAATAAATAGTCATAGTTTTCCTGGGCTTCGCCCGCAACGGCCTTTGGCATAGGGTACTCAGCGATAATGAAATCACCCTTCTGTGCGGCCAGCCACTTGTACACCTCAGGAACATGTGAAATATCGGTCGCTCTGGCTGGAGGCATATTCGTAAACTCGAACAGGACAACCAGGCCGACAAGCGTCGTAAACAGCAGCCTGCCGCGTTGGGTACGGAACCGATCGAGCAAGCTTTTTAAGCCATAGCCGCCCAAAGCAGCTATACAAAGCGATACCAGAACCCCCATACGGGCGTAAGCGCGGAACATGGGCAATGCCTTATGAAGGAAATAGGACGGGAAGTATATCTTAAAAAACCCAAGGTCGGCGTAAGGAGGCAAGGAACACACGAAAGCTATGATTGCAGAAAAAAGAAAGAATCCGATGTAGAAGTTTTCCCTGCTTGATTGATATTTGGGATATTTGTCGTTGAGCAGGCGCTTGCGCCGCCATTGCCAGAAAGCCAAATAGGCAAGGGCGAGGGGTATCCAGCCGAGATACAGGGTCTGCTCGATCGATCCCCTGCCGTAGAAAATAGAGCCAAACATTTTTTTTGTAAAATCTCCGAACACCGGATGTGTGGATGCAGGCAAAAGATAACTTAACGGCCTGGCTGATTGGGCGAATACATAGCTAACGGGCCGAGAATATCCCGAGGCAGCTGCCAAGACCTTGTTGGTGTTTTGCGCGGACAGGTTATTTGCTATCTTTAAGAATGTGGGCATATTCAATAGCAATACCATGACAATGACTGTCCCAGTCGCCACCAGGAATCGTCTTGCCTCTCGCATCCTATTTTTTAAGATGAGGGCTCCCGATGGCGTGGCGAAAAGCTTTATTTTATCCTTCCACTGATAAAACAGGCAAAAGCTCAAAAAACCCAGCATAAATATAAAAAGAAAATATCCATAATACGGATTAAAAGCTACGGTCATGGTGGCGGCAAGGGCGGCATAAAACACGTATTTTATTTCAAATTTCTCGCGTATTTTCATAAATGAATAGACGCATAAAATAAGCCAGGTCGGCGTATAAAAAAAACTGAACTCCATGACTTTGTTAATGTGATACGGGGAAAAAGTGAAAATGACGGCAGAAAGAAAAGAGGCGTAATTATTTTTTGTGAGATGACGCATCAGCAAGTAAGAAAAAAACCCGCATAAAACAAAATTCAAGATCGTCAAGAGATTGATACAAAAAATTGGGCTCAAAACCATTAAAAATGCAGCCAACGAGTATTCTACGATCCACGATACCGGTTGCTGACTGAAGTCAACTCCCATCGGAGCGGCGATAAATGGGCAGTGATAGTAATCTAACCCGGCCTTAAGGGCGTAATGCCCCCACCATAAGTGCCAGATACCTCCCCTGATATCTGTATTAAAAAAAGGCCCGTATACGTATTTATCCAAGCCCAGGATCAAGGGGAAGGTAAAAATGAGGGTCAGACCCAGGAAGATCAACGTAATCAGGAACGTATGGCTCTTGGAGGTCATCTTTTCGGTTTTCTGAATAAAAGGAATATGAGGGTGATTATAAGGCCCATCCCGGATATAAGAAAACCAAGACAGGCATGCGCCTGCGGCAGGAAGAAAAGGACGAGCGTTACGCTGGTGCCTGAGCCTAACTTTTTGGGATCCAGGAGCCAGCCATTGGCATAGCCGTTGACGTTAAAGTGGCCTGCTTCCAGGGGTTTTCTAAAGAGATACTTTAAATCACTCAGAGAAAATCGCTCCATGCTCCTTGATTCCTTTACTCCCAAATCTGTATAATTAGCCACAATGTTTTCATCTTCAATAGATCTGACATCTGGATGGCCTGTCAGAAAAATCTTCCATTTTCTGTGATAGCTTTCAAGGAAAATCAGCCAAAAAGGGTCATCAGGATTCTTGATTTGCACAATATATTTTATTGGATTAACCCGTTTAAATATTAAATTTGGACTGGCTATGTCAGTTTTATGGAACGATATCCCTTTTTTTAAATCTACGCTTAAGTCTGGATTGCGCGAGGTCATATCTGAGCGAACGCCAAACAATCCTTCGATCTTTGGAAGATCGTTGTATTCGCTGAACAAAATAGCAGGTTTTTTTGCGATCAATTTATGTTCTGCAAGAGCGCCAAGAAAGGATATGTCTCCGATGACTAGGGATAATGAATCGGCGGTATATATCTTTGGTAAAAATACGGGAGGGTCAAATGTTTCTATCGATCCGTCAATTTTATTCGACATGTAGGTTAAGAATAACTGCCCTACCTCTTCAGGGGACTCTTTTTCTCTAAACCCGAACCACGGGATCGTATCTTTGTTAATAACTATTTTTCCCACATTATAAACTTTTAAAATCTCAGGAAAATATTCTTTTGATAGATTATCGAATATAATATTGAAGCTTGAAATATAATTAGATGAATAAGCGGCGATATATTGCCTGCCGGTATTAGAAACAATGGGATCCATCCCCGTGTAATATTTATTATTTCCGAGGTCAAGGGCAATTTGATAATTTAAGCTTCCGGGTAGGCTCAGTATCCTGTAAGTTACAGGGTCTTCCGCCATTTCTTTGCGAAATGACTTGTATTCCCTTTTATCAAAAAATTTACGTGAACTGACATGTCCATCACCCATTATATTATCAGGGATCAGAGAAGACTTAAAAACTGGGATAGAACAAAAAAGCAGATAAACGGCAAAAAAGGAATAAACCCATTTCTTGTCTCTCGCAGACGAGAGATTCTTAAGCGATAGCAGCAACAACAGTGACAAAATAAAAATTAAAAGAACCCCCCACTTTTCAACGGGGCTCTTAAAAACCGAAAAAAACGGCGCATGGCTTAAGGCCCATCTGTAGAAAAACCCGAAAAACCCGGCAGGCCCTTTTGACAAATAGATCAAAACGGTATACGACGCAAGCAAAAACAGCATGGTTTTCTGTCGAGCGAGATTTTTGCATTGTATCAGCGAAAAAACAACGATACCGATAGGAATAAGCGTTATAAAATAAGAAATCGGCAAATTATAAAGGTATTGATAAATATCGCCCGGTTTGTAGGAAGCTACCAAGCCGGTCAATGAAAAAATTTTTAAAGGCAGCGGCCTAAGGGCATATACGTAATCTCGGGCATAATTAACAGCAAAATCAGCAGTATACATTTTCGAGATATCCGCGGACAGGGCCTGCAGCCAGACAAAAATCCACCAGATATTGAATACGGCGAACGAAAAGACTGCCAACGCATACATTTTTAAAAATTTCGCCACCGTGAATTTTATTTCATGCAGCAAAACCGCAAATGTCGCAGATATAAAAAGTGAAATCTGAAAGATCAAGAGCAGCGGTGGATTGGCGTTTGTAAATGCGAACATGGCCGTAAACAGGCCGAAAAACAAAAAAAACCTCGGGTCATCGTAAAAGCGGACAATGAACCAAAATGCCATGGGGACCATAAAAAAAGAGAGATAATTCCATAGGTTAATATAGCCCAAGCTGTATAAAGTGAATGGGCACACAACATAAAAGAAAGAGACTAGGAAAGAATAAAAAGCGGTTTTGGTTAAAAGAGTTGAGGCAAGAAACATGCCAAAAAAGGGTAGGTAAAAAATGATAAATACTATAAGAAAGTTTATGATACGCGTATTTTTTAAAAAAGATTCCAATAAAGATAGAAAAAAAGTAATGAAAAAATTAAAATTAAAGCTTGTAGCGCTTATTCCTGTAAACAAATCAATCCAGGCATAGCTGTAGATCTTAGAAAGCAAGTGGAAATCAAGAATATAGTGCCCTTCCCCGCCCAAAATCATACTGCCTCCGAAATAATACGGAAGCAGGGAAACGCCCAAAAAAACAGCGAAGAAGCCGTGATAAACAAACACATTGTTAAGAAATTTTAATATTTTCATAGTGAAATTACGACAACTGTCCTTTTGTGCCGCCCTTTACGAAAACATATATAGCTATTTTAAAAAGCTTGAGGTCATCTTTGAATTTCCCAGGAATGATAACCCATGTCCGTATCCTTCTTAAAATCCAAAAGAAATTAATGTAAAAACTCCGATATGTCTTTTTTTTGATCTCAACAAGGTCTTGTAGCGTGAATCCTTCGGGGACAAAAAGAGGCCATACGTCTCTAAAACCGCGCCCCATTTCTCCGCGTGCATACCGGTCGATTATATCCGCCGGGAGCATGTTTTTTTTAACCGAGTATTCAAAGATCTCAGTGCCGGGTAATGGCATTGTTATATGTATTCCTACGACATCGGCTTTTACTTTGGACCCGATATGCACGGTCTTTAGCATATCCTCTTTGGTCTCTCCTGGGAAACCCACCATTAGAAAAAGATTGGATAAGATCCTGTGCTTTCGGCACAGGGCTACGGCTTTGGCGATTTGTTCATCAGTCACGTTTTTTTTAATGACTGAATTGCGGATCGTTTCACTGCCCGACTCAATGCCAAAATATAAGTCTGTGCATCCTGCGCGGCTAAGCGACTTAGCCGTTTCTTCGTCTAAAGTATTTACCCGTGTAGAAGCGATCCAGCGGGCTTTCAACTTTCTCTTAATTATCTCCTGACAAAATTCCAAAGTATGCCTTTTATTCAATGTCATACAATCATCGTTGAAACTATAATTCCCGCGGCAAATATCGTAAATAGATTCCATTTCATCAACTATACTCTTGGCCGATCTTAAACGCACATTTTGACCTATTGCCGGGATACAGCAAAAACTGCAACGATATGGACATCCTCTTGAGCCAAGCATGCTTGCCGCAGGAATCTCAAAATTCATCTGTTCGTCTCTCTTATAGATTTCAGGCCGTATAAGATGACGCGCAGGAAAAGGTATATCGTCAAGGTTTTCATAGGCTTCACCTTGAAAAACTCCTTGGATCAGGTCACCTTTTTTGTATTTTTCAACAATATCGATAAAAGTTATTTCTCCTTCTCCAATAACACCGAAATCAAAATAAGGCATCCGTTTTAAAAAAGTAGGATCGCAGCAGATATGAACTCCGCCTAATCCTATCAATATATTGTTTCCAAATCGTGCCCGTATATTTTTTGCAAGCGAGACAGCTGAATGGATGCTTGTTGTCATAGACGATATGCCGATGATCCTTGGCTTATCAAGGGCGATCGCGGACAAAATATCCTCAAGCGTTTTGCTTTCTGCGGCAACGTCAATGATCTTGACTGTATGCCCCCTCTTTTCCAGGCAAGCCGCGATATAGAGAATGCCCAAGGGGTAAAGAGATTTTTCATCGCCTCCATGCGCCTTAAAGTGCGCGGCGTCGGCCGCGTCACGATAAAGGATCATAGGGCTATGGATAAAAAGTACGTCGAGCATGGGATTATTTCGTTAAATTTGCCTTGCTTTTTGAATATAGATAATCGCTGGTCTTTTTATTCAACGGATTGAGCGTCCTGACGAATATGCCCCAACCCATTTTGATAAGCCGAAGGATATAGCGCGCATCCTCCATGGAATGCACTTTTCTGATAAGTTTCAATGGATTCAATAGATAAGACCATATCCTGTGTACAATAAAAGTACGGTAAGCTGTCTTCTGCAATTTGTTAAGTTCTTCTTTCTTAAAATAGAGCGTGTCTGTCCCGATCTCATTTAAGACGGAGTTCAGTTTTTCAAATTCTTTTTCGTCAAATTCCTCGGAATCAAAGAATTTATCAAAATTCAACAACCCCTCCTTTTTGAAATACTGGTATACGTCAGAGGTAGGCTGGGGGATCAAAAGATAAAACGTCGCGAAATCCGTGTCGCAGCTTTTTGAAAAGCGCATCGTTTCTCTTATCGATTCCATAGTTTCGTAAGGAAACCCGATAATATTGGTGCAAATGGTCCATATCCCGATGCGGTTGGCGTATTGAATAAGCTCTTTGGCCTGGGCCAGGCTGTATGGTTTGCCCAGGAACTTGCGTGTTGCTGGATGGCCTGATTCAATACCGAACGTGATACGATAACAGCCCGCTTTTTTCATCTTGCGCAAGATGTCTTTGTTCAATGTCCAGTGCGCTATGCCGTTTGGCGTCGTCCATTTGATGTCAATCTTGCGCTTGATGATCTCGTCACATATGCCTTCCCATCGGGTGCGGTCAACGCTCGCGCTGTCATCCAAAAAAGCGATCTCGCGGATTGAATAAGTATTGTAGAGGAATTCTATCTCATCCACAACATTTTTCGGGCTCCTGCCCCGCCAGGATCTGCCCCACACAGCCTTAACCGTACAGTAAACACAATCACCCGGGCATCCTCGGCTGCTTATGACGCCGGCTGCAGGAGAGCGCATGGCAAAAGGATTGCCTTCGCTTAAATATCTTTTGAAGTCCAGTAAATCCAGCGCCGGGAACGGTATGCTGTCTAAGTCTTTGATCAGAGGCCTTGCGGGCGTCTTTATGAACTCACCCGACGCGGCCTTGTAGGCGATCCCCTTTATAGACCCGGTTGGCGCACCTTTAAGGATACAATTAGTCAGCTCAAGGAACGTCTCCTCGCCTTCTCCGATAACGATAAAATCAATGGAGCGGTGTTTCAACATCTCTCTCCAGTATGAGGAGGCATGATTGCCTCCCAAGACGACTTTTGTGTTAGGTGAAATTCTTTTGATGGTATCGGCGATTTCAATGCAATCACGATAGTAGATCGAATACATACACGTCAATCCAATTAACTTGGGATTCTCCTGAGCAATGGTTCTCTCGATGGTCTCATCAGATATGCCGAACCTCACCATTCTGTCAGTTTTAATAGAATCTGTTGCGGCAAAAATGCCAAGTTCTATAATTTTGCAATCTACATTATTTTTTCGCAAGAAACCAGCTAAATACATCAAGCCCATGGGTGGAGCAGGCAGAATAAATGAATAGTTGTTGGTAAGTTGGCTGTAATAGGGATTAAATAAAAGAATATTCATTATTTTCGTGCTGATGCGATCAAAAAATGGCCATGTCGCGTATCCAGAGAACAAAGTATGTCAGAAAACTTGCCAAAAAAAGGCAGATAACCCCTTGTATGTAATTTGACGTTCTTGAAACCTACTAGGGCCAATAAATCACGCAATCCTCCAAAAGTTAACACTCTCACGTGGCCTACTGTTCCGCTTATGCCGGACCCCTGCCATTTATTCACGAAGGATTCATCTATAGGTTCGTCAATGTGGTATATCAACGGATTGCCGATCTTCCACCCGTTAATATTCGTCGTTGAAAATGGTTGCCAACCAAAAAATAATGAAATGATATTCACCCAAGAAGCCAGGTTTTCCGTTAAAATAACGACTTCACCTCCGGGTTTTAGGCACCGGAATATTTCCTCAAGGTAGAGGCGCGTATTGTGCAAATGCTCTATGTTTTGGCTTGAGAGGATGCAATCAAAGAAATTGTTTTCATAAAGCCAGCTACCGTTTAAGTCGAATTCACAGCACTTTATTCCCTTTTCTGTTGCTTGCTTGCGAAACTGATCTACCAATTCTACGCCATAGATCTCTTTTGTGTTGAGGATACGGGCAAATTCCATCGTAAGCGTTCCATCTCCGCAACCAACGTCCAAAAATCGATCAATATTCTTGTTCAGGAATAAATTTTTTCCCAAATTATCGCATCTCCGAAGACCGTCTTTGTATGATCTCGGTGCTATGTTTTTTAGTAGACTTCTAACTAATCTCATTGGTCATCCCTTCATATCAAAACGAAAAGTATTATTTCTTTCGGCAAATTGCTAAAATTGTTTCACGGCTTATCCATTTCATGATCGGATAGAAAGGATAAACTATAAATCTAAACCTTGATTTCCGAAGGCTCCAAAACAGGTCAAGCGGATAATCGAAAAATGTAGTGCCATTCCACATTAGCTCGAAACCGGTCGACTGTGCTAAAAATTCGATACTTCGTTTTCCAAAAAGCGTTAAATGTCGGGGAGCATCAAGGTGAAACCACAGGTTCTTGCCCAGCTTGAAGCCCAGGCTGTCTGTATTGGGCGTGCCAATGACCAGAATGCCGTCTTTTTTCAAGACCCTCTTTAGCTCATTTAAGGTTTTCAAAGGGTCCGGAAGGTGCTCTAAAACATGCCAAAGCGTGATGGCGTCAAAAAACTCGTCTTTAAAACCAGATGAAGCGACCCCCTCCTTAGATATCTTGATATCTTTTTTTAGGCACTCCTGGTATCCCTGGTCATTGATCTCAAGACCAAACTTCTCAAATTTATTTTTCTTCAGACTTTCTAAAAAATCCCCTCGTCCGCAACCAATGTCTAAGATCTTAAAACTTTTTCCCGGTCCATCTTTTAAATAACGGAGTATCGTTCTTTCTTTGCTCTTTAACGAAATGTGTGTGACCAAACCAAGAACAAAACCTAAAAATTCTGAAATCTTCCCTTCGTCATAATAACAAGCGGGATAGTATTTTCGATAGTAATCATCATTTATCGATAAATTATCAATATACACCGCGCCGCAACTAAGGCACCGTCTTATATCAAAGTATTCAGACGCATCCCATAAAAATCGCCCGTGTACATTTGGCGCTTCGAAAAGCTTGGTTGTGCTGGTATTTTGACACAAAGGACAATTCATTCGGTTAAAATTTTTGGTTAATAAATTCTCTGATCAACAGCTTCAATTGTGCTAAATAATTCATTTTGGCCTTTGACCATATTAATGTGCGCCAATAAATGGGGCTGAAATAGAATTTAAGATTTGGGATGATTTTGTTATACCTTCTGCTATTTTCTCCAATCCATTTTTCAAGATCTATGTTATGCCTAGAAAATTTGAATTTATCTGGGAAACGTCTGATCAACATGATCTGGCTTTTGGAAAGCAATGGGTACTCTTCTTTCTTAAACTTATAATGTCCATTGTTGTAGATTTCCGTGCCTGGATATGGCGTAAAAATATTAAGACTTACTACCTGTGGATGAATCTTATCTAATAAATTCAAAATATCTTGCAAATCTTCTTCTGTTTCACCAGGCACGTTTACCAGCATATTTGCAAAAGTCCTTATGCCGTATTTACTACAAAAACCGAATATACGCTTTATCATTTCCACTGTGATACCTTTTTTTATGTGTTTGAGCGCATTATCCGAGCCCCTCTCTACCCCAAAATCTATCTGCACACAACCTGCATAAGCCATTGCCTTCAAAACTTCTTCATTTAAAGTAGAGACTTTGGAAGAACAACCCCACAATAGATTAAGTCCTTCATCCTTTAATAATTGGCAAAACTTTTGGACATTTTTCTTGTCAATGGCAAAAAGGTCATCGATAAAATAGAATGCGTCAATAGCAAATCTTGATTTAAGGTCTTTTAGTTCTGTGATCAGGCTTTCCGCGCTTCGTACTCGGCCATAGCCAGAATATTTCCTTAAATTCTTAGCTACACAAAATGTACAATTTGATGGGCACCCTCTGCTCGATAATAAATAAGCAGATCTCAAAAAACACCCTCTGATTGCATAGGGATTGGCATTAGTGTAATAATCCATGTCAATAAGTCTATAATCCGGGTACGAAATCTCATCGATATTTTCAGCCAAAGCGCGCGGTGGTGTAATTATCGTCTTTTTTGAATGTTCATCCAAGTATGCCAGACCGTGTATTTGCGCAAACGAGCCCTTGGGGTTAGACAAAAGTTTTCTTACAAGTTCAAGCGTTGTTACTTCTCCTTCTCCCAAAACACAGAAATCGATTTCGCCTTCTTCAAGCAACTCTTGAGGATACAATGTGGCATGAATCCCGCCAGCTATCAGCTTGACCTGAGGATCTATTTTTCTTATAGCCTTAGCTAGATCAAGCACTTCAGGGTATTCCGGCGTATAGCAGGATATGCCGACAATTTTTGTTTTGACTTTTGCAAACTCATCCAGCATCTGTTGTCGCACGCGATTTAAAGTAATTTCAATGGTATCAAAAAATCTATCATTTCTGATCTGTTCTTTTAGAAGTACATCGATAATCTTTACGCGAAGACCATGGTGGGTTAAAAAACCGCCAACATACATAAGGCCTACCGGAGGCCTATAATGATTGATCATCCTTGATGGCGGCGAGAGCAGGACAATATCAAAGAACTGCCGTTCGTCTGCGGTGTTTATAGGACTATGGGCAGATGTATTACTGGATTTTTGTTCTTTTTCTAACATTTATTTGCTATTTGTATTTTTTTCAAACCAAACCTTTTTCATCATGGATTGCCAAATGGTTTTAATACGTTCAACCATCGTTTCTTTTTTAACAACATTCTTGCTTTCCTGTTTAAAATTTTTGTAAAAGGCATTGGCGATCACCATATTTGGAACAACATCAATAAGTTTATATGTTTGCTTCTTATCAAGATTCTTCATGTTAGCTATGGCTTGTTCTCGCGTCATAGCGGGAGTAATCGCATATCGATGCTTAACATCTTCCGGAAGGTCTTTTAATATAGCATAAACTTTTGTATATTTCTTGCTAAATTTGTCGTCGCTCATCTTTTCAAGCTTTGCTATATTGGATTCCCTAAGTTTATTGATATCTGTCATAGCAACAAATGACCTTGCTAAGCCGCGAAAAGTTGTTCCGATTACCTTGTCCATGAATACTTCGTCCCTTTTTGGGTTTTCTTCTACTTTTTTATTTAAGTCTGTTATGGTTATTTCAGCAAAAGAATGATTTGAAAAAATAATAAATTGAAATAAAAAAACAAGTACAATTAATTTTTGCGCAGATAAATGATTCTTTTTAGATCTCATACGACCTCCCTTTTTATTGTGAAAACCACCGAAGAAAAACCATTACCCTCGCGAGAATAGCTGCAGCCTGGACATGTTGCTTTCAAAGCGGCTGCGCAGGAATTCTTATCATGCATAGAGGGTCTCGCAAGTTCATTTAAATACGGCATAATGGCATCAAATGCACGCAAGCATATATTCTGCGATAGACTAATATTCAAAAAAGTAACACCTTCTCTCATCCCGTACGGACAATCTGCTTTGAGGCCTATGATCTCAATATCGTAAATTTTGTTTATTTTATCCTTTTTTTTGAGACGCATGACAACGGCGCTGTCAGGATTAGGGCACTGCGCTTCGACACAAGTGCGATCATGCAGCCATTCAAGGCGAGCATTATGTGTAAAAGCCAACAGGTACGGATAGATCGAATGAAATGCCAGGGGGCAGAAATTTTTAGGTACGAAATCGAAGACACTCACAGCATCTCTCGTATCTAAACCTTGAGGGCAAAGGCCACTCGCGCGTCCCCCCTTGATCTTTATCCCTGAATAATCAACACACACATCTGATTTCATATTTTGCACGCGATCTTGATGCCGGCTCGGTAGTCAGGACATTGGATAAGTTTTCCACTGCACCCGTTTTCCCATGGAAAAGAATGATTTTTCGAGAAATAACCCGCAAGAGGATAACAAGAATCAAAAAAAGCCGGGCATAATTCCTGAGAACTTTTGACCTTTATCCCAATTTTTTCTAAGAAATATGCTCCACCAGACCAGTGATAAGTGAAAAACTTTGAACCTAAGGGGAAAACATATTCCTGGCCCTCTGTATGCTTTCTAAAACAAGGCCCCTGCACATTTTTAATGACAATAATGGCCTGCTGACGAACGATCTCGATCGGAGTAAAAAGATTTAATATGGTGCGTAACACTTGTCCCGGCAAAAGAAATAATGGCATTGGCTTGGAACGGATCTGGACCACGACCTGGGCATCTGCGCTTGGGCATCGGACCAGGATCTCTCTATCAAAATTACCCCCATAGATCAAACTCAGGCAATAAGGATAAGCATTGTGATACATTTCAGGGCATAAACCGGCAGGAGTAAGGGCCGTATCGTCATAACGGCATCCTTTTGCATGATAACGGCACGCCCCCTCTTTGGATGTCACTTCGATTTGACAAGTTAAACCAGCGTAGCGGCACATTTTTAAGCCCCATCCGGAAAAGCATCGCATTTTTTGGCTACGCAGAACAGCGACACGCCAATAGGAAAAGCGATCTTTCTTATAATGAAAAAGGCCTCTACTTTCGCCAAACAATCTAGGAGAAAATCTGCCCAGCGCGGCAGCCGCATATGAAAATCCGACAAAGGCACATCTTGGGTTTTTCTTAATATTTGTAAAAAATCTTTGCCCTTTCTCAATAAAAATGCTGGCAAAAAAAGTAAAAAAGACCAATAAGTGGCAAAAATTATGGCATAACCAGCCTTGTTGAGTTTTTCTTTCATTTCCCGTATTGAATACCTGCGTTGATGGTGGAACGCTTCATCGTGCTGGCTCCAAAGACAAGAAAAGGCGGGCGCAGTGATAAAAATTAAACCGTTTTTCTTCATGACTCTAGACAGCTCTTGCAACACTCGGCCGTCGTCCTTGAAATGCTCAAGAGCATCAAGTGCAAAAACCCCGTCAAAAACACCGGAAGAAAAAGGCAGAGAATGTGCATCGCCTCGCACTATCTTCTCTACCCCTTTGCTGCGGCAAAAATCTATTGCCTCTTGAGCGATATCGAGGCCAATAATGGTGCCATAACCTGAATAATGTTCAAAGTTTGCCCCGCAGGCAGAAGCCATATCTAACATCTTAACGTTTTTTGATCTTGGAAAAAAAACGTTTAGGTAATGATCTACCAACCTGAACCTGGCCCTATACCACCAGTGAGTTTTTTCATCAGCAAACATAATATCAAATTCTTTATGCTCCATTAGCGAAACCTCTTTCTAGCTATTTTTCTCAATAACCCAGCTGGGATCAATCGAGCCAGGAAAATATTCAAACGATTACGCCATCCGATTATGCACCACAGATGGCCGCTTTTTAAAAACTTTATTCCATCTGAAGCTACCAGTTCAGGCGGCATTTTTTTGACTGACCTGACGTAATTCAATGAGCCCATGCCGGCGGTCTGGAAAAAAGCCGTGTCTGTCGCACCGACACAGATCCACTGGACTTTTATGTTCTTTTCCTCCAATTCGATGGCAAGTGCCTCAGAGAACTTATTGATAAATGCCTTGGTCGCCGAATACGTCGCCAGGTATGGACAAGGCGCAAGGCCCGCTGTTGAAGAAATATTCAAGATCTGGCCCCTCCCCTTTTTTACCATGGCTTTTAGAAAAAGATGGGTAAGATGCAACGTACAGAGCAGGTTTACTTCAATCATGTCCACGATCTTATCCCACTCAAGATCAATAAAGCTGCCGTGGTGGTGAATAGCCACATTATTGATCAGAATATCTATGGTGATGTTTCTTTGGGATAGCTCATTAAAAATACCCTGGCGGACAAGCGGGTCACGCAGATCCCTGCAAAAGATCGTAGTTTGGCCAAGAGGCTTCAGGAGGTCTTCTGCTGATCTGCAAAGGGATGGATCTTTGTCTACCAAGATCACACTGGCACCCTCACTTAAAAGGCATTTGGCAAACTCGAGCCCTATGCCGCAAGCGCCTCCGGATATCAGGACATGCTTGCCATGAAATTCGTTATTCTTTGCAGATGACATATTAATATTTATTTCACTCTTAACTTTTTGTTCGGTGCGGGCTTCAAAAGGTCGAGCACCGTATATGCAAAAACGTTCATGAAACTCTTGAAGTTCCCGCTGAAAAGAAGGTTGGCCTCAACCTCGGTTATACAGGACCGGCACTTCAGCCCCAAGACCTTTTGCCAAGCTGTTTTTAATCCATCGGTGAGAACATTTCCGCAAGATGCGTTCCATTTTGTTGAGCAGGGATAGAGACTACCATCAACGTCGATATAACACGTAAAATCTTTTCTCTTGCAAGGAATGAGACCAGAAGGAGCAGGTTGATCACCTTCTTTATAGATATAGTCATAAGATAACGGCCAATTGATAAGGTAGTCAAGGGTGCTTAGCGCATTGACGATGGGATATTTTTTACGGCTGTATTCTTTCAATCGTATGTAAAAATCCCTGATCTCCTCCCGGGAAAACAGCAATGAGGGGTCTTGTGTATGTCTGGAGGCAATGGCACAATTCAGTCTGACCCCATAAGTCTTGGCCAATTCTGCAAGGTGAGGCAATGATTGAATATTATTCTTTGTCAAAGTCGCATGGATGCGCGTCTGGATACCCATATCCAAAGCCGTTTCAATAGCCGAGACAGCCGCCTTATAAGAACCCTTCCCTCTTGACTTGTCATGGTCGGTTTCATTTCCATCAAGGCTGATGCACAAATAATCTATATCTTTCAAATCTTCTACTTTCTCGGCAACCAGCGCTCCGTTCGTTAAAACTTCACACAATAGCCCGTTATTTTTGACATGTCGGATGATATCCGGAAGATCATCCCTCAATAAAGGCTCTCCACCTGAAAGAACTATCAATACCGTCCCTAGCGCCTTGAGGTCATCTATTATTTTGCAGATCTCCTGTATAGGCATATCTTCTAACTTTCTATCAAAAACCCTGGCATAACAATAATTACACTTTAAATTACATCGATTTGTAACAAGCAATGTAGCGATAAGAGGAGTCCGCTTACCGTACAATTTATTGGCTAATATAGACCCTATTACGCTACAACCGGCTTTTATCTTTCTTGCCATTTGCATGACTAGATCCCTGCCGTAGGCTTGCACACTTTGTCTAATTTTTCAGTGGTAACTAAATAACGGATACACTGGCTTGACTTAACCTTAAAACGTTCATCCTGGGACAATCTTTTATGAATACTCGACAATGGTTCCTTTAAAACATTACCTGAAGTATCGTGGATCAGGTCACACGGAGTGACATCTCCATAGGCGGTTATATAGATCTTCTCTATTCCTGCAGGACATCCGGGCGAAAGCCTGAAATTATACATAGAATGGTGCCGTGCGTGAGGATGGAACATAAGTTCTTTTAAGATCGAGTCTCTTTCATCACAAGAGAACATTTTATCGGGCTGTCCGGCCCATCCTCCGATAGACGCGGAATCGCATATCAAGAGGAATGTTTTTGTCTTTTTGGCGAGCTCGAGCAGGTTTTTCATTTCTCCTGAATTGCTGGTAGACTCGGGAGATAGCACCGTTGAAAAACAAACATTAATATTATTTTTTTTAAACCATTCGATAGACATCATGATGCGCTCATAACAGCCTGGCATGCCCCGAAGCCTGTTATGGACATCCCTGGAAGCTGAATCCAGGCTGATCTGGATAGTGTTTAGGCCGGCGACTTTCATGCGCCGGACAAGTTCTTGCGTCAGAAGCATTCCGTTGGTCACGACCGAGACTATTAAATGCCGGTTGCTGCATATCCGGATTATCTCGGGCAGGTCAGGGTTCAATAAAGGTTCGCCTCCTGTGATATTGACATGAATAAGGCCAAGCCTGCACGCCTGGTCTATTAAATCTTCTACTTGGGCCAGTGTCAGAGTTTTTCTGGAAGGATCGTTTAAGTGTAGTGCATAACACTTATGGCACTTAGCCTGGCAGCTATATGTTATGGCCAGCTCTATAGAGCGAAGCACATCCTTTTTTAAAACAAGCGTTCTAAAATACCCCTTCAATATCCTTAAGACAAGCCACGGGTCGCGTATAAAACACAAGTGTTTAAAAAATTTGATGGCTTCTACCATTTTTAGCCTTTTTAAGAAAATAGATGCGTTCAACAAGAACCAGCGGACGCTATTTTTGTTCTAAAATGTTTGTGAACCTCACTTCGATACTTTCTGCCATAAAACCAAAAAGACGGATGCCGAGGATCAAAACGCCTGAAAAACCACCAGCAATAGTTATAAAAGTACGTTCGCGCATCAAGATCTTTTATCAGTATCAACAGGTCGAACAGCTTGATCAAAGAGGCAAAAAAACGTGGCGCCATCTTCAAAAATATGTACACTTTTCGCTTGACCAGCATTTTTTTAAGCCACGGCGGCATAAAGCTCATGGAACGGAAAAAGATCTTGTAGACGATGAAAGTGTCGTACTTTTCATCTACAACCGACCCCCCCGACATATAATTTCCATGCAACCCTTCATTGATTCGGTCAATTTCCTGTACGGAGAGACTCTCTTTTTTACGACTGTGATTTAACAGATCGAGGCCAGGCAAATACTGGCACATAAAAGGAGAAATACGATGGCAATAATGCAGCTTGGAAAAAAATTCGGCGGCACGGATACACTCTTCTTCTGTTTGGCCTGGTATGCCTAAAATATAATCCAGGGAATAGCTCAGGCGGTTCCTCTCAAGGATATCAACAGCCCGGAAGATCTCTTCATTCGTCATGTTTCGGTTAAGGACATTTTTTCTTAGGTCTTCGTCAAATGACTCTAGACCTACCTGGACTGCGAAGCAACCGGCTTCCCTTAATGCGATTGCCACGGTGTCGTTCCAGATAAGCTTAGGGTGAGAAAAAATGCGGAATGGAACGTTGATCTCCTCCTTATAACGGCGGCAGAATTCAGTTGTCCATTCAGGCGATGTAGAAAACACGCTGTTTCGAAAATCGATCCACCGATATCTAAACTTTTCTTTCATGCACTTTAATTCTTCAAGGACATTATCCACGGTCCTTTCTCGCACAGCCCGTCCGCCCGTCTTTTTGGCCTCTTTCGTATCGTGAGACACATAGCAATAGCTGCACTGATATGGGCAGCCTCTGGCGATAACAGCTACGTAGTAATTCTTTATAGGGATATGACGGCTGAAGAGTTCTTTATCCAAAAATGGCAGTGTATTGATGTCCCCAATCTGGGGCCTTCTCTCGTTGCGGTATACCTGGCCGTCCTTTTTAAACCAAATATTCGGGATATCATAGCGGACTTCCTTTTTTTCCAGCGCTTTACAAAGGTCTGTCATCGCTTCTTCGCCCTCTCCCAGGCATACCATATCAACGGCATCTTTTTTAATGACAACTTCCGGAACAGACGAGGGATGAGCCCCTCCGAAGATGATCGGAACATCAAGATGTTTTTTCACAAGTTCTGCCATCCCGAGGGCCCATTGAAAAGTAACGGACATCACAGAGAAAGCCACTAGATCAGGTTGAAAATCGATGATCTGACGAAGGCAATTCTCTTTTTGGTCAAGGAGCCTGTAGAGCCACGGTATGCAGACATAATTCTTATCATCAAAAAGCGCCTGGTCGTAAGCCAGGCCTGTTTGATGTCCGCGGGCCTTTAGATAGCTTGAGAGATACTCGATGGATATGTTCTCCCAGCCTGTAGCAACAAATAAGATCTTCATGTATTTTCCGACCCTTAAACTTTCGAAAAAGAACCTATTCTTTTTTTAACAATATAATAAGGCCGCTGCTTTACTTCGTCATATATCCTTCCGATATATTCCCCTATGATCCCTAAAGATATGAGGATAAGGCTGCCAAAAATAACCTGTATGATCAGGATCGTAGGCAAGCCCCTGACTACGACCCTGTCGGCGATAATATTAAAATAAGCCAACACACGAAGTAAAACGATAAAAGAAACCCAGCAGAAACAGAAAAATGCGCCTATAAGTCCAAAATAAGTCCCAAACCGTAACGGAATGTAAGAAAATGAAAAAATAGCGTCAAACGCAAGACGCAACAACGATGGCATCCGATTCTTTGGGGAACTGTTTATTCGGGCCCCGCGGCTAGACAACACGCCTATTTGACGAAACCCCACAAAAGCTCTTAAGCCTGCCACGTATTTGTTGCGCTCAGTCATTTTACACAACTCATCCACAGCACATCTGCGCATCATGGAAAATATACCGGAATCTACGGGTTGGTGGACATGAGAAAGTAGGTTAAGGATTCGGTAAAAAAGCCGAAAACAAAAGCGTTTTAAAAAACTTTCTTTTCTTTGCTGGCGAACCGCATAGACTACATCATATCCTTCTAAAATCTTCTTGAAGAAAATTGGAATATCTTCGGGACAATCCTGCAGGTCCGAATCCATAATAACAACAAAATCTCCGCCCGCACTGTCTAATCCTGCGCTAATGGCCTGCTGCTGTCCAAAATTACGGCTCAAATCAATAATCTTAACATGATCATTCTTTTCATGAAACGACAGCATCAACCCTAAGGACTCATCAGTGCTCGCATCGTTGACATAGATCACCTCGTATTCTTTTGTAATCGTTTCTAACGCCTTGCAAAGGCGGTTATTGAGCTCGGGCAAACACGCGGCTTCATTATGAACAGGCAAAACAACGGAAACTAATATCTTATTCATAAATATCCCCTTCTTTACTAAAACTTATATCCCTTGTCTTGGTGTTGCAAAAACTCTATATCGCCAAGTTTAATACTCGCTGGCGGGCCGCTGAATACAGAAGGCCTGAAATCTAAAACAATACTGCCGGAGACGATCCTTATGGGTGCGTAGATAAAAGGAAGATCGAGCTGACCTTCCCTAATTTCAGAAGCGTGATGCCTGACGGTAGATGAGCGTTCATCCCCGTTCTCATTAACAAAACGAAGCGTGCAATCAAAAAATCCCTGGTTCCATATTTTGTCAAGCTTGGGATACTTAAATTTAATTTTAAGCCGTAACAAGGAACTCGGTTCAGCCAAAGGCTCGGAGAGATCAAAAGTCAAAACAACGCTCTTTTTAATTGACGAAAGACTTAGGACATCTCCGGTTAACCTGACCTGTTTTGCTCCATCCAGGTCCCAATATTGGTATAATTCTTTAGGCGAAAACTTTTTAAGTAATTTCTCAGTAGGATAAGATAATGCGTTGGCCCGTTTTTTTAAAATCACGGCAGCCGGCAAAATCACTTCAGTCTGGTAATTCTCAAGTATAAATTTAGCTATCTCGGATCTCACGCTGGAAACATCTTCTGGCCCGCCCCAGCAGTAAAAATCAGCAACATCGCCGCGAAGCCCCAGAGCTACGACCCCTAACGTATTCTGCCTGTTGACTATCACATAATTAACGTCGCGATTTTTCAAATCTTCTATCACCTTTCGCTCAAAGAAAAGCGGATCGGCCAAACCGAGATAATCGCTGTTGATGCGTACGGGCACGCGGCGCCCAAGGAAGTAATTATAAAGACCCCAGGGGAAGGTATAGATAAGCTCATTTAGCGGTATATTTTTATTAACATATTGCAAGATTTCTCGGCACGGCTCAACTTCGTCTTTTCGGAAAAACATGCCGGCCTTATCAAAATATTCTAATTCTACAGCAGGCGCAGGTGCCATTTGTTTAGAAAAAAGACGCCCCTTTAAAAATTGTATATTAAAACTTGTCAAGAGAGCAAAAACACATAAGCACCCGACAACACCGCTCTCCAAGGCAAAAGCCCTTGATTTGCTCTTGATATTCTTGATCGACTGCTCAAGATTAAATAGGACAAAAATAATCAATGGGACTATGACGATCCCCTGGATGCGCCAATATTCGATAAAAATCCGCCTTGAAAGGATCCCGCCCACCACAAGCAGCAGAAATGAAATTTGAAAACGCATATCTATCTTTTTTTTGATAAAAAGACCTCGAGCTAAGTAGAGCAATGCGGCCACATATGCCGACAAAATGATCAGATAATAAAACTGCTGTTGGAAGAAAGCAAAGACATTATTGAAATGCGCAGGGATATCAAGAAAATAAGCAGGGACCTTATCCAGCAAATGACTGATAAAAATTCTAGCTTCCGCAAGAGTACCGCTTTTCAAGAAAAATACTGCCAAAAACAATATGGGGATTATAGCGCCGCTGGCGAACTTCAATCCATCCAATGCAGTCTTTCTTAATCCTTGGCTCAGGAGCGAGAACAAAAAATAGAATAATGCCACTAAAGTAAGCGTTATGAAAGCGGGATACTCAAACATAGCGGACACGCCAATAATAAATCCAAAAGGAACCGGCCAATTCTTAAACCCCTCCATACCTCGGCGCAAAATGAGAAGGCATAGGAAAACCGGAAAAATGCGCAAGATATAACCATTGGAACCGTCCGCATCCAGGCCAAAGGAATTAAAAATAAGAACCAATAGCATGAAATAAACGGCGAACCTTTTGGCTTTAAAGAAAAACCATGAAAATAATGAAAACGCTAAAACACCTAGAAATGGCAGAACGAAACCGTATAACTGGATATAGCTGGCGAACTGCCCCCCCAGTAACTTATAAACAAAGAAAAGCCCGTAGAGAAAAAATGGGCCATAAACGGTATAAAAATCCACAAATGGCACCTCTCCAGATCCAATCCTGAAGAGATATGTACTTATGCGGGAGAAATCCGGCCCGCCAAGGCTAAATGGCTCCTGCAGATGATATGTAAAACGAATAGAGCAAAAATAAAGGGCAATTATTAATAGCAAAAAAAAGGCTTCTTTATTTTTAATGAAATTATTCAAAAACAAGAATATTTTACGCATTTTTTGTTAACACACCTTTCATCAGCATGCTGTAAATATCAGCCGCTCTTTTTTTCCAATTCCATTCATTCTTGATGAGGTTGACAGCCTGCTCTGAAAGCAACCGGTAATAAGAAGCGTCTTCAAGAAGCTTGAGGATCTCTTTTGCAAATGCGGACAGATCGCCGCAGGGCGCCTTGGCCATACCTTGCGGATAGTATGTTCTCAATGCCTCCAGATCGAAGCTGACCCCGGGCAACCCCCATGCCATGGCCTCCGCCGCTGCCATGCCGCCGCTGTCAAAAGTAGCAGGATGAACGACTATCCTACTTTGTTTAAAAATCTCAAATTTGGCCTCTCCGTCTAAAAATCCGAAAAAATCGATTTTTTCAAGCAGTCCGCGTTCTCTTGTCTTTATTTTGGCTTCTTCCTCTAGGGGGCCGTTGCCGATCATAGCAAGCCGCGCTGTAGTCCTATTTTGCACGACCTTCTGCCAAATATCTATAAGCTCTAAAACGCCCTTTTGCTGATGGAACCTGCCGACAAAACAAGCGTCATATTTACGGTCGGCCGCAGAAATACAATGACCGCCCTCAAGATAACGTGAGGATGCAGCCATATCAACCCCGCCGCGCACTACGATCACCCTTGAAGCATCTCTTTTTTTTGTGACGAACTTCATCTTATCGGGCTCGGACGTGACAAATACAAAATCAGCGTAATTTTTTATTACCATATAAATCGGCTGTTGAGATAACCAATATAAAAAACCCCTTAGCGCGTCTTTCCCTTTATAAGGGCTGTCTTTCTGCCACGGCGCGGGCGCAAACAAGTAAAAAGCTGCTATCCAAACTACTTTTGGATTTATTATCTTTATTAAAAAAGCAGGCAGGGAATCAGGGTAGAAATCAGATACAGAATAAATAAAACATTCTCCTCGAAAAATATTTCGGTTTTTTAAGACGTACTTAATACCGCGGGGTAGCTTTACAAAAAAGTTAATAAAAACGGCTCTAAGGGAAAAAACATTTTTAAGCTTCAAATTAGGCGATGTGATGTGATATACAATATCTGTCAGGCCTTCTCTTTTTGAGACTATGGAAGCCTCTTCGCACCCTACGATAGAAACATTAGCCTTATCTTTCCAACCGCGGGCAAGTTCGATATATATCCTATCGCCACCGCTTAAGCCGGTATCTCCTATAGAGTTATTTGAAATAAAAAAGAATTCTTTTCGCTCACTCATCATGTATGTTTAGCCATAAAAATATCGAAAGTTTTGGCCATATATTCCAGCATGTCGTGGTCAAGCCCAGGATAGACGCCGATCCAAAAAAAATTATTCATGACCGCGTCCGTATTCTCCAGTCCCCCCGCAACGCGGCCTTTGATGCCATCATAAGCAGGCTGGCGCAGGAGATTGCCTCCGAAAAGCATACGCGTGGCTATCTTATGTTTTTCCAGAAAATTGACGATATCATTCCTCTTAAACGGAGCGTTCTCTTTCACGAATATCGGGAATCCGAACCAGGAAGGTTCGGCGCCGGGCAAGGTTAAAGGCAATAGTAAATATTTTTCGTATGCCTCAAGGCGCTTGTAAAGGAACGCAAAATTCCGTTTCCTTATTTTTATAAAATTCGGCAGTTTCTTCAATTGAGCGCAACCAACGGCCGCCTGCATGTCCGTGGCTTTCAAGTTGTATCCAATATGGGAATAGACGTATTTGTGATCGTAGCCTCTGGGCAAATCCCCGAATTTTTGTGTAAAGCGCCTGCCGCAAGTGTTATCTTTGCCAGGTGCGCACCAGCAATCCCTTCCCCAGTCGCGTAAAGACATAATGATCTTATTCAATAAAGGATCACTCGTTGAAACAACACCTCCTTCGCCCATGGTGATATGATGGGCAGGATACAAACTTGCTGTTGAAATATCGCCGAATGAGCCGGTAAATTTATTTTTATACAACGAGCCCAAAGCATCGCAGTTATCTTCAAGAAACCATAAACCATTCTTTTTGCATATTGAGGTTATTTTCGCTAAATCCGCGGGGTTGCCTAAAGTATGAGCGATAAATATAGCCTTGGTCTTGCGGGAAACAGCCTTTTTTATCTTATCAGCTTGAATATTGTACGCCCCTAAGTCAATATCGACAAATACGGGCACAAGGCCGTTTTGCAAAATCGGGTTTAAAGTAGTAGGAAAACCACAGGCGGTAGTTATAACTTCATCTCCGGGCCTTAACCGCCGCGATCTTAAAAGAGGCGATGTCAAAGCAGTAACCGCAAGAAGGTTTGCAGATGAGCCTGAGTTTACCAACAGGCTGTATTTCACACCTAAAAAGGCGGCAAAGCCCTTTTCAAAACTCTTCGCAAAACGACCGGCTGTCAACCAGAAATCAAGCGAAGCATCAACAAGCGAAACGATCTCGGAAGCATCATAGGTCCTGCCGCCGTAATGAACCGCGCTGGCCCCCGGCACAAACCTGTTTTTTCGATGAGCCAATCGATAAAACTCGGTAACTTTTTTAAAGATCTCTTTTTTCAATTTATCCGTTTTTGTCATTGCCCGCATTGCCTCGTTGTTAGCAAAGATGTTAATTCCGGCCGCGACAGGGCCGGATCCTGATCTTCAATGGGCTTATTTACTGCAAGCTTAGGCAGCACTTGAGTTCTTCGCGGGATGACAACTTCAAGAAAAGCAGGCCCTTTTGAAGCGAAAAGCCCCTTTAAGGCGCCTTGAATCTGGGATTTTTTATTTATTTTTTTAACAGGTATTTTATACGCGGAAACCACTTT
>DMEU01000006.1:25030-58045 GCA_003451585.1 Candidatus Omnitrophota bacterium | reverse complement strand
AAAATACTGTTCTTGGAATTGCCGCACCATTCCGTAACAGGAATTATTCAAGAGGATGATCTTGACAGGCAGGCGGTGATGGACGATGGTCTGTAATTCTTGAATGTTAAGCTGGAACCCGCCATCTCCGGCTATGGCGACTACGGGCTTGCAGCCTTTCGCGAACGAAGCCCCTATCGCTAATGGCAATGCTGAGCCCATTGTTCCCATGCCCCCCTGGGTTAAAAACCTGCCTCCTGCCTTGAGCTCCAGCGATTGGGCTGACCAGATCTGATTTTGGCCGATATCGGTGCAAACAACAGCATGTTTCGCCAAATGACTGGATAATTGATGTATAAAATAATTCGGGTGGATCACTTCGCCAGAAGCAATATTATGGGATGGGAAACGCTCTTTGTAGCGCTGGATCTGCGCTCTCCAGCCCCGGGTTTTATTAAGGTCGCAATGATTTAAATACTTATTTAAAGCCTGGAGAAAGACCTTAATATCGGCCCTGACGGGAAAATCGACTTTTAACTTATTATTGAGCTCGTATTTATCGATATCAACGTGTATCTTGATGGCTCTCCGGGCGAAGGTTTCAGGATGGGTCCCTGTCTGCCGAGTATCCAATCTGGTCCCGAGGCACAAGAGCAGGTCTGAGTTTGCCACGGCCAGATTAGCATAACGGTTTCCGTAGGTGCCTATCATACCGGCAAAGGCGCTTTTATTTGACATGGCTGCATCAAGGCCCAAAAGCGAAGAAACAACCGGCATTCCGGTCAATGACACGAGTTTATTGAGCTCCTTACCGGCTTTAGATAGCACAACCCCACCCCCAACCAAAATAACCGGGCGTTCACAAGAACATATGCGCTCTGCGATATTTTTTATCAAATGGGGGCTCACCCTGGGTTGTTTCTGCCCTGGATTAAAAGAAATCAGCGTTTTGGGGCGAATATCAGCGCGTTGAACATTCAGCGGTATGTCCAGCAACACGGGCCCGGGCCTGCCGTAGCGCGCCAGAAAAAACGCCTTCTCCAGGTAATATCTCATCTTCAAAGGGTCTCTTGCTAAGATCGCATCTTTGACGATCGGTCTTACAATCTTGACAATGTCCGTTTCCTGAAAACCGATCTGTCGGACCGGCTTACCGAATTTAAACTCGTAAGTATTGACTTGCCCTGTAATGAATACAGCCGGGATGGAATCAAAGTAACAACTGGCTATGCCTGTGATCATGTTTGTCGCGCCCGGTCCGCTGGTCGCCATAGCAACTCCCACATCCCCTCTTATTCGGGCGTAGCCTTCGGCAGCCATGGCAGCGGCCTGCTCATGATGGACAGATACGGTCGTTATATCCTTGCGTCCGTATAAGGAATCAAGCAAATGCGCCAAAGCGCCTCCGCATACTTCAAAAATATGCGAGACCTTTTCCTTAACCAAAAAATCAATAACAAAATCAGAGACTTTCATACCATCCAATGGTTTTTTCCAATCCTTGCTCCAAACCGAACTTCGGCTGCCAACCCAGTAATTTTTTGGCCTTGGTAATATCCGCCTGCCAGTGTTTCGGCTCACAACGCGGATTTGCTATCTTGCCCCATTGAGGTTTGGCCTTAGATCCGGTCAAGCGGGCCACGGCGCGCGAAACATCTGAGACCCTATATTGCCTGCCGGAACCGATATTAATGATCTCTCCGGCCACAGACCCCTTCTTATCGATAACTTTTGAATAAGCGCTCAAAACATCCTCAATAAATATAAAATCCCGTACACAGTCCGGAGAAGAAACTTCCGGTGCTTTTCCGGATAAATACGCCGTGATGAGCGAAGGTACAAGACGGGAAGCGCCTTCGTAATAACCGTATGGAGAAAATAACCGCAGTGTGACGATCGGCCTCTTGTCTCTTTGTGCTAAAGCGCGGGCAAATAAAGTCGCGGCCACTTTGGATACGCCGTAATCCGTAACAGGTTCACATATATCGCTCTCCTTCATCAGAATGGATTTTAAGCCATATTCCGATGAAGATCCCGTGTTTACAAAGAGCTTATAATCCAGGCCTTTGCAGGCATTAAGCAGATTAACAGTCCCCAGAAAATTAGCCGAAATTATTTTTTGTGCCTCATTTTGAAAATGGTACCCGCCAAAGGCAGCGGCATGAAAGATGTAAGACGGCTTGATCTTGACTACGGCCTTCTCCACAGCCCCAACATCAGACAAATCTACGCCGTATGACCGGATGTGGCTTATAAGGTCCCGGATCCTCCACGTGTCCGATCCTTTCCTTATAAAGGCATGGATATCAAACCCCTTCTTTAAAAAAAAGCGTGCTAGGTTGGCGCCGATAAAACCCGTTGCCCCTGTTATCAGGATCCGCCCGTCTTTACGCATTTTTGAAAAGACCTTTGTACCAACAATAAGTTTTTTTTAGGCCATCTTCTAAACTATATTTCGGCCGCCATCCAAGGACTTTTTTTGCCTTGGCCGCGGATAAATACTGATTTTTGATCTCATATCTTGCCTTATTTAAGATCTTGCACTCGGAAACTTTGCCGGCATTCCGGCAGATCTTCTTCACCAATTCCAGGACAGAGATAGGGTTTTCCGTGCTGAAGTTAAACGCTTCTCCAGCCAAATCCAGTTTCTGAACGTTTTGGGCCAGCAAGAGATAGCCGGAGACGATATCTTCCACATAAACATAGTCTCTTGTAAAACTACCGTCACTGCGGATGATCACCGGCTTATCCGCAAGCACGCTCCTTATGGAATCCGGAACAATGCGTGAAAAATTATATTCCCCGGGCCCGTAGATATTGCCGCAACGTGTCACGATGACAGGCACGCCGAACGTATGGAAATAGGCATGAGCCAGCAAATCCGCGCAGCTCTTTGAAACATCATAAGGATGTTTGCCCTGCAAGGGATAATTCTCCTTGTAGGGCAATCTATCATGGCTTCCGTAGGCCTTGTCACTTGAAGCAATGACAATGGCCTGAATGCGATCGGAATTACGGCACGCCTCGAGCAAGTTCCATGTGCCGCGAATGTTAGAGTGAAAAGCGCGCAAAGGCCTTTTTAGGCACTCCCCTACGATCGCCTCTGCCGCTAAATGAAAAACATACTCGATCTCATGCTTCTGCATAAGGCCGTTCAATAATCTGTAGTTGGCTATATTGCCCTTGACCGCGGTAATTTTTTTCCGGTCAAGATCGGAAAGAACAGTGTTTTTCCTGCCCAACACAATGTCTATTCCTACGATCTTCGATCCGCGCGAAATAAGATATTTTGTTAGGTGAGACCCAAGAAAACCTTCGTGCCCGGTTATCAAAACACGCTTATTTTTCCAAAATTGTTTATTGGAATTCATTACTTCCACACTTTCCACGGCGCCTTGCCGGATTGCCAAAGCTTTTCCAATTCGATCTTATCCCTCAAGGTGTCCATGGGCTTCCAGAAACCTTCGTGCTGATAAGCCGCAAGCTGACCGGCACGCGCCAAAGCCTCCAATGGCTCTTTTTCCCAAGCGATATCATCACCGCTTATAAACGAAAGTACCTTCGGCTCTAAAACAAAAAAACCGCCGTTTAGCCAGGCGTTATCACCCCTGGGCTTTTCTAGGAATGTCTTGACCTTGCCGCTCTTATCCAGATCCATCAGGCCAAAACGGCCGGATGGCTGAACTGACGTTACCGTAGCCAAAACCTTGTGCTTGCGATGGAATTTTAAAAGTTTATCAATATCGATATCAGCTAGGCCGTCCCCGTAAGTCAGCATAAAAGACTCGTCTCCTACAAATTGGGCGATACGCTTGAGCCTGCCTCCTGTCAAAGTCTCGAGGCCCGTATCGACGAGGGTGATCTTCCAGGGTTCGGACGTTGTATTGTGTATGACCGTCTTGTTCTCTTCGAGGTCTATCGTCACATCCGACATATGCAGGAAATAGTGCGAAAAGTACTCCTTTATGAGATAACCCCTATAACCCAGACAGATCACAAAATCATTAAAACCATAACGCGAATAAGTCTTCATGATATGCCACAGGATGGGTTTGCCTCCAATCTCAACCATCGGTTTGGGTATCATTTCGGTCTCTTCGCTGATGCGCGTTCCCCGGCCGCCGCACAAAATCACCGTTTTCATGTTCACGCCCCCAGTTTGATATTTTTCAAGAGTTTTGAATTGATGTCCTTTTTACAAAATTTGACCATTCTCTTCAGTAGGCAAGGTGGGATCACGATGCTGCCGATCGAGTAAACCCAGAACTTCAAACTAAACAGGTTGGCTTTTCTGTACTTGATCAATTGTAGGATCTCCCGCAAGAGACATTTAAAACCCCCGTAATTCCTGACCTGTGCAAGGCCTACATAATTCACCGCCACAAAATCCCTAATGCAACGCTCTTTTAAAGTTTTAAGTTCAGGGCCTTTAAAAACCGTTTCAAACATATCCACCCAGCACTGGATAGGCGATTTTTTATACACGAAGGGATTTTGAGAACCGCTGTATTCCAAAGCAGGGCATGCCATCGTATAAGTTCCTAACAAAACTACACTGTGTTTTTTTAAAATGGAGGCAAATGGATAAATAAATTCCACGAATGGATCTTGATGGAACGGCGTATCCAAATACATTTTTCTATAAGCCAACCCCCCGGGGTTATCCACTGTTTTAAAGAGCTCGATTATTTTGCCAGGGTCATCATGGACCGAAAGCAAAATGTCGCCATCTAAGGCAAAACGGTCCTTTGCCCTCACGACTTCGTTCAAGTCGATGCCATACCAATAATAGGGCCGTGTCACGGCTCCGACATCTCCCGACAACGAAAACGCCCTGTAAGTCTGCTCAAGAGCATCCGGCGAGATCCTGCTCTTAGCAGACATTAGAAAAATGATGTCTCCCGTGGCATGCCCTACGCAGGCATTAAGATTTGCAGCATAACCGATGTTCGTATTGTTCTTAAAATACCTGATACGGCTGTCTTGATAACCTTCTACGACTTTCTGCGTGTCATCGGTTGAGGCATTATCAGAAACAATGATCTCATAATTCTGATAGGATTGCGCCAGGATATCATCTAAAGTCCTGCCGATCAAAGACCCCATGTCATACGTCGCAATACAAACGCTAAATTTCAAATCACCCATGAAACCGCCTCAAAAGAAAATTACGGCCTTTTCCTGTTCCTAGAACTAAAAAAATATATGTCCAGCACTGCAAATAACTGACCAACGGATGATAAAGCCAGTAGATATTTTTTTCTCTTACGGCAAGATAGATCGCATGCAAAACAGAGATAAGCAGCAAGTTATAAAAGACCCACGTGATCAGCTTACGTTTAAAACCCGCGATCATGACCCAATTCATGTTACGGCTTTCCTGCTTGTCGGCAAAATGATGCAGGAAATTGCGGCGCCATTTCTTGACCCAATCGGAGATACGCGCCACATGATGGTGGTATACGAACGCTCGATCGCAATAGGCCACCACATTATCTCCCCGCTCGATCATAGACTGAAACGCGTCATTGTCTCCCATATAGGCGTCTTTCGCCCAGGAAGCACGTATCTTTTGCGTCCGGAAGATCAGGCCGTTAGCCCCCCAAACCAAAGGGCGGAGCTTATCGACCTTAAACTTAACACATGAAGGCCCGATGAGTTCGGCGCTCTTCTTGTAAATTTTCAAATTTTTATTTAAAAACCAGTTAAGGGGATCGCTTTGTATCAGCTCAAAATACTTATTCAAGACTGGATCATTCGGCCCAGAAGCCAGCCTGCCCCAGAGAGCCGAGATGCCTTTATTATCGAATACAGTACTGACTTTTGACAACCAATCATGGCCCACCAGTTCATTATCGGCAGCAAAAACAACCGCTAAATCACCCTTAGCCTCCCTCATGCCAAGACCCACGCCATATTCAGCCAGCCTCTTTTCGTTAATTAAAATTTTAGCGCCATATTTCTTTGCTATGTCTAAGGTCTTGTCCGTTGAACCCCCATCAGCGACAATGATCTCCACCTCATTTTGCTGGAATGACTGTTCCCGTATGCTATTTAAACAAATATCCAGATATTGTTCCGCATTATAGGTTGGTATGACAAAACTAAACTTGAACATGCCTTAACCTCTGTGCGGACGCGCGGGCACACCGACAACTGTCCCGCGATCAGCCACGTCCTTAGTTACAACAGCCCCGGCACCTACGAATGCCCCCCTGCCGACCGTAATGCCGGCCATAATGACAGCGCCGCTGCCTATTGTGGAGCCGTTTTTGACCAATATCGACTCCAAAGTCCAGGTTTTTGCCAGCGTTTTTTTGACAGACGGTTTCTTATCGTTGATAAATATGACGCCGTGACCTATAAAAACTTCGTCTTCGATCGTGACGCCTTCGCAGATGAATGTGTGAGATTGGATCCGGCATCGTTTTCCGATCTTAGCACCTTTTTGTATCTCCACAAAGGCACCGATCTGCGTCCGATCGCCAATAGAACATTCGTAGAGATTGACAAAATCAAAAATCTTCACATCTTTGCCAACCTTGACGGCCCTGATATTTTTTTTAGCTGTCTTTACGTTCAATATTTTCATGGCCCCGTCCTTTTTCATAATTTAACAAGAGTAGAATTCTGATCAAGGGATCTTTGAATGGCCGAGATGATCCTGACAACTTCCAGGCCGTTCTCTCCGTCCGTAAACGGTTTTTTATCACCAACGACGCAATCGATAAAATGATTGAATTCTTCTTTAAGAGGTTCCTTGCTATCTATGGCCGGAACCAGAATATCTCCGGAATGCATGGAGATCTGGTATTCCCCAAAATTGACATCGAGCGTATTTTTTATGATATTCGCATTTTTGTTAAAAATTTTCACCCGTTCCGATTGCGCGACGTCGTCAAATAGGATCATTTTATTTTCACCCACGATAGCGATGTCCCTGACCTTGACAGGGTCTATCCAGCTAAAGATCATATTGACCATGATATTGTTCGGAAATTTCAGGCTTGCCGAAACGACATCATGAATGCCTTTCTGCAGGAAAGATTCTCCCGACGCGATAACAGAAAGCGGCCTTTGCCCGATGAAATGCAAAGCCATTGAAATATCGTGAGGAGACAGGTCCCATAGAACATTCACATCCTGCCTGATCGGCCCTAAGTTCCTTCTTTGAAAATGGAGATGCCGGAGGCGTCCGATATGCCCGTGGTCGATCTGATCTTTAATGAACTTAACCGCTGAATTAAAAAGAAAGACATGGCCGACCATAAGCTTGACATTATTATCTTGGGCCAGCGCGATCAACTCCTCGGCTTCTTTAACGTCATGACACAAAGGTTTTTCAATAAAAACGTGTTTCTTTGCCAGAATGCATTCCCTGGCGACCTGATAGTGCGTTTTTGTAGGGGTCACGATGATGACAGCCTTGATATCGTTATCAGATAGGATGTCCCGGTAATCTTTAGTCGTGATCAAAGACGGATACTTTTTTTTAGCCCGATCAAGTGATTTCTCACTCACATCAGCGCAAAATTTAAGAGCGCAGGTCGCGGATTCACTGATGACCCTGGCAAAGTTAGGCCCCCAGTATCCATAGCCAATCAATCCTAATTGTATTTTATTCATGTTCGTCCTTTTATTGATGAACTATCATTGTATAAAAAAATCCCTGATGCAACCGGCAACTTCGTCTATCTGGGCTTCTAAAAGTTCCGGATACATAGGCAGAGAAAGGATCTCTTTCGAAAGTTTTTCAGTGACCGGATAATCATCCGCTGTCAGGCCAAGATGGGTGTAGGCCCCCAACGCATAGATCGGCACTGGATAATGAATGCCGGCCTGGACCTGACGGTCTTGCAAAAATTTCAAAAGACCGTCTCTTTGTTTAGTCCTGATGACAAACAGGTGGAACACGTGCTCATCAATTGAAGGAATATCCGGAAGAATAATATCGCCTACGCCGCGAAGCTTGCCATAATAAAGCTGGGCATTGAGAAACCGCTTCCGGTTCCATTCTACGATGTGTTTTAGCTTGACTCTCAAAATAGCCGCCTGAAGCGTGTCCAGACGGCTGTTGTATCCCTGGCTATCATGATAATACTTTTTGGGCGAACCGTAATTACGCAGCATCTTAAGGCTGTTGCTCAGGGCCTCGTCAGATGTCACAATGGCCCCGGCATCGCCGTACGCGCCTAAATTTTTTCCTGGATAAAACGAAAAGCAACCCATCGTGCCGAAAGATCCAGCCTTCTTCCCTTCCCAAACGGCCCCGTGCGCCTGACAGGCGTCTTCGACTACCTTGATGCCGTGTTTTTTAGCCAAAGCCATTAAATGATCCATATTAAGGACTCGGCCGTAAAGATGGACCGGCACGATGACTTTCGTCTTCGGCGTAATCTTCTTTTCCAAATCATCAAAATCTATGTTAAACGTCTGAGGATCCACGTCAACCAATACGGGCCTTGCGCCGACATAAGAAATCGCCAGGACCGTTGCGACAAAAGTATTGGCCGGAGCTATAACCTCATCTCCCGGGCCGATCCCCAAAGCGCGCAAAGCCAAATGCAGAGCATCGGTGCCCGAAGCAACCCCGATGCAATACTTAGAATCACAGAAAACCGCGAATTCTTTCTCAAAAGCCGCGACAGGCTCGCCCAAGATAAAGTTGGTCTGCTCAAGAACTTTGCGCATTTCAATATCCACTTCCCGAGCAATGGAATGATACTGAGCCTTTAAGTCTACGAAAGGAATCATGATTAATGTCCTTTTTTAAAATTAAAAATGTGGCTTAAAACTTTATCGCCGAGTTTAACTTTCTTATCGTCCAAAAATCTGCCGCCAGGGTCTTTACGTATTCATACGGCAGGGTAAAATACCCTTTTTTGCCCCAGTTTGTGCCCCAGGAATTTCGTATCAGGAACCGTTCTTCTTTTTGGTTAAAACCGACTGCCGTTACCGCGTGGCCGCCAAGCATTCGTTCGTCTTTTTTCGGCATATGCGCACGGCCTGTGCGCGCTACCGCCTGTGACTCAAAACTCTCATACACAGCGAACCCGAATACAAAAGGATACCCTTCAGCAAGGCATATAAGCATTTCGGATATGGTGCTCAAACGGTGGTAAGATTCAATGCAATGTTTTTTTGCTTCTAAGTAACAGTTACGAGGCGGTTTTATGGCAAAACTGCCTATTTCGTAAGGCCACAGGCTTTCCCGGCAATAACCGGTTTTTACAAGAGTTTTTATTCCGTTACGCAAAGACGCGCCGGAATCAAAATCAACGGCCTTTTCGAGGACCCGCTCGTTATAATAGATAAAGAGCCGGCTTACATCCTCATAGATAGAATCAATTTTATTATCGAGAAATTCCAGGTTTCCTGCCAGGGCCTGGGCTGTACAGCTGCCCAGAGCCCCCTGGTCTTCAACTGCCGAACAAAATCGCGTCAAATCAACTGTTTTTGGCAGACGGATAACCGGCCGGATCGCCTTATAAAGAAAATCCCTCTGGTCCGGTATGTCCGGCTTCCACCCATATTTTTTTCTCTTCATGCCCTTCCCTCTTTTTTTCGGCCCTTTTCAAATCCTTCAACAAATAGCTGGTGCTGCGCCCGCTTAACAAAAATGACCGGTTATTTTGGTCGGGCAGCGCTGAAATCAAAGATGTGGCCAAGGATCTTGGCAGCGCCGCGGGCGAAATATGACAAGTCGGAAAGGCTGCGAATCGACAGCAGGCGGTTTATGATGAACTCGGGGTCGAAGGCGACGTTGTATATGCCCTGGACCAGCCGCATCATCTTTTTATCGTCTATAGCGCTCTTCATTACAGGCTGTTTCATGTCGTAATCATCCCAATTTAGAGAGCGCAAGAGGCCTTCACGCTTGCACTCGTCGAATAATGGCGAGCCGGGATAAGGTATAACTACTGTTGCCTGGACTGTGTAGGCCAGGCCCTTTTTAAGCAGCCGGCGGCCCAGTTCAAGGGTTTTTAGGGCGTCTTCATAGCTCTCCCAGGGGTAGCCGAACATAATGGTGATATGCGGGTATAAGCCGGCTTTCCTTGCCGCCCCGCATGAGCCGGCTATCTCTTCTGCCGAAACATTTTTACGAATCCTGTCGAGCGTTACCTGGTTGGCTGATTCAAGGCCGAACAAAACCAGCCTGAAACCCGCTTTTTTCATTTTTTTGTACTGAGCTAAGTTTAGGGCGCCAAAACGCATGTTGCAATCAATGGCAACTCGTTTATTCAACTTGCGCGCTATCATTTCATCGCAAAATACATCAAGCCAGTCGCCGACAGGAAATGTGCCTGTATCATCCATGATCTCGCGCACATGGAAATGTTCGACTAACTGCTCGATCTCATTGACTACATTCTCAGGCCGCCTTGACCTGAACTCAGGATACAGCGTAGGCCACGAACAAAATTTGCACTTTCCCCACCAACAGTCACGGCCGGCCATGATGTATGTGCCTGGGGTCCGCCTGAAATTGCCGTTTTTGTAAGCGTAATTCTTCCACTGCGTCAGTTCGCGGTCAATGAAGGGCAAGGAGTTTAAGTCGTGGTCTAGCTTAAACTTACCGGTGTTTTTGACTTCGCCGTTTTCGCGATACCAGATGCCGGGCTCTAATAAAGTGGCTAGTGGCCGGTGGCTAGTGGCTGGCGTCCTCTTTAAAGAATCAGATAAATTTAGGAGCAAAAAGTCGTAGTCGCCGCCGGTCAGGACGTAATCGACATTGGAGTTATCAAAAGATTCCTCTGGCAGAGCGGTAACATGGTCGCCGAAGAGAACAGTTGCCAGTGGCTGGTGGCTAGTGGCTGGTCTTTTTAGGTCATCTATTATTCTCCAATAGTGTTTGACTACCGGGGTTTTGGTCTCAATGGCGACTAAGTCCGGCTTTTCCGCCTTGACCCTTAGGAGAAAATCCTCATAAGATAAGCCGGAGGCTATGGCGTCGAGCCAGACGACCTCGTGGCCTGCCTGTTTAAGCAGGGTTGCCGCCGTTGCCGGCACAACAGGATAAATATATGTCGGCTCCTTAAAATACTGGAACTGCCTGTTCTGCGAAAGCAAAGGCACGCCTTTTTGGCTGTCCAGCGGAGGGTATGCAATAATAATTTTCAAAATCTATTCCTCTTCTTTCAATTTTGTTGTTACGAGGCCGAGCAAGAAGTACAGGCCGTAGGTCATATGCGTCAGGGATATGCCGAGCGCTACTACGCGCGTCATTTTCATATCTCTTTCCACGCGCGATGAGATGTAGATCAAAAAGGCGTAAATTAAAATAGAAACGATGTAGATAAGAGAAAACTTAAAATTGAACAATGAGATGGATAATCCTATTGAAAACCAAAGAAAGAGCAATGACGGAACAAAATACTGCCACCGCAGGGAGGTCTCCGGATACCGCTTTACAAAATACCCCCTGTGCAGGCCGTAATTCAATATCTGCTTTAAGTGGGGCAAAAACAATGGCCTGCGGTGATGAAAGACGAGCGCGTCCGGGTCGTAGGCGATCTTTTTCTTTAAGCGCTTGGTTATCTCAAGGCAAAGGAACGTATCTTCCCCCGGCCAGAATACCGTCTTAAACCCGCCTGCCTCTTCAAAAATGTCCTTACGGACAAGTAGGTTGCACGATGGATAATCATCGACAAATCTCCTTTTGCCCTTCACGTAGCGGTACCTGAAAGTTCCGCTGACCAGATACGACTCGTATACATAGCCGCTCGCGCGCCTAGCGAGGTCCTCGGTAGGCGGGGTTACAGCCGGCCCCCCTACCGCGGCCACCTTGGGATCGTCAAAATTCTTTACTGCCGCGGACAACCACCCTTCCGAAGGATAGGCGTCATCATCCAGAAAGGCTAATATTTCACCTTTTGCCTCTTTTGCCGCGATGTCCCTCTTTTTCGCAGGAAGGCATGGGCCGGTGGGTATGACGCGCGCTTTTTCATGCTCATATTGAAATATTTGGTCCGGCATTACAAGGACTTCATAATCCTCGTAATGGATCTTAGCCACCTTTTGCAGGCACTCTCTTAAATTTGGATTATCGGCCTTAACAGCTATTATGATTGAGACTTTCATAATTTTTAAGATTCTTCGGCGCTGCGCGCCTTAGAATGACTGATGTCCATACTTTCTACGGTGGTTTTATCGTAATAACGCAGGATATACATCCTGTAAAATATAGCCAGTGTATCCCAGCCGGTCTGAACCATGGCCTTTAAGCCCAACCTCCCGAAGGGGCGGTTCTGCTTTAATACTATAGGCGCCTCGGCTATCTTAAAACCGAGCCTGTGGATATTTGCCAGTATTTCAAGGTCAAGAGCGAATTTTTTTACCACGATGCGCGGAAGCACATCCTTTAGCACCTCTCTTTTAAAGAGCTTCAGGCCCGTCTGGGTGTCATGAATAGGCAGGCCGAAAAGTATCTTGATGATCAGATAATATATAAAACTTATCACCTTCCTTGAGAATGGATACTCCACCTGGGAATTAGGGTGCATCTTTGACCCTATTACCACATCGGCACTATCGAGCTTTAAAATATCAAATAAGGTCTGCGCCTGAGCCGGATGCAGATCCAGGTCGGCATCGAGAAAGACCACATAATCACCGGTGGTATAACGAAATGCCTTTTTTAAAGCGCGTCCTTTACCGTAATTGACGAGATTACGTTTTACTTTAATCCGCGGGCACTCCTTGGCGGCCTTTAAGGCCTGCGCCAGTGTATTATCTTTTGAGCCGTCATCGATAAGGATGATCTCGTAATCACAGCCGAAATCATTAAAGGTCCGTATAGTCTCGTTGAGGCTGTCAAAGATCACCCTGCCTTCGTTATAAGCCGGGATTATGACTGAGACTTTGCCGTCTAAGTTCTTCAAACTTTTTCCTTTTTAGCGAGCCAAAGGCCCGAGGCAAGCAAAAATGCCGAACTGATGAATAATATAGACAGCACCTGGTCCAGCGTTGAATGGAACAAGCATATAGCCGCTACCTGGGACAAAGAAACGACGCACAATAGAATGATGTACTTCATGTTATGTAAAGACAAGTGGTATAGGGCCAAAATATTTACCAGGGCAAAAAAAGACATGCTCAGGGCGAAGAACTTGACTAAGGAAAGCGCCTGCGGGTGGCTGTGCCCCGTTAAAATCTTAAGTATCGTCTCAGGAAAGAGCAGTGAAAGAACAGTGGCGATGCCGCAGAGCACCCCCACCGCGGACAGGCAGCGTTTTAATACCGCGATCGTATCCATGTTTTTCGCGTGGTTTTCAACTATTTTAGGGAACATGACGACGCCTATGGCGCCCGGAACAAATAAGACGATCTTGCCTACCATCTGCGCCACCGAGTAATAACCCGCCTCCAGCGGCGTAAAATAGTGTTTCACCAGTATGATGTCCGCATTGGTCAGCAGGAATAAACTGAGCATCGACAGGCCGGCAGGGATAAAATATTTGAAAATATCTTTCTTGTCCAAAAGGTTTTCGGATCGGGCGGGAAAAGGGCGTTTCAACCAGGACGGAAGTTGCGCTAAAGCAAAGGCGAACGACGCGGCAAAAGAAGCAATGAAGCCCAATATCGCGCCTGCTACCCTAAATCCCAATGCTACCAGTGAAAACCCCGCCACAAGCTTGGTCAAGCCTGTAATGACGATATTCGACGCTATGTCGTTAAACTTTTGCAGGCCGTAAAGCGACCCCATTGCGATAGCCGACAAGGAAGTAAAGACCAGGCCGAAGCCGATCAAGTATATCAATCCAGCGTTTTGCATCTGTAAAAAAAGCGAGACCTGCCTGCCGAAGAGGACAAGCACGGCCAATACTACGAGGACAAAGGCCATAAGGGCCTTTGAAAAATAAAAGACCAAAGACCTTACGTCGTCTTGCCTGTCGTGCGCCATGAATTTTGAAACATACCGCGTGATGACCGTCTGCAGTATCCCAAGAGGCACTGAAAACAGCATCATGACGGAGATGAGCGAATTAAAAGAACCGTAATCCTCCGGCGAGAGCTTTCTGACCATGTATAGCCAAAAAACAAGGTTGGCGATATTGGTAAAAATGCTCGAGGCAAAAATTACGGCGCTATGCCTGAAGAATACCTCACCGAATATACGCCCAAAGAATTTTTTCATCGTTTTTTAAATACGAACTTGAAGAACCGGACGGTGTCTTTTACCGGATGGATGGCGCTGTATTGGCCCTCGTATACCGTTTTTATCGGCACAGACAGTATCTTAAAGCCGTGCTTTGACGCCTCTAAAAGCATTTCTGATTCTATCTCGAACTTCTCCGTGGAAAGGTTTATCGCCTTTAGGACCCTCATGTCCACCAGGCGAAAGCCGCATTGGGTGTCAGGCACAAATTGTCTGCACATAACGGAAATTATGAAAGACATGGTCTTATTTGTAAGCCAGCGTACTAGCGGCATCCCTTTTGCCTTATGCATGCGGTTGCCGACAATAATACCGGGCTTTTTTTCTCTATAGCAGTCCACGAATTGCGCTGTATCTTCCGGCAGGTGCTGTCCGTCGCCATCCATAATAATGACCGCGTCGTAATCCTTATTTGTAAGTATGCCGAAGGCCTTTCTAAGCGAGGCGCCCTTTCCCAGGTTATGCTCGTTTATTATGACCTCGGCGCCGCTCTCATGGGCAAGCTGAGCCGTCTTGTCGCTTGAGCCGTCATCTATGACCAATGCGTCATAGCCGAGCTTGCACACGGCCTTTACTAACCAGCCTATGGTCTTTTCTTCATTAAACGACGGTATGAGGCAGACTAATCTCATTCTTCCCAGAACTTTCTAAACATCAGCCACTGCGCCGGATACTGCCGCACGATATCTTCTATGGCCCTGGCGTATTCTTCCATAATGGAAGATTCCGTCCCTTCAGTGGATATGGGCGGTAAAAATCTAAGTATATGCGAGTCATCCGGCTGGCGTATCATAAACCCGGGCACGATAGAGGCGCCTGTGCGCTTGGCAAGGACAGCCGGCCCGCGCGGGATCACTTTTGTCGCGCCCAAAAAACTCATCTTTTTGCCGCCGTTGGCGAAATCCCTGTCTCCAACCAGCGCCACAAGCTGGTTTTTTTTAAGCGCGTCGAATATACGGCGCAGGGCCACACCCAAAGAAGGCACGACGACTACGCCGAGCCTTTCACGCTGGTAATTAAAGAGCTCATTGACTTTTTTATGCCTGTGCGGCAAAGCGACCGCGAACATCGGATACCCCAGAAGCGACATAAAGATACCGCCTAATTCCCAATTTCCAACATGCGCTGAAAGGATGATGGCGCCCTTGCCTCTTTTTAAGGCCTCTTCTATGTGTTCTATGCCTTCGATCTTAACATACGAGCCGAAATCCTCTTTTTTTAAATATGACACCCTGAAAAACTCAATCAAATATTTACCAAAATTTATAAAAACCTCTTTGGCGCAGGAATGAACCTGTTTTTGTCCGGCGTCAGGAAGTATCTTTCTTAAGTTAGCGAACACGGCCTTCCTGTCGCGCGGCGACAGGTAAAACTTCAATGTTGATAGAAATACGGCTACCCCATATGCCATATTCAACGGAAGCAATACAGCTAAAAGATAACAGAATTTATAAAGCCAGTATGCGATCATAGATTTAAAACGAAGTCGGCGATCTCCAACGAAGATGCAGGCCTGGAAAGCGGATTGATATTATCTAAAATGGAAACAACGCCTCTTTGCAGGACGGAGAGATTAAGCATCTTGTCTACCGCGGCCAATACCTCACCCGGCCTCTCTATCTTTATAGCGGCCCCTCTCTTCGTCAAGAAATCGGTATTGCGGGCCTCCTGGCCGGGGATAGGGTTTAATATTATTATTCGCAGCTTTTTAGCGAGGGCCTCGGCGGTAGTAATGCCCCCGGGCTTTGTAATGATAAGGTTTGCCATGCTCATAAGGTGCTCTATCTGATCGGTGAACCGGAACGCCAGGATCCTGTTCTTAAAACGCGTATGGTGTATCCAGTCGAATAGCTTTTTATTCATGCCGCAGACCACAATGACCTGGAATTCTCTTTTTGAAAGGTCGAGTTCATACAGCAGGTCTTTTATGGGGCCAAGGCCGCGGCCTCCGCCCATTATCATGATGACAGGGATGCCTTCTTTTAGGCCGTAGTTCGCCAGGAGTTCGCCGCGGTCCTGGGATAAAGAAAATTTCGGGTCTATCGGTATGCCGAATACTTTTATCTTCTCCTGAGGCACTCCTTTTTCTATAAGCATATCCCGGCTCTCGGGGATATGCGCCACATAATAATCCACATTATCGTAGACCCAGAATGCGTGAGGGGCAAAATCCGTAAGGACCCCGATAAGCGGGATGCCGGAATACCGCGTATTCTTCTTTTTGTAGGCAGCTACGATACCGCATGGGAACGCCTGGGTGCAGACTACAACATCTGGCTTGAAATGGTCAATTAAGGTGTGTATGCGCCTTATGGCTAAAGCGTGTATCCATTTCTTTATGATCTGAGTGCGTCCTACGAGCTTTGGGTTGTCATACATCTTCTCCCAAATCTTCGGGACCCTCTTGATGACTATCAAATATAGTGTGTGGATTATCCGTTCAAGGAAGGGAAAGGCATACCGAAACGCGTTAACGCATTGAACCCGGCTTTCAGGCTCTCTTAGCTCTATGGCCTTCTTGATAGCCCTTGCCGCGCTATGATGGCCCGAACTCTCGGTTATGTACAAAATCAGTACTCTTTTTCCACTAGCCATAAGGCGATATATTAACACAAAACATCATTTGTAGCAACAACTTTGATGAATTTAGGGGTGGGAAAAAGGCCGGATTTTGGCAGCTATTTTGAGACTTCTGTGGCTACAAGATAGAGCATGCCTCCTGCCACCAGGCCCTGTATCCTTAAAGGCAGACGGCCGGGTTCCGGGCTAAGCCATATCCTGTATTTTGCGGGCTTGCTCTCAAGATAAAAAGCTTTAAATGTGCCTAAGGGGGTCTTTAACCTGCGGATATCCTTGACAAAGAGCTCGAAGTTTTGAGTAGGAAGGGTGATCTTGTAACTCTTGCCGACCTTTAAACCCTGGTCGTTCCTAAGATTATAAAGCAGTAAAAGTACGTTGTTCAACTCATAGGCGGTCTTTATTTCCAGCGTTTCAGGCGCTTTTCCGTCGACACTTTTAGATATCGTTACCGAGCGCCTGTCACTGGCGTATACTTCGGAGATAACCTCATCCCTGCCAAAGACCCGGACCTTTCTTTCCACCTTCAATGGAGAACCGAAATCAAGCGTGCCGAATATCTTATCTTCATCGGTTACGGAGAAAGTGGCGACTTTAAACGCTATTTCCTGCGCTTTTTTGCCGTCAACGGCCGATACGCCTTTATAATAAAGCTCCCCCGAACCTACCTTTATCGCAGTAGAATAAACACCGAATTTTATGCGCTCGCCATCCGGAAAGGCATTTTTCGGCAAAGCAGACTCTTGATACACTGCCGGCGTCCTCTCATTACCGGCCCTTTCGGGCACCTGACATCCGGCAATCTTAATTCGCAGGGAAACAAAAACAAGCAGAAGTATAAGAAAAATATATTTAATTGTCTCTTTCATTTGAAAATATTTTTTACCTTTTGGCGGTCGGCTATTTCTTTTATGTCTTTGTATTCTACATATACGAGGTCAGGCCGCCTTGTGCATATCCTGGCTATCGCGCCGGTCGTTATGGCGTCTGCGGCCTTCCTGTAAGATATATATTTGAAATCCGTCTTGCACTGAGGGCAGTATTTTTCCCTGGTATAATTGATGCCCACTTCGCGGCAGGAAAAGCAATCACCCGTCAACTCTCCGACGATTAATAAGTGTTTTGACACCTCGTCGTAGTCCATCTCACGGGCTATACGGAAAAAATGATTTGCCATGCTATGCCGCCCCTTTCAACCTGTAGCTTCCGATCCCGCATCGGGATTTTCTTCCGATGCGGGATCGGAAAAAGGTAAAAATACTAATTATGGCTCAATTTAAAAACTTTATCTCCCGGCCTGACTTCGCGGAAGACCTCAAGGCCTATCTCCTGGCCTGCGCGCGCTTTTTCTATCGGCTTTCTGTCTATTTGCATGGAGCCTACAGTCTGTTTAAAGTCGGTTACTCTTCCTTTGATCCACAGAGGTTCGCTGATATGCAAAGGTTTTTTTAATTTTATCACAGCCGCGTTGACCTTTGGAAAATAATGCGTTATCAAACCTGCCTCGATGGCCCTTACTTGCGGTTTTTTGAGAACAGCTTTTTTGGGCCTGCGTGCAACCTTAGGCCTCTTCTTTAATGTGACTTTTTTGCGGGAAGGGAGCTTCTTCCTTCTTACGGTTTTTTTGACAGGGGCCTTTTTAAGGCGCTTACGTTTAGGCTTATGCCTTGGCTTTTTGCGTCTCTTAAAGACGCGGCTTAAGATCTTAAATAAGTTTAACACTTATCTGCGGTTGGACTAAAATGGTGTTGTGCAGAAGGCAGCGGTGGGCGGCGTCAAGTATGGCCCTCTCTCTTTTTCCGGGTTCGGCGTTCGGGAGTTTTAAGGTGACATCTATAGTGCTTATGCGTGTTTTGTCGTCGGAAAGGTGCCAGTTAAGAGTGATCTGCATTCCTTTGGGGTCAAGCTTTGCGGTGTTGCAATAGCGCGCCACATACACCCCTATGCATGAACCAAGGCTTGCCATGAAGGCCTCAGGCGGTGTCATTCCGGCATCATCCCCGCCCTTGTCCTTTGGAAGGTCTATTGTGATCGAATGCTCCCTGGCGCTGGCCTTAAAACCAATGCCACCGGTATAATCTACTTTTAACTCCCCCATTTAAAACCTCTCCTTGTGCATGATCTCATTGACCGGGCGTTTTGCCGGATTTGGCGATTCATCCGCATAGCCCAGCGCGATAAGACTGATAAGTTTAAGGCCGGCAGGGACATTTAAAAAGCCGCGGACTGTCTCGGCATAATCTTTCTTATCTCCGACCACCCAGCAGGAGCCTATGCCCAGGCCAGCAGCAGCTAAAAGGGCCTGCGTGGTCGCGGCACAGCCGTCTTCAAGGTAATATTTAGTATCATGGCAAAAAACTGCCACGCAGGCAGCCGCGCCTTCCAGCAAAAAGCCGTTAGGCGAAGCGAGGCCGGCAAGTGTCTTTAGGGATTCCTTGTCTTTTACAACAATAAACTCCCACGGCTGGATGTTCCTTGCTGTGGGAGCTAGAGATGCCGCCTTAATGATCTTTTCTAAGTCTTGGTCTGATACAGGGCGCGCCTTGAACTTCCTTATGCTCCTGCGCTCCTGAAAAATTTTGTCTATCCCCATTATTGCTTCACCGATAAAAGTGAGTCTAGTTCTCCAAAGGGGTTTTTCTCGGCGTTCGGATTGCCCGGGTCTTCCTGCCATTTTCCATCCACGACTAAACGGTATTTATACGCCCCTGGCTTTAGGTTAAGGCGTTTCTTCCATACTCCGTCGACCTTATCTAACTTAGCGTCATCGTTTAGTGTCCAATTATTAAAATCTCCTACCACAAAGACGCTGTTTACGCCCTCGGTCGAAAACTCAAATGTTACGGGCGCAAACTCCCTGGCCTTCTTCTGGACGATCTTTTTCATCTGCTGAGATATCTTATCTACGATGGCTTCCTCACCGGAGATTATTTCACGCGAAAGGCTGAAATAATCCTTTGAGCCGCGGCTGTATTTATCGAACGTAAAGATGGTCTGCGCCATTGACTGCGCCTCTTTTATCTTCACGTTTATGTGGACTATCGTGTTAAAAACCTTTGCGCCGAACGTCTCTTTTATCTTGTTCAATATTTTAAACGAATGCCGCAGGCGTGAATCAAAATTATTTACCAGGACGCGGTAATCGACAGGGTGGTTAAGGCGTTCGCGCACGAGATCGACTATCTCAACCAAGCGCTTTACGCCGTCTACCGAGAACCTTGATGCCTCCACCGGGATTATAAGGCTGTCAGCGGCCCTTATAGCATTGACTGTAAGCAGGCCGAGGTTTGGCGGGCAGTCTATAAGGCAAAGATCATACGGCCCTGCCGCTTCTTTTAAAATATCGAAAAGCCTTGATTCGCGCCCGATCTCGTCGGACAACTCCTGGTCAAGAGTAGAAAGCATTATATTCGATGGTGCCAAGTCGAAATTCGGGCCAATATTTACGATGATATCGCCAAGTGAGCATTTATTCTTGCTGATCTTAGAAAGGCAGTCATATATGCCGATCTCCTTTTCTACTCCGAGGCCCAATGAAGCATGCGCCTGAGGGTCGAGATCGACCAAAAGTGTTTTTTTGCCGTTTAAAGCCAATGCTGCAGCAAGATTTGTGGCTGTGGTGGTTTTACCGCATCCGCCTTTTTGATTGGCTATCGCAAATATCTCCATCAGCACCTCCGGTTTAATTTTTCAAAAATTGGATATCGTCTATTAAAAGCTCGCCTTTTTTGGCAGAGATATTCCAGGGCTCGAGCGTAAAAGATAAAACGATCGGCCCTGACAGATCGCGCATCTTATCAGAGCCGCTAAATGGGACAATGATCTTCTTCCAGGAGGAATTTATTCCGGTTACGTATTGGCTGGACGTCTCTCTTCTTTTATTCACTATGCTTACTTTTAAAGTACTTGCCCTGCTATCATCGGCTTTTCGCATACGCGCAAAAAATGCAAGCTTGGTAAATCTATTTAATCCGGCGTCTGGTATGTCTATATCCAAAGCCGCTATGTTCGACGCGGAGCCCGAAAAATCAAATTTTAAAGAATAGGGCCCGTCGTATCGTTCCAGCCTTAGCGACTCTGCTTTCGCCCTAATTTTGTCGGAAGACAGATTCGCCAAAATTGTCGTGCTAAAAACAAAAGCGGCTAGTAATACTGCACTTATGGCTATGTAAAAAACAAAACTTGTGTCGTATTTTTTCTTCTGCCGGGCCTTTGTCTCAAGGAACGCCTTTGCAAGATGATCTGAAATTTCTTTTTTCATTTTAACATCTTACCTATTATTGTCAATCATACTTTATGAGAAAAAACGGTCTGTCCGTTTTGTCTCAATTAGAATCGATGGGGGTGTCTAAGTCAGAGGTTGGTTTTTTGGCTATCATTTGGTAAAGGTTCTTTAGGTGTAGCCTGAAGAGTTCGTCAAAGTGCGGGTGCTTGTCGCCAAACCACCAGAACCAGTCACTGCCCTCTAGAATATGTATCTGTTTCATTATCCGCTCATCTGCCAATTGTTCTTCTGTCAAAAGGTTGCGCGCCTCGGTAAGTAATTCCCACGCCCTGTTCTTGGCGGGATGGCCCATCCACTTGTTTAAGTCACCGAATATCCAGGAACCTGTCCCTAAGTCCGGCAGATGGTGCCTTGGCGGATTTTTTTCAAGATAGTCGCTTACCGTCACCGTCTTAATATAGCTAGACTCGCTAATACGCTCATACAAGAGCCTTAAAAAATCCCTGCCGTCGTTACGGTAATACTCCCAGCAATTCTCGCCGTCAAGAGCTATGGTAAGTAGGCAGTCATCCTTGCCGAAATACTCATCTATCTTTAAAAGGTGGTGCATAAAATTATCTACCGCGTCTTTTGTGCGCCAGTTCTGATATTCAAAGCCTATCAGGTCAGATAAATGCCTGTCCCTGAAAATAACATTGAGCGCGGTGTCCTTTATCTTTAAGGTATAGGGGCGGTATAAAAGCCTGCCGTCGCGTTTCACCTTGGGGCATGTCTTCCATAAAATGGTCTCATCGGTAACTATCCAGTTAAGCCCTGCCTTCACGAGTATCGGCAGGATCTCTTTTGAGACAGCCTGCTCAGACGGCCACATGCCGCGCGGGGCCCTGCCAAACTTTTGGCGGTAATAATCCACAGCCGCCTGCACATGCCATATGGCGTCTTCCGGATGCGAAAAAATAGACTTAGGCAGTGTAATATGCGGATTGGCATCGCGGCCAGAAAACGAAGAAAACAAAAGAGGCAGTATCGGATGAAAATAAGGCGTCAGGCTGACCTCTATCCTCCCTTGCTCCTGGTATTTTTTGTATGTAGGTATGATCTGTTTTAAGATCTCAAATTGTTTATCGAGGACCAATTTTTTTTCTTCCTCGGTAAAATAGCGGGACTTCTTTACAAGTGCCCTTAATTCCGGTATGTCCTGCCGGAACCTCGGGTCAAACCAGGCGAGATTGAACCATACCTGAAGGTCTAAGAAATCCTGGTCGCTGAAATCATAATCCGAATGTTTATGTAGAAATAGATGGTAATACCTGGGATGAACGCCTACCATCCTGTTTAAGTCAGCGCTGAAAAAATGTTCGCGGATGAAGAATTTTTCCTCAGAAGTAAGGTCCTGCGCCCTTTTATAGGAAAGCCTTAAATGCTTATCCGTAAGGACCCCGGAGGCGTATTCCTCTATCTGCTCCAATAAAGACGGCACCACATTGAATGTCTGGCGTATCTCAGGGAATTCATCCAGGATGAGCGCCATATCAAGATAATCCTTGATGCCATGGAGCCTTGCCCAGGGGAGTTCAGCCTCACCCGTTACAAGGTTCTTATAGTAAGGCTGATGCATATGGAGAATGAACGCGAGATTTATCATATTTTTTTAAATAATACCACGAACGGATAAAAACAGCAACAAACTAATGAGACTAAAAGGGTCTGTCCCTTTTAGTCTCATTTGTAATAAAAAAACCCCGGAAGGTTGCCCCTCCGGGGTTTGTGAAACCACTACTAACTGCTTAGAACTTTACGGCAATAGAAGCTATGACTTCGCTGGCTGTGACCTTATGCTGTGTCGCGGTCTTGTTGATCGCGGCACCAGGCCAGAACCAACCCATCAAAAGCCCGATCTGAACATCTTCTGTATAATCATAGGTGAGGTTCAAATCAAACTCTTGGCCAAGGCTCTTTGCATCTTTCTTGAAACCATAGCCGGTTGTATAGTCATTTGGATCAAGCGTTAGAACTCTGCCTGATAACCCTTTTGCGAAAAGTAAATAGCAATAGCTGCCATTGATCGTTACATCTTCCACGAAGGAAGGTTTCAATGTGAGGCTAGTATTGATCAAGTGCGCGTTTGATGCCGCGAAAAGCGCATTGATAATATGGCCGCACATTTGGTTCTCAAACATTGGATCCCACTGGTGGTAATTCTTATCAGCATTTGTTCCCGTTAAATCGGCATCACCGGAAAAATAGGAATAAGCCATTCCGATCACAGGATCATGCTTCCAACCCGGCGTTACTGTCGCAATGGTCTGCGAAGCCCAAGCACTTCTATCCCTGCTCTGACCGGTAGCAACAACTTTCTCACCAAACTGATAAGCCATTTCCTGTTGCAAGTTCACCTTCTGCATAGGATTAGTGCTAACCCTGGCGCCGATCGTATGAACTGTATCAGTCTTAGAAATTGCTGCAGCCTTTGTTTCAGTCTTATTGTTCTTTGACCAAAAATAACCTTCTGCAAAGGTGTTCCAATTATCTTCAAACTTGTACCCTGCATTTATACCCCAGAGGTCTATGTCATCACTTCTGCCGTCTGTGGTAATATTATTTGCGTCGATCTTCGCATACACTAAATCAATTACCAATGGATCGTAATTCAATGTAGCGCGAATCGCGTCGAACGCCTTACGATACGCCAGGTCGCCATTAACACCGCCAAAACCTGTTGCCTCGGTATAATTGGTTGTCTGGTTTGTGCCTATTCCTCCGGAAACAATGGCGGCTGTAGGATTACCGACCCCATCGCCAATGATCATATCATTACCGAAGTGGAGCTCCTGACGGCCGATGGACAGTGTCAAAGGAGAATACAAGAATTCCTTTAACGTAACATAGGCCAGGTCAAGGTCAATATCAGTGGTAGAAACTGTTGCCTCATCCCAGTTCCTTTCATTGATCAAACGAATCGTGGTAGAGACGTTATCGGTTAGGTCTGCATCCACTCTTAAGCGGACTACGCTATTGAACACGCTGATATCATCAGCGGAACTATTCGCATCCTTCGCAAGATCAAAATCACTGCGGCTAATATAGCGGGCAATAATATCTCCGCTGACTTTCACGTTCTGGACGGCTGCGAACGCAGGCACTGCGAATGCCAGCGCCAGGAGCGCGCAGAACACAATCACTAAGCGTTTACTCATTTTTTTCCTCCTTAAGGATTTTAAGAATTATATATTTATACTAGGTATTACTGTTATTGCTTCCTAGGAGTTGCATCTATAGTTATATCGCCAACTATTCGACAACTTCGGGCTAAAATTTATTCACCTCCTTTGGCGCCTTATTAAAGCCATCTTTGGCGGTATAGCCTAATTGCTCTATAAATACCATATTTTGCAACGAGTTGTCAATAATTTTTTACAAAAAGAAAGCGCTTTCAATATCCTTATGAATTTTGACAATGGCCTTTTGGGAAAGGCCGGCGCCGAGAGCGGCCGATCTGAGGAATTCGATGGAAGGAATATCCGAAGGGCTGTGGCTGTCTGAGTTTACGCAAAGTTTCGCGCCGTATTTGACGGCAAGGCGCGCTACATGGCCGTTGCCAAGGCAGTGGCCTTTCCTCGCGCTTAACTCAAGGAAGATGCCGCGCCTGGCGGCTAATTTAACATCCGCCTCACTGATAAGGCCAGGGTGCGACAAGATATCGATATCCGCGCTCAAGGCGGCACGTGCCGTACCTTCTACTACCGGCTCAACAATGGTCTGGCCGTGCGCCACTATTATCTTTATGCCGTTCTTGCGGGCGTAGCCTGCGGCTGTTGTAAACTGCTCAAGCGGCAGGTGGGTCAGCTCAACACCAGGGATGACCTTGATGCGGCCTTTAGGCCACTGCGCGCAAAAATCCACGATCGATATCACTACCTGTTTGATATTCGACAGGTCTACGTGGTCGGTTATAGCAACGGCGCGAAACCCCTTCTCTTCATACCTGCACGCAAGCTCTGAAGGAAGAAGTTCGCCATCGCTTAAGATAGAATGCGTGTGTAAGTCAAACATGATTACCCATATTATAAGGAATAGCTGAAACTTGGCAAGAAAAATCGTATGCTTGAGGCGAGGATTTAGATTGCTTCCCCTTCACTTCGTTCAGGGTCGCAATCAGACTGTGTCGCAATAGCTTTTTGTGTCATTGCGAGGTTGCCAAAGGCAACCGCGGCAATCCTTAACATGCCTTCATCCTGCCAGATTCCGCTCGATTTCCGCCAACAGGGTCTTTGGAAAACCCTTGATGATCATGTGCTGATTAACAGGAAGAAATGTCTTAAGCTCGCGCCTAAAATCATTACTTAGTAGGGGTCAGACCTCCACTTTAGAAACTATCTGTCTAATCACCCTTTTCAAACTCCTGTCTTCTATCATCTGCCGCTCAAAACTTAAAGCAGCATTACTCACCGCAGAAAATTTCATTCCGAATAAATCACCTATCTGGGTGTTAGTCAAACTTGTCTTTTTCCTTAACAAATATACAGCTGTTTGTTTTTATGGTGAATGTAGGCATTATAGCTGCACCAGTGATACTCTCCCGGATTGATTGCTATTTTAGCCTTAATAGGATTTAGATGTATATAACGGGTAAGTTGGGCAAAATAGCTGTCTGCTTCAACAAGAATAGATTTAAACCTACCTTGGAATAAATGGCCGCACTGTTTACGCTTTGTGTTGTAATAAACCGTATATGCCGTATTAATGCTTTGCATTATCCTGGGAAGATTGGCTTGAGCGGTTTCAATAAGCAGATGATAATGATTGCCCATTAAGCAATAGGCGTGAAGATGAAAATTGAATCTTACTTTGGCTTTTTGTAAATATTCTAGAAATTTTAGATAATCTGTTTCATTGAAGAAAATCTTTTTGCGGCCATCGTCGCGGCTGGTGAATTGTCAATTAGCTTCTAAAGTGGAGGTCTGACCCCTTTTTAGGTTCTCGCCTTGATCAATTTAAAATGCCCCCTGCAAGGCTCCGGCGCTAACGCGCCTAGAACTTGTCGCTCCTAGCCTTCGGCGAAGTCGCTCCCCAAAGGGGCTTCGCCCCTATGGCGCTCCCCTATATAATAAAGCGCAGGGTCGCTGTTACCCCAAAAGCGTGGGGACGGTCTCCCTACACCCCTTAAGTTCTCGCCTTGCTTAATTTAAAATGCCCCCGGCAAGGCTCGAACTTGCCACACCAGGTTTAGGAAACCTGTGCTCTATCCAGATGAGCTACGGGGGCAGAATTTATCTTTAGCTTAAATACGCGGATACTAACTGATGAAGTAATGCGGAATCTACCGGTTTTTCCAGAAATTCGGCCGCGCCTAATTTTATCAAGATGTCTTTTACTGGCCCGGCAGGCAGAGCGGTAATTACGATAACGGGTATATTAGCTGTCTTTGGGTTCTTCTTAGTCAGCCTAAGGACCTCTTGTCCATTGACGCGCGGAAGCATAATATCTAAAAATATCAGGTCCGGAGCCGACTCAAAGATCTTCTGCAAAGCCACGTCGCCATCATTGGCGATATCGATTATAACTTCGCAACCCATGGCGCTGAGCCTTGCTTCCATAAGCTTACAAATGTCGGACTCATCTTCGATAATAAGGATCCTTTTCACTATTTGCTCCTTAATATTGGATCAAAGAATAAACGGGAAGGCCTTTTAACTTATCCCTGCCTTTTAAACCGCATAGCTCGATCAGAAAGATTATGCCCACTATTTTAGACTTGATCTTTTCGGAGAGCTGGCATACCGCGCTGACAGTGCCTCCGGTGGCCAACAGGTCGTCGACTATAAGGACCTTTGAACCCGGCGCTATGGCGTCTTTGTGCATTTCAAGCGTATCTGTGCCGTATTCGAGCTCATACGTAACAGAGATGGTCTCAGCGGGAAGTTTACCCTTTTTCCTGACAGGCACGAAACCGGCTCCGAGCTTGTATGCCAGAGCGGCGCCGAAGATAAAACCGCGCGATTCTACAGCTACGATATAATCCACTTTCTTGCCCTTGACCGCTTTTGCCAGGCTGTCTATGGCTTTCTTAAACGCTTTCTTATCTTTCAGGAGCGTGGTAATGTCCCTGAATAAAATACCCTGCTTCGGAAAATCCGGGATATCGCGTATATATTTCTTCAGACTAGCAGGCATATATCCTCCTAAAAAAATTACCATATCAACCTACGCGGTTGATATGGTTCACTTATTCAACACTAGCGTGGATTCTCTTTTGATCAGCTTAGCCGGCAAAACCACCTTGATAGGAGGTTTTTCTTTAGCGGTGACTATCTGATTAAGCTTTTCTAAAGCAAGGCGGCCCATCTCGACAATGGGCTGGCCGACAGTCGTAAGCCTCACAGGGCTGTAGCCCGCCACAGGATTGTCGTCGAAACCTACGAGCGATATGTCCCACGGTATCCTTAAGCCTTCGGCCTTAGCCTCATCGACCACCTCAAGGGCCATGACGTCGCTTGCCGCGAAAATGGCCGTAGGCCTATCTTCGAGGTTGAGGAGATTTTTTGCCGCCACCCGCGCCGGTGTCCTTAAAAAGAAACCCTCCTGGATATAGCTCTTAGGCACATCCAGGCCGTATTTTGCCATCGCCTGCTTATACCCCTCGAGCCTTGCCTCTCCGGCCTGAGTGCTTAAGTCGCCTGCGATAGTGGCTATTTTAGCATGGCCGAGCTTCACCAGGTATTCCACGACATCCATCGCGGCCTTTCGATTATCAATGGCTATGCAATTGATGTCCTCGCTGAAATAATTATTCATTACAATATAGGGAATATTCGTCTTGGCAAATTCCATAAGGTGTTTTTTGTCCTGGTCAATATCGGCGAAGATAACGCCTTTGACATATTCGGATGTGATGGAATCGCTCGTGACCCAGTCGGAATGTTTCCTCTTCTCCGTGATATGTATCAGGATATCGACCTTAAGGCGGCTGGCCGCGGCTGTTACTCCCTTGATCACTTCAGACGCGAAAAAAGAATGAAAGACATCTTCGAAACGGGGGACTACAAGTGTATAAAATTTAGCATCAGCCACGTTATCTCATCGCCTCCTCTTCCTGACTTGAAATGAATTTTTTTAATTTCTTAAGAGCGTTTTCCTCTATCTGCCTTACGCGCTCCCGTGAAACACGCATTTTTTTAGATACCTCGGCTAAGGTATGCGTACGTCCGCCGACAAGACCGAACCTCAGGTTTAAGACCTCATGTTCGCGCTCATTGACAAAACCAAGCAACCCTGCGAGGCGTTCATTGGTAAAGAATTTGTTTATCTCCTGCTCCGGGCTGGCCGTCGTCTTGTCCTCAATGAGATCGATGATCTCATTGCCGCCCTCCTCGTCTATGGGCGCGTCAAGCGAAGACATCTTGGCCGCGCTGCCGCGTATCTTGGTGATCTTGTCTAAGTCTACGCGCATGGACTTGGCTACCTCTTCATCTGTAGGCACGCGATTTAGCTTACCCATAAGGCGCTCATTGACCTTCTTATACTTTGTCAGCAATTCATTGACATAGACAGGAAGACGTACGGTCCTGGACTGGTCGAAAACAGAGCGCGTAATACCCTGCTTTATCCACCAGGCGGCGTAGGTAGAAAACCTGAACCCCCTCCTGGGATCGAATTTTTCAACCGCTTTCATCAAACCCATATTACCTTCTTCTATCAGGTCCATGAACGGTATACCGAGGTGGATATACTTCTTGGCTATATTTATGACAAGCCTAAGATTAGCGCGTATCATCCTGTCGCGCGCTTTCGCATCACCTTTTTCTACCCGCTTGGCAAGATCGATCTCTTCCTTAGCGGTCAAAAGAGGCATCTTACGGACTTCTTTGATGTAGGATTTTATGTTTTCCATGCGCCGCTTTATTTCTTCTTAGCTTTTTTAGCAGGTTTATTTGCCAATACAGCTCGCGCTGCTGCCAGCCTTGCTATAGGCACTCGGAACGGAGAGCAGGACACATAGTTCATACCGGCGCGATAGCAGAAATCAATAGACCTTGGATCTCCGCCATGCTCGCCGCAGATGCCTACTTTTAAGTTCTTATTGGTCTTGCGGCCGCGGTTGATACCGGTCGTTATCAATTCTCCCACGCCTTCCTGATCGATGGTCTGGAACGGATCATCCGGCAATATGCCTTTCCTTAAATACTCCAAAAGGAAGCCGCCTATGTCATCCCTGGAAAATCCAAAGGTCATCTGTGTCAGGTCGTTTGTGCCGAAAGAGAAGAATGATGCTACTTCTGCGATCTTATCTGCGACCAGAGCAGCCCTTGGGATCTCTATCATGGTGCCGAACATATGGTCGAGCTTCTTTAAGCCGAACTTTGCAATGACCTCGGCATATACTTTTTTGGCTATAGCCAACTGGTCTGTCAACTCGTCGACAGAGCATACGACGGGTATCATGATCTCAGGGAATACCTTTTTACCGGCTTTAACTAATTCCGCGGCAGCCTCGAAAATGGCCCTGAATTGTGTTTCGCTTACTTCAGGATATGTTACCCCGAGACGCACACCACGATGGCCCATCATAGGGTTTGACTCAGCCAAAGCATTGGCCCTCTTATCAAGTTCTTCCATTGATATATTAAGGCTCTTGGCTAATTCCTCGCGTGCATCTTTCTGATGAGGGACGAACTCATGTAAAGGCGGATCGAGCAGCCTTATGGTAACCGGAAAACCGACCATCGCCTCAAGCGTGCCCTTGATATCGTTCTTCATATGAGGAAAAAGCTCATCCAAAGCCCTTCGACGCTCATCTATCGAATTCGACATTATCATCTTGCGCAGTTTAAAGAGCGGCTCCTCTGAGCCCTTTCCGTAGAACATGTGCTCTGTCCTGAACAAGCCTATGCCTTCGGCACCGAACTGCCGCGCCTTTTTGGCGTCGGCAGGTGTATCTGCATTGGTCCTTATTTTTAAAATACGGACCGAGTCGCATATCTTTAGGAAATCGCTCAATATCTCGTTCTCATGCGAGGCATCCATCATCTTAAGCTGCCCCTCATAAACCAGGCCCTTGGTGCCGTTGAGTGTGATCCACTCGCCTTCCTTTATGGCCTTACCGTCAACGTCTATTTCCCTTTTGCTAAGATTTATCTCCATGGAAGAACACCCTACCACGCAACACTTGCCCCAACCACGGGCAACGAGCGCGGCATGCGATGTCATACCGCCGCGGGCAGTAAGGATAGCTTCCGCAGCGCGCATACCGTCGATATCTTCAGGGTTTGTCTCCTCACGGACAAGAATGACCTTCTTGCCTTCTTTATACAGGCGCACTGCATCCGCGGAATTAAAGACGACCGTGCCGCTTGCCGCGCCCGGGCCCGCGGGCAGGCCTTTACCTATCGCCTTGTGGTCTTTTTCTGCCACCGGGTCTATAATAGGGTGCAAAAGCTCGTCGAGCTGGTCAGGCGTTACGCGCATCACAGCTTCTTCTTTCGTAATAAACTTTTCTTTTACCATGTCGGTAGCGATCTTCACGGCGGCTGGGCCGTTGCGCTTGCCGATACGGCACTGGAGCATAAAGAGCCTGCCTTTTTCTATGGTAAACTCTATGTCCTGCATATCACGATAATGCTTCTCTAAGCGATCCTGTATACTATGGAGCTCCTTATAAACCGTAGGCATGATACTTTCTAAGGTCTTTAAGTCTTTATTGTGGTCGCTCTGGGAATACTTGTTTATAGGCGCAGGAGTCCTTATACCTGCTACAACGTCTTCGCCCTGCGCATTTATAAGGTATTCGCCGTAGAACTGCGCGTCACCATTGCCTGGGTTCCTGGTAAAGGCTACGCCTGTAGCTGAGTCATCCCCCATATTGCCGAATACCATCGTCTGTACATTGACCGCGGTGCCCCACTCATGCGGGATCTTTTCTATATTGCGGTAAGCAATTGCGCGCTTTCCATTCCACGAAGAAAATACAGCGCCTATGCCTCCCCAGAGCTGGTCTTTGGGTTCATCCGGAAATTCTTTCCCGAGGGCCTCTTTTATCTTCTTTTTAAAATCTGAGCAAAGTATCTTCAGGTCCTCGACGGTCATATCCGTATCTATCTTGTACCCCTTCTTTTTCTTTAATTCGTCCATCAGGCGCTCAAGCTGTTTACGGATGCCCATATCGTCTTTAGGCTCAAAGCCCGCGGCCTTCTCCATGACGACATCGGAATACATCATGATGAGGCGACGGTAGGCGTCATAGACGAACCTGGCGTTCCCGCCGGACTGCTTTATCATGGCAGGAATGGTCTTTTCGGTAAGCCCTACGTTTAAAACCGTCTCCATCATGCCAGGCATCGACTTCCTCGCGCCGGAACGCACAGACACCAGGAGCGGATTTTGAGTATCGCCGAATTTACGGCCCATCAAAACTTCAACCTTCTTTAAGGCCTTTTCAACCTCTTCCTTCAGGCCTGCAGGGTACTTCTTATTATTTTTATAATAGTGGACGCATACCTCCGTCGTAATCGTAAAACCCGGAGGGACCGGAAGTTTTAATTTTGGGTGCCCTGCCATCTCTGCCAGGTTGGCTCCTTTGCCGCCCAAAAGATTTTTCATGCTCTCATTGCCATCAGCCTTGCCGCCACCGAAAGAATAAACATTTTTATTTTTCTTGCCCATTCTACTACCTGCTCCTTTCTAAAACATGACTACGTTGAATTTAAACCTGAATTACTCAGATTTTAGTTTGTCCAATAAATATTCTTTAAGCCCTGAGATCTCTACCCGTTCCTGAAGCATTGTATCGCGGTCGCGCACGGTCACCTTGCTGTCCTCTAAGGACTGGACGTCAACCGTAACACAATAAAGCGTGCCTACCTCGTCCTGCCTGCGGTAAAGCTTGCCGATAGCGGCCGTGTCATCGTAAACCACACGGATATCTTTCATAAGGTCTTCTGCTATATCTTTGGCCACTCCTACAAGCTGGGGCCTGTTCTTTAAAAGAGGCAGTATCGCGGCCTTGATAGGCGCGAGTTCTTTGGAAAACTTTAAAACCACCCTCGTCTCTTCCTTCACTTTTTCTTCATGATAGGCATCGACCAAGAATGCCAGGGTCGCGCGGTCCACGCCTCCGGACGGCTCTATGATATGCGGCCTGATCTTTTTATTTTCCTGGGAGTCGAAATAAAGCATTTCTTTTCCGGAAAACTGCTCGTGCTGTTTTAGGTCAAAATCAGCCCGATTCGCTATACCCTCAAGTTCCGACCATCCAAACGGAAAATTATATTCGATATCAGAGCACGCCTTGGCGTAATGCGCCAACTCATCTTTTTCATGCGGCCTTATCCTTAAGTTCTCTTTTTTAATACCGTAATTGATATACCAGTTAAAGCGTTCTTCTATCCAGGATTTATACCAGCGTTCGTCCTCCTCAGGTTTTACAAAATACTCGATCTCCATCTGCTCGAATTCGCGCGTGCGGAAAGTAGAATTGCCCGGGGTGATCTCGTTGCGGAAAGCCTTGCCTATTTGGGCTACGCCAAAAGGAAGTTTCTTGCGGGTCGTATCCAGGATATTCAAAAAATTCACAAAGATGCCCTGGGCGGTCTCAGGCCGCAGATATGTGATAGAGCCCGCGTCCTCGACAGGGCCAAGCGAAGTCTTCATCATAAGGTTGAACAACCTCGGCACGGACACCCGCAGATCGATCTTTGAATTACAGGATGGGCATATCTTGATATTCGGATCAGGGGTGGCTGTCAGATGGTCTGTCCTGTAGCGGCTCTTGCACTCTTTACAATCAACCAGGGGATCGGTAAAACCATCGACGTGGCCGGATGCCTTCCAAACCTGCGGATGCATTAAAATAGCGCAATCCAGGCCAACCATATCCATACGTTCCTGGATGACGGACTTCCACCAGAGATTTTTGACATTCCGCTTGAGCTCCGCGCCCAACGGGCCGTAATCCCAGGTATTGGCAAGCCCACCGTAGATCTCGGAACTCTGAAAGATAAACCCTCTGCGCTTGCACAGGGAGAGTATTTTATCCATTAAGGAAGGTTCAGGCATGAAAATGGCTTATGACTAATAACAA
>DMEU01000006.1:0-24930 GCA_003451585.1 Candidatus Omnitrophota bacterium | reverse complement strand
ACTAATAACAAATGGCTTATGACAAAAACAAAATCACAATTTGAAGCTTTATTTTTACTCTAAAAACGCCGGGATGTCAATCTTTTTCGACTTCTTTTTCCAGCTTCTTTAATTCATCGGGTTTAATCCCAAAAGAGTGGGCTTCATCAGGGAACCTGCCCATAGCGACATCTTTCTTATACTCTTCGAACGCCTTGGTCATATCATCCGACAAGCTTGCATATTTTTTTACAAATTTAGGGGTGTAGCGGTCAAACAGGCCGAGCATATCATGCGTAACCAGCACCTGGCCGTCGCAATAAGGCCCGGCACCTATACCGATAGTCGGCACTTTCGCTCTCTTAGTGATCATCTCTGCGACCCTGTCCGGCACGCACTCCAGTAGTATGCAAAAACAGCCGGCTTCTTCGAATTGCCTGGCCTGCTCTATCAATCTCTTCGCTGCACCAGCATCTTTGCCCTGGACTTTAAATCCGCCAAGCTCATCCGCTGTCTGGGGTGTCAAACCGATATGCCCCATAACAGATATGCCGTCTCTTACGACCGCGCTCACAGCCTCAAGCGCCTGACCGAACCATTCCAGTTTTACTGCATCACAGCCCGCCTCGCTGATAAAACGCCTGGCATTTTTTGCGGCATCATTTACGTCTTTTTGATACGCTTCAAAAGGCATGTCGCCAACAATAAAGGTGTTTTTCGCACCGCGGCGCACTGCCTTGGCATGATACACCATCTGGTCCATGGTAACTTCTTTTGTGGAATCAAGGCCTAAGACGACATTAGCCAAAGAATCCCCCACAAGTATGACATCGATACCCGCCTTCTCAACGGCGCTAGCCATGGGGTAATCATAGGCGGTAAGCATAGTGATCTTACGCCTGCCTTTTAATGCTTTGATATCACTGACGTTATATCTCATCATAACCTTTTAAATACTTATCGATCTCTTTCGCGGCTTTTTTTCCGGCGCCCATGGCTGAGATCACGGTGTCGGCTCCGGTTATGATGTCGCCGCCGGCGAAAACGCCCTTTATCGATGTCATGAAATGCTCGTCGACCTTTATTGTGCCGCGCGCGGTCACTTCGAGGCCTTTGGTATTTTTCGCTAACAGCGGGTTAGGGCTCTGGCCTATGGCAACGATGACCGTATCGGCGTCTATGGTAAATTCAGAGTTTTCAATGATGACCGGCCTTGGCCTTCCGGAGGCATCCGGCGGCCCTAACTCCATTTTTAAAACTTCAAGACCGCTGCAGAAACCATTTTTATCCACCAATATCCTTTTCGGGGCCGCCAAAAACATAAAATCAATGCCCTCTTCCTTGGCATTATCGATCTCTTCGCGGCGGGCAGGCATTTCGCTTTCGGTGCGCCTGTAAACAAGTTTTACTTCGACTCCCAGCCGCCTGGCGCAACGCGCGCTGTCCAACGCGACATTGCCGCCGCCTATGACCACTACAGTTTTTCCCACTTTTACCGGAGTGGCTGACTTGGGGAACTCGTAAGCCTTCATCAGATTAACGCGGGTCAAAAACTCGTTGGCCGAATAAACACCACCCGCATTTTCGCCCTCGATACCGAGAAAATTAGGCAGACCGGCACCGGAGGCGATAAAGACGGCCCTGTAACCATCCGAAAATAGATCGTCGAGCGTGTATGTCTTGCCTATCAAAACATTTGTTCTTAATTCGACCCCGAGGCTTTGGATAAAAGCGACTTCATTTAACACGATCTTTTTTGGCAAACGGAACTCGGGTATGCCGTATGAAAGCACGCCTCCCGGCACATGGAGAGATTCAAAAAGAGTTACTGTATAGCCGGACTTTGCCAGTTCCGCCGCGCATGTCAGGCCGGCCGGGCCGCTTCCCACGACCGCGACTTTTTTGTCCTTATTTTGACCGGCGGCAGACGGCTGACGGCTGACGGCTGATTCCTGATCTGCCGCGTATCTCTCGAGCGCGCCTATATTGATAGGGATCTTTTTTTTATTCAAGACGCACATGGCTTCACACTGGTCTTCCTGAGGGCATACGCGGCCGCAGACAGCCGGGAGAAAATTCTTTTCCTTTATCTTTTCAAGCGCCTCTTCCGGCTTTCCTTCTTTTATTAACTTGATGAAAGACGGAATATCGATCTCTACCGGACACCCCTTGACGCAGGGTTTGTCCTTACATTGGAGGCAGCGCGACGCCTCCCTGGCGGCATCCGCCCTATCAAGGCCAAGTGCCACCTCGAAAAAATCCTTAGTCCTTTCAACAGCGTCACGTCGTTTCATTAGTATGCAGTTCCTTAGATGCGTTCTGTTACTCTGACCACAACAAGGCCGTCCTCCGTGATATTTTGATACACCATCATAGAAGATGGAAGATATATAATAGCAGCCTCCCGGCCCTCTGTGTCAAAGAATACATGCGGAACGGTGCAATCATCGCTTATAACGTTTGCATACTCGTCATACAAGGCTTCATCCACCGTCTTGAGCTTGCGCCCGGTAGGATAATCGATGACCACCGTAAAAGAACCGTCCTTCCTTGTTACGTAGCCAATCTTGCCTCCGCCTGTATTAAATATCACCCCGTCAGATAGATTCTGATACCTCGGACTTTTGTCGTGGCGGACCACGCTCTCCCCGCTGTATACGTCCTCGGTAACCCGGCGTTTCAAGTCTTCAAGCGTCCCGATATACGCAGAAGCCTCTTTACCCTTAAGAAAAGCTTTCGGCAGTTTTGTCTTTTTATCCAGTTTTATGACGATCTTCCTATCGCCTTCCACCTCCTGCAGGCTCAACGATTTAGCGTGGGCCGCGGCAACAACGGCCGACAAAAAAAAGATGAGAGCAAAACAGACGCGCAACCGGATCTTCATAATCCCCCCCTATGGTTCTTTTATAAACTGAATTATTTTTTCCCTGATCTTGTCTTCTGAAATATAAAAACACTCATTATGGCCGCCTTCTACAAGAAGAAGATACTTAGGCTCGCCGGCGGCATCAAAAAGTTTTTTCCCAAGCGCATAAGGGATGATCTCATCATTACGGCTATGGATCATCAGTTTAGGCACATTGATGCCGGAAATTTTTGCAAGAGAATCGAACTTAGAGCCCAGGAAAAATGACGGCATGACCGGATAAACAGCGCGGGCCATATCTTTTACGTTCGTAAAAGCGCCTTCGGTGATGATAGCGCCCACATTTTTCTTTGACGCCAGATCAATAGCAACCGCGCTTCCCAGGGATTCTCCGTAAAGAATAATGCTTGCTTCCCGGATTTTTAGCTGCCGCGTCAGATGATCGTAACCTGCCGTGGCATCGAGATAAAGCCCGTTTTCCGAAGGAGAGCCGGTGCTTTTGCCATAACCTCGATAATCGATTATAAAGACATTTAAACCCAATTTATGAAAAAATAATATCTTCTCCAGCCTATGGCTTAAATTCCCGCCGTTGCCGTGAAAGAAAAACACGGTCTCGGCCTCCGGCGCCGCGGGTATCCACCAGGAGTTGACTAACACTCCGTCTGAGGCCTTGATCATAAGGTCTTCAAACTCCAAGCCAACCGAATCAGGCGTCCGCTCGATTTCACGATATGGTATATACAAAGACCTCTTCTCAATATACCGCACATAGAAAAAGATAAACGCGGCGAATGCCAAAATGACCAAAAGGTTCTTTATCATGTTCAACCCTTCTTCGGCCTGACCCCTAGGATAGCATAAATATCCGCCCAGGGTTTCCTGCTCTTCATAATGACCACAGAAACATTGCGCCCCTTATAATAGGCGACGCCGGCATAACAGTGCCCGGCGCTTTTCGTATAACCGGTCTTGCCTAATACCGACGGGTTCTTGAGGCGCCATAAAAGCTTATTGTGATTATTGCGCGTTATAAGCCTGCCGTCGGACCCTTTTATCGAAACGGCCTTCTTCTTCATAGTCGACCGGATAAAAGTGTCGCCAAAGGCCGCCTTTGTAATTAAGGATAAGTCGTAGGCTGTAGTGCGCTGATACTTATTCGGGAGGCCGGTAGCGTTAGTGAAATTTGAATTACGGCACCCTATTGACCTTGCCTTCTTATTCATCAAGGCAGAAAATTTTGCCTCAGTGCCTGATACGGCTTCTGCCAAGGCGATACCGGCATCATTGGCCGACGTTGCAAGAAGTGCTTCCAGCAAGTCTTTCGCCGAATAAGCGACGCCGGCCCTCAGGCCGGCTTTGGTCGGCTCAACGCCGGCAGCGCGCGCGCTTACTACGATCTCATCTTCCAGCTTGAGGTGCTCTAATACCACGAGCGCGGTCAAGAGCTTGACAGTACTGGCCGGCTGGAATCTTAAACGGGCATTACGCGAAAACAAAACTTTATTGTTCGCCAGATCAACGGCGTAGACGGCCTGGGCCGTAACCGAGGTTTTGTTTTTTTTGCTCCTGGCCGAAGAAGATTTACACCACGCCTCTTGCGCGAAAAAAAACAAGGCGACGGCAAGACAGATCGAAACTATTGACCTACGGAGCAATACCGTATTCTTTAAAATATGTGCAGGTTTTGCAGAAGACATTTTTTATACTTAGAGGCAGCGGGGCCTCTTTATTGATCTTGCAACAAGCAATATTCACCATCCAGCACCTCCGCTCCTCCACATCAGGCATAATGCAGTTTTTCTGCTTTTCTGAAGGACAGCGGAAGAAATCCCAGCATCTTTTCATCAGCGTATAAATGTAAGCCCGTTAAGATACCCTTTTGATACATTATCACTGTAAGGGGTAGACCAGGCGACTTTTCCCTTGATCGGCCTTGCAGGGGACTTGGCATCATAAAAGAGTTTTACCTTGATGACCTGCCCGATATTGACCTTTTTGTCCGAGAAAAAACATACCCCGCCAAGACTGACATCCTTGGTAAGCGCGTCGGTCTGGGCGGAAAAAATACCGTCCTTATACTGCATGATCGTGGCTGATTTGAAACGCACATGTTTTCTTCTATCATCCATACTGGTTCTCCTTATCTGTAAAAAATGAAAGCCTGCCTGCCAACTCATCAAAATCAACCTGGTGCGCATCGAATTCTGGCCCATCGACGCAACCAAATACGGTCTTCCCTTCCACCTTGCAGCGGCAAACTCCGCACATACCGGTGGCATCCACCATCAAAGGATTAAGGCTGACGACCGTCTTTATCTTGTGCGGCCGGCTGATGTCGGCGACCTTCTTCATCATCGGGACCGGCCCTATGGCGTAGATATATGAATAAGAACCGGCTTTGATCTTTTCACTCAAGATATCGGTAACAAATCCTTTGCTGCCATAGCTACCGTCATCTGTCGCGATAAGCAGCTCATCGCAGGTTTCTTTTAATTCCTCTTCGAGTATAAGAAGGCCCTTTGTGCGTGCGCCCGCTATGCAGGTAACATGCCTGCCGGCATCTTTTAGCGCACGCGCCACAGGCCACATCTCAGCGATCCCTACGCCCCCGCCTACACATATACAATTACCGGAGCCTTCGGTATGTGTCGGCTTTCCGAGAGGCCCAAGCACTGAATAAATAGCGTCACCCGGGCGCATCCGGCCCAGCGCTTTAGTCGAAAAACCAACTTCCTGGAATATGATTGTAAGGGTCCCCTTGTCCTTATCGAAATCCGCCATCGTCAACGGGATGCGCTCCCCTTTTTCATCCGCCATGACCACTACAAATTGCCCTGCATGCGCATTCCTTGCGGCTTCAGGCGCGCTTATCACCATACGCACTACACTGTCTGCTATCCTGTCTGAAGAGATGATCTTATAAGTCATGGACCTTATCCTGCACATCAACGACCTTACCTGATACCCCAGGGAAATTCTTCAATAACCGGCGCCCCTTCTGGAGCCCTAAAACAACTATGGAAGTAGACAAGACATCCGCGGTCATTGCGTCGTCTGCCACTATAGTCGCAGAGATCACCCCGCTGTCCGCAGGATACCCGGTCTTTGGGTCTATTATATGCGAATACCTCTTGTTTTGAAAGGTGAAAAATTGCTCATAGTCGCCGGATGTAGCTACGGCCTTATCTATAAGCTCTATCCTTGCCGACAGGTTCTTGCTCACTCGCGGGTCCTGGATGCCTACGCGCCATGCCTTACGGCCGTTAGGACCCAAACAATATATATTGCCTCCGGCGTTAACGATCGCGGAGCTCACCTGCGCCTTTTTTAGCATTGTTATAGCTTTATCTACGGCATAGCCCTTTGCTATTCCACCCAGGTCTATCATTGCGCCCATTTTCAATAATTTTACCTGTCTTGTATCCTCATCCAGGTAAACGCCATCAAAACCAACGAGGTATAACGCATCTTCGATGGCCTCAACAACAGGCAACTCCGACCTCGTTATGGCCCTCTTCCACAGAATAGATACCGGAGCTACAGTAACATCAAAAGCACCCTCTGTGAGGCCATAAAACTCGCGTGCTTTTTTTAAGACGAAAAAAAGGTCCTCAGATGCCGTAAGCTCCCCTGTTTTATTGAGGCGCGAGAGTTCGCTCTGCTCGTCGAACATGTCAAAGGCCTTCTGCAGCCTCTTGAACTCATCGAAGACTATCGCCTTTGCCCTTGGGTCAGTGGAAGCCACTTCAACGAAAGTACCCATGATAAATTCCGAATCCCTGTACAACGGCTTTCCGCAACCGAAAACCGCTGTAGTAAACAAAAAATATAGGATTATTTTTTTATACATTATTTCTTGATCCGCTTGAGCAATTGGGCGAGCTTCAAAGTATTCAACACATCGCCCTTTTCAAGCCAGGCGCGCCTGGCAAGGCCTACGCCGAACTTCATATAGGACAGGTGCGCGGCAGCATGTGAATCCGTATTGATAACGAGGTTGACCAAGTTGTCTTTGGCCTGACGGCTTAAGGCATCGGAAAGGTCAAGACGGTAAGGATGCGCGTTTATCTCTAAAGCGGTATTGGTTTCGCGAGCTACCTTGAATACCTCTTTTAAGTCGATATCGTAGGCCTCGCGTGTAGGCCAAAGCTTGCCGGTCGGGTGCGCGATCACATGGACAAATTTATTCTTACAGGCGCGGATGACCCTTTTTGTAAGCTGACGCTTGGATTGTTTGAAGCCGGAATGAATAGCCGCGACCACCACATCAAAACCAGCCAGTATGCTATCCTTATAATCGATGTTCCCCTCGCTGTCGATCTCGACTTCAGAACCAAATAATAACTTAAGATCCTTGAACTTCTTATTGACACGGTCAAGCTCGCGCCTCTTCTCCTTGAGCCTGGCAAGGTCGAGTCCATTGGCGACTTTCAGGCTTTCGGAGTGGTCCGTCAGGCAGATATAACCATAGCCTAACCTGAGCGCCTCCTGTGCCATGGCCTCTATGGTCGCTTTTCCGTCGGAATAATTTGTATGCGCGTGCAGGTCTCCTCTTATATCGCCAAGCTCGATAAGTTCAGGAAGGCGGTGCGCTGCCGCGGCCTCGATCTCTCCGGCATCCTCACGCAGCTCAGGGGCGATAAAATCCAGCCCGAGACACCGGTATATATCCTCTTCCGTCTTGGAAACCAGGCGGCGGCCGTGCTTGTCAAAAACCCCGTACTCGTTGATCTTGAGCCCTTTTTTTATGGCAATCGAGCGCAGCCTGATGTTGTGATTTTTAGACCCGGTGGAATAAAGTAGTGCGGCGCCGTAAGACGCAGGTTCTACGACACGCAGGTCAACCTGCGCGTCGTCTTTAGTCAAGATCGAAGACTTCGTTTCACCTTCGGCCAAGACCCGCTTTACCTGCGGAAGCCCTACGAAACTATCTGAAACTTTTTTAGGGTCTTTTGACGCAGCCAGGATATCTATATCCCTGACAGACTCTTTCATGCGCCTAAGGCTGCCGGCGACAGAAACAGCACTGACGCCTTTTATCCCCTCTATAGCGGAGATTATCGGCCCGGCCACTGCCGTCGCGGCAAGCAGATCCATCCTCTCTTTGCCTTTTTGCAAGAGCTCTATACCTTTTAAAATGTTGTCTACGGTCTTTTGCTTTATACCGGGTAGTCCCAGCAAGCGTCCGGCTTGTGCGGCTTCTTTGAGCTCATCCTGTGACTTTATATGGAGCTCATCAAAAAACAGCTTTGCTGTTTTCGGCCCGACCGACGGGATATCAAGCATGGCGACAACGCCAACAGGTACGGCCTTCTTTAGTTCGTCATAATGCGCGCACTTGCCGGTATCGATGATCTCTTTGATCTTGCCTGCGAGGTCACTGCCTATGCCTGGTATATCCTGCAGGCGGCCTCCGGTAGAGTAATCTTCTACATCATCCTTGAACGCCTCTATGGTATCTGCAGCCCTCAAATATGCCCTGATGCGGAATGGATTGTCGCCCTTGATCTCGAGCAATTCCGCAATGCCGCGAAATATATCCGCTACAAGCTGGTTCTTCACGCTATGACAGCCTCTCTGAAATATTTTCCGGCTATAAAAAAATAAAGGACGAGGCTCGACAAAGCCCCCAAAAAGACCACAAGTGGCGCTCCGATAAAATGAGCCATGGTCCCTGCCAATAGATTCCCGAAGGGCATAAGGCCGGTGAACATCATGACAAAGACCCCCATGATCCGGCCTCTATAAGCATCCGGCACGTTCATCTGCAAGATAGTGTTTATAATGGACATGCCGCTTGAGCCTCCGAACCCGACTAAAAATAACATGGCCACTGAAAAAACAAAGTTAACGGATATGGCAAAAAACATTATGGATACAAAGAACATGATGACGCAAAATTTAAGTACGGCCAGGTTCGACGCCGCGTGTTTAAGCCTGGCAAGATTCAAGACGCCTACAAGGGCGCCGGCGCCGTTAGCCGACATCAACACGGCTAAACCTCTGGCTCCGGAATGCAATATCTCCTGCGCGAACACCGGCATTAAGATGACATATGCCGCCCCAAAAATACTGAACATGGCGGCGAGGGAAAGGATCGCTGCCAGGAAACGCTCCTTGCGGATAAATTCAACAGTCTCCCTCATATCCAGAAAAAATGAATTGTTTTTCACCTTTACCGGCGCGGGGACGGGCTTTATAAGGAATAGGGCTAAAAGAACCGGGATATAGCTAAACGCGTTGACATAAAAACAGCCCGCCATGCCTATCGTAGCTATCAGCACGCCGGCTAACGCGGGGCCTATAAGCCTTGCTGAATTAAATGCCGCCGAATTCAGGACTATCGCGTTAAAGAGGTGCTGTTTACCTGCGAGTTCCACGACCATGGCCTGCCTCGTAGGCGCGTCAATGGACATAGCGATACCGCTTAAAACCGCTATGGTTAATATGTGCCACACCGCCACCAGCTCCTTATGCACTAGGAACGCGAGGAGAAAAGCCAAGAGCATAAAAACAGCCTGGGTTACGATAAGAAAATCCCTTTTTACCGCCCTGTCAATAAATACACCCGCTGGCAGAGAGAATAAAGAGATAGGCAGATATGCCAGAAAACCGACAAGCCCTAAGAGAAAGGCCGAGTGCGTAAGCTTAAATACGAGCCAGCTTTGCGCCATGGACTGCACCCATGTTCCGATAAGGGAGACAAACATCGAAAACCAGAAAATGCGGAACTCGCGTACTTTCAAGGAAGAGAACATAGCTGTTAATATCCGAGGAAGTCTTCGGTGATTATATGCTGCATCGGGATAGAAAGCTTTTTTAAAAGCATGGAGCTCATGCCGTCCACCATACCTGGAGGGCCGCAAATGTAAAACGGACGTTCGCTGTAGTCCGGGACCTCATTTTTAACCATATCGCCGTCAATATAGCCGGCCCTGCATCCTTCGACCCTCTCATCGCAGTGCGTAAGTGTATAAATAACCTTAATGTTTTTGTTCGCTTTCTGCATGACGCTGAAATCATTCCTGAAAATAAGGTATTCCGGCGTACGGCTGGAGTAAAGAAGGACCAGGTGAGAAGGCAGCCGCATATCCGTTGCATATTTAAAAATACTGCGGATAGGCGTTATCCCTATGCCGCCGCTCAAAAAAGCGGCCTTTGGATGCTCGCCTTCAAAGGTGAACTTCCCCATCGGCATGCGGATATCATACGCCCTGCCTATTTCAAGGGATTCCAGCGTTCGCGAAAACTGGCTGTCGCTGACCTTTTTTGTAAACTCGATATACCCCTTTTCCGTAGGAGAACTGGAAATAGAGAACGCCTTAGGTACTTTTTTTCCTCCGATATCAAGGGTCAGCACCAGATACTGGCCGGGTATATACGGAACATCCTCAGGCAGCTCAAACCTGAATGTCTTTACATCACAGCAGTGGGTTATGACCTCTATCAGCTCTAATCTCAGATTTTCCATAGCTACACCAGGCTCAAGACCCTTCCTATCAGCCTGCTCTTCTCTTTCTCTCTTTTTGGCAGATAGCAGCCGGCCACATCCGGATGCCCGCCGCCTCCGAATTCCTCCGCGATCTTGCCTACGTTGATAGAACCCTTAGAGCGCAGGCTTACTCGCCATTTTGCCCCATGCATCTCCCTGAAGAGCAGGACGACCTGTACATTTTTTAGCGTGCGTATCTGGTCTGCCACAGGGTCGACGTCTTCCTGACGGGCGCCTAACCTTTTTAAGTCTTTAAAAGTGATGGTTGTCACAGCCACCTTTTCTCCTTTAAGGAATTTCAATCTCGAAAAACACAGGCCCAGCAACATGGCCTCTGCGCGGGTGCGGCTCCAATAACTGTTCTCCACGATCTTGTAATAATCCACTCCGCATGAAATAAGCTTTGAGCATATGAGGAAGGTCTTGGCATGGACCGTCGGAAGACGGAAAGAGCCGGTCTCCACTATCAAAGATACCAAAAGAGGCACGGCGATCGCCTTGCCTATCTTGACGCCAAGCAACTCACACAAATGATAGATGATCTCCCCCACCGCTGCCGCATCGTCGTCCACAAGCGATATATCGGCAAAGGCCTCCCTGAAGGCATGGTGGTCTATCTCGATAGTCTTTTCGGATTTTTTAAAGACCTTATCATGAAATTCCCCCAACTGGGTGTGTGAGGCGCAGTCAATAGCGATAGCCAGGTCAAAATTGATATTAGGGCCTATGTCTGTCTTTATCTGCCCGTATAACGGAAGGAAATTATAGCGGTGCGGCAATTCGCTCGGCGAAAAAAGATAGAATTTCTTCTTTAAGGCCTTTAATGCCAGCGCCAGCGCCAACATAGAACCGATAGCATCCCCATCAGGGAACATGTGGATGCAAAGCGCTATCTTTTTAGCTTTATTTATCGCCAGGGCAACTCTCTTGTAGTCCATAATGTCTCTCATCGCCATTCTTACTCCCCCATCACCTTCACTATCACCCTTTTTCTCCTGCGGCCGTCGAATTCGGCATAATAAACCTGCTGCCATGGCCCAAGATCAAGCTTTGAATCCGTTACAGGGACTATAACTTCATGATGCACGAGCAAACTCTTTAGGTGCGCGTCGGAATTTGTCTCGCCGGTAGCGTGGTGTTTATAATCATCCCTGTAAGGCGCCAGGCGCTCGAGCATCTCGTCTATGTCATGTATTATCCCGCTCTCGTCATCATTGACATAAACACCGGCGGTTATATGCATGGCCGAGACCAGTATCATGCCGTCTTTGATCTTACTCTTTAGCAAGGCATCCTGCACCTTTGGCGTGATGTTAATATATTCACGCTTTGACTTCGTATTAAACCAGAGATATTCGGTGTAGGATCTCATAAAATTAATGAAAAATTAAGAATTTTCAAAACAAAAAAGCATAAAATATAATTCTTCATTCTTAATTTTTAATTCTTAATTTTTAATTGCTTTTTATACCCGCACTGCCATGACCCTGGCCACGAACCTGGGATGATACGGCACAGCGTGACACAATTGAAAGTATTGCCGTTGACCGTCTTCTGCAGCCCGAAACGATTGGCGTAATCAAAGCAGGAATAACGGCCGTCTTCTTCTTTTACCAATTTTACGCACGGGTCCTTCTCAAAGACCCCGCAACAGGCGCCGCATCGCCTGCACAACGCCTCATAAGCCTCTGAGGCATCTTTTAAATATTTTTGATATGCTTCATCCTGGCTCATTTTCCGTCCAGATCGAACCCCAAAGTCCAATAAATACACTTCACCGAAGAGTTTTCCGTGATCTTTACGTCGAAATCCCGCGAGATGGAGACGACTCCGTGCCAGATGCCCTTCTTTAAAATGACCGGCTTATCTAGAAGGAAACACTTAATAGACGCTGGGTCTTTTCTTGAAGCGACATAAATGAGCCCCTGTCCTCGTACAGGCTCAAAACTTTCCAGGCTTCCGGGATGCTGCTCCAGCCTGCGGATACACCTGTCCCTTACCACCAGATAAGCTATGCGCCAGCCAAGGCCAGGCTGCCTGACAATGACCCGAAACAGATTTTTTGTTTTAGGCGCACCTCGCCTGCCGGGATAATCGATAATACTGCCGAAACGCCTGAAATTGGCGGCTGTGACCGCTTTTGCCGCTATCTTATTCTTTAGCATGTTTTTTATATTACAAGAAATGAAGGCATTTTACAAGCTTTGAGATAAAGCGGATGTCAAGGCGTCTGCCAATTCCTGATTTACAAAACCCAGCTGCGAAGACCTCTGGAAAAATCTTTCAGCCTGCTCGAGGTCTCCGAGGTTATAATAAGTAATGGCCAGATTATTCACAGCCAAGGCATAACCGGGCTGGAGTTTGACTGCCTTATGGAAACATTCAAGGGCTTCCTTAAACATATTCAGATCAAAGTAAACATTGCCTAGATTATAATAGGCCTTGGCGAAATTTGGTTTAAGGGCTATGGCCCTTTTAAATAGCTCCAAGGCCTTTCCGGTCTCCCCGGCCTCGGAATACAAGATACCCAGATTGCTATAAATATCCTCATAAGTGGGGTCCACCTCCAACGCCTTTTCGTAATAAGCCGACGCCTCCGGAATTAACCCGAGTGTCTGGTAGAGAGAAGCCAAGGCGGTGTAAGCTTTTACATAACCCGGATCCGACTTGATGGCTTTTTTGTATGCTGCCAAGGCATGACGAATATTCCCTCTATCCTGATAGGCCCTGCCTAAACCCATATATAAAACACGGCTCTCGGGCCTGTATTTTAATGTTCTCTGGTAGAAACTTACCGGCTCGCGCCAGTATTCATTCTGTTTGACGGTTAAAAACGAATAATAGGCCATGATGCCGGCAAAAAGCGCAATTTTTAATATCCGGCCAAGCCGGCTGGAAAAGATAATATGGCCGAGGACCAGACAAAAACCGGCTGACGGCGCATAGAGCCACAGTTCGGTCATGGCATACGATAGAGGATAAAGGCCTGAAACCGGCAACAACAGCACAATAAACCAACCGCAAGCGAAAGAGACCAGAGGATCAGCTTTCCTCCTGTTCATAATCAGCCATATAAAAAATAAAAATGCCAAGACACCGCATATGACTGCCGGATCATTCCAATGAAATACCCTGTGCGCATACCCCAGGCGAAGGCCAAAGGGAAATATCAAGAGACGCAGATAATTAAGAAAAACCGCGAAAAATTGCGGTACTTTATCCCACAGTACTCCTAAAGAAGATACATTCAATAAAGAAGACCTTAACACCGTAAGCCTCAAAATGACCGCCGATGCCAGAATGGCCCATACGCTAAAAAACGGAAGTATGGAATATCTCTTCCTGAACACATAATGGTAGAGGCAAAGTAGGACCGGCAGGATAAAGCTGTTCTCTTTTGACAGGACAGCAAAGATATAAAACACGACGACACCGTAAGAAAATATTATTTTTTTCCGCTCTATAGCCTTCAAATAAAAGATCAAACAAAGTATCATAAAAATAAAGGCGAGGATCTCATTGCGCCCTGAAATATAAGCCACAGCTTCGACGTGCACCGGAAGGGCCGTATAAATAAGCGCGGCACCCAGGGCCGGCAGGCCTTTGCCGAAAAGAAGCATGATAAACACATAGACGAGTAAAGAAGCGGCCACATGAAGAAAAACATTTGTAAGGTGGTATCCAAATGGGTCTTCCCTCCAAAAATGATAATCCAGGGCATATGTTAGGGCCGTCATCGGCCGGTACATGCTATGAGGGTCAAAGGCCCTGTCTGAGAGGTTTTTTGTAAAAATACGGTGGGGCGCGCTTAAGTCCCTGATATAATTATTATCCTTGATCAGGGGATAATCATCGAGTATGAAATCTCCACCAAGGGAATTGTTGTAAATAGCCAGGCCCAATACTATAATTAAGCATACATGGATAAAAATAAGGCTTTTCTTCATACAGGCTCCGGTATCAAATCGTCTGTTACCTTTACATTCAGCGGGAACTTGATAGGCGCAGGCCTCGGGGCGCTTGCGCTATTTATTATAGCGCGCCGCTTTAACACTTCGGACTTCGGTATCTTCAGCATCATTCTGGTCACTATCCGCACTATCCCTCTGTTTGCGTCTTTCGGCATGGATACCAGCATGACGACCATTGCATCCGGCTACCTGGGGGACGGAAAAAGCCGGGAGGCGTCTGAAACGATCAGGGCTGCCTTTTTCCTCAGGCTGCTTTCTTCCGCGCTTATATCCTGTATTTTATTCGCCGCAGCCGGCCTGATCTCTGAAAAGGCCTTCCACTCCCCAAGGCTTGAGCCGCTTTTAAAGATCGCGTCATTAGGCGTTCTGACCACATCGGTCTTTAATTATTTTAAATACGCTCTCTGGGCACACCAGTCATTCAAAAAATATTTCACGCTCATGGTCTTGACCGATTCCGGAAAACTCTTCGCCGTACTCGCACTTACCGCGGCCGGCTATCTGACCACATTATCCGCAACTTTAGTCTACTCACTTGCCCCGCTGATAGGGGCCGTCCCGGCACTCGCGCACTTTAACAAAAAACTTTTTCCTAAAGAAAAAATACTGCCTGGCATGATCGGCCGATTGCTCAAATACAGCAAGTGGCTTTTTTTAAGCGAAACGTGCAAAACGGCGGTCTCATCTTTTGACCTGTTCATCATAGCCCACATTTTAGGCAGCAATGCGGCAGGCCAATACGGCCTGGCCTCTAATCTCATGTATCTATTCCCGATATTCCTCATCTCTCTACGGGCTGCTCTTATGCCTCACATGGCCAGGTTTTCGCAGAAAGAACAATTCATAAAATACATAAGAAGATCTTTGACGTATTCTTTATGGCTGGGCTTAGGCCTGCTGCCGCTCCTATTTTTCTCAAAACACCTGATCTTGTTCTTTTTTGGGAGCCGCTACATAAATAGCGTCCATGTCTTCAATATACTCCTTGTGGTCAATATCATTTCGCCTGTCATGACGACCCTCTATACGGCGCTGCAGGCGTTATATAAACCTTTTATACTTGCGATGTTAGACTTGATCAGGCTCCTTGCCATGATAATAGGGGCCATCATCGCGACACAAAGATTTGGATTAACAGGCCCGCCATTCGTATTGCTGTTCATAAACATTGCGACCCTCGCATACCTTTTGCAATATCTCTTAAGGTTACTCCAAAGAAAAGATATCACGTTTGGCCCCAAAAGATCCGCGGACCTTGTAGAAAATTAAAAAAACGGCGAAGACCAGGGAACTATAAAAAAGATAGGACCAGTGGAACAAGACAGCCGCCATGGCAAAACGTGCTCCCCTCTTCTTAACGAAAAAAACATAAAGCCGCCTGTTCAACCATAATAGAGACGCTGCCAAGATAAAAAAGAGCGCGGCAGGCGTACTATTCCAAAATATCAAAGAAAAAAATAAGGCCCATACGCAAAAGGCGCTAAGCCTGTCGGCAAACTTGAAATTCAGGTCGTATGGCAGCCCTTTTTTTGCCGCAAGCTTAGTCCAGGGAATAGCCCGCCGCAGGATGTCCGTTGAAAGTAGATCGAAAAAGCCCCATTCCTTCAAATGTTTGGCCTGCAATTTCTTTAATACCTGTATCTTTGCTCCAAGCTTGGTCAACCTGTAGCCCAAAAGGACATCTTCGATAGAAGAAGACCTTAAGGTTTCAGGGAAACCGCCTGAATTGATAAATGCCTGGCGCCTGACAGCGCCGCATCCGGCCCAGAACGTCTTTGCGTCTACATTGGCCTGCTGATGGACAAAATGATGGAAGAGGTTCTTGTATTGGGAGAAAAAACCAGGAAACGACGGCTCATCGTCATATGAGCCGAAGAACGCGGAAACGCCGGGGTTACGGCCGAACTCGGAAGCAATATAGGAAAGCGCCTCAGGGGTAATCTCTACATCGGCATCGACAAAAAAAAGAATGTCCCCGCGGCTTTTTTGCGCGCCCTTGTTCCTTGCTGCGCCGGATGATATGCGCCTGTCAGACTCAACTACTATGTCGGCAAATCCTTTTGCTATCTTTAAAGAGCCGTCGGTTGAGGCGTCATCTGTGACTATAAGCTCAAAATCACGGTAATTGGAACGCTTTATGGCGGAAAGCGTCCTTGAAAGGTAAGCCGCGCCGTTATAAACAGGGACGATAACAGAAATAAACATCTATCGCTTCTTCTTTGACAGGTGGAGATTTGATTCCAAATATTTCCTGTCCTCTTTATCCCTCAAAAAATGAAGGCGCCTGGCAGGGTCATACAAAGCCTCTGCCGCTTCAAACCCCACTTCCAGCGCCCTATCCATATTAAGATAGCGAAATAGGCCCTGCCGCCCTGTGACCACTATGGAATCAAAAGATTCCATAAAACGGTATATCTTCTGCAGGTGCCTCCTGTAGTCCAAAGAATAAAAAGGATAGGCGTGTTCCGCGTATGTTGAAAAATATCCAATAACTTTTTTTTCAAGGTCTACACGCATCTTCTTTAGATCCATAAGACAGATATCTAAAAGTTCCTCATCAGGCATAGACCACAGCCTGTCACCTTTCTGACACGCCACTTCAAGTGAGAGCCCCACCTTGCCGCGTGGAGCGTTCTTGGGACACCACTTATTGAACTCCTGTATGCGAAAAAAGGTGAACTTATCTTCAGGAACATAAAGCCATGTATTTTTAGTCACCTCGTCAGTGTTTAACATCAGGTTCAAGAAACGCACTGACCGGAAACGTAAACTGCCCGCTGCATTTAAGACCTCAGGAGGGACTCGGGGCTCGAGCATCATAACAAACTCAGACAAAGGCATAGTTGAAATTATCTTTTTCGCAAAAAACAAACGCCTTCCCGCGCGGCCGTCTTCGGCCTCCACCATATAGCCATTTTCATGACGGGTTATCTTCGATGCACAATGGTTTAAAAAGACCTTCGAACCCATACCGCCGATCTGCCCTGCCATTAGTTCCGGTATCCTGCCTATGCCTCCCACAGGATAAAGGAACTTGCGCGCGTAGGTCTTTATGGCCCTGCCTTTTGCAGGCATAAGATTACGGATAACAACGCCTATGCTCGAGACTGAAACGCGCTGAGGCGCCCACTCAGAAGATATCTGGTCAGGGTCAACACCCCATAATTTTGCCGAATAAGGGCCGAAGTATATGTCGTAAAGATCCTGGCCGAAACGATGCATCAGCCAATCCTTGAGCGTATTTTCAGGCTCTTTTAATATGCCCTGCCTGATACGCGCACACAGGCCGCCAAACGCGCATTTCAGGCTTGTAGCGATACCGAGCCTCCTCAAAAGGTCTATGGCCTCAGGCGGATACTGGAGGAACTTCCCTCCAAGATAGATCTGACTCTTCCTGTTGCGCAATAAAAGCGTCTTATCTTTAAATAAAGCACGGACGTATTCTGTTGTCTTTATGTTGTGCGGCAGAAAACGATGGCCTCCAAGGTCAAAGACAAACCCATCTCGCCTTATACTGCAGCTCATCCCTCCAACTATTGCCTCTTTTTCAATGACAACGGGCTTTTGTCCGCGGCCAAGAACGCCAAAAGCAGAGGCAAGGCCGGCAAGCCCTGCGCCTAATACGATAACGTCGCTTTTTACTATATTTTTTTCATCGTGCATCAGGAACACCCGTAAGATATCCGGCACCCTCGCCTAAAGACCAGGAAAAAAGGCCTATCATAAGCAGAGGCAAAGAAGACAAGAATTTTGAAAAGTATACGGTGTTTTTAGTGTGCTGCCCGATCATCTCGAGAAATAACTTTAATGGTATGAAAAAACAAAAAGATCCATACAGCAGACGCTTCATATTTGAAAATTCCAGGCTCCTGCGGCGCACCGACGCAAAAAACCTGCCGTGGGCGAATTCATGCTTTATATATTCAGAAAAAGAACCTAAGTTCTTATGATAGACTCGTATGGAAGGCACAAAGCGCAGGCGATAACCGGCTTTTTTCAGCCGGCCGTGGAATTCCGTGTCCGAACAATACGTCCCTTCGATAAAATCACCCTGTTCGCCGAATACCTTCTTTTTGTACGACATATTGGCCCCTGCTATATCATCCATATCTGACGACGTAGGCGCAGGCATCCATTTGCTGAACTCCGTAAAGTAGGCGGCCCATCCTACATAGTTTTCCGGTATACGGCACGCTATTGAGCCGCCCACAGCAACATAGCCGCAAGCGTGGGCCTCTATGATACGTTCGATCCAATTCTTATCAGCTGTGCAATCCGCATCGATAAAAGCCACGATATCGGCCAGCGCTACGGAAATACCAAAGTTACGCGCGTCTCCGCAGTATTTCCTTTCGGGAAAAGTATACAAACGGACGCCCGTGAATTCGCTTACGATAGGTGCCGCGATACCGTCGTTGGAACTATCCACTACGATCACCTCAAAACGCCCTGCCGCCGACTGCTGACTGAGGGAGACAAGGCAGTCCCTGATCGTCTTTTGTGAACGATACGACGCTATAATTACCGAAACATCCGGCCTCTCAACAAAAAGACTCATATGATTTATGTGAGACAAATAGGACTGTCCATTTTGTCTCACATTTTGTCTTGAGTTATGGGGTTATTTATTGAAAAAAAACGCCTCTGCCACGGTCTCGTCAATACAACTGCCGCCTTCGTAGGCATAGCTGCACTCATAACAGAAGTGATTATCCTTGTTATTTTCAAGGAACCACTTACGCATCTTTTGATAAGGCTCCGAAAACCAGATATCACCAAACGTTCGAACGTTTAGATCGCCCAATGGAAATCTTTCGTCGTAATCATACGTACACGGACAGACTACGCCATTATGATGTATCGTAGCCGAGTTCCAGAGATTCTTACAAGGGTTCCTGAGATGGCGGACCAGGGTCTTTCCATCCGGAGCGTAACGAAAACGCCTGTAAGCATGGCCTAAGGGGGATAGGTCGTTTATCTTTCCGGCGCCGCCGTTTTCTTTTTCCCCATAAGGATCATCCGAGCAGGGATTCAGCGTCTTGATAGTCAAAACATCTACACCTAATGACCGCACGAACTCTTTTAATCGCGGGACTTCGTGCTCATTGTGCCTCATGACGATGAACCGGAAATTTATCAGAGGTGTCGAAGAACCAAGGGCGCGCTTGCGTTCGACAAGTGTGCGTATCCCTTTAAGCACTACTTCAAGATCACCCTTTTTCCTGTAGCGCTCATATGTATTCTGACTGATGCCGTCTACTGCAACGATCAAGGTATCAAGGCCTGAAAGAATAACCTTATCCGCATTTACGACATCACTAAAGAGATGGCCGTTTGAACTTGAGGCCGTCTTAATACCTTTTTCCTTGGCATAGGAGATCATCTCGTAGATACTCGGATTAAGGAAAGGCTCTCCCCAATCCCACAAGAACATCATGAATACATAATCGCCTATCTCATCTGTAAGCCGCTTAAATAAACCCAAATCCATATGGCCTGACTGACGTTTCATCTGGCCGCTAATAGGACAAAGCGCACAGCTTAAATTGCACAGGTTCGCAGGCTCGATCTGCAGGTGTGTCGGCCAACCCCATGGCCTCAAAGAGTGAAAGGCCGCGGATGCCTCGGCGGCCAACCAATTAAAAATCTTTTTGTAAGAAAGGCCGATAAACGTGTACGGTATGCGGTCATATTCGGCAACCAGGCGGCGCGTAACGATAGTGCTCAAGGCCTTTACGAGCTTAGCGGGAACGGATGAAGACATGTGCCTCTCTCTTGGTGATGTATCCCAAACTCTCCCCGAACATCCAGGCCATAAGGATCAAAAGAAGCCCGGGAGTATAAATTATGAATTTTTTCAGCAGGAGCCGATCACAGGCGGCATCGCGCGCGATACGCCCATATTCTACCAGGGCTATCACAGGAAACAAAGAAGCATATAAAACCCTCTTTAAGAAAGAGAAACCCCTTTTTGCGGCAAACGTCTTGCCATAATAGAACCTGTAACGCAGAAGCTCGGGAAAACTTTTGTCGTCATAATGACGCACCGGGACGCGGTGTGAAAAATACAACTTATAACCGCGTTTCGCGGCTCTTTGGTTGAACAAGTTCTCCAGCTTAAAATCCCCGCATATGAAATCACCCAAGGCGTCCAGCACAGAGCGCCTGTAGGCAAAATTGCACCCCGGAAGGTCGTCTATGCGGCCGTCAGGCCTGCACGGAAGCCATCTGTGGTATTCACAAAAATATTCGACCCAGGCTGAGGCCGAATCTCCGTGGCCTATCAAAACAGGCCCAGCCACGGCATCATGCCCTTCTTCAAAAAGCTCGACGATGTTCTTTAAATAATCCTTGCCTATGGTTACATGGTCCTCTAAAAAAACAACGAGCTCGCCTTGAGCGTCTTTTAAAGCATCGCATCGCGGTTTCGAACCGCGGCTAAGATCAGCGCATTCTATCAATTTTACCCAGGGGTATCTATTGGAATATGCCTGCCTTCTAAGCGCGTCTGTTTTTTCAACAACTAACATTTCAAACGGCACGGCCGCCTCCTGGGGATAGAACGAATCCAAGAGCTCAAAGACAGCTCCAGGCGGCGCGTCGTTATTGACAACTATGATAAAAGAAACTAATGGCGTATCCATTTAAATAATGTAGCCATGCTATTTAAATCTGCATTTTAGCTTTACCTGTATGCCATAAACACATCCTCGCAATAAAAACCATGGGATATGGATAAAGAAATAATACGGGATAAAGACGAACAGATGCCTGCGTTCCGCGTTAAGTACCTCAAAAATAAAAAGATTACGCAAGAGCAGGTAAGCCCTTCGGAAAATGAGCCTGTTCATGGTCGAGGCGTTCCTGTGCTTCACGCAGGCATCCTTCACAACGACCACCCTGTAACCCGCCTTGCGGGCCCGGACATTGAAATCGGTCTCTTCAAAATAAAGCTCATATGCCTCTCTCAAGTACCCTATCTTTTTAAAGACCAAGGCGCGTATGAGATCGGCACAACCTAAAATAGAATCAACGTCCGCGGATCTGTCTGCCGGATCTGCAAAGATATCCCTGCCTATCTTTAGTTTTTTAAGCTGTCCTGTCCAAAAATTTATCTTATAACCCGCGTTCTCTATCCGGGGCGGCTCCTGGAACGAATAGATCACCGGCGCTATTACCCCAACTTTACCGTCTTTTTCTCCTATCGCTACAAGCCGGCTTAAGGTGTCTTTATTAACCGAGACGTCATTGTTCAATACCCAGACATAGTCAGCCCCTGAATCCAGCGCGTATACTATCCCCTGGTTTGCCGCCATGACATACCCGATATTTTTAGTATTTTTTAAGAGGGTGGCATCGGGATGTTCCCTGGCGATCGCCGCCTGTGAACCGTCGCTTGAGCCATTATCTACAACTACGATACTATATCTGTCTTTTGGGTAATCGGAGGACTTAAGGGAGGCCAAACATTCTAAAAGGTCAACTTTGCCATTCCAGTTAACAATGACAATGAAGACGAAAGGCATGCTATGAAGATGGAAAATTGATGTATTTGTCCCAGAGGATGAATAATTCCTTGGTGGCACCTACATCGCGCAGGCAATAGCGGGCAATATCCAGGTGCCTGCTTTCTTTGAACAACCCCTTGACGTCTAAGCCCGTAACGCCGTCTTCCTTAGGGCTTTTGACCCCGAACGCGTTACACCACATGTGCAGGCTGAATCTTTTCCTGGACGCACCCATAAAGGTGAGTTTCTCCATAAGGTCTATGTGGGCGCCTGACCTGAACCTGTCAGGCATGAGGTTCCTTGTGGGCTTTAAGCGGTTCATGCCTGAACGTATCATGATAAAAGGACAATCGAAGGCCCGGCCGTTAAAGGTAATAAATTGGTCGTATTTCTCTATCTTTTTCCAAAAAAGCTCGAGGAGCTGTTTTTCATTCGCCGTGGAGATATATTCCGCGTCGCCTTCAACGAGCTTCTGAGGCTGCGCACCAGGGGTCTGGTAACACACAAAGGCGCGGGAGGTCTCTACTTCAAGCATGGCGATGGTCACTACCTGAGCGGTAAGCGGATAAAAACTCATGGAATCCCTTACCTCCTGCTCCTCCTCGTCTGTCTTTGTGTATTTTAAGAAGGATTCTTTTGTGGCTTCATCAAAAGAATCAAATTCAGACCCGACGGTTTCGATATCAAAAATTATCTTGGGCATATGGGGAATCGAAATAATCCACTAGTTTATGGTATAGGCCTTGTTTGTCGATCTTTTGCGCCGCGATGTCCTCCAGGTCCGGCCCCTCATCCTCGAACCACGCGTAATCCTGCTGCAGCTTATCCATGACACCGGCATCGCTGATAAAACGCGAAAGCCTGTTAAAGCTGTTCATACCTCCCTGCCGGCCTTCGTTATGCATGGAAAGATGCAAGTGCCTCTTGGCGCGCGTAACAGCTACATAAAGGAGCCTGCGCTCTTCCTCTATAGATTCTTCATCATCCAACGCATATGAAACCGGCAGCGAACCGTCCATTAACGCTACGATAAACACAACCTCCCATTCAAGGCCCTTGGCTGAATGCACGGTCGAAAGCGTTACCGGCCGCTCATCCTCTTTTTTAGCCTTCATCGAAACAAGGCTCCTCTCAGGCGGCTCAATAGTGACAAAATCTACCAAAAACTGCTCAAGCGACGCGTAAGATGAAGATATCTCCAAAAAGGCCTTCAGGTCCTCCTGCCGCACCGGATAATCGTCAAATTTCTCTTTTAAAATAGGGGTGTAAAAATGCATGACCTTTCTTATCTTGCCTTCAGTTTCTTTCGTCCTGCCAAGCGAGACAAAAAGGGCTGCAAGCTGTTCTAGATCCTTACGCACAGATGGGTTTTTAACGACGCCCTTGAGCTGCTCGCCAAGACCGGGCCTTGAAGGGTCGGCTATAATGTCCTTGACCTTCTCTGCCGTACTGGGCCCGATACCGTCTAATAACATAAGGACGCGCGCCAAAGAGATCTCATCTTTTGGATTATGATGGACTTTTAAAAATGCCAGCACGTCTTTGATATGGGCGGTCTCGATAAATTTCATCCCGCCATAGACCGCAAACGGGATGTTCAGCTTAGACAGGCTCATCTGCGTAGGTAATGACAGGAAATTAGAACGGTAGAGAACACCTATCGAACTCAATGGAACGCCCTGGTCGTGGTATTCCTTGATCTTATCAGCCACCCACTCAGACTCGGCAAAAGCATCTTTAAAATATGAAAGCGTGGGTTTATCATCACCCTGGCATGTGGTAAACAATACCTTGGAATATTTTCTCTTCTCCCCCTCTATCACGGCGTTTGCCACATCAAGGATCGGCTGAATACTGCGATAGTTATACTCGAGCTTGATGATCCTGGTGTCAGGGAACCTGTTTGGAAAATCGAACATGTTCTTATAATACGCCCCGCGAAAACTATAGATACTCTGCGTATCGTCTCCTACGGCCATGCAGTTGTTGTGCGTTTTTGCCAGGGAATAGACTATATCGGCCTGTATCCTGTTGGTATCCTGGAATTCATCGACCATGATATATTTGAATTGGGACGATACGCTCTTGTTGACCTCCGGTTCCTCTAAAAGGAATTTCAGATAGATAAGCATATCGTCGAAATCTATGAGGTTGCGGGCTATCTTATATTCGGCATATTTTTTTTGCATATCATACAGCTGCAGCTCCAAAGGCAGGAAGTGCGGATAGTCTTTTATAAGGACATCGCGTATGGCCTGGTTACGGTTGATGCTCATGCTCAATATGCTTCTTAGGGTGTCTTTTTTGGGAAAGCGGCCCTTGTCCTCCAGGTAACCGGCTTTCACCGCGAGAAGGTGCAGGGCGTCTGAGCTATCGCTCTCATCTATAAAAGAGATATGCTCTCCTAAGCCTATGACGTTCTTATATTTTTTAATGACACGATATGCAAAAGAATGGAAAGTCCCGCCTTCTATTTTTTTACAGCGCGGGTCCAGCAGAGAAGCGCGGCCTACCATTTCACGCGCGGCCTTACGCGTAAAGGTAAGCAACAGGATATTTTCAGGTGCGATACCCTGTTCGACCATATAGAGGCAGCGATACTCGATAACCCGCGTCTTCCCGGTCCCGGCCCCGGCTACGACCAAAAGCGGGCCCTCAACCGTCATGACCGCGTCTAACTGAGACGGATTAAGCCTCTTTTTAAAATCATCTACCTTGATCATGCTCATCGATGGTAGTTACGAATTTCGCTGAATGTGCTTCGGAGCACATTATGGTGCTTGTTCTTCCGGGGGCGGCGGAGGTTTTGGATGGAAGCCATCTATCAAAACTTCTCTCTTCAATTTGGTCTTATCTTTTTTTACATCAGGGGGTTTATTTACATTTGTGAACTTAAAAGCCCCCTCTGCGATATCTCCGGCTTGCCCCTCGGGCTTTTTGGCAGGCTCAGCCTTTAAAAAATCAGTATCGGCCGGAACGCCATGCTTAGTCTCGATCTTTAAACCGGCTTGTTTAGGAAAACCGGGTATTTCTTCCGGCTGCTTTATCTCAGATCTTGGTTCGTCTTTAGGTTCCTGTTTAAGCTCTACCTTCGGCTCTACCTTCGGCTCT
>DMEU01000018.1 GCA_003451585.1 Candidatus Omnitrophota bacterium | reverse complement strand
ATGGTCTTATGGTCAGGCTTTAGATTACCCGTAAGCCAGATGAACGATAGATTATGATGCAGGGCTCTTTCTAATTTACGGCTGCTTCTGGTTTCTCCATAGGAATAGCCGTAGACTAAGAGCTTTAACATGGTTTTAGGGGCATAGCTGGAATTGCCTACTTTCGAGGGATTAACTTCTATCCCCAGCTTGGTCAAATCCAGGGCCTCTACAAAGGCGTCGTAGGCGCGCACAGGATCATCTATACTAACATAATCTTCAATGCTGGGGGGTAAGAATACCATTTGGTTCTTGTCGTCACCGTAACGATATGCCATATAACCTCCTATTTTTATCGACGAGAATATTATACCATACCGTCGGGAATAATAGGGATTATTTTTGATAATTATGACACAGTATGATATGATAAGATGCTACAGAAAGAGGTTAATTCACTTATTTCTAAATTCGAGGGCTGACCCCTTAGTTTTTAGAGACCGGCTTTCTCGGGGATTAGATACTAAAAAGCTTAGGGAGACCGTAAATCTTTCTTCTTGCAACCGTGAATTGTATTAGGTAAAATTATAGAGAAGGTTCGTTGATCTAAACCAAGGGGAGCCAATCTTTACCAGAAATGTCCAATGCCTCACCATAAGCGGAGCCGAGGAGTCCAGAACTGCCCCCAAAATTAGACCAAATTAAAACGAAGGTTCGCCCGGAAAAAATCTTAAGGAGGAAGTAAGATAATGAATGTCAAAAAGTCAATTGCAATAGGCGGCCTGATTGGGATTACCGTAGCGCTAATCGCTGTTGTGCTCGCAAGATTAAACGACACATGGGATAACGAGACAGTGCGCGGCATCATAAATTTTCTCGCAGGCGTCCCCATGCTTATATCGGACGTGAAACTAAAACTTCCTCAAGTTTTTCAGAATATATTCTTTTTTGTATACTGGCCGTTGCTTGGCGGAATAACAGGATGGTTCTTGGGCGCTAAAAAGGCGGCGCTTAAAGCGTATTTATTTTATTCTCGCTTTCATTCATCGGCTGGGCGATAGGGATTATTCTTTTTTTCGCTGCACTCAGGCTGATTGATCTTTGGAGAGAGCGAAGCAAGAAATCCTAAATAAAAAAGCATGCCCTCAAGCGAAGTCGAAGAGTTCTTTATGTATTGCGGCGGCCAACCCCCCTATATAATTCTGAAGGAGTGGTGAATAACATGAAAAAATTACTAGTAATTTCAGCACTCATTTTTTGCGGACTGTTATCCAATGGCACATATGCAGAAAAACTCGCTATTAACGATTTATTATATGATTTAGATAAGGTGCTCGCAACAGACCCAGGCCAGCTATCAGAAGAAGAGTTTTATGAATATGAGTCAGCTATAATCAGAGGTTCTTCAGGGTCAGGCGGTTATTTTCTCGGTGAACCGGAAATACAGTGGATTTTAAAAAGCGAAAAAATATTTAAGGATAAAGGTATCAATTTACAAGATAAGAAACATAGACACGAAATTATTGGTTGGTCGTATTTTAGCAACGAAGAATACAATAGGGCATATGAAGAGTTTAAAGGCATAAACGATAAAGGCGGATTAGAGCTAGCAGAATGGTTTATTAATAATAAAGGAATAAAAAATGATAGAGTAGTTATCAAAGAGTATGACGGTGCGATTCCTTGTGCTGCTTCAGAGATTGCAAGGATAGAAAATGGCAGGTATATATTTGTTGCCTATTTCAAGGGTCCTGTGTATAGATACGATAAAGATAAGAAACAACATGCCTTGATTTATGCTCCTGAATCTCAATATGATTGGCCAGATGAGCTCCAGCTTGATGATGGGAACCTTACTATTAAATTAAGAGACGGTGCCGGTACTTTTATTTTTAATAATATAACCGACGAAATATCAAAGATACCTGGATAGGTTGATGAAGATGGCTAAATTAGGCAGAATTGGAAATAAACAGTTTTATCCGGTGATAGCGGCATTTTTAATCGCTATTACGGTCCTGGCGCAGGCCCCGGCTTTAGCCAAAGACCTTGGCGAGGTTAAGGCCTTGATAAAAGTAAAACAAGCCCTTAAAGAGCATCCGGATTCAGTGATGGCTCATATAAAATACCAGGACGCGATGATTGAGGATGGCTGGCGCGAGCAGATGATTAGCGAATACGGCGGGCGTCTTAAAAAACAAGGAGAGACTCCCGAAAATATCTATCTACTGGCGCGGCTTAAAGAGGATATTGAGGCCCAGGCAGCGGTTTATAATGACCTGATAAAAAAGTTTCCTGATTTTACTTGGGGCTATTTTGGCTCTGCCCACATATCGTGGAAGCGCGGGGATAGGCTTGAGGCGATAAAACTCTTTGAACGTGTCCTTGGGATGGACCCCAAACATACCTTCGCCTATCAATGGATAACCTACATTTATGAAAAGCAAAATGATTATAAGAAGGCGGAGGAAATAATATTGATGGGATTGCAACATCTTCCCGACGATGCGGAGTTATTGGCATACCATGCCACTTGCTTGAAGGATTTGGAACGATATGAAGAGGCCCTGGCTCAAGCAGATTTGGCCCTTAAGATAGAGCCTGAAAATGAGTTGGCCCTTCGGCAGCGGGGCTGGATTCTTGCTTTGATGAAAAGAGACAAGGATGCGGCAGCCGCGATAGAAGCATATCTTGAGCTCTGGCCTTCTTCGGACTCCATGCTGGAGATACTCGGTTCCATGTATTATGAACTGTATCGTGCCCCACCGGGTAGTTCAAAAAACCTAGATAAAGCAGAGGAGGCGTGGCTTAAGGCGCTGGAATTGTCTCCAAATTCAGGATCCCTATATCTGAACTTGCACTTTATCTATCTAAAACGAAGCTGGCCGGTCCATCTTTTGTGGTATGCCCAAAAGGGGCTTAAACTTGCCCCGAATGATGGAAATGCCGGCGTGGCCCAGACCAATATTGGGTCAGGGGCAGGGATGAGCGCAGTATCTTCCTCTTCCCAGGGGATTGAAATAAAAAGGCCTGAAGACTATATTCGTTCGCGCCGGGATATGTCCGATAAAGAACTCGCCCTTCCGGGCAAGCAGGATAATGAAACCGCCTGGAATGCGCTTGAGCAGGCGCTGGCCGGTAGCTCAAGACCGCAGAAGGAAGGCATTGATGAATTGATAAAGAAGTTTCCTGAATTCGCCCCTGCGTATTATAATAGGGGAGTCCTTGGGATGTGGAGTTATAAAGATGCAGAGGCGCTAAGCTATCTTGAGAAGGCAGTATCACTTGTAAAGGAATGGGGACGTGGCTATGGCGCGCTGGCTGCTGCGCAATTACGGCTTAGGAGATATCGGAATGGCCGGCTAACGTTAAAAACCGCCCAGGCCCTGGCTCCGGATAACCCTGAAATTCAATTCAATGTGAAATTAATGAAGATGTTTGATGAAGCGGTTGTGGGGCAGACCATTTCTGAATTAGAGGATACGCTTGAGTTAATCCGCTCCAAGCCGGAGAAGGCGGAGCGCGTACTTTTTGGCATGTCTATGTTCGGCGACTATCTGAAGCGCGACCCTGAATCCGCCCAGATACATGAGTTATACGCGGATATATTCGCCGCAAGCCAGGATGACAGCGACTGGAAAACTGCCCTGGAAACATACCGAAAGGCGATTGAGTTGGGCGGGGATAAGGATAGATTATCGGCGAAAATTGCCGAGGTCCAAGGGCGAAAGAAATGAAGGCAAAGAAATCCATTATGATCGGCGCGATAGCCGGGCTTCTTATAGTAATTATAACGGTTCCTTTGGCAACTCTCAATAAGGCCTGGGATAATGAGGCGCTGCGCAGGGTTATAAATTTAATTGTCAGTGTTCCCACGCTTATTTTGGACGTAAAATTAAATCTTCCGCAGATACTGCAGAATCTATTATTTTTCGCTTATTGGACGATAGTCGGCGCGGCAATAGCGTTATTAATGACCCGCAAAAACCCGGCGTTTAAGATGTTGGCTGTTATGTGTTTAATTGCGCTTATTTTCATACATAGAGCCGTTCAGATAAATCTTGAGCGAGAGTTTGATGAGGCGTTGCGCGGCCTCGGAGAGATATTCGGAGGAAAAACAAAATGATGACTGAGCTGTGGTGGAAGGCATTTCTGGGCGCTATCGTGACAACGGCAGCCGCCAAAGCATTAGGATGCAGATGGGGCATGTTTCTTTTATTCGCGGCCGCATTTTCAGGATGTGCGGCGGCGCTGATTCTCTTGACCGCCATATCAGGATTTTTACAGGAGAAGAGAAAAAAATGAGAAATAAGTCTGTCGCTTTACCGTTGGTCAATAGTTTCAATAGGTCAACAGGGACGCTCCTTATCTTTATTATCCTGACGTGTTCCGGTTCAAGCGCCTTTGCCGATATTCGCGAGGATATTGAGGCGGCAAAAAAGGACGTAGTGAAAGCCGAACAGCTGCTCCAACAGCGCAAATCGGCGTTATCGGCCGCGCGCGACGCGTTAAAACCGTTTAACGAAAGAATGTATCAGCTGGAGAAAGAGAAGAATGAGCTTCTTGAAAAACTGTATGCCGGAGATTTTACCGCGGAAAAGAAGCGGCAATACGAACAAGCGATAGAGAGATATTTTGCCGCAGCCAAAGCGGCTCAGCCGGCCGAGATAGCGGCAGTGGACGCGGTTTCTCTGTATAAAAGTGCACAGGAGCAGTTGGATAAATTCAGGCAGCGGCTGGCAGAGCTGCGTGAAAAGGCGGCGAAGGGATTGGAAAAGGAAGCCCCTCCGTATCTTATGAAGGTTGAGGCAAAAAGCGGCGGAATGATATTTTACTCAGCAACATGGGTGGAGGAAGAAAGAGAATTAGATAAAAAAATCAAGATAATTAAAGAACAAATAGAGGCATTCAAGAAGCGGATACGCGAGTTGAGCGAGGATGCTGAGACGGCCATGGACAGCTTTGAAGATGCTCATCGCGTCCTTCAATCCGTGACCAACGAGGTCATCGGCGCGCTATGGAATACGTTTTGGTACGATGTGTTTGCAGATGCATCAGTGTTGGCAGTCAAGATTATGCTGGATTATCGCGAGATGGGGCCGTGGGCCTTCCCGTACCAGGCGATTGAACAGACGGTTGCCGTTTTCTCAGACGACGGGCCAAGCGGCCCTGATTTAAGTGTTATCTATGGCCAGCGTTCGCTGGTAGAAGACTCTGTTATCTTCAGCCGGCAGTTCGTCAGCAACCGGGGCGGGGACATCATTCAGAAGTTTATTGCCGAAGGTGTTGAAGCGATGCTCGGCGGCCACGCGGTCATGATTGAAGATGGTGACCTTCACGCGGCCTTAGAGACGCATGTCCTTGGCTGGGATAAAGCCGAGACCCCCAAGACAGGGTTTTACAGTAAAATCAAAGATAAACTTTTCCGGGATGAGATCAAAGTACATGTAACAAAGAGACCAAAGCTAAAGGATATTAGGTTTAAGGATATTCAAGACGCGGCAAGACGAAAAGTGGCCAGCGCTGATTGGTGGCAGAGCCGTGTCGGTTCCGACCTTTTAAAGGACGCTGCCCTTGAAGTGAGCAGGAAAATGCTGCCGGACGCAACCTCGTATTTTGAAAAGGACCCCGCCGTTGGTGAATACATGGCCACGCAAGCGGCTTACGAGCTTTCTTACCGCTGGCTAAAATTTTCCCAGGATCGCCGAAACATCGCGGCGGCAGGACTGGAGGCGCTTCAGAAGAAACTGGATAAGGCCCTGGATGAACTGGAAAAGAAACGGCATAAGCGCAAGCTGCAAAAGACGGTGAACGAGGAATCCGGAGAGAATGTGATGACGCTCGAGCTTGTCTTTTTGTCGGAGATGGACAACGTAGCCGTGAAAATCGGCGGCCGTATTGTAGACGGCGGAATCGAAGGCAGGATCTGGACAGGGGAGTACGAGATCGCCGGAGACGTTCAGGGAGAACTCTTTGTCTCCGGCGTTGAAAAGACCTCGCGAAAAGAGCTGGATGCCGACCCTTCGACGGTTCCCAGGCTTGTAACCGAGGGAGCGCATATTGAGTTTGAGGACTGGGAAAAGGGTCCTGACCGCACCCACACGCTCTTATTTAAACCCCGGGTGGTTTTCGTCAAGCGCGCGCAGTTTGAAATGGGCGGAAAGATTTATTATGACGCCGGGTGGGAACCGGGCCCCGGCGCCGCTGAGCGTTCGCTTTTACGAAGGATTGATAAGGCAATCGATAAGAACGACATAAGGGACGCCATGATCAGGATATGGCTAAACGAACAGGCCGAAGGGATGGATTTTATATTCAGCGTACATGATATTGGGCTTAAGCCGGATTATTCTTCAAAATCTTTCTCCGGAAAGATAAACGCCGATATTATTAAAAAAGAGGCGTCGCTTTCGGAAATCCCTCTACTTATTAGAGTGATGACCGGGAAAGGCATCCCCTTTGATCCGGACCCCAAGACCATTGCCCAGACCGACCCAAAGGTTCCGGGGGGCTGGCTCGGCCTTGAGTCCGATAAGACGTCCGAATCAAGTCACAGGATCAAGGTCGGAGAAGAAGAACGGCCAGTGACAGGAAAATTCCTGCTTGATTCCGTATTTACAAAGGCGGATTTTGAGACACTTCTCGCGGAGTTTTATCCGGCCGTATCGGATGGAGGCAAGGCGCCTGTAATCACATTTTACATTGGCGGAGGAGACGACACAAACAGGTATAAAGGAATTGAGGAACATCAAAATTGGCATGAAACATCGGAAACCGTAGTATATGAAGAACTCCAAGGTCGCAAGGTGGAGAGTAGAACAGAAGCAGATGTTCCTCATAAATACCTTCACCGCTGGACGGCCGGTTTTCATCTCCGACCTGTTGAGGTTGGAAGGCTCGACACTTCTGATATGTATTCACTGACCACTGCGGTAGAGTGCTTCAACGGCACTATCCGTTCTGTGGAGGGATCCCTTTTTCGTTTTGACATAGGGGGGAGGAAGGGGGAAATCAACGTACATATAGTTTTCTATGTTCTTCCGAGCGATGTGCGGATACGTGTAAATGCACTTGTTGAACGAGCAGGGGACATAACTAAGGTCGAAGGGTACCCATTCTTTGACGAAGTTTATATTGCTGAAAATGCCCATAGTAGCACCATTCCCATCGGCAAAACTGCTTTTGGATTTAAAGATAATCTCCTTTCTATTGTTTATGTAGGTGCGCCCGAGCATCTGGAGGATGCAATAACGCGCAAGATTGTAGATAGGTTCACCGGAAAGATCAAAAATATTGTTTTTTTTGACCAATCCCGGTTCCCTGCCCCCGTTAACCCCTTCCCTGCTCAGGCGAGCTATGGATCTGGAATATTGTTTGTAGGGATGCCGTGGCTCATACAGTATTCAGCTGATCCCTCGTCTTCAATGCATCGTTATTCTTCAAAATTTGAATTAGAGTTTCTCGACGAAGAGCGTAGAGCGGAACGGCTCATAAGAAATCTCCCCAAGCTTTCGCCGGAGAAACGGAAGGAGCTTATTGACGAAATCCGGCGCCTGCCGCCTGAGGAGCGGAAGAAACTGCCGCCCGAATTACGGCGATTAGCCGAAGAAAATACGAAATAAACCAAAGAGGAAAAGTAAAATGAAAAATTCGCGCAGGAATATCCTTATTCTGATGATTCTGGCAGCGGCTGCGCTTTCAGGATGCTCCCGCAAAGAGGTAAAGCCCTATAAGATGCCCGATGTGCGGACGCCGGATATCTCGAAGGCGATTGAGATACCGGGCGTGCCCTATCCCGTCATACCGAACGAACTCGTCGTCCTTTTAAAAGAGGATAGGAGTGTCGAGTCATTCAAAAAGAGCATCGAAGGTGAAGACATAAAGATCGTCGGCCAGATACCGACTTTCAGGATTGTGCAGATTGAGGTCCCGTCGTCGCGCCGCAAGGAGCTAAAAGAGAAATTGAGGAAAAACCCGAACGTAGAGGCGGCAATTTACCAGTCAGTATTTAAAACTTCTGCCAGGTTTAACGACCCGGTATTTACCAACGACAACCCCTGGGATGACTGGAACCTGAAGGCGATAAATGCTGAAGCCGCATGGGATATAACGCGCGGCGACCCGAATATCGTAATCGCGATTGTTGATACAGGGGCTCTGCTTGAACATGAAGAGTTAAAAGGGCGCATAGTCCTTTCCGGCTCCAGCCGGACGCAAGACGGAAGAAGCCAGGTGGGAACGGCTGATGATCTCATGCATGGCACCCATGTTGCTATCACCGCCGCAGGAAGCGCAGATAACGGCGTCGGGACAAGCGGGGTTGCGCCCGGCGTCAGTATTATGCCGGTGCAGGTAGGTTTAGTGATAAGCGATACGTTAGCAGGCGTAGCCTTTGCCGCTCAAAACCGCGCGAATGTCATAAACTTAAGTATAGCCCCGTCCTTTTTCGATAGTTATATAGAGGATTATCAGGACCCGGATACTCAGGCTGAAACTTTAGGTTATTTCTTATCCGAGAGAAAAGAAGACCAGGAGGTTGCGGATAAGGTCTTCGCCGCCTGCGAGGCGATGGGAGCGGTGGTAGTCGTTGCCGCAGGAAACGATACCCTTCCCGGAGATTTCAATGCCTTTGCGCATAGCCCTTTTAGTTTGGCAGTGGGCGCAGTAGGTATGTACGACGACGGCACGCTCGCGCTGACGGATTTTTCAAACTACGGATATATGGTAAGGGTCTCTGCCCCGGGCTATTCGGTATATAGCGGTATTGCCCAAACGCCATCGAGTTATGATTTTGCGCAAGGAACAAGTATGGCTGCCCCTCATGTGAGCGGCCTGGCAGGGCTTATCCTTTCGGTGAATCCCAAACTCACGCCGCAGGAGGTTCGGCAGGTG
>DMEU01000001.1 GCA_003451585.1 Candidatus Omnitrophota bacterium | reverse complement strand
AATTGGCTATTACCGGCGGCCCGGTGAAGGCTAGAGAATATTATTGAAGTACTGTATACGGAAAAAATGCCGGAAACGGCTTGGGAGGCTAAGGTGATAGAGGATGCTTAGGAACTTATTGACATGGCTCCGCCGGTATTGTAAAATATTTGTTCTAAAGGCGAGCTTAGTTTTGAGCCGTCTTATTATCATAACTGATTAGAAATCAAAGAGTAATAGATAGGGAAGAAGCTGATAGATGAAGTTTTGTTTTAAAAATATCTCTGTTCTGGGCGATGGCGGTTGGGGTACGACTTTAGCCATTTTACTGCACCGCAAAGGGTGCAAGGTAACGCTCTGGAGCGCGTTCGAGGATTACGCCCGTCTGTTGGATAAGATGCGCACCAATCCGAATTATCTAAAGGGTGTAAAGATCCCCGTCGGTATAAAGATAACTTCTGACTTAAAGCAAGCTTTGAAGGCAGATCTGGTTGTTGTAGCCGCGCCATCGCAATATTTAAGGAGCGTCCTGTTAAAGGGCAAACCATGTTATGATAAGAACATACCCGTTGTCAGTGTTGTTAAAGGCATAGATAATATATCGCTTTCGAGGATGTCTGAAATAATTAAAGATGTTTGGAAGACGCGGCATATCTGCGTGCTTTCCGGCCCTACGATAGCCCAGGAGGTAGCACGGGGTATTCCCACTACGGCTGTCGCTTCTTCCAAGTACAGGCCTTTAATGCTGGCTGTGCAGGACCTTTTTATGACGCCTTATTTCAGGATCTATTCTAACCCTGACATTGCAGGTGTTGAGTTGGGGGGGAGTTTAAAAAATATCATAGCTATCGCCTGCGGCATATCGGATGGCCTGGGTTTTGGGACCAATGCCAAGGCGGCTATAGTCTCTCGCGGCCTCGCCGAGATGTCGCGGCTGGGAAGGGTAATGGGTGCATCAAAAGAAACATTTTCAGGTATCAGCGGTTTGGGTGATCTTGTAACTACGTGTTTTAATCCTTTAAGCCGTAATCATTTTGTTGGTTACAAGATCGCCAGAGGTATGAGTTTAAAACAGGTGGCCGGGCATATGAAGATGGTCGCAGAAGGCGTGCCCACCGCCAGGTCTGCCTACAGGCTTGCCAGAAAATATAGAGTGGATACGCCGCTCATGGATGAGATCTATCGCGTTCTTTTTAAAAATAAATCACCGTTGTCTGCCGTAGGGCATTTGATGATGCGGGAGAAAAAGTCGGAGTGATAAACCGGGGAGTAGCGCAGTTTGGTAGCGCACCTGAATGGGGTTCAGGGGGCCAGCGGTTCAAGTCCGCTCTCCCCGACTTTTTTAATAATGGAGGTGTAGAATGTTATTTTCATCTCTGTCTAAGTATTCGGATTGGGGCCTGCTGGGGTTAAGGTTCGTGTTTGGGTCGATGTTCGTTTATTATGGCTTTCCGAAATTGTTCGCAGGGGCTCAAGGGTGGGGTCAGTTAGGTGCGGCTATGGGCAGTATAGGCATATCTTTTGCCCCGGTCTTTTGGGGTTTTATGGCCGCATTCTCGATGTTTTTCGGAGGCATATGCCTTGCCTTTGGGTTGTTCTTTCGGCCGGCGTGTATGCTGCTGGCTTTCACGATGTTTGTTGCATCAGCAATGCATTTAAAAAACGGTGAAGGTTTCTTAGGAGCCGGACATGCTATCGAAGACGGCGCGGTTTTTTTTGGTTTGATCTTCATAGGGCCTGGAAGATTTAGCCTGGATGTTATCTTATGGGGGAGGTAATGAAGAAGTTAAATGTAGGTGTTATCGGATTAGGGACGATAGGTTCCGGCGTGGTTAAGGCGTTAAAGGAAAAGCGCCACATTATAGCCGAGCGCTCTGGCGTCGACTTGGTCTTATCTTACGCCTGCGACACAAGGCGTTCTAAAGGAAGAAGATTGGGTTTGCCGTCAGGTATCTTTACTGTCGACCCGCAGGATCTGATAAAGAGCGACAAAATTGACGTCATTGTCGAGCTTATCGGCGGCCACCATCCGGCAAAGGAACTTATCGTGCAGGCCTTAAAGAACGGCAAGCACGTCGTGACAGCTAACAAGGCACTTTTGGCGACTGATATAAACGAGTTACTTGCTGTTGCCAGAAAAAGCGGGAGGCAGCTGAAATTCGAGGCTTCCGTCTGCGGCGGGATACCTATCATAAAGTCGTTGTGCGAAGGGCTGGTAGCCAATAAGGTCGATTCTTTTTATGGCATCATAAACGGCACGTCTAATTATCTTCTGACTAAAATGCGGGAGGAGTCTTTAAGTTTCTTTGAGGCGCTCGCTTTGGCAAAGAAAAAGGGTTATGCCGAGAGGAATCCGCGTTTTGATGTAGAGGGCATTGATGCGGCGCATAAACTTGTTATCCTTATGTTTTTGGCGTTCGCTAAGCTAATACCCTTGGAAAAAGTATTTCGTGAAGGTATATCGGACATCTCTGAGCTGGATATTAAATATGCACACGAGATGGGGCTCGTGATAAAACCTCTGGCTATCGCGAAAAAAGTCGGCGATGACCTTGAAGCCAGGGTCCATCCAACGCTTTTGCCCCGTAATCATATGCTCGCCGCGGTCAACGGAGTTTTTAACGCTGTCTTGTGCCGTGGAGACATGGTGGGCGATATGTTGTTTTACGGCAGAGGGGCCGGCTCATTCCCTACGGCGTCCGCTATTATCAGCGATTTAGTCGACCTGGGGAAAGGCCGCACGCCTGAAAGTTTTTTTGTATCCGCTGCAAAACCGCGCGTAAAAAGGGTACGGCGCCTAGATGAGATCGTGAGCAACTATTATCTGCGTTTTACCGCGTTGGATAAACCCGGCGTCTTAGCAAGGATAGCCGGCGTCCTGGGCAAGCACCATATCGGGATAGCTCAGGTGAGCCAGAAAGAATACAGGCGCGCCAAGTTCGTCCCTGTGGTCATGATCACTGACCGCGCACGCGAAAAAGATCTGCGGCGCGCACTGGATGATATAGACAAACTTGCTATTGTCAAATCCAAGACGGTCAAGATCCGTATGGAAGACATATAAAATGTTCTATAAAGGCCTGATAGAGCGCTATAGGAAGTTTTTACCTGTAAGTGTGAATACTCCCGTCGTGACTTTAAACGAAGGGAATACGCCTCTTATCTATTCGCCTGTCCTTTCGCGGATCACCGGATGCGTCGCCTATCTTAAATACGAGGGGTTAAATCCTACCGGTTCATTTAAGGACCGCGGGATGACCATGGCTATCACAAAGGCGAAAGAAGAAGGGGCCGAGGTGGTCATATGCGCTTCTACCGGTAATACGTCGGCATCCGCTGCCGCTTACGCGGCAAGGGCGGAATTAAAGTGCGTTGTGTTGATACCGGAAGGGGCCATAGCATTAGGCAAACTGGCGCAGGCTCTTATCCATGGGGCCAAGGTCCTGGCTATCAAAGGTAATTTTGACGATGCGCTATACCTTGTCCGTGAGATCTCGGCAAAGTACCCGGTTACCCTGGTAAATTCCTTGAACCCTTTCAGGATAGAGGGCCAGAAGACAGGCGCGTTTGAGATCTGCGATGATCTCAATTGCGCGCCGGAATATCACGCCATACCTGTTGGTAACGCCGGCAATATCACCGCATATTGGAAGGGATATAAAGAGTACCATCATACCGGCGCTATCCTTAAGATGCCCCGGATGCTTGGTTTTCAGGCGGCGGGTTCTGCCCCTATAGTTAAAGGAAAGGTCATCAAAGATCCAAAAACAATAGCTACGGCTATTAAGATAGGTAACCCTGCCAGCTGGGACCAGGCGGTAAGGGCGCGGGATGAATCAGGCGGATTGATCGATATGGTCACGGATGCACAGATACTGGCTGCATACAAGTTACTTGCGGCAAAAGAAGGTGTCTTTGTTGAGCCAGCGTCGGCGGCATCTGTCGCCGGAGCCATTAAATTGGCCAGGAAAGGTTATTTTAAGAAGAATAACCCTGAGTCCGGAACGGCTAAGCTTGTTTGTGTCCTTACGGGACACGGTTTAAAAGACCCTGACAGGGCTATTGGTTGTATAGAAAAACCAAAAGTTTTGAAACCCGACCTAAAGACTATTTTAAAAGAGATCGGTTTTTAGTTTATAGCTGATATGCCATTAGCTATTTGCCATAAGCCATACGCGTTCGTTTATGCTTAATCCTTTAAAAGGGAAAAAAATTTTAATAACCGCCGGGCCCACCTGGGTGCCCATAGATGATGTGCGCGTCATAAGCAATGTCTCAAGCGGGGAATTAGGCCTTCTTCTTGCCAAAAACGCTTTAAAATACGGGGCGGACATCGACTTGTTATTAGGGCCAGTGAGCCGGCCTGTTCCTTTGGATAAAAAGATCAGGATCACGCGTTTTACATATTTTGACGAACTGCATGACAAAGTCGTCCTCGCGTTAAAGTCCAATAAATACGATGTCATCCTTCATTGCGCTGCCGTGAGCGATTATCTTCCTAGAGCGGTTCGAGGGAAGATATCTTCTGAACAAGGACAGCTGGTCCTGCGATTGGACCGTGCGCCGAAGATCGTTGACGATATAAGGCGGCTAGCCCCGGAGGCTTTTTTGGTCATGTTTAAATTGGAAGGCAATGTAACGGACGCCGTGCTTTTGAAGCGCGCCCTTGAAGCTATGAAACGTGTCGGCGCCGATCTTGTCATAGCCAACAGGTTTATTAATAAAAAATACCGCGGTTTTATCCTTGGAACTGATAATATCCTTGCCAGAACGGTCTCTAAGCCGGAACTTGCCGGCAAATTATTCAAGGCCTTGCAGGAGAAGTTGAGCCGATGAAATATATAGTCCTGGTACCCGACGGCATGGCGGATGAGCCGCTTGACCAATTGGGCGGTAAGACCCCGCTTGAGGCTGCGGAGACGCCGAATATGGATTACTGTGTGGCTAATGGCTTATTGGCGCGCGCTCGTACGATACCGCCTAATCTGGCGCCTGCTTCAGACGTGGCCAATCTGTCGATCTTAGGATATGACCCTCATAAGTATTATTCCGGGAGGGCACCTTTAGAAGCGGCTTACCTTGGTGTGGATCTCGCCCAGGATGAGATAGCTTTCCGTTGCAACCTTGTTACCATATCAGACGAAAAGATGGCGGATTACAGCTCAGGCCATATCTCGTCCAAAGAAGCCGCGATCCTCATAGCCGAGTTAAATAAGGAATTAGGGGGCGCAGGCGTGCGTTTTTATCCCGGCGTAAGTTACAGGCATTTACTTGTTTTAAAAGGCGACATGGCAAAGGATTTGGCAGATGTTGCCTGTTCGCCGCCGCATGATATCCTTAACCAGGCCGTGAAAAAATTTTTGCCTAAAGGTAAAGGGTCAGATATTCTGCTTGGCCTTATGGAGAGATCGAAAAATGTGCTGGCATCACATGAGATAAATAAGGTCAGGATAGATTTAAAAGAGAATCCGGCGAACATGATATGGTTATGGGGGCAGGGCCAGAAACCCGCCATGCCTGCGTTTGCGGAAAAGTTTGGCCTGACCGGCGCGGTAATTTCGGCGGTCGACCTGATCAAGGGTATCGGCAAAATAATAGGATTAGACGTGATAAACGTCGAGGGTGCGACAGGGTATTATGATACTAATTATATCGGGAAGGCACGCGCGGCGCTGGATGCCTTAAAGACGAGGGATTTTGTTTTTGTGCATGTTGAAGCGACTGATGAAGCGGGCCATAACGGCGACCTGCGTATGAAGATAGCTACTATCGAGCGGTTCGATAAGATGATAGTCGGCCCCATACTGGAAGAGTTTAAGGGCCGTTCTGATTTCAGGGTCTTGATATTGCCTGACCACGCCACTCCTGTCAGCCTGCGCAGGCATACGGCTGATGAGATATGTGTTGCGATGATGGGCAGCGGGATAGCCAAAAATGGTTTTACCCGTTTCAGCGAATCTGAAAGTAAGAAGAGCGACGTATTTTTTGAAGGCCATCAGCTGATGGATGTCTTCTTGAGATGATACAAGGAAAGTAATAGTTTTGAAGATAAGGGGATAATTCCTATGAAGATCATGGTTCAAAAGTTCGGTGGAAGTTCAGTTGAGAATCCCGAGAGGATCAAGCGCGTTGCCGAGAGAGTGGTTTCCTGCAGAAAAAAAGGCTGGAGCATGGTCGTAGTCGTATCGGCCCTCGGAGACACCACGGATGAGTTGATAGAATTAGCGTCGCAGATCACGGATAACCCGCCGGCCAGGGAGATGGACATGCTTCTTTCTACCGGAGAGCAGATATCGGTCGCGCTCCTGGCCATGGCCATACAGGAGCTGGGTTACGATGCGATCTCATTGACCGGTGCGCAGGTGGGTATCATGACCGATAAGAGCCACACCAAGGCAAAGATAATAGATATCGGCGCAAGCAGGATAAAGAAAGAATTAGAGAAAGGCAGGGTCGTTATCGTTGCCGGGTTCCAGGGTGTCACGGAAGACCAGGATATCACTACTTTAGGGCGCGGCGGTTCTGACTTGACGGCAGTTGCCCTGGCAAAAGCAGTGTCCGCCGATACCTGCGAGATCTATACGGACGTCGAGGGTATATACACGACCGATCCGCGCATCGTGCCGCAGGCCCGTAAACTTAAGGCCATAACATATGATGAGATGCTGGAGATGGCTTCCCTTGGCGCTCAGGTTATGCAGGCGCGTTCCATCGAGGTCGCTAAGAAGTTCGATATCCCTTTGCATGTGCGGTCCAGCTTTAGTTTTAATGAAGGTACGCTTATTCTAAAGGAGGCAGATATTATGGAAGATTTTGTCATAAGCGGTGTTACTTTAAACAAAAATGAGGCAAAGATAACGGTCTGCGATGTGCCGGATAAGCCCGGGATAGCCGCCAAGATCTTTAAGGAAGTTTCAAAGACCGGAGTGAACGTCGATACCATCGTCCAGAATGTCAGCCGCAAGGGCTATACCGATCTTTCGTTCACAGTCCCGTTGGCCGATCTGAATAAGGCAAGATCGCTTACCGAAAAAATAGCCAGGTCTATCGAGGCGGGCGGCATATTAGAAGACAAAGAGATCGCACGGGTATCTATAGTCGGCGTTGGTATGAAGACGCACCCGGGTGTCGCGGCCAATATGTTTGAGGCGCTGGCGGACAAAAAGATCAACATAAGCATGATAACTACATCGGAGATCAGTATTTCCTGTATTATTGAGAAGAAGAACGCCGAGAAAGCGGTTAGGGCCGTTCATGCCAAGTTTGGCTTTGGGAAGTAGGGGAGACCATGAATAAGATCGAATTGTACGATACGACGCTAAGAGACGGTTCACAGACAGAAGGTATCTCATATTCTGTATTTGATAAAGTGCGCATAGCGCGTAAGCTCGACGAGCTGGGCATACATTATATAGAGGGCGGTTATCCGGGCTCAAATCCGAAAGACAAGGCTTTTTTTGACGAGTTCAAGAAGCATCCGCTCAAAAGCGCGGCGCTTGTGGCTTTTGGTTCTACGCGAAAGGCGGGCATAGCCGCTAAAGAGGACAGCGGATTGATATCGCTGGTTGAATCCGGTGTCAAGGTGGCCACTATCTTCGGTAAATCATGGGACCTGCATGTCAAGGATGTCCTGAAGGTGAGCCTGGAGGAAAACCTTGAGATGATCCGCGATTCCATAACATATCTTATCTCGCAGGGCCTGGAGGTGATATATGACGCTGAGCATTTTTTTGATGCCTTCAGGGCAAATCCCGACTATGCCTTGTCTACTTTAAAGGCGGCGCAAGCAAGCGGTGCAAGGTCTATATGCCTTTGTGACACTAACGGCGGGACTGTTACCTCGGAACTTTCCGTCATAATTAAGAAGGTCAAAGAATCTCTCAGAGCGCCTTTGGGTATCCATACCCATAATGATTGCGGCCTGGCTATTGCGAATTCCATCGCGGCTGTCGAGGCTGGTTGCGTGCAGGTCCAGGGTACTATAAACGGTTATGGCGAGCGTTGTGGCAACGCGGACCTTCTTCCGATAATAGGCATACTTAAATTAAAATTGAAGAAGGAATGTATCTCCGACGAGCGTCTCCAGGAGTTGACCGAGGTGTCACGTTTTGTAAGCGAGGTCAGTAATATGAAACAGGCTGACAACCAGCCGTTTGTCGGGATGTCGGCCTTTGCGCATAAAGCCGGCGTGCATATCAATGCCGTTTTGAAGAACCCTAAGAGCTATGAGCATATTGACCCCGCATTGATAGGTAATACCAGGCGTATGCTCGTATCTGAGTTGGCAGGGAAGTCTCCTGTGCTGATGATGGCCAAGGAGTTAAACCTTGACCTGCAGAAGGATTCGGCTGACGCCAAAAAAGTCGTAAAGATTATACAGGACCTCGAACACGAAGGGTACCAGTTTGAGGCTGCCGAGGCGAGTTTTGAATTGATCGTGAAAAAAGTCCTTAAAGATCATAAGAAATTTTTTGAGCTGGAAGGTTTTAGGGTGATCGTTGAAAAAAGAGGAAAGAATAAGCTTTATTCGGAGGCGACCATCAGGCTTACTGTTGACGGTGTGCATGAACACACCTCAAGCGAGGGCGACGGCCCTGTGAACGCGTTAGACAGCGCGCTTCGTAAGGCGCTAAAAGGATTCTATCCATCTGTTTCAAAGATGCGTCTTTCGGATTTCAAGGTCAGGGTCTTGGATGCCAAGGAAGGGACCGCCGCAAAAGTCCGCGTCCTTATCCAATCTCAGGATGAGCATGACTCATGGACTACCGTAGGTGTCTCAGAGAATATCATCGAGGCTTCATGGCAGGCGTTGGTAGACAGCATTGAATATAAACTTATGAAGGACGCCTCACGGAAATGAGCACAGAATTACCCCCACAGTATGATCCAAAAGTAGTTGAGGAGAAGTGGTACGATCTTTGGGCAAAGACACCTTTGTTCCACGCCAGGCCTGAGCCCGGGAAAAAGCCCTTTTCAATTGTTATCCCTCCGCCGAATGTCACAGGCATCCTGCATATGGGGCATGCCCTGAACAATACCATCCAGGATATTTTGATACGTATCCGCCGCATGCAGGGAGAAGAGGCGTTATGGATGCCTGGGACAGATCATGCCGGTATAGCTACACAGAATGTGGTCGAGAGAAAAATAGCCAAGGAAGGCTTTAAGCGTCATGATTTAGGCAGGGAAGAGTTTTTGAAACGTGTTTGGCAGTGGAAAGAGGAGCACGGGTCTACCATAATACATCAGTTAAAGCGCATAGGGGCAACATGTGATTGGAAAAGGGAGCGCTTTACCATGGATGAAGGTTATTCTAAGGCTGTAGTGGAGGCCTTTGTGCGTCTTTATGAGAAAGGATTGATCTATAGGGGCGATTATATAATTAATTGGTGTCCGCGGTGTCAGACGGCCTTGGCAGATGAAGAAGCCCCGCACCATGAGTTGGACGGCAAACTTTATTATATAAAATATCCCCTTAAGAAGTGCCAAGTGCCAAGTGTCAAGTGTCAAGAAAAACATAAAAAAAGCGCAGATGACAGTGGCGAGTATGTAGTTGTTGCCACTACAAGGCCGGAAACTATGCTGGGTGATACTGCAGTAGCCGTTAACCCAACCGATAAGAGGTATAAAGAATTTGTCGGCAGAACAATAGTCCTGCCTTTGATGGAACGGGAAATAAAGATCATCGCAGACCCGTTGATCGATAAGAAATTCGGTACCGGTGCTGTCAAGGTTACGCCCGCCCATGACCCGAATGATTACCAGATGGGCAAGTCGCATGGCCTGGAATTTATCAATATCATGCATCCCGACGGGGTATTGAATGCTAATGCCGGGGATTATGCCGGCATGGACCGTTTTGAAGCGCGGGAAGCCATCATAGAAGACTTAAAAGAGAGAAGGTTGCTTGAAAAGATAGAAGAGCACAAACATGCCGTAGGTCATTGTTACCGTTGCCATACTATCGTCGAGCCATATCTATCGAAGCAGTGGTTTGTCAAGATGAAGCCGCTTTCAAAGCCGGCATTGGCAGCGGTAAAAAAAGGCGAGATCAAATTTACTCCTAAGCGCTGGACAAAAGTCTACCTGAATTGGATGGAGGACATAAAGGACTGGTGTATTTCGCGCCAGATATGGTGGGGGCATCGCCTGCCTGTTTATTATTGTCAAAATTGCCGTAAACAGGCGGAAATGTGTCAAGTGTCAAGTGTCAAGTGTCAAGAAAAAGATAAAAAACTTGGGACTTGTAAAGTGAAACTTGAAACCGGTGTGATTGTCTCGCGCACGAAACCCGACAAATGTCCGGTGTGCGGTTCTACGGCGCTTGAGCAGGACCCGGATGTGCTCGACACTTGGTTTTCTTCGTGGTTGTGGCCGTTTGCGACTTTTGGTTGGCCTTTTGAAGAACAGAAGCCGGAAGAAAAGAAAAGAGAATTGGACTACTTTTATCCGACGGATGTGTTGGTTACAGCTCCGGAGATAATCTTTTTCTGGGTCGCCCGTATGATAATGGCCGGTTTTGAGTTTATGGGCGGAAAGCCTTTTAGTGATGTGTATATACATGGTACTGTGCGTGATGAAGAAGGCAAGAAGATGTCTAAGTCACTGGGCAACAGTATTGATCCGCTGGAGATCATAGGCCAATACGGGGCCGACGCCCTGCGTTTCAGCCTTATAGCCATAGCTGCCAGCGGCTCCGACATATATTTGTCTCAGGAACGCTTCCAGCAGGGCAGGAACTTCGCTAATAAGATCTGGAATGCGTCGCGGTTCATACTGATGAATGTAGGAGACGGCGTGACAGGGGAGGGAATAGATACAAGGTCTTTGAAAGTCCAGGATGCCTGGATATTGAGCGCGTTAAACGATGCGGTAAAAAAGATCACAAGGTCTATAAATGACTTTAAATTCAATGAGGCGGTCAATGGAGCGTATGAGTTCTTTTGGCATAAGTTTTGCGACTGGTATGTCGAGATCGCCAAGCATTCGATAGAAGACAAAAATACGCAGGAAGTCCTCCTGCATGTCCTTAAGCGTTCACTGCTTTTGCTTTCGCCTTTTATGCCATTTATAACGGATGAGATATTTTCACGTCTTCCCGCCATCGGGGCCTTACCGGGTAAGCCCGGCAAAAGAATTGAGACCATAGCTGTCTGCGGATGGCCGCAGCCGGAAAAACAATTTGAGAACAAGTCCGCCATCGCCACCATGGAGCTTGTATTTGCCTGCGTGTTCGCGTTAAGGAATCGTAGGGCTGAATTGAACCTTCTGCCGCAAGTGCCGTTGAGGGTGCGTTTGTCTGCCGGAGAGAAAAAGATAAAAGTCGCTGATGCAGCCTCAGGGCTCATTAAAGCCCTTGCAGGCGCAAGCGACCTCGAGGTAACGGCAGAACAGGGCATAGTGCCCGATGCCTTAAGCACTTTGATCGAAAAAGACGTTCATCTCCATCTTTTCCTTGAAGGCCTGGTTGATTTCGAGAAAGAAAAGGCCAGGCTTGATAAACAGGCCGCTGACCTTGCAAGGCAGCTAAGCTCCAAGCAGTCTATGCTGGCGAATAAAGAATTCGTCAAAAAGGCCCCTGCGGCCGTTGTTGAAAAAGAGAAGTCCAGGATCGTTGAATTAAAGGCCGCTATAGAGAGATTCAAGGAGGTGCGTAGTGCCTTTAGATAAAGCCTGCGTTAGAAAATATGTCAATGAGGCCTTGCTCGAAGATGCGGCATTCGATGATATCACTTCTCGGACCTTTATTCCTCAAGATGCGAAGGTCAGGGCGCAGATAGTAGCTAAAGAGGACGGGGTTGTGTGCGGCGTAACTATCGCCTGTGAGGTATTCAAGGTATTTGATAGCAGGACAACGATTAAGATACGGAAAAAAGACGGCCAGATTGTCCGTCGCGGTGATATTGTCCTTGAGGCCTGCGGTATGGCGCGGTCCGTCCTTTCATGCGAGCGGGTGGCCCTTAATTTTATGTCATACTTATCCGGCATATCTACCCAAACTCGGTATGCGGTAAAGTTGGCCGGCCCTAAAGGCATTCAGATATTGGATACGCGCAAGACCACCCCCACTTTAAGATATTTTGAAAAGTATGCGGTCCTCTCAGGAGGCGGCAGGAACCATCGCCTGAACTTGTCCGACCAGTACCTGGTAAAAGAAAATCATCTCTATGTTATAAGCCGGACATCCGACCCCGAGGTTTTCTCTTCAAGGAAGAATAAGGCTATTTTTGAGATAGAGGTGCAGAGCCTGGAAGAATTAAAAAGATTCTTGTCTTGCGGGCCTGATATCATAATGCTCGACAATTTTTCCCCGTCCGATATAAGAAAGGCCGTAGCGCTTTTAAAGGGTATATTCCCGGATAAGGACAAGAGGCCTCTCATCGAGATATCAGGCGGAGTTAATTTGAAGAATATCGCCAAATACGCTATTGCCGGAGTTGATTTTATCTCTCTCGGCGCCCTCACCCACTCCGCCCCGGCCCTAGACATGTCATTAGACATCACCAAAGTCTATTCTTAATGAGACAAAACGGTCTGTCCATTTTGTCTCAGATATTAAAGAGTGAATATGCCGGATTTTAAGCTCAAGAGCGCTTTTAAGCCTTCTGGAGACCAGAATGACGCCATAGAGAAACTTGTCCGTGGCCTGGCTGTCGATAAGAAACGCTATCTCACTCTTCTGGGCGTCACCGGCTCAGGTAAGACTTTTACCGCGGCCAATTGCATCGAGCGCATCAATAAGCCTACGCTCGTCATCTCCCATAATAAGACGCTTGCAGCCCAGCTTTATTTTGAGTTCAAGGAGTTTTTCCCTGAAAACGCCGTAGAGTATTTTGTCAGCTACTACGATTATTACCAGCCCGAGGCGTATATTCCGCAAACAGATACCTATATTGAGAAAGACTCCTCTATAAACGAGCGCCTGGACCGCCTGCGGCTTTCTTCTACGACGTCGCTACTTTCAAGGCCGGATACACTCATCGTAGCATCAGTGTCCTGTATTTATAACCTGGGTTCCCCTAAAGATTATGAGAAGTTCATGGTTTTTTTACGCGTCGGCCAGACGGTAAGCCGCGAAGATGTGTTGAAGCGCCTCATCACCATACAGTATGAACGCAATGATTTCGATTTTAAGCGCGGCAGGATACGCGTCAAAGGCGATGTGGTGGATGTCTTTCCGGCGTATTCAGAGAAGGCGGTGCGGATAGAATTTTCTTTTGATGAGATCAAAAAGATATATGAGATGGATCCTGTTACAGGCAAAAAGCTTGCCTGTCTGGATAGAATAGGTATTTATCCTGCTAAGCACTATATTGTTTCTCAGGATGCCATAAACGAAGCTTCTAAATCCATCCTCTGGGAGTTAGAAGACCGTCTTCGTGAATTAAGAAAGCAGAATAAATTACTCGAGGCCCAGCGGCTGGAACAGAGGACGCGCTATGACATGGAGATGTTAAAAGAGATAGGCTATTGCCACGGTATCGAGAATTATTCAAGGCACTTGTCTTTCAGGGAGCCTGGTTCCAGGCCGTTCTGCCTGCTGGACTATTTTCCGGATGATTACCTGGTATTTATCGACGAAAGCCATGTGACCTTACCGCAGATACGCGGGATGTATGAAGGCGACCGCGCCAGAAAGGAAGTGCTGGTGGACTTCGGGTTCAGACTGCCGTCATGCCTTGATAACAGGCCTTTGAAGTTCGAGGAGTTCGAAAGCCTCGTCAAACGATCTGTATTTGTTTCAGCTACGCCGAGCGCTTATGAGGTCAAAAAGTCAGGAGGTATTACGGCAGAGCAGGTCATTCGGCCTACAGGCATACCGGACCCGGAGATAATCGTCAAACCAAGCAAGGGGCAGGTAGAAGACCTTGAGGCGCTTATCCGCGAGCGCGCGAAGAAGGACGAAAGGGTGCTCGTAACGACATTGACAAAGAAGATGGCCGAAGACCTGAGCCGGTATTTAAAAGACCAGGGGTTAAAAGTCGAATATCTGCATTCCGAGATACAGACTATAGAGAGGATAGAGATACTGACAAAATTAAGGAAGAAGGAGTTTGATTGCGTTGTAGGCGTTAATCTCCTGCGCGAGGGGCTGGACCTGCCGGAGGTCTCTTTAGTCGCAATCCTCGACGCTGACAAGGAAGGTTTCCTTCGTTCCGGCGTGTCGCTCATCCAGCTTTCAGGCCGGGCCGCGCGTAATATCAACGGCCAGGTGGTGATGTATGCCGACACAGTAACGGATTCAATGAAGTCTGCGATAGGCGAGTGCAACCGCCGCAGAAAGATACAGCTTGAGTATAATAAAAAGCACGGCATTACATCCGTCAGCATAAAGAAAGAGATAAGGGAGACCTTAAAAGGGGAAGAAGAGGCAAAGAGTTATCTGGCCGGCCTCTCCGGGCAGAAAATAGAAGAATATGAATTTGATTCATTGATAGCCTTGATGCAGCACGATATGGAATTGGCGGCGCGCAATTTGAAGTTCGAAGACGCGGCCCTCCTCCGCGATGAGATAAAAAACCTAAAGAAAGCAAAGAAACTTCCCTAAGAAAGATACTTTCCGCCAACAAACGCCGAAAAGCGGCTTTGGTGCCTTTAATATTTGACATTGTGGATTTATGCCATATAATCAATGATATGTTTATCGCGGTAGATATAGGTAATACAAATGTTACGATTGGCGTTTTCAAGGATTTTAATGTCCTGCGCTCGTTCAAGTTTGAGACAGGGCTTTTGAAAACGAGCAAAAAATGCGCCGCGCTGATCAAAGATAAGCTCTCCTTGTTCCTGCCCCCTAAAGAAGACGTTGAAGGCGTATATGCCTGCAGTGTAGTGCCTTCTTTGAATAATAATATTCGCTCCATACTAAAGCCTATTTTTAAGTCAAAGGTCAATGTTGTCGGCGAGGATATAAACGCGCCTGTCATGAACAGATACCGCATACCTTCGCAGGTAGGCCAGGACAGGCTTATTAACGCTTATGCGGGCCTAAAACTTTACGGCGCAGGGCTTATAATAGTTGATTTCGGCACGGCTATCACTTTCGATGTGGTCTCTAAAAAATCGGAGTATCTTGGCGGGCTTATAGTTCCAGGCTTAAAGCTTATGCAGGAGTGCCTGAATAAAAAAACGGCGCTTCTGCCTTACGTGGAGTTATCGCGTCCTATGGAGATAATAGGGCGTGACACGGTCTCCAGCATACGCTCAGGGCTCGTTTATGGTGTGGCCAGCCTTTGCGATGGTGTCATAGAACGCCTTATGAATAAAGAGTGCAAAGGATACAAAGTCATTTCTACCGGCGGAGACGTCGAACTTATAAAGCCTTACTCATCCCGCATATCCAATATCGAGAACTTCCTTATTTTAAAAGGCCTCCGTCTTATTCATAACAGTCAAAGCAGAGGAAGATAAAAAAATACTTGACAGGCTTTTTTATTTTGTTTAAAATTAGCACTCGTTGATTTTGAGTGCTAAATATAAACCAAACACCATAATATGTGCCGTAGGCACATTAAGAGAAGTCCTTGCGAGCGTAAGCGAACAAGGGCAACAAGGAGGAGGAGCGCATGAATTTCCAACCACTGGGGGACAGGGTTATAATTAAACCCTTGGAAGCAGAGTCAAAGACAAAGGGCGGGATCGTTCTGCCTGACACTGTTAAGGAGAAGCCGCAAGAAGGTAAAGTTGTGGCCGTAGGAAAGGGTAAGGTTTTAGAGAACGGGACGGTCCAGAAGCCGGATGTGAAAGAAGGCGACGTGGTCCTTTACGGTAAATATTCGGGGACCGAGGTAACTTCCGAAGGCGTGGAATATTTGATAGTCCGCGAAGAAGATATTTTGGCGATCGTTAAAAAGTAATAAAATTCTAAGCACGAATATCTAAATCCGAAATAATCTTCAAAGAAATATTTGAAAATTAGGATTTGTTTAGGATTTCGAGTTTAGTATTTCGGATTTAAATTGGATCATTTAAAATGGAGGTGTTAATATGGCAAAGCAATTATTGTTCAGTGACGAGGCCAGGCGCGCGGTGCTTCGCGGTGTAGAGCAGTTGGCAAAAGCCGTGAAGGTCACGCTCGGGCCCAAAGGCAGGAATGTAGTAATAGACAAGAAGTTCGGTTCACCTACCATCACCAAGGACGGCGTTACAGTGGCCAAGGAGATCGAGCTCGAGGATCCTTATGAGAACATGGGCGCCCAGATGGTAAAGGAGGTCGCGGAGAAGACTTCTGATATCGCAGGTGACGGTACCACTACGGCAACAGTCTTGGCCGAGGCGATCTATCGCGAAGGCCTAAAGAATGTCACCGCCGGCATCAATCCTATGGCCTTAAAAAGAGGCATAGAGAAGGCCGTCGAGGCGGTCGTAGCCGAGTTAAAGAAGCTTTCCACTTCGATCAAGGACAAGAAAGAAGTTGCCCAGGTCGCGACCATCGCTGCCAACGGTGATACAAAGATAGGTTCCGATATAGCCGAAGCCATGGACAAGGTCGGCAAAGACGGCGTTATCACGGTCGAAGAGGCAAAGTCGACAGCAACAACCCTGGATGTAGTAGAGGGTATGCAGTTTGACCAGGGCTATTTGTCTCCTTATTTTGTGACGGATGCTGAAAGGATGGAGGCTGTTTTAGAAGAGCCTCTCATTCTTATATTCGAGAAGAAGATATCGTCCATCAAAGACCTCCTGCCGCTTTTGGAAAAGGTCGCGCACGCGGGCAAGCCGCTTTTGATCATCTCTGAGGACTTAGAGGGCGAGGCCTTGACGACATTGGTCGTCAATAAGATCCGCGGCACATTGAACGTCTGCGCCGTAAAAGCTCCGGGCTATGGAGACAGGCGCCGTTCCATGATCGAGGACATAGCTATTCTGACAGGCGGAAAAGCCATTACCGAGGACCTTGGCATTAAGCTCGAGAGCGTCAACCTTGACGATCTCGGACGCGCCAAGAGGGTCAAGATAGATAAGGATGATACTACGATCATTGAAGGCGCAGGCAAGACGCAAGGAATAAATGCGCGCATAACGCAGATCAGGAAACAGATAGAGGATAGCGATTCAGATTACGATAAAGAGAAGCTGCAGGAGAGGCTGGCTAAGCTTGCCGGAGGCGTGGCTGTAATAAATGTAGGCGCCGCGACTGAAACAGAGATGAAAGAAAAGAAGGCGCGTGTTGAAGATGCGCTTCACGCGACGCGCGCGGCTGTCCAGGAAGGTATAGTCCCTGGCGGCGGTGTTGCGCTCTTAAGATGTATCCCTGTGCTTGATACTGTAAAGGTCTCAGAAGAGGATGAGAAGGTGGGTGTAAATATAATCCGCCGCGCCTTAGAAGAGCCTTTAAGGCAGTTGACCGCAAACGCCGGTGTTGATGGTTCTGTCATCGTACAGAGGGTCAAGTCTGAAAAGAAGACCGTTGGTTACGATGTCAATACCGATAAGTTCGAGGATATGCTGGAAGCGGGCATTATCGATCCTACAAAGGTCACCCGCAGCGCTTTACAGAATGCGTCCAGTATTGCCGCGCTCTTATTGACCACGGAAGCTTTGATAACGGATATTCCGGAGAAGGACAAACCGGGAATGCCGCCGATGCCTCCTGGAGGCGGAATGGGCGGGATGTATTAAATTACCCGATAAAGAAGGTATGATGGCCCGGGCCCCTTATGTGGGGCCCGGGTTTTTTATTGATGAAACAATGATTTTGTGGTATTTTACTCTACATGTTAGAAAGAGTCTTAATAGTTGACGAAGACGTAAAGGTAAGGGATTTTCTTTACGAGGTGATGACCGAGGTGGGTTTCAGGGCACTTACTGTGCCTTGCGGCTCCGAGGTATTAGAGCGCCTCAAAAAAGAAAGGCCTGCCCTGATCATTATCGATGATACTCCTGGGGAGTTTAGCGGTATCCCTTTGGTAAAAAAGATACGTTCTTTTGACAGGGATATCCGCATTATCATGTTGGGCCTGCAGCCGGATGAAGAGGGCTTGAAGAGCCAGGTCGCTGAAACCGGTATAAGCGCGTATCTGTCCAAAAATTTTAATGACCCCTTTGTCATCAGGACTATTATTTCCACCCTTAAGCTCGATAATAGCACAAGGGCTAAGTCCGAAAAAATATGGGGCCGTGTATTGATAGTCGACGATGAATATGAGGGCAGGGAGCTGGTGGCCAATTATCTGAGCCGCAAAGGGTTTGAGACTGATTCCGCGTCAAGCGGAGAAGAGTGCATTGAGAAATTAAGGGCCGGCTCTTTCGATGCCATAATCTTAGACATTACTATGAACGGAATGGATGGGCTCTTGACCTTGAAGCGTATAAGAGACATAAATCCATCCGTTAAGGTTATAATGGCTACGGCCTTGGGGAATAAGGAGGCAATATCTCAGGCGCAGGCAATTGGGGCGTCGGACTATATCGTAAAACCCTTTAATCTTGTCATGCTGGAATCTTCGCTTTTATCCGTATTGCTGTTAAAAAAAAATAGAATGAATTATTGAATTCAGCCGCGATTTATGTTAAAGTATGGGTTATGTTAAATCGTGTATTTATCGTTGATTGTGATGTTATTTCACGCGGGTTGCTCTATGAAATAATTTCCGGAATAGGCTTTAGTGTTATAACGCTTGTCTCAGGACAGGAGACGCTGGATCGCCTTAAGAGGGAGAGGCCGGTTACGATCATTATCGATGATTCTCCTGGGGAATACAGCGGAATAAGACTTGTAGAGAAAATAAGGGCATTTGATAAGAAAGTCAAGATCATCCTGATGGGTAGCGAGCCTGGCAAGCCAGGAGCAGGGTCTAAATTTGAAGAGCTTAGGATTTCCCTGTATCTCAAAAAAGATTTCCAGAATTCTGATACAGTATCCGCCATTTTTTCCGTATTAAGAGAAGATGTCCAGTCCCTTAACGTTAGCGGTAAGAAATGGGGCAGGATACTAGTGGTAGATGATGAGAAGATAATACGAAGGACTGTTTCCAGCCAGCTTTTTCAGAGTGGATTTGATGTTGAGTGCGCAGAGAGTGGTGAGGAATGTATTGAAAAGATAAAAAATCAGTCATTTGACATCGTTCTTTTGGATATTACTATGGAGGGCATGGATGGCCTTCTTACTTTAAAAAAAATCAAAGAGATCAGGCCGGATTTGAAGGTTGTTATGGCAACGGGTATCCGCGATGAAAAGGTGTTAGATGAAGCTTTGAAGCTTGGGGCATCCGACTATTTGATGAAGCCATTTAATTTTAACGGGCTGGAAGCCCTATTGCTGGCGTTACGCCTAAATGATTTGAAAATTAAGGTGAAATGACATAACGAAAAATGTCTTGGAGGACAATATGGGCGAGTGGATCGGGATGAATAGGCGCGCAAGGCGCTGTTACGGGTTTGATGAAGTGGCGCTTGTGCCCGGGATGAGCACTATAAATCCTGCTGAAGTGGATCCTTCATGGCAATTCGCAGGAAAAAGATATAAGGTGCCTATCCTGGCCGCGGCTATGGATGGGGTAGTGGATGTTAAATTTGCAGTTGAGATGGGCCGCTTAGGCGGGATCGCTGTCCTGAATTTAGACGGTGTGCAGACCCGTTATGAGAAGCCGGAAGAGGTATTAGAGGCTATAGCCAAGGCCACTCCGCAGGAAGCTACAAAGCTTGTCCAGGAAGTATATGTCAAGCCCATCAAAGAAAAACTTATAGCCCAGCGCGTCGAAGAGATAAAAAAGAAGAAGGCCCCTGCCGTTGTAAGTTGCATCCCCCAGAACGCGGAAAGGTTCTGTTCGATAGCCGAAGACGCGGGCGCCGATGCATTTGTGGTGCAGTCGACCGTTACTACTGTCAGGCATATTTCCAAAAGTTATAAAGCGCTGGACCTGAAAAAATTCTGTTCAAAGACAAAGATCCCGGTTGTCATCGGGAACTGCGTGACGTATGAAGTAACACTCGAGCTGCTGGATACAGGTGCGGCCGCGCTTCTGGTAGGTATAGGGCCTGGGGCGGCGTGTACCACAAGAGGTGTTTTGGGTATAGGCGTTCCGCAGGTGTCTACAACTATAGATTGCGCGGCAGCCAGGGATTACTACTTTAAACGCACCGGTAAGTATATCCCCATCATAACCGATGGCGGTATGCGTATCGGCGGTGAGATATGCAAGGCTTTTGCTTCAGGCGCCGATGCTGTTATGGTGGGTTCATCGTTCGCAAAAGCGGTTGAGGCCCCGGGGAGAGGATATCACTGGGGTATGGCTACGTCACATTCCAATCTGCCGCGCGGGACGAGGGTTTATGTAGGGACATCCGGTTCTTTGGAGGAGATCCTGTTCGGGCCGGCAAAGGTGGATGACGGCTCACAGAACCTGATGGGTGCCTTGACCACATCCATGGGATGCCTTGGCGCTGCCACCATTAAGGATATGCAATTTACCGAGATCATAATTGCCCCGTCTATCCAGACCGAAGGCAAGATCTTCCAGGTAGTTCAACGCGTTGGTATGGGGAAGTAATACGGGAGGAATACTTGAAACACGCAAAAAACAAAAAGAGATCAGATGCCGCAGGGGCGTCTCCAGTCCAAAAAAATTCTATACTAATACTTGATTTCGGTTCACAGTATACGCAGCTTATAGCCCGCCGCATACGTGAAAATAAGGTTTACAGCACCATCGTTCCGCATAATATCAGCGTTGAGCAGATAAAGAAGATATCCCCCAAAGGGCTTATTCTTTCCGGAGGGCCTGCCAGCGTATATGATGACAAGGCCCCTAAGTGCGACAAGCTCATCTTTAAGCTCGGCATCCCGATACTCGGTATTTGTTACGGCCAGCAGCTGATAGCTCAATTTTTCGGCGGCCGCGTAAAGCGCACGAGGGAGAGAGAGTTTGGCAGGGCCGAGCTTTTCATCGACGACCACAATGATTTTTTTAACAGCATGGCCGGCAACATCACCTCTTGGATGAGCCATGGAGACTACGTTTCTGTCCTGCCCAAAGGTTTTGTCTCTATAGCGCACACGCTTAATACGGCTAATGCCGCGTTTGCGAGCCGCGACAGGAAGATCTTCGGTGTCCAATTCCACCCTGAGGTCGCGCACACATCGCACGGGTCGCAGATAATTTCAAATTTTCTTTACAGGGTCTGTAAATGCCGCCCGAGCTGGGAGATGGGTTCTTTTATTAAACAGACCGTGGAACAGATACGACAATTAGTAGGCAATGACAATGTGGTCTGCGGTTTGAGCGGCGGGGTGGACTCGTCGGTCGCGGCCGTGCTTATACACAGGGCCATAGGCCGTCAGTTGCGTTGTATTTTTGTTGATAACGGCCTTGTCCGTAACAGGGAACCCGAGGAGATAAAAGCGGTCTTCCGCGGGAATTTACACATGAACCTTGATTTTGTGAATGCGCAGAAGAGGTTTTTAAAACGCCTCAAAGGCGTTACCGACCCTGAATCCAAGAGGAAGATCATTGGTGAGGAGTTCGTAAGGGTCTTTGAAGAAGAGGCTAAAAAGGTAAAACGCGTCAAGTATTTGGCGCAAGGCACGCTTTATCCAGATGTTATAGAGTCAGTCTCGGCTACAGGTTCGCCTTCCGCAAAGATAAAATCACATCACAATGTCGGCGGCCTCCCGGAGCGTATGAATCTAAAACTCATCGAGCCCTTGCGTGAATTGTTCAAGGATGAGGTAAGGGCCTTGGCAAAACAGCTGGGCCTGCCCCAGGAGATCATCACCCGTCAGCCTTTTCCTGGCCCGGGGTTGGCCATCCGTATCGTCGGCGAAGTCACGCCGGAACGCCTTGCGATCTTGCGTCAAGCTGATGATATATTCATAGCCGAGATCAGAAAAGCAGGTTTGTATGAGGATGTCTGGCAGTCTTTTGCCGTTCTTCTTGCCATTAAGAGCGTAGGCGTCATGGGTGACGAGCGTACTTATGAAAATGTCATCGCCCTTCGTTGCGTCTCCAGCTCAGACGGGATGACGGCAGATTGGGTCAAGCTCTCCCCTGAGTTGTTGGGAAAGGTTTCCAGCAAGATAATTAATGAGGTCAAAGGCGTGAACCGCGTGGTATACGATATCAGTTCCAAGCCGCCTTCGACTATCGAGTGGGAATAGTAAGTTTGTAAGTGTATAAGTGTGTAAGTGGGCAAGTTTGTTAGTTTAGGGTTTATACAGCCTTAAACACTTTAGACTTTTGTCATGGGGTGCTGTGCGAGAACAGACGCCTCAAAAGAAATAAGTATGCCACACTCCGGTTTTGTCCATCTCCATCTCCACACGCAGTACAGCCTCCTTGACGGTGCCTGTCGCATCAAAGAATTGGTTAAACAAGCTGTTGAGTACCAAATGCCGGCGGTCGCGATCACTGACCACGGCAATATGTTTGGTGCCGTAGATTTCTATGAAGCTGCTGTCCGCGCCGGCATAAAGCCTATCCTGGGCTGTGAAGTATATGTCGCGCCCAAGAGCCGCCTCAGTAAAGGTGAGAGTGGTATCCACGAGTCCTCAAACCATTTTATCCTCCTGGCCCAAAATGAGGAGGGCTACCATAACCTTATGAAGCTTGTCTCCATAGGGTACCTCGAGGGCTATTATTACCGTCCACGTATCGATAAGGAGGTCTTGGCGAAATATAGCGGGGGATTGATAGGTTCAAGCGCATGCCTTAAAGGGGAAATCGCCTGCCTTATCCAGGCGAACCGCTTCAACGACGCGTTGAAAGCGGCAGATGAGTTTAGTTCCATCCTTGGCAAGGATAATTTTTATTTAGAGATCCAGGAGAATATGATCTCCGAACAGCGCGTTGTCAATGAAGGCATGTTAAGGATCTCAAAAGAGCTCGGCCTTCCGCTTGTCGCCACTAACGACGTCCATTATTTAAAAAAATCCAGTTACCACTCCCATGAAGCGCTTTTGTGTATCCAGACCCAGACCACCCTCGATGACCCTAATCATATGCGTTTTCAGACCAACGAGTTTTATTTTAAAAGCCCGGCAGAAATGACATCCCTTTTCCAATATGCGCCGGAGGCCATTGCCAACACCGTATTGATAGCCGAGCGATGCAATGTAGAACTTGAATTCGGTAAGCCGCACCTGCCTCAATATACGCCTCCCGGCGGCAAGTCCAGGGATGAGTACCTGCGCGAACTCTGTAAAGCCGGGATGCAGAAGAGATACGGCCTTTCACCCGGGCCGTCTGTGCTTGACCGCCTTGAGCATGAGCTTAAGACGATCTCAAGCATGGGATTCATAAGTTATTTTCTTATTGTCTGGGATTTCATCCATTACGCCAAGAGCAAGGGGATACCGGTCGGGCCAGGCAGAGGGTCTGCCGCTGGAAGCGTCGTCAGTTACCTTTTAGGGATCACTGAATTGGACCCTTTGAAGTATAAGCTTCTATTTGAAAGGTTCTTGAACCCCGAGAGGGTAGGCCTGCCGGATATCGATATAGATTTCTGTTTCGAAAGAAGGCAGGAGGTTATTGATTATGTTACCCAGAAGTACGGCAAGGAAAATGTCTCCCAGATCATTACGTTTGGGACCATGCTTGCGCGCGCATGCATACGCGATGTAGGCCGTGTAATGGGTGTGCCCTATGCCGAGGTCGATAAAATAGCCAAACTCGTGCCGGCGGAACCAGGCAAGAACACTACTTTGCAGGATGCGGTCAAATTGGATGAATTAAAGAACCTTTATGCGAGTAACAGCCAGGTCAAAGAGCTCATCGATACCGCGATGGACCTGGAGGGGTTGTCCAGGCACGCATCCGTGCACGCGGCCGGGGTCGTTATAAGCGATAAGCCGCTGGACAGCTACATGCCGTTGGCAAAACTCGATGATGATACTGTAACATCGGGCTATTCTATGAAGGGGCTGGAAAAGATCGGCCTGTTGAAGATGGATTTCTTAGGTTTAAGGACATTGACCGTCATAGACGAGGCCGCCAAGATAATAAGGCGCACAGAGAATGTGTCCCTTGAAATGGACAATATCCCGCTGGATGATAAAAAGACCTTTGACTTGTTTGCCGGAGCGCAGACGATGGGCGTCTTCCAGCTGGAAAGCGCGGGGATGAGAGATATCTTAAAAAAACTCAAGCCCACGATATTTGAAGACATTATAGCCATCCTGGCCCTTTATAGGCCAGGCCCCATAGGCAGCGGTATGATAGAAGATTTTATCCAGCGGAAGAACGGGCTAAAGCCTATTGTCTATGATCATCCAAGGCTGGAGAAGGTGCTAAAAGATACTTACGGGATAATGGTCTATCAGGAGCAGGTCATGCAGATAGCTTCGGAGTTGGCCGGTTTCAGCATGGCGCAGGCTGACCTGCTCAGGCGCGCCATGGCCAAAAAGATCCCGGAGGAGATGGTTAAACAGCGCAGTCAGTTCGTGGAAGGCTGCCTGCGTAATAAAATAGATAAGAGGATAGCCACAAAGATATTTGACCTGATAGATTATTTCTCTGGATATGGGTTCAACCGCAGCCATTCCGCCGCTTACGCGGTCATTTCTTACCGCACCGCATATCTAAAGGCCAATTACCCTGTCGAATTCATGACCGCGTTGCTGACAAGCGAAAAAGAAAACACCGATAAGGTGGTTGAATACGTTAAGGAGTGCGGCAATATGGGCATAACGGTCTCTAACCCAACGGTAAACGAGAGTTTCTCAAAGTTTACCGTAGAAGGCCGATCTTCTATCCGGTTCGGGCTTTTGGCCGTAAAGAATGTTGGGCGCGGAGCTATCGATTCAATTGTAGAGGCCAGGCAGAATGGAGGGCAATTTATATCGCTTGAAGATTTTTGCCAGCGCGTTGACCTGCGCCTTGTTAACCGGAAGGTCATAGAGAGCCTCATTAAGTGCGGGGCTATGGATGCCTTTGGGTTGCGTAGAAGTCAGATGATGAGTATCTTAACTGAGTGCCTTGACCAATCCGCCAGGGCAAACCGCGACCGTAACAGTGGGCAGCTGTCTTTCTTTGACATGGGCCTGCCTCAAGAAAGCGGCTTTAAAAGATTTACCGTTTCTGTCCAGGATATTAAGGAATGGCCGGAGATACAGCTTTTGAGCTTTGAAAAAGAGATCCTTGGATTTTATATAAGTGGCCACCCTTTGGTGCGTTATGAGCACCTTTTAAAGAGGTTTTCTTCATGTTCTATCGCGCATCTTTCAGGGCGCACGGACCAGGAGGAGATATCCGTCGTAGGCCTTATAAATAAGATCAAAACCACAGTTACCCGCGCCAAGGCTGAGAAAATGGCTATCCTTAAGGTAGAGGACTTGGGAGGGGTGGTAGAGGTGCTTGTCTTTCCTAACACGTATAAGCAGGTCTCTAAATATATAGTTGCCAATAATGTCGTGTTGATCCGTGGTAAACTCAGCCTTAAAGAGGATACGCCGAAGATATTCGCAAGCGATATAACGGCTATAGATGAGGCTTACAGGATGATAGCTTCTGTAAGTATAGACCTGTCCGGGCTTAAGGAGAATATGCTGGTGGCCTTAAAGGAAAAATTAGCCCTCTCCCCTGGGGATGTCCCAGTTTATCTGCACCTGGACTCGCCTTCTAACCGTAAAATGAAGATCTTGGTATCCCAGGACCTTTTTGTCCAGCCCAGGGTAGAATTATTTAATGACATTGAGCAGCTTCTGGGTGAAGAAAGATTTTTATTGACGTTGTAAGTCTTTAGTGGTACTTTATTTACGTATAAATATACGGCTTTTAAGAACGCCACCGAAAGAGGGGGTGAGTCGATGACCAAGAAAGATATTGTTTTAAAGATCGCCGATGAGACCGGGATAAAACAGATCGATGTGAAAAAGGTCGTACAGAAGACCTTTGACCATATCGTCTCCAGCCTTGTCCGCGGTGAAAAAGTAGAGTTGAGGAATTTCGGGGTATTCAAGCTCAAAGAAAGACGCAGCCGCACCGGACGTAACCCTCGCACAGGCCAGGTAGTACCGGTCCCTGCGCGTAAGGTGGTAGTTTTTAAGGCCGGGCTTGAGATGAAAAAGAAGATAAAATGACAGGAAAAGTAAAGTGGTTTTCAGCCCAAAAAGGCTATGGGTTTATAGAATGCGAAGATGGCCAGGATGTATTTGTACATTTTTCGGCTATTACAGATGAAGGATATAAGACTTTAGACGAAGGCCAAAAGGTCCAGTTTGAGATCGTCCAGGGTGAAAAGGGCCCTCAGGCTAAGGACGTTGTTAAATTGTAGGATATTACCCCTAAAGAGCTTCCTAAATGCTTTTCAAATCCCCGCGCGGCACGAAAGATATATTACCGCAGGAATCCGGAATTTGGCTTAAGGTGGAAGAAAAGGCTAGGTCTGTCTTTTCTCTTTTTGCCTATGAGGAGATCCGCACCCCTATCATCGAAGAATCCAAATTATTTTCCCGTTCCCTGGGTGATCTGACGGATATTGTCCAAAAGCAGATGTTTTTGATAAATAAGGAGACGGATACATTCGTATTGCGACCTGAGGCAACAGCTTCCATTGTCCGTTCTTATGTAGAGAATACGCTTTACAATGTTCCAGCAGTGTCCAAGTTTTATTATATGGGCCCTATGTTTAGGGCAGAGCGCCCTCAAAAAGGCCGCTTAAGGCAATTTCATCATATCGGCTGCGAAGCCATAGGTTCATATAGCCCTTATTTAGACGCAGAGGCCATTGCACTGGCATCGCGAATAATCTCCTCTCTTGGTATCACCGGCCATCAAATAATAGTTAATACTCTAGGCTGCCTCAATGATAAAAAGAGTTTTGCTCTTAATTTAAGGGAAAAGCTCCTTCCTCAAAAAAAATCTTTTTGTGAAGATTGCCAGTCAAGGATGGCGAAGAATGTGTTCAGGGTCCTTGACTGTAAGAATAAACAGTGCAAAGACATCATCTTGGCTATGAACTTAGGTGTTTCACATATTTGTCAGGAGTGCCGGAAGCATTTTGACGATGTCAGGATCGGATTGGACCTCTTTGGAGTGTCTTACGAGGTGAATCCATTGCTTGTCAGGGGGCTGGATTACTATACGCGCACCGTGTTCGAGATAACCCACAAAGACCTCGGCAGCCAGGATGCCTTAGGCGCCGGAGGGCGCTATGATAACCTCGTTGAAGAGCTTGGAGGACCGGCGCGCGGTGCCGTAGGGTTCGCCTTAGGTGTAGAGCGTCTACTTCTGGCCGGGGGTGGAGCTATTGCGCGCGACGGAGAAGGACAGTCGCCGGATTGTTATATCATACCTTTGGGTGATGAGGCATTCAAGGCCTGTCTCAAGGTCCTGCAGTTCTTGAGAGACAGCGGCATTAATACAGATATAGATTATCTCGAAGGGTCTCTTAAATCAAAGATGAGGAGGGCCGATAAGAGCCAGGCCGGGTTTTGCCTCATTTTAGGGGACAATGAATTGGCAAAGGGCACTGCGGTATTAAAAAATATGCGGGCAAGCACTCAGGAAGAAGTTAATCTAACTCAGCTTGTTGAAAAGATAAAAGTATATAAGCCGAAGGATGGAATAAAATCATGTTAAGAACACACACTTGTGGTGAATTAAACAACGGGCATGCCGGTCAGGATGTCGTTTTATGCGGCTGGGTGCATCGCCGCAGGGACCACGGGAAACTCATTTTTATCGATATCCGTGACAGATATGGTTATACGCAGGTCATGTTTTCCCCGAAAGACGCGCCGCAGGCGCATGCTAAGGCCATGGACCTTCGCGCGGAGTATTGCATCCGCCTCAAAGGGCTGGTCAACCAGCGGCCTAAAAATAACATCAACCCAAAGATAGCCACGGGTGAGGTAGAGTTGATAGCTAAGGAGTTAGAGATCCTTAATCCTTCTTTAAACCCGCCTTTTGAGATCGAAGATGCGCTTGATGTTGCCGAGGATATCAGGCTTCCATACAGGTATCTGGACTTAAGGAGGCCGAACATGTTCCGGCTCATGGAGGCGCGCCATAAACTTAATCACATAGCACGTAATTTTTTAGAGGCTAGAGGATTTGTAGAAGTCGAGACCCCTATTTTGACGAAGTCTACACCTGAGGGCGCGCGCGATTACCTTGTGCCTTCGCGCGTTAACCCTGGGAAATTCTTCGCGCTTCCGCAATCGCCCCAGCTCTTTAAGCAGCTTTTAATGGTTTCAGGTTTTGACAGGTATTTTCAGATCGCCAAGTGTTTTCGCGATGAGGACTTGAGGGCGGACAGGCAGCCGGAATTCACCCAGTTGGATATGGAGATGTCATTTTTAGATGAAGAGGACATATTTGATATCAGTGAAAGGCTTTTTGCGAAGGTAGTAAAAGACTTAAAAGGGATAGAGTTGAAGACACCATTTGAGCGCATAAGTTATAAAGACGCGGTCCAGCGATACGGTTCCGACAAGCCTGACTTAAGGGTTAATAAGTCTGACCCGGGTGAGTTTTCATTTGTATGGGTCGTTGATTTCCCTCTATTTAAATATGACGACGAAGGAAAGCGCTGGGACAGTGAGCATCACCCGTTTACCGCGCCGCATCCGCAAGACCTTGGCTTGCTTGACGGCCAGGACCTGGCACCGGTCCGGTCGCGTTCTTATGACCTGGTTTTAAACGGCAGCGAGATAGCCAGCGGCTCTATGAGGATACATGAGCAGGAGCTCCAGAGAAAGATCTTCCGCATATTAAATATCGCCGATGAAGAAATTAATTCCAGGTTTGGGTTTTTGTTGGAAGCGTTCAAATACGGCGCGCCCCCGCATGGCGGCATAGCCTTTGGCTTGGACAGGATACTATCGATCCTTTTCGGAACAGAGAGTATCCGCGATATAATAGCGTTCCCAAAGACACAGAAGGCTGTATGCCCTCTGACCGATGCGCCTTCCTCGGTATCGGACAAACAGCTTAAAGAATTGCATATTAAAACCGTAGGCCCATCATAACGGAGGATAGTATGAAGAAGTTTTTTGGTGTTATTTTTTTACCTGCTTTTTTATTATTGATAGTTTCGGGCTGCACGCAGGTCAGGACTTACGCGGTTGAAAAAGACAGAGTGGACCAGAATTTGGTGAGCGGCAACCAGGGCTTTTTGACGGGTACACCGGCAGTATCTGCGGCGGATGAATCGCGGAAATTGACGCGCCGTACTTACGTGGCAGAGATCGAGGTCGGTAGATATGGGCAAAAGGGTAAAACTTCAACGAAGAGGACCAGGAGGATGGCTGTTGAGTCCGTCAAAGAACCAGTCTCTGAGCCTATCATGGAAGAAGCTACCGAAGAGATCGAGGGGCAGGATGCGACGCGAAAAGACAGTTATTATACTGTCGAGCCCAATGATACCTTAGGTAAGATCTCTTTAAAGGTATATGGGACCGCAAAAAAATGGAAGAAAATATTTGAGGCTAACGCGGACCAGCTTAAGACGCCGGACAAGATATATGCCGGCCAGGTCTTGAAGATACCGCAGGAGACGGATGTAACTAAATAGGAGTTCTATGTTTAGAATTATTAAAGTAGAAAATCAAAAAGAGGCGCGTGATTTTTTTGGCATGCATGATGAGAACTCCAGGCTCATTGAGCAGGCCTTCGCGGTAAAAATAAGCTCAAAGGCTGATGGGCTTAAGGTCAGCTCTTCCAATAAAGGAAAGCTCGAGAAGGCCGTTTATCTTATCGAGAATTTCCTGCATCTTGTAAGGTCCAATAGGAATCCGGACCGAAAGGAACTGGAGCATATGATCCTTGCTTCACGGGGTGCTAAACATGAAAAGCAAATGGAGTCTAAGTTTACGCTCGATGAGTTTTCCGCAGATGTCTCCCGTAAGGATAAGACCGCAGTCCCCAAGACGCGCGGCCAGCAGGAGTATGCGGATTCGATAAGAAAATATGATATTGTTTTCGGTATCGGTCCGGCCGGGACAGGCAAGACCTATCTGGCGATGGCTATGGCGGTCTCCGCACTCTTATCAGGCAGGGTAAGGAGGATCATCTTGACGCGGCCTGCTATAGAGGCCGGTGAGAGCCTCGGGTTTTTACCCGGAGGCCTCCAGGAAAAACTGTCTCCTTACCTTAGGCCTCTCTATGATGCGATCTATGACATGATGGAGGCTGAAAAAATAGAAAAATATATAGAGATGGGGATAATTGAAGTGGCTCCTCTGGCGTATATGCGCGGCCGCACATTGAATGACGCATTCATTATTTTAGACGAAGCCCAGAACTGTACGCCTGAGCAGTTAAAGATGTTCTTGACGCGCCTGGGTTTTGATTCAAAGGCTGTGATCACCGGTGATATGACGCAGAGCGATCTGCCCGGAGGCAAACCTTTAGGTTTATTGCAGGCCCAGGAGCTTTTATCCAAGATCGATGGCATAAAGTTCATCCATCTGACCGGGGCCGACGTCGTCCGGCACGAGCTTGTCCAGAGGATCATAGAAGCTTATGAGAAATCACAACGTTCTTACAGTTAGGCAGGTATTACTTATACTCGGCGGCGTTGTTTTTTCTGTTTTTTTTGCCAGCCTGTCGAATATCGCCCTTATTTCGGTCCTGCTTTTTTTTATCCTGTCAGCTTACCTGCTGGTCATTTCCCTTAAAACCTACGGAAAGAAATATAATTTTTTAACGCTGATCTTTCTTTTCCTGCTGGGCGTGGCAAGTGTTGGTTTTTTAAAGGAATATTTTCAGGTCTCCCCGTATTTTTTCCCTGTAGCTTTTTTCTCTATGCTGGTATCGCTATTGTACAGGGACCTTGAGCTTGCTCTGCTGTTTAGCGTAGGCTTGAGCGTTTTTGTCGGTGTATCTTACGGCGTAGACCTTTATCTGGCGAGCGTGCTTCTTATAGGCGGCATCACGGGCTCTTTGTTCGTCTGGCATGCCAGGCGCAGGTCCAAGATAATAACAGCTGGTTTTTTTGTGGGCCTTGTGCAGGCCCTGGCCGCGCTTACATTTTTTAGGCATTATGGTATTACCTCAGCCCCCGTATTGAAGTTTTGCTCCACACCGTTCTTAAATGGCCTCATAGCTTCTTTCCTGGTAGCAGGCTTATTGCCTGTTTTTGAATTTCTTTTTAAAGTCGTTACCGACATCAGTCTTTTAGAGCTCGCAGACTTCAATCATCCGCTGTTAAAGCGCCTTGTTTTAGAGGCCCCCGGCACTTATCACCACAGCCTCATGGTTGGAAATCTTGCTGAGATGGCATCTGAGGTCGTAGGCGCTAATTCATTATTGTCCCGCGTGGGGGCGTATTACCATGACATAGGTAAATTGGAGAAACCCGAGTATTTCAGCGAGAATCAGGACAGGTGCGCCAGCAAACACGATGACTTAAGCGCGTCTATGAGCAGGCTTGTGATCATGGACCATGTAAAGCGCGGGATGGACCTGGCCAAGAAGAACAGGTTGAATAATGCTATCATAGAATTTATCTCCCAGCATCATGGTACAAGCCTCGTCTATTATTTTTACAGGCGTGCGCTTGAGTCTAAAGAGGCTAGTGAAGATGTTAAGGAAGAGGTATTCCGATATCCGGGTCCTAAGCCTCAGTCCAAGGAGACCGCCATAGTGCTTCTTGCTGATTCAGTCGAGGCGGCCTGCAGGGCCTTGGATGAGCCTACCGCAGAGCGCGTCTCAGACCTGGTTCGCCGTATAATCAATAATAAATTTATCGACGGCCAGTTGGATGCCTGTGAGCTTACCTTAAGGGACTTAGAGAAGATATCCACTATCTTTATACATATCCTTGGGGCTTTTTATCATTCACGTATCGAGTATCCCAAACCTTAAGCAAAGGTGACAGAAAAATATAATAATAGTATATGCAAAGGCATCGAAGTCACGGTGCTCTCTCCTAAGGCCCGCATCTTGGCCGCTTTCATTAAAAGTGTCTCTCAAATAGCATTAAAAGAAGAAAAGGTCAAAAATGCCGTTTTGACCGTTATCCTGTCCGGGGATGCCGCACTCAGGCGCCTGAACAGGAAGTATATGTCCAAGGATTCGACTACGGACGTTCTCTCGTTTGACCTTAAACCTCCATTCTTGTCAAAGGCATGCCTTGTTGCCGATGTAGTAGTCTCTGTTGATAGGGCAAGATCGGTAGCCAGGAAGATAAAAGTAAGTTTTAAAGAAGAGCTCGCGCGTTATATCATACACGGTATATTACATCTGACAGGCTATGATGACTCCACTCCCGACGAAAGAAGAAGGATGTGGATGCGGCAGGAAGAACTATTAAAAAAAATAATCGGTTTCAAGTGTCAGGTGTCAAGAAAAATACCCAAATACCCAAAACGTGATACTTGATACATGATACATGACACATGACACGTGATATATGATACATGATACTTGCAACCACTCAGCTACTCTAAAGGTGCCATGATCTGTTCCACACCTGCATTCCTATTAAGGGCATTTGACTTTCGAGAAACGAGTAAGATCGTTACTTTTTTCACCAGGGATTTCGGTAAGGTCAAAGGCATCTTGAAGGGTGTCCGTAAGGACCCAAGAAAGTTCTCTACTACCCTTTCCCCGTTGTCCCTTAACCACATCGTCTTCTACAGGAAGAGGAATACCGAGATACACCTCGTAGGCCAGTGCGACCAGATAGATGACTTCGGCATGCTCACGCCTAGCTTAAAGACTTTCGGTTTTGCCAGCCATATCGCGGAATTGGTAGATTGCCTGATGCCTCTTGAAGACGCCCATGCCGAAGTTTTCGAACTGATCTTTGATTTCTTGAACACCTTAAAAGGCGGCACGGCCGATACACGGCCTATTTTCCAGATCAAGATACTTTCCTTGTCGGGTTTTAAGCCGCATTTTGATTCATGCCTGGCATGTGATGCAAAAATAGAGAGGGATGCATTTTTTAGCAGGTCAAGAGGAGGCCTTTTGTGTGGCCGCTGTTGTCCTACGGACAGGCATGCAGAGGCCGTGTTACAGGGCAGTATAGCCACACTTCTTTATATAGAGAGGTCAGAATGGTCAAAGGCCCTAAGGTTGAATATGAGCTCCCAGATCCGCGGCCAGCTGGAAGGTATTTTGACATCTTTTATCAATTTTCACGTTGGCAGGGCCTTGAAAACTAGCAGGCCTGTCCATGAACTTATTGATCTCGCCGGATGATTTGACATTAACTTTTATCTATGTTATGTTAAACAAATCATAACATGGGAGGCGCAATGAAAGTCGTGATCGTTGGGCCGGGCGCTATAGGGCTGTTGTTATACGGCCTGCTTTCGAGGTCAAAGGAAGATATTTGGCTTCTTGATAAGACGTCTGAGCGCGCGTCACGTTTAAAAAAAGGCGGCTTAAAGATAGAAGGCCTTACTTCCATGAAGCTCCAGTCTCCCAAGATCGTATCCGATCCGGGAGAAGTCAGTGATGCCGGCCTTTGGATCATTTGCGCAAAATCATACGACACAAAGAATGTGGTGAAGACAATAGCCGGCAGCCTTGCCCAGGATGCGTTCGTTTTTTCGCTCCAGAACGGCGTGGGTAACGCAGAATTGCTTGCTGAAGAGTTTGGCGCAAGGAAAGTGCTTGTGGGGGTCACTAACATGGGCGCGACCCTGGTCGAAGAAGGGGTTGTGCGGCATAGCGGCGAAGGCGAAACTATCGCAGGCCGCCTTGACGGGTCTATGGGGGCTGAATTAAGGGATCTAAGAGAGCTTTTCCAAAAATCCAGGCTGCCTATTAAAATTTCAAAAGATGTTACCGGGGTCCTTTGGTCAAAGTTGGTAATAAATGCCGGTATAAATGCTTTATCTGCGCTTACGCGCATGAGCAACGGCCGGATCGTTCAATTTGACGGCAGCCGACGTATCTTCAGGGAGGCTATAACTGAGGCGGTAAAAGTGGCCAAGAGGAAGCGCATTAAATTGATATATGATGACCCTATCGCAAAAGCTGAGTCTGTCTGTGAGGCTACCTCGGAAAATATTTCAAGCATGCTGGCAGACGTCCTAAAGAAGAGAAAGACCGAGATAGATTTTTTAAACGGTGTTATCGTCAGGCAAGGGGAGAGCTTAGGTATAAAAACCCCTATAAATGCCATACTTGTCGATCTGGTCAAGACACTGGAATCCGGCTATTCATATCAGGTATTGTAGAAAGGATGACCATCCATGGAAGTATTGATCCTTATTTTGTTGTTGGGCCTTGCAGGCTTAGTGGCTTATTTTTTCAAATTCTCGTCGGATGACGCCAAGCAGCAAAAAAATACGGAGGATGCTAAGGTGAAAAAGATCTCTGACCTTGAGATCGAAATATCCCGTAAAGACGCCGAGATGAAGAAGATGATGGACGAGCGCCAAAAGCTCGAGGAAGAGTTCTTCAAGGTAAAGGACCAGGTCGATATATATAAAAAAGAGAATGCCGAGTTGATGTCCAAGGTCAAGGTTTTGGAAAAGGCCAAAGAGGAGTCGCAGGGCGCAAAGGAAGATATTAGGCAAAAGGAGATGATGCTGCAGCAGGAGACGGTCGCGCGGCAGAAACTGCAAGGCGAGATATCTTTAAAAGAGATGGAGATGGATAAGATTAATAAGGAGTTGGAAACCGTTAAGTTGGAATTGAAGACAAAGACGCAGATGTTCGATGGTTTAAGAGGGCAGTACGACGAGTTGGAGGCTGAGATAGTCAGGCTTCGCGAGCCTAAGGTAGAGCCTAAGGTAGAGCCTAAGGTAGAGCCGAAGGTAGAGCCTAAGGTAGAGCCGAAGGTAGAGCCGAAGGTAGAGCCGAAGGTAGAGCCGAAGGTAGAGCCGAAGGTAGAGCCGAAGGTAGAGCCGAAGGTAGAGCC
>DMEU01000024.1 GCA_003451585.1 Candidatus Omnitrophota bacterium | reverse complement strand
GGAAAAAATGCCGGAAGCGGCTTTGTAGGCTAAAATAGGCTATTACCGGCGGCCCGTGAAGGCTAATGAATATTATTGAAGTACTGTATACAGAAAAATGCTGGAAGCGGCTGTGGTAGTAGTTGATTGAGGTTAAATAGTGGATTATAATGCGGGTATAATATGCATATTTACGATGTGGTGATAATTGGCGGGGGTGTGGTTGGGGCGTCGATCGCGCGCGAGCTTTCCCGTTATAAGTTGAAGATAGCTTTGCTTGAGAAAGAAGAGGAGCTCGCCTTCGGGGTCTCCAAATCCAATAGCGGCATCATTCATCCCGGGACGCAGATGCCGCCCCATCTTTTAAAATCCCGCCTTTGCGTCCAGGGTAACAGGCTCATTCGCAAGATCTCCTCTGAATTAGGCGCTGATTTCAAGGAAGTCGGCGAGCTGATCGTTGCTTTTAATGAAGAGGAGCGGGCGCGCCTTTTACAGCTTAAAAAAGACGCCGAGTCGCTGGGCGTAAGAAGATTGAAGATGGTTGATAGCGCTTGGCTGAAAGCCAATGAACCAAACCTTAACCGTTCTGTCCTTACCGCGCTCTATGCCCCGACTGCCGGGATCATCAGCCCTTACAGGCTTGTGTACGCGCTTTCGGAAAATGCCGCCAAGAACGGCGTGGATATTTATACGCGGGCGAAGGTTGAAAAGATCATAACATCCAGGCCTTTTGAGATATTTGCCGCAGGCCTGGTTTTTCGCGCGCGTTATGTCATTAATGCCGCAGGCCTTTTCGCCGACGAAGTGGCAAAGATGGCCGGCGCGGATAGTTTTACGATCAAACCGCGAAAGGGCCAAGAGTACCTCCTGGATAAGAAGAAGCAGTATTTAACCGGCCGCCTTATCTTCCCGCTGCCTTCGAAGGCTTCAAAGGGTATCTTGATGATCAGGACTTCCGACGGCAATCCGATGATAGGCCCGACCGCCCAGGATGTCGAAGAAAAGGATGACTTGTCGACCTCAGACGATGGCCTTAAAAAAGTGCTTGAAGGGGCGCAAAGGCTCGTGCCTGCTGTTGAAAAGCGCGATATCATAGCCTATTTTGCCGGCTTAAGGCCTGTGGCCGGAGATGATTTTATAATACGGCACGAGGATATTGTCCCTGGCTTTATAAATGTTGCCGGCATCCAGTCGCCGGGGTTGACCGCCGCACCTGCCATTGCCCTTGCGGCCGCAGATATCCTTAAAAAGAACGGCTTGAAGTTGAAACGAAAATTTATTTTTCACAAGTACCGCAAAAAGACTACGCATTTATTCGCGATACCGCTGCCCGCCACAAAACGTCTTATTAAAAAAGACGGTTCTTACGGTGACATTGTGTGCCGCTGTGAGATGGTTTCGGCAAAAGAGGTCAAAGATGCCATAGCCCGAGGCGCCTGCACTTTAGACGGCGTAAAATTCAGGACGCGCGCTCAGGCCGGCCGTTGCCACGGCAGTTTCTGTACTACGAGGATCATGAAGATATTGGCAGAAGAAAAGAAAATCCCGTTGATAGAAGTGACAAAGAGGGGTCCTGGGTCTGAGATTGTTTGCCAGGAGAGAGGATCGGTAGTTAGGTAACGTGATCCGTATTTTTAACATAACCAAACCAATATATGATTGAGCGTGATCTTGTAATAGTGGGCGCAGGCCCGGCAGGTATGGCCGCGGCATTGTCAGCTTATGAACATGGGGTACGGGATATATTGCTTCTTGAGAGAGACCAGTATCTCGGTGGTATCCTTAACCAATGCGTCCATACGGGGTTCGGCCTGGATTATTTTAAAGAAGTTTTGACGGGCCCTGAATACGCCGGGCGTTTTATCAAAAAGATCAGGGCCGTAAAAGATATCGAGCTCAGTTTAAGGTCATTCGTCGTTTCGCTGACAAAAGATAAGGTGCTGACTTACCTGAAACCCGGAGGCCTTGTGCAAATAAAGGCGGGAGCCCTGATCATGGCTACAGGGGCGCGGGAGAAGACCCGTGAAATGATCCCTATCGCGGGCACCAGGCCCGCAGGTATTTTTTCCGCCGGGCTGGCGCAGAAGCTGATAAATATCGAAGGGCTTTTGCCCGGCAGAGAAGTCGTTATCGTAGGCTCCGGCGATATCGGCCTTATCATGGCGCGAAGATTCACCCTTGAAGGCGCGAAGGTCAAGGGCGTCGTAGAGATCCAAAAGGAGACACGCGGTTTAACGCGGAATGTCGTGCAGTGCGTAGAAGATTTCGATATACCGTTCTATTTGAAGCATAAGATAACCCGTATTTATGGCAGAGACAGGGTGGAGAAGGTGGGAGTGGCGCAAGTAGACGAGAATTTTAACGAGATAGCAGGTTCAAGATTCGATATCACCTGTGATACCGTCTTGATATCGGTTGGGCTTATACCGGAGAATGAGCTGCTCGAGATGGCGGGTGTGGAATTAGACAAGAAGACGAATGTCCCTATAGCCAAAGAGGTCAACAAGACTTCTATAGACGGGGTCTTTGTCTGTGGTAACGCATGTAAGATCTATGACCTGGCGGATTCCGTGACGCGCGACAGCGAACTTGCCGGCCGCATGGCGGCGGAGTACATTAAAAAGCAATGATTAATTATGAATTATGATTGATTAATTGCGCATTTAATCACTTATGGTTAAATTAAGCAGCGTTTATCGCCGGTAACAGTTTTTTGAGATTTCAATAGCGTGTCATTGCGAGGAGCGTAAGCGACGAAACAATCTTCCTTTCGATAAGATTGTTTCCCGGAGCCTGCCCTTGAGCGAAGCGAAGGGTTCGCAATGACACTAATTTGGACAGCTATGATAATTAATAATTTAATTATTTTATGATCAAACAATTGACGTGTATCGAGTGTCCGGTGGGGTGTTCTCTGGCCGCAGATATCGAGAATTGCCGCGTTGTAAAGGTGTCCGGCAATAAATGCCCTCGCGGCGAGGCTTATGCCGTCTCTGAAATAGAGAACCCCGTAAGGGTATTGACCTCCGCTGTTTTATCGCGGGGGTTAGACTTAAAGATGGTCCCTGCGCGCACAGATAAGCCTATCCCCAAGGCGAAGCTTTACGAAGCGATGGAGGCGTTAAAAAAGATATGCGTTACTCAGCCCCTTGCCGCGGGGGATGTAATAGTGCCGGATTTTTTGGGTATCGGCGTCGATCTAATAGCTACAAGAGAAGCCGGTCAGGTTAAAATATGATGACGCCCTCACAAGCACCTTTAATAAGCGGCATTTTTTTATTGACAGGAATATTCATATATGCTAATATTTGAATAAATGATGGAACAAAAACTCTACGAACTTCACTCCCAAATGTGCCGGGTCTTTACTTCTCCGAAAAGATTAGAGATCTTGAACCTTTTAAGGGATAAAGAGCTGTCTGTCGGTGAATTAGAAAAATTAGTCAAGTTCCGACAGGCAAACCTCTCCCAGCATCTGAGTATTCTGAGAGAAAAGGGTATCGTAAAGACTAGAAGGGACGGCACAACGATCTATTACTCTTTGGTTGATACAAAGATCGGCAAAGCGTTTGATATTATGCGGGAGATGCTGCTTGAGAGATTGGCCCAGACGGAGAAACTATCCCGTGATATACGAAAGATAAAAAGAGCATAGTTTACCCCGTTAGAGAACGTAGTTCTCTAACGGGGTAAACTATGCGATATCTTTTGGAATCGACAGTGGTGTTAAAAGGGGGTTTTGTGGATAAGATAAACATTATACTTAACGAAGGGCCGAATACGATGCGTTCTTGGAATGGTATTAGGCTTGCCAGCGGGCTGTTGGACGTTAATTTGGAAACAGTCGTAGTTTTATTTGATGAGGCGGTCTTCTGCGCCAAAAAAGCTCAAAATCCGCCCGATGATCTAGAGGGCTTGAATCTCGGCAGAAAGCTCTCGGACTTGATTAAAATAGGCGTTAAGATCTTAGTCTGCGGCAGTTGTTGCCAGGCGCGGGGGGTGGCAAAGGAAGAATTAATCGATGGGATCGAGATATGTTGCTTGACGGATGTTGCCAATTCCATAAAGACCGGTAAGCAGACTTTGGTGTTTTAAGGAGGATAAATGCGCAATATAGACCCCGACGAAATTAAGAAAATGGTCAAAGATAAATATAGCGAAGTGGCTGCTAATCCCTGCGGTGTGTTTAATTTTCCTGTAGGCAAAGCATTTGCCTTAAAGGTCGGCTACCCTAAGGAGATATTAGATAAATTGCCTGATTCTTTAACCGAATCTTTCACCGGAGCTAATAATCCCCAGCCTTTTGTGGAGCTTAAGGAAGGCGAGGTCGTGCTTGATCTGGGTTGCGGCGCAGGCCTTGACCTGTATTTTTACGCAAAGGCAGTAGGCGATAAAGGCAGAGCTTACGGTTTGGATATATCGGTTGATATGGTGAACAAGGCAAGAGAAAATATGGTAAAAGCCGGGATAGAGAATGTGGAAATCCATAGTGGTGAATCCGACAAGATGCCTTTTAATGATAATTTTTTCGATGTTGTAGCCTCAAACGGTATATACAACCTTTCTCCCGATAAAGAAGCGGTAAAAAGAGAGGTCTATCGGGTATTAAAACCGGGAGGCCGGACAGTTTTTTCTGAGATCGTCTTAAATGAGCCGTTATCCGAAGAAGAAAGAAAAAGCCATAGCGACTGGTTCAGATGTATCGGAGGCGCTTTAGTGGAAAAGGACTTCTTAGCGCTAATGGAAAAAGCCGGATTTAAAAATATCGAGGTCATATCCAAATGCCGCAATGCCCGCACAGGCCATAGGTCCGCCATCTGCGCCAATGTCCGGGCTTATAAACCCAAATTTTGATTGTCTGCTGACAGGCAGGCAATAGCAAAATTTACCCGATAGGGCCGACTGTTTTCCGCCGAAGGCGGATCCGCCTCCGGCGGAAATTCCATAGGATTTAAACATGTTTGTCGGGGTAACCCCGATGGGATTTCTATTGCAACATTCGGGATAAATAAGTTTGAGCTGAAATGACTAAAAATAATTGTGTGATACCGATATTAGCAAATAAACATTACCGAAAATCATCAGTTTTTGACCCTGCGAATTTGCTGAAACAGGCTCGGCGCCAGAAGTCGTTGCCACCCGGCAGTGTGCCGGAGATATGCGTACTCGATCCCGATGGCGATCTATCTTCATTCATCCGGGATTCCTCTGTGGGCAAGCGCAACCCTTATTGGGCTTGTTACCACACAGACCTCTACAATATAGAAATTGAAGGTTTATTCGTAGGCGTGATCGGACGGGCTGTGGGCGCTTCTTTTGCCGTGCTCGTAGCGGAAGAATTATTCGCGTCGGGTTGCCGGTTGTTGATAAGCATCACTTCGGCAGGACAGATCAAACCTGTCCATAAGCCGCCTTATTTTATCTTGATCGATCGCGCTTTAAGAGACGAAGGGACTAGCTATCACTATATACAGGGATCGGCTTATGCTTTTATCTCATCGGATGTTCTTACTATGTTAAATGGAATTGTTAAAAGGAAGCCGCTGGTTATACAAGGCGCGGCATGGACGACAGACGCGCCGTTTCGAGAGACGAAAGAGGCCATTTCCTTTGCGCGCTCGGAAGGTCTGCTTGCCGTCGAAATGGAGGCCGCGGCACTCTATGCTTTTGCGCAGGCACGAAAAAAGAAAGTTGTATGTTTCGCCCACGTCACGAACCAAATGGGTATGGTCGATAAAGATTTTGAAAAAGGTAAAGATAGCGGGAACGCTGTTTTGTTTCGGCTTATTTCAAATGTAATTCGCGAATGGAAAAAGCAGCTTGACGCAAAGTAATAAATTTCTTTACAAAGTCGTTTGATAGCGGTAGACTTAAATCAATAGAAACTTAGTTCAAAGATGATCGAAGCTCCTATGAGGAGCTTTTTTTATTTAAGGAGATAAACAGATATCATGAATAGAAGGTCTGTGGCCAGTAGTTTATTGACGGCAGGGGTTATCTTCTTTTTTTCTGCCGCCCATGTTTACGCGGACACCGGGGCTTCGGAGAGCGGGCTCATCGAAATAGTCACACAGCTCGTGTTCCAGCTCGGTGTTATCATAATCGCCGCATGGTTTGGAGGCAAACTATTTGAAAGATTCAGCCTCCCTGCCGTACTCGGCGAGATCGTAATAGGCGCTTTGATCGGCCCTTATGTTTTAGGGCATCTGCCTCTTCCCGGGTTTCCTTTAGGTTTGTTCCCTTTTTCCTCCGGATTCCCTGTTTCAGCCGAACTTTACAGCATAGCAACGATAGCATCTATCGTGCTTCTTTTTCTTGCCGGCCTTGAGACCGATATAGATGCGTTTCTCAAGCTTTCTTTCGTCGGGCCCGTGGTAGGTATTTTTGGTGTTATCTTTAGTTTTGTTCTAGGCGACCTGACCGCAGTTGTTTTTTCAAAATTCTTATTCGGGGCGCAGTATGGTTTTGTCCATCCCGTACCTTTATTTCTGGGCGTTATATCAACGGCGACATCTGTCGGCATAAGCGCGCGGATACTCTCTGAAAAGAAGAAGATGGACTCTCCCGAAGGGGTCACCATCGTCGCTTCCGCTGTTATCGACGATGTTTTGGGTATTATCATATTGGCTATCGTCATAGCCATGGCAAAGAGTTCCCAGATTTCCTGGGGTGATATCGGCCTTATTTCCTTAAAGGCGCTGGGTATCTGGCTCGGGTTTACCGTCGCAGGTGTTCTGGCGTCTAACCACTTGAGCCAATTCTTAAAGCGTGTATTCAAGGATAAAATAACCATCGCTATCGCAGCTCTTGCGCTGGCGCTTCTACTTTCAGGCATATTTGAGCGTTCAGGCCTTGCCATGATCATTGGCGCCTATATTATGGGCCTGTCTTTGTCAAAGACAGACCTTTGCTATGTTATTCACGAAAACCTTGTCGTGGTACAGAAGTTGCTGGTACCTGTATTCTTTTGTGTAATGGGGATGCTCGTTAATTTTAGGGAGATGACATCACCCCATATACTTCTTTTCGGCTTGGTATATCTGCTTGTCGCCATCATAAGCAAGGTAGTAGGATGCGGGTTCGCTGCAGGCCTGTTCGGGTTTAATTTCAGGGGGTCGATGATAGTCGGCATAGGGATGGTGCCCCGAGGGGAGGTGGCTCTCATCGTAGCTGGGATAGGCCTGTCGTCAGGTGTCATACCGCATGACGCATTCAGCGTGGCTGTAATGATGACTTTTCTAACTACGCTTATAACCCCGCCCATCCTTGCCAAGCTTGTGGAGTCAGACAAGCCTGTTTTTATGAGCAGACGCAAGGTGAAGGATGAACGGGTAGAAATACGTTATAAAATGCCTAACCCTGAGACCGCGGACCTCGTTCTGCGTAAAACCATACTTATGTTCGAATCCAACGGTTTTTATGTCCACCGCATTGTGATGGATGATGTTGTGTATCAGATACGAAGGAACGGCACTTTTATCGTGCTCAACTACGACTCAAAGCAGATGACTTTTCATTGCAAGGAACAAGACGCCTCTTTTATCCATACGCTCTTCTATGAAGTCATGGCAGAGCTTGAAAATACCATGAAAAAACTCCAGACCTTAGCTGATAAGGAGCAGATAGGCAGGAATATCTTTTCTTTGAAGACCGGGAGTAAGAAAAAAGAGATCTCTGTCTCGGATATCCTTTCTCCTTCGGCTGTAGGGGTAAGGCTTGATGGCAATACAAAAGAAGAAATATTGATGGAGCTCGTAGGGCTCTTGGTCCGTTCAGGACAACTGCGATATGAGATAAGGGGCGAGATATTAAAGAGCCTTCTTGAAAGGGAGTCTGTTATGTCTACCGGCATGCAGGATGGGATAGCCATGCCTCATGTCAAGACAGGGTCGGTGAAGAATATAATCACGGCGTTCGGGGTTAAGAAAGAAGGCGTAGATTTCGGGTCTTTGGATAGCAAGCCGTCAAAGATATTCATTCTGACCCTTTGCCCAAAATCGCTTTCAGGGCCGTATCTCCAATATATGGCAGAATTCAGCAAGAGCCTGGTATCTGAGAATGCCAGGAATTCAATACTCTCGTGCAAGACAAGCCATGAACTCTACGATTTTCTCATAGGCGCAAAGACTTAATTAAAAAATAGATATACGGGGGAAACCATGTTTTATTTTAGATTGAGAATGTTTCTTTTGATGGCAGTAATGTTCGCCATACTTTACGCCGCGGCCACCATGATAGGCGTCAGTATGGGCGTGACTAATTTTTATTTTTATCTGGCGCTTTCCCTTGTGCTGATGTTCGTTCAATATATGATAGGCCCTAAGCTTGTCGAGTGGTCAATGCGCGTGCGTTATGTCCAGAAGAGCCAGTATCCTAAAATATACCAGATGGTAGAAGACCTGGCTATGCGGGCGAAGATGCCTGTGCCTAAAATAGGCGTGGCCCAGATCTCTTTGCCTAACGCATTTGCCTTCGGCAGGGGGGTATCCGACGGCCGTATCTGTGTGACAGAAGGTATATTAGACCTGCTCAACGATGATGAGCTGCGCGCTGTCTTAGGGCATGAGATGAGCCATATCAGGAATAGGGATGTCCTGACAATAACCCTTTTGTCTGTCATCCCGATGATCATGTACCGCATATTCTGGCATTTTACTTTTTTCGGCGGAGGCCGCAGGCGCGGGAGCGGCAGCGGCAATACGGTGTTGATAGGTATCGCCGCGTTTGTTTTTTACTTTATCACGAACCTATTGGTCCTTTACGCTTCGCGCATCCGTGAGTATTTCGCCGACCGCGGCTCCGTGGAGCTGGGCAACAGGCCTTCAAGCCTGGCGTCCGCTCTTTATAAACTGGTGTACGGCTCAGCAAGGGCCGACCGCGATAGTTTAAAGGACGTGGAAGGCTTAAAGGCATTTTTTGTCAATGACCCGTCCCGCGCAGCCAGAGAGATCAAAGAGTTGCGGCAGCTGGATATGGACAGAAGCGGCACAATAGACCCGCATGAGCTTGATATATTGCAGCAAAAACAGATACAGCTCGGCTTAGGCGATAAACTTATGGAGATGTTGAGCACACATCCTAATATGCTCAAGAGGATAAAACAACTTTCGGGGTACGGGGTTTAATGATAGCCCTCCAGAATCTCTCCAAGAATTACGGCAAAAAAGTCCTATTCCAGGACATCTCTCTTCATATAAACAGAGGTGAAAAGATAGGTATGATAGGCCCTAACGGGGCCGGCAAGAGTACTTTTTTTCATCTCTTATTAGGTGATGTCGAGCCGTCCAGCGGTTCTATCCAGGTGCAGAAAAACACCCGCATAGGCTATCTCCCCCAGGAATCGAGCTTTCATTCTGACCGTACTGTCTTAGAAGAGTTGACGGGAGGCGACGAAACCTTACGCAGCCTGATAAAAGAAAAGGAAGAATTGGAAGAGAAGAACCAGGCTGATTCGCACCGCTACGGGGATATTCTCCATGAGCTGGAAGTCCTGGGTTTTTTTGAATTAGAGCACAGGGCTGAAAAGATACTGGCAGGGCTGGGTTTTAAGCAAAGGGATTTCAACCGGCCTATCAACCAGATGAGCGGCGGCTGGCAGATGCGTACGCTTTTGGCAAAACTTCTTACTTATCACTACGACTTGCTTCTTTTGGATGAGCCTACTAATTACCTGGATTTAAATGCCGCCTTATGGCTGAAAGATTATTTAAGCGGTTTCCGCGGTACTTTCATCATGATATCCCATGACAAGAGTTTCTTGAACGAGGTCACGAACTATACTTTGATATTGGAACACGGCTCTATAGCAAAGGTGAGCGGCAGTTATGAGCATTATGAACGCATAAAGGAAGAAAGGCGCTCGCACCTTGAAAAGCAGTATGTCGAACAGGAAAAGAAGCGGCAGCAGTTGGACAAGTTCGTTTCCAGGTTCCACGCGCAGCCCAACAAGGCGGCTGCTGTGCGTAATAAACGCAAGACGCTGGAGCGGATGGAGGAGATAGCCTTGCCTCCGGACCAAAGAGAGAGCATCAAGCATTTTAAATTTCCTCAAACACGGCCGAGCGGCCAGAGGGTCATAGCGCTTGAAAATATCCATAAGGCATATAGCGATATCCGTGTATATCAAGGCCTGGATTTTGAGATAGAGCGAGGAGACAGGGCGGTCTTGGCAGGGGAGAACGGCGCAGGTAAATCCACGCTTTTAAAGATATTGTCCGGGGTCATCCCTGCGGATAGCGGGATGCGCACAGTAGGGCATAACGTAGATATCGGCTATTTCTCCCAGACGCGTCTTGATACCCTTCATCCCGATAACACCGTTTTGACTGAAAGCTACAATGCCGCCCCTGGCGCCATGTCGCAGGAGAATATCCGCACTATCCTGGGGGCTTTTCTATTCACAGGTGACGATGTTGAAAAAAAGGTGAGCGTCTTATCCGGAGGGGAAAAGAGCCGCCTTAATCTGGCGAAATTCCTTATCAACCCGCCTAATTTCCTTTTGCTGGATGAACCGACCACGCACTTGGATGTGGATGCGGTGGATGCGCTGGTGCAGGCATTGACCGCATATCAAGGCACGCTCGTTTTCATCAGCCACGATATACATTTTGTCCGCTCGGTTGCAAATGTCGTTTATGAGGTTTCCCCGGCAGGCCAAAATGAGGGAAGCCATGTGCGTAAGTTTTACGGCAACTTCGATTATTATTTAGAGAAGAGGGCGCAGGGTGAAACCGAGTTCAAGGAGCGGTCCAGGAAAGCCGCGGCAGATAAGAACAGGGAAGACTCATCCGCCCGCGAAAGAAAAAAAGAAGACGAGCGTTTGAATAAGGAAGAGGAGCGTAAGCGCAAGTCCCATAATACGGCTATCGGTGCTTCTATCCAGAAATTGCAGAAGGAAAAGCATGATCTTGAATTAGAGAGTTATGCCAAGTCGCGCGCCCTTTCAGACCAGCGCATCTTTGCCACCCCTGAGCGCGCCAAAGAGTACGGCCGCCGGCTCAAGGAGATAGAGCAGAGGTGCTCTGACATAGGTGACGAGGTCAAAGACCTTGAGAAAAGAATCATTACAGAATGATAAATTTTACTTGACAAAAGAATAATCATATAGTATATTTTAGATGTACAAAGAAGTAAGTCGACGATGACGTTCGCAGAAGTAACCGCGAACGTTTTTTTTACAAAAGGGTAACACACGCTGAATGACGGCGGACAATGGGATAGCGATGTCCCGGAATGGCTTCAAAGAAAAGAAGCCGTTTCGGGATTTTTTGTTTTTTAAGACGAAGGCGTCTTGCTTCCAGCGATGGAATTAAGGCGCTTATTTTTTTAAGGAGTACAATGAGTTTAAAAGTAACATGACTCAAGGAGGGTAATATGGTAGCAAGAGTGAAAAATGGGATTTTTGCTGTGGTTTTGTGTCTTTCGATCATGTGTTTGGGCGGGTCGGCCTTTGCGGGCATCCCGGAAAGCGACACGACTTTCCTGGGGTATTGTAAGAAGATCGCCAAGGGGTTGGACCTTCAGGCATCAGGAAGCCTGGATTTTTATTCTAAATATGTCTGGAGGGGCTTTACGTTGGACAAAGACCCTGTCCTCCAGCCGTCCTTCAGCCTTTCTGCAAAAGGATTTACCTTCACATTCTGGAGCAGCTCGGATGTAGATAACAACGATGGCATTAATTCCGGTGAGATCGACCTTGTCTTTGATTACACAAAGACATTCGGTATTTTAAGCGTTTCCGTGGGGCATACCTATTATGATTTTCCAGGGACCAACGGATACAGCAAGGAGTTTTATATCGGTGCCGGGCTATGCGAGATCCCCGGCCTTGGCTGGCCCATAACCCTTGGTTTGAAGTATTATCGTGATTACGGGGATCAGAATCACGGAGGCGGCCTTGGTAATTATCTAGAGGCTTCCTTGGGGTATAGCATGACGCTTCTTAAGGACCCCGAGATCGGCATGGACCTGGGTGTGACGAACGGGTATAACCATAATTTGTTTATGGCAGGAGACGGCGGACAGACTACACTTTCCGTGGGTTTTAGCATTCCGTTGACTGAGAATCTTACGTTGAAGCCTAAGCTGAATTACACTATTCCCTATGGTGACCTGGCTGATGACGCCATCGGAAATCAGGACAAGGTCTTTTGGGGCGGGTTCAGCATGAGCTATAGTTTTTAAGGCATGTCTAGGAGGTTATAAACCATGTTAAAATTAATAAAGAAATTTCGGAAAGTAATTATGGGGGTTGTGGCTTTGGCCTTGGGCCTGGTTGGCGGTATTAGCGCGTTTGCCGAAGGCGAAACCGTTGCCAGCAATACCATTGCCATAAATACCATTTGGACGCTTATAGCGGCGTTTCTCGTATTTTTTATGCAGGCGGGATTCGCTATGGTCGAGACCGGTTTTACCCGCGCCAAGAACGCGGGCAACATAATGATGAAGAACCTGATGGATTTTTGCGTAGGTTCGCTTATGTATTGGCTTGTTGGTTTTGGTATCATGTTCGGCGCGTCCAAGGCCGGCCTTTTTGGAACGGATGGTTTCTTTTTGCAGGCCGCAAATCCTTCCACACCGGAAGGATTATGGAAGTTCGCGTACTGGATGTTCCAGGTCGTTTTCGCCGCGACAGCCGCGACAATAGTTTCTGGCGCAATGGCGGAGCGGACAAAGTTTCCAGCTTACCTTATATATAGCGCTGTGATATCAGGTTTGATCTATCCGGTAGTGGGCCATTGGATCTGGGGAGGCGGATGGCTGTCAAAGCTTGGTATGGTCGATTTTGCGGGTTCTACGGTTGTCCATTCTATAGGCGGATGGGCTGCTTTAGTGGGGGCTACTATTCTCGGGCCGCGTCTTGGAAAATATGGCAAGGATGGAAAATCCCGCGCTATTCCAGGCCATAACATACCGCTTGCCGCGTTGGGTGTTTTTATCCTTTGGTTCGGTTGGTTCGGGTTTAACCCGGGAAGTACCACATCGGGCGTAAACTTGAGCATTGCGACTATTGCAGTGACAACCAATCTGGCAGCAGCCGCAGGTGCGATATCTGCAATGATCATAGTTTGGATGCAGTTTGGCAAGCCGGATACAAGCATGACATTGAACGGCGCACTGGCCGGATTAGTGGCAATAACCGCTCCATGTGCCACGGTTTCTCCTCTTTCTGCGATAATTATCGGATCGATCGCAGGTATCCTTGTAGTATTTAGTGTTGAGTTTATCGATAAAGTTCTTAAGATCGACGATCCCGTGGGCGCTATTTCCGTCCATGGCGTATGCGGCGCGTTCGGTACATTGGCTGTAGGCCTTTTTTCCGAGGCGGCATACGGGATGTCCAGCGGTGTCGGTGCGATAAATGGCTTGTTTTTTGGCGGCGGATTGAGCCAATTGAAAATACAGTTTATAGGAGTTGCAAGCGTGTTCTTCTGGGTGGCTATCACCGCCGGTGTACTGTTCTTGATATTGAAAGCAACTGTTGGTTTAAGGGCTTCTGACGAAGAGCAGCTCAAAGGCCTTGATATCGGAGAGCACGGCATGGAGTCTTACGCGGGCTTTCAGATATTTACAACCGAATAAGGGGGAACATAACATGAAATTAATAATAGCAATGATACAGCCTCACAAGCTGCCTGATGTGAAGAAGGCCTTGTTTGAAGCAGATGTGCATAAGATGACCGTAACAAATGCCTTAGGCTGCGGCCAGCAGAGGGGTTTCTCAGAGACTTACCGCGGAGTCATAACCGAGGTGAATCTCTTAAAAAAGGTGCGCCTTGAGATAGCCGTTAACGAAGAGTTCGTCGAGCCTACCATCAAGGCCATTATACGCGGGGCCAAGACAGGAAATATTGGCGACGGCAAGATATTCGTCACCACGCTGGATGAGTGCATACGTATACGGACAGGTGAAAAGGGTTTAAAAGCCATAGGTTGAATTGGGTTTTTCGGGCTTCCGGCATTTGTTTCTAAATCGCCGGAAGCTCGAAAGGCTGTTGGTTAAAGATCGGGGAATCTGTGGAGAACAGGGAATTGATAGAAAAGATCCGTCAGATCAAGGCGGAAAAAAACTATACGTTGTATGATCTCTCTAAAAAACTGGATGTGCAGGTAACGACGCTTGAACGTTGGCTTAAGACGAACCGCATTAACCGTGTTTACGCGTCGTGGGTCGTAGATAAACTCGGATTAAAATAATGTTCTTAGCGTGTCATTGCGAGGAGCGTAAGCGACGAAGCAATCTTCTGACGATAAGATTGCTTCACTTCGTTCGCAATGACACTAATTTAGACAGCTATGATTTAGCTAAACAAACGAGTGGACAAAACAGGAGGGGGTGTATGAAGAGGTTTGGATCACGAATTGTCGGAGCTGTGTTGGTATTGTGCGGCGCGGTCTCTATAGCTTACGCGGAACCGGCAGAGACTATGGCATCGGCAGTGGGGTTGGACACGCTTTGGGTGTTAGTTACGGCGTTCCTTGTATTTTTCATGCAGGCTGGTTTTGGCATGGTCGAGGCAGGTTTTATACGTGCCAAGAATGTCTGCAACATTTTGACAAAGAACTTTCTTGATTTCTGCATGGCTTCTTTGGGATTTTTTATATTCGGGTATGCCATAATGTTCGGCATGGGCAATGGATTTATGGGTTTCAAAGGTTGGTTTTTGATGGGCGCGCAAAGCGGCTCAAGCGTCCCGCTCTATGCATTCTGGTTGTTCCAGGCGGCATTCTGCGGGGCTGCGGCTACCATTGTGGCAGGCGGCATGGCTGAACGAATGAAATTTCCGGCTTACCTCATATATTCATTTTTGATCTCAGCATTCATCTATCCGGTGGTCGGCCATTGGATATGGGGCGGGGGATGGCTGGCTGGTAAGGGTTTTTCGGATTTTGCCGGCTCGACCGTTGTCCACACTGTAGGAGGTGTCGCGGCGCTGATAGGGACTATTATCTTGAAACCAAGGACAGGAAAGTATAACGAAGATGGCTCACCTAATGTGATAGCAGGCCACTCTATTCCGCTTGCTTCTTTAGGCGTTTTCATTTTGTGGTTCGGTTGGTTCGGATTTAATCCGGGCTCTACTTTGAGCGTAGGCAATGGCGATCTTATCGCGCGCGTGGCCATAAATACGAATTTGGCGGCCGCGATGGGAGGTATAATGGCGATGTTCACAGTATGGAAGATGTTCGGTAAGCCGGACCTTTCTATGGCTATGAACGGCGCTTTGGCCGGCCTCGTGGCTATTACCGCGCCTTGCGCCTTTGTTGAGCCTTGGGCAGCGATCTTGATAGGCGGCATAGGCGGCGTTCTTGTTATCTTTGGTGTTGTTGTCCTGGAAAAATTGCATATAGACGATCCGGTGGGTGCTGTTCCCGTACACTGTATGAACGGTATATGGGGAACTCTGTCCATAGGGTTCTTCGGCCAGAAAGCGTTAGGCCTGGCTAATGACGGCTTGTTTTATGGCGGCGGCCTTACACAGCTCGGTATTCAGGCGCTTGGCGTGGGGACGGTAGTCTTGTTTATTCTCGTATCCATGGGTGTTATCTTTAAACTAATCGATGCGACTGTGGGCCTGCGCGTTTCGCGCGAGGAAGAGCTAAAAGGCTTGGATATCGGAGAGCACGGCATGGAGTCTTACGCGGGCTTTCAGATATTTACCACACAGTAAAATCAGGAGGTCAGATATGAAACTGATAATAGCAATGATCCAGCCTCACAAGCTGCCTGATGTGAAGAAGGCCTTGTTTGAAGCAGATGTGCATAAGATGACCGTAACAAATGCCTTAGGTTGCGGCCAGCAGAGGGGGTTTTCAGAGACTTACCGCGGTGTAATAACCGAAGTGAACCTTTTAAAAAAGGTTCGGCTTGAGATCGCAGTCAACGAAGAGTTCGTCGAGCCTACCATCAAGGCCATTATACGCGGGGCCAAGACCGGCAACATAGGCGACGGCAAGATATTCGTCACCACCTTAGATGAATGTATCCGCATACGTACCGGGGAGAAAGGTTCTGCTGCTATAGGATAGGACAGGTGCAAAAAAAGCGCTCAAACTGACAACTTGAGCGCTTTTTTTCTTTGATGCTTGACAATTAAATAAATCGCGTTATAATTCTTCGATATAAAGAAGACAAAGATGACTTCTTGCATAGGCGCAAGGAGTCTTTTTTTTAGTCTTAAAGCAGTCAAGACGGAGACGTCTTTTCTTATTTGTTTTAAAGCAAACAGATAAGAGGAGGCGTCTTTTTTTTGTCTTCTTTTTATCCAGTTGGATAATCATTTGAGTATGTAATTGTAAGGTGCAAAAAAAAGGGGGGGGGAACGTATGATCAATGCGGGAGATACGGCGTTTGTCTTGTTGTCAGCAGGCCTGGTTATGCTGATGACGCCCGGGCTTGCTTTTTTCTACGGCGGCATGGTGAGGAGAAAGAACATCCTGGGTGTTTTGATGCAGTGTTTTACGGCTTTGTGCGTTATCACACTGCAGTGGGTATTTTTCGGCTATTCGCTTTCTTTCGCCCCTGGTACGGGGTTCTGGGGCGGATTGCAGTGGTTGGGGTTGAACGGCGTTGGTTTGGAACCCAATGCTGATTATGCGGGGACTATCCCTCATCAGGCGTTCATGATATATCAGGCGATGTTCGCCATTATAACGCCTGCTCTGATCATCGGCGCGTTCGCCGAACGTATGAAATTTTCCGCATTTCTGGTATTTTCCATATTGTGGGCGACGCTCGTATATAATCCCGTCTGTCATTGGGTCTGGGGCGTGGGAGGTTGGTTGAGGAATTTAGGCGTACTTGATTTTGCCGGAGGCATTGTCGTGCATATCAACGCCGGTATCGCTGCTCTGGTCACAGCGCTTGTGATAGGAAAGAGGAAAAACTTCGGCCACCATCCGATCCCGCCGCATAATCTTCCGTTCACGGCTTTGGGCACAGGGCTCTTGTGGTTCGGCTGGTTCGGTTTTAATGCCGGCAGCGCGCTTGCGGCAAACGGCCTGGCTGTCAACGCTTTTGTCGTTACACAGATAGCCGCGGCCGCGGGTGGATTGAGCTGGGCTTTTATCGAATGGTATTTAAACGGCAAGCCCACTATTTTTGGGACGGTTTCCGGAGCTGTGGCAGGCCTTGCTACCATAACCCCGGCTGCAGGTTTTGTCGGCCCCATTCCGGCTGTTGTGATAGGGTTGTTTGCCAGTGTTTTCTGTTATATCGCCGTGGCATACATAAAGCCCAAGTTAGGTTATGACGATTCTCTGGATGCATTTGGTGTCCATTGTATCGGCGGTATCTTCGGTTCTTTAGCTGTCGGGTTTTTCGCATCGAAGGCTATAAATCCAGCCGGCGCCGACGGTTTGTTCTTCGGCAATGCGCACCAGCTTAAAATACAGGCTATCGGTGTCCTGGCAACCGCAGCTTATTCTTTTATCGCGACCTTCATTATATATAAGGTAATTGATGCCGTCATCGGCGTGCGTGTCAGCGAAAAAGAGGAGAGCCTTGGCTTAGACCTTGCGCAGCACCGCGAGGGGGCCTATACAGTGTTGGAATAAAATCAGTGACTAGTCTCTAGTGGTTAGTATCTAGCAAGAACTAATCACCAGCCACCAGCCACTAATAGGGGGTTTTATGAAACTTATAATAGCAATAATCCAGCCCGATAAGCTGGAAGACGTAAAAGACGAGCTTTATCACGCCGATGTCAACCTGATCACGGTCTCGGAGGTCATGGGCCATGGCCGTCAAAAAGGCGTTACCGAGGTTTACCGTGGCGCAAAAGAGATGGGCAATCTCCTGCGTAAGATCCGGCTTGAGATAGCGGTCAACGAGGAATTCGTGGAATCGACCATCAAGGCCATCGTCAAAGGGGCAAAGACCGGAGAGACCGGGGATGGGAAGATATTCATTTTAGACCTTGCCGAATGCGTGCGTATACGCACAGAGGAGCGCGGTACAATAGCTATCGGCTAAGTATCGTTGCCAACAAGCTATTAAAATGGGGACAGGCTACTTTTTCAATCAAAAAGTAGCCTGTCCCCATTTTCTTTTCGGGCGCCTTTTTTGTTGCCTGGCCGCGACAACTGCAATATAATAAGCTATTCATGGATACCTTGACTATTATAATGGCGTTTGCCTTTGCTGTGATATTTTTGACATTTTTAGTCGTCTCACTCGGAGACATCATTAAAAAGAAGATATCCCGCCCCATTCAAGACCTCTCATCGACAGAAGCGCTGACAATAGAATTGGATGACGTTCGTGCCGCTCTGCGGGAACAGGAAAGGTCGGCCAGCGAGAAATATTCCAGGGATATTGAAAAACTTAAGGAAGAGCGCGAACTTTTCAAAAAAGATTCATTTGAGGCCCGGCTTGAGGCCCAGAACCTCAATAAAGAGTTGGCCGCCCAGAGGTCGGCGCATAAAGTCCTTTCTTTGGAGCTCCAGTCTTTGAAAGAACAGCAGGCAGGTATTGAAAGCTCCGAGCGCCAGGCCAAGGAGGAGTCTCAAGGGCTTGTAAAAGATTTTAAAAAAAGTCAGGATGGCCTCCAGGAGCAGTACCATAGGTCTATGGAAGAATGCGAAAAGCTGAAAGAAGAATATGAGCGATTCCGTAGAGATGCGGCCGCGGCGCAGGAGGAGATAGAAAGGAAATATCAGGACGTAGGGTTCCACAAGGTGGCTTTTGAGCAGTTGTCTCAGGAGCATGAGTTGCTGCGCAGGCAGCTTTTGGACCTGCAGGAGCTGCATAAAAGCGACCAGGCCAATATTGAAGATTTAAGCAGGAAATTGGAATTAGCTAATAATACATTGCAGGAACAGGAAGAGGCCCAAAAGGATACAGAGAAGCTGGAAGAGCTTTTAGAAAAGCAGATAACTACTCAGAAGAAAAGGGCCGCCGAACTTTTTGGGCTGGAGCAGGAGAATAAAACGCTTAAAGAGCAGGTGGATGTTTTAAAAAGAGAATTGTCCGGCTTTAAAAAATCGGCGGAATAAGAACAGAGGTTGAAAATGCAGATAAGCTGGGATAATGGTACTCAGGAAAAATTCAAGCAGTTGGTAGCCAAGATGCCTGTTTTTATGCGGCCCATAGCTGAGAGAGCCCTTATCGACAGGGCCGAGAACATCGTCAAGAAGGACAACCGAAGCGAGATAACCGAGAAAGATATGGTCGATGCTTTTTTTATCGAGACCCCGTTCGGGTTTCAGGGGATGATGAAAAATGACCTTAATTCGGTAGGAATTGATTTTACAAAATACGGCTATCAAAAATGAAGATAGGAATATCGGCCGGTGAGGTCAGGCTTACAGGTTTGCCTTGCGGCGAAGCCCGGAGCCGGCAGACAAAAATGGGGGGAGCGTATGAAGAAATATCTGTATTTATTGATAATGACGATCTTCATGGGTTTTTATGTGTGCAGTCTTGCCTTTGCCTCGGGTGATAGGGACAAGGCCTTTAATGAATTCAAAAAAACTATTCAGGAAAGAGGTGTGTCGGCCGGAGAGATAGACAGGTTGAAAGGGCCGGTGAAAGGGATGTTGGAGAACGGCGCAGAGAGTAAAGATATTGAAGGGCCGCTTATGGACATGTTGAATAGGGGCGTAGCCGGGAGAGATTTGAAAAGGGCCATGGATTCAATGAGCGGTTTGATTATGGCCGGCCGCATGCCCAAGGAAGCAGGGGATATCGTTATAGAAACTGTTTTTCAGGCCCGTTCCGAGGGATTGAAAGGAGCAGCTTTTGGTGAAAGGTTGTATCAGGTAGTGAGAGAAAGGGGCGGTAATAAAATAGTCCAGGGCGGCAATAAAGGTTATTTTGAATCGGGAAGACGCAGCGAAGTTAAGAAAAGTTTAAAGTGCTGTCCGATCGCAAGGTAGATATTTATTATTAAAACATGAAGAAGCTAAATGATGAAATAGTGAATTTTTTTTATAATCAGGGCTGCGTTATCGTTTCTACAATAGATGAAAACGGCTATCCAAGCAATGCCTGTAAGGGTATAGTCGAAATAGATAATAACGGGCATGTTTATCTCTTGGACCTCTACCAGGCAAAAACCCGCAGTAACCTTGAAAGAGACCCGCATATCAGTATTACCGCGATAGACGAGCATAAGTTTGTGGGATATAGCCTTAAAGGGAAAGCAAGGATAGTAACGCAGGGTGAGATCAGGGCCCATCTTGCGAAGGCCTGGGAAGAGAGGATAACCAGCAGGTTGACCAGCAGGCTGCTTAGGAATATACGAGGGGAAAAAGGGCACGCAAGACATCCTGAAGCGCTTCTGCCCGAGCCGCAATACCTTATCTCCATAGATGTAGATGAGATAGTCGATCTCACGCCGCACAGATTAAAAGAAGAGTAATGGAAATCATCGGCGGGATATCCAGCGATGTTCCGGAGGGTTTAAGGGGCTTGGTCTTGGCCTCTGCCGGGTTGGTGACGGCCTTGCTCTTGATTAGGCGGCTTTTCCCGCGTAGGCGCATGAACCCTCTTGTTGCCGCGGCTGAAAAATTAGGGCTTTCGCTCCAGCAAGAGCACGACCATATACTCGAACATAACCTTCGGGACTTTAACTTTTCAGGCTGCGGCAGGGCCTTCCCTAAATTATTTTTTGTGCTCAGCACTTTAAAAGAAGGGGTACGTTTAAAGGTCTTTGATTATAACGGGAGCTATTTCGCCTTTGGCCTGCCGTATTTTTTATTTCAAACTATGGGTTTTGCGGAAGCAGCCGGAGTTGGTTTTTCGCGGTTTTTCATAGCACCCAGGACGCTTTATTGGCGGCTGCGCAGCCTATTCTCCAAAGAGGACTTTGTCAAAGAGGGGGTGCCGGTTGAATTTTTGCGAAAATTCGTGCTTGTGGTAAAAAAAGGCCACCCGCGGCCAAAACTTAGCCAGGATTTTTTCAAAACATTCCTTTCCCTGCGCGTACCCTATTCTTTAGAAACACGCGGTAACCAATTCATTTTTTATCGGAGAGGCATGGTGATCCCGGTCAGGCAAATAGGGGATTTCTTAAAAGACCTTGCTTCTGTCGCAGATGTTCTTTGCCGCGGCGTCAGTAGATAACGGATATATTTTATCAATGCTTGACAAATAAATTTCAGATGAGAGAATGGAAAACATGGATTACAACACACCGGAAGAATTCTTAAGACAGACGAGAGATATCATTAATATCCCCAATAAGTATTTCATTTGGATCGTTTGGGGTATTTTGCTGCTTGTCACTCTTGGCTCAAGTTTTTATTCCATAGGGCCGGATGAAGTCGGCATTATCCGCCGCTTCGGCAAGTATGCCACTACTACCTCACCTGGCCTGCATTGGAAGCTTCCTTTAAATATCGATAAACTTAATAAAGTGAAAGTTACCTATATATATAAGGAAGAATTCGGCTTCAGGACCATGCAGCCGGGCGTATCCACAAAATATTCCCATAAGGGCTACCTGGATGAATCGTCGATGCTTACCGGCGACCTTAACGTGCTTATCGTGGACTGGATAGTCCAGTATAAGATCAAGGACCCGGTGAAGTTACTTTTCAATATACGCGACCCAAGGACGACTATTCGCGATATAAGCGAGTCTGTCATGAGGCAGGTCGTAGGCGATTATTCTGTCAGCGAAGTCCTGACTACGCGGCGGCTTGAGGTCGATCAGAGCGTCCAGGACAAGATCCAGGAAATTTTGGACAGCTACGAAAGCGGTATCGCCATACTGACCGTAAAATTGCAGGACGTAAATCCTCCGGACCAGGTAAAACCATCTTTTAATGAGGTGAACGAAGCTAAGCAGGAAAAAGAGAAGATGATAAACCAGGCGTGGGAGCAATATAATAAGCTCATACCGCGCGCCAAGGGTGAGGCCGAAAAGACAATACGTGAGGCGGAAGGTTATGCTTTGCAGAGGGTAAATACCGCACAGGGTGAAGCGGACAGGTTTGAAGCTACATGGAACGCCTATAAGACGGCTAAAGAAGTGACGCGAAAGCGCCTTTATTTGGAAACACTTTCAGAGGTCCTTCCGCGCGCGTCAAAGATATACATATTAGACCCAAGGGAAAAAAGCATCCTGCCATTGCTGCAACTGGAGAAGAAGAGTGAATAAGACCGCGCCTTTTCTAAAATTCATATTAATAGCCGTTGGTATCGTGTTCTTGGGCATTGTTTCCGGCGCATTTTATAATGTAGACGAGACACAGCAGGTGGTTATAACACAGTTCGGCGAACCGATCGGCGGGCCTGTCAAGGATGCCGGCCTCCACATAAAGATCCCTTTTGTACAGGTAGCGCATTATTTCGACAATAGGGTCCTTCCATGGGACGGGGACCCAAACCAGGTGCCGACAAAGGACAAAAAATATATTTTTGTCGATACGACGGCGAGGTGGAGGATAGTCGATCCGTTAAAATTCATGCAATCCATGGGTAATGAGATGGGCGCGCATGCGCGCCTTGATGATATTATCGATGCGGCTACACGTGATTTTGTTACCAGCCATAATCTGGTTGAGGCCGTGCGTGATAGCAACCGTTTATTGGAATCCGCCGATAAAGAGAGGTCTGATGAAGGCGATATTATTTCTACGGAAGCAGTGGAGCGCATTTCGGTAGGAAGAGATGCCCTTACGCGCGGTATTTTAAAGCAGGCTTTGAAGATCATACCCCAATACGGTATAGAGTTGATCGATGTAAGGATAAAGCGTATTAATTATGTCGAAGATGTAAGGCGTAAGGTTTATGACAGGATGATCTCAGAGCGCAAAAGAGCGGCCGAACAGTATCGTTCGGAAGGCCAGGGCAAAAAGGCCGAGATAGAAGGCCAGGCAGCCAAAGAATTGCAGGAGATACAATCTGTCGCACGGATGAAGGCGCTCAAACTTATCGGGGAGGCTGATGCCCGGGCAACGGATGTTTACGCCAATGCTTATAACAAAGACCCTGAATTCTATTCTTTCCTGCGTACTCTGGAATCTTACCATAATACTATCGGGCAAGGCACTTCCTTGATCTTGACCACAGACAGCGAATATTATAATTATTTAAAAGGCATAAAAGAATCTAAATAGAGAACTTTAATGGAATATGGGTTTATTCTAAAGGCTGTGATCAGATCGTAGCCTTTATTTTTTGCGCGCCCGGCATGGTGCATCTACTAGGCGATTTTGTCTTAGACTATTTCCAAGTTTCAAACTATAATATTTAAATGAATTTGAAGAGAAGCTCGTCTATGCAATTTATTATCTTGATGGGGGTGGTAAGCCTCTTCGGGGATATCACCTATGAGGGCGGCCGGAGCGTTACAGGGCCGTATATGGCCTTTCTGGGCGCAAGCGCCGCGATAGTCGGGTTTGTCTCCGGCCTGGGAGAATTTTTAGGTTACGCGCTGCGCCTTGTATCGGGGTATTTTGCCGACCGCACCAAGGCGTATTGGCCGCTGACATTTTTTGGGTATGGCCTGATCCTGGCCGTGCCCTTTTTGGCTTTTTGCGGCAATTGGCAGGCAGCCGCCGTTCTTATTATTTTGGAGCGCATGGGAAAAGCTGTGCGCGCGCCCGCGCGCGACGCTATCCTATCTTATGCTACAAAAGAAGTAGGCAGGGGGTGGGGTTTTGCTGTCCATGAAGCCATGGATCAGATAGGGGCCATAGCCGGGCCGCTGCTTTTTAGCGTGGTATTCTTTTTAAAAGGAGGCTACAGGCAGGGTTTTTCTATCCTTTTTATCCCGGCAGCGTTGACCTTATTTGTCCTTTATCAGGCTAAAATACGCGTATCACATCCGGAGAGATTGGAAGAAGGGGGTACGCTTGGCGCGGAGGAGGCAAAGCCGGTGCAGCCGTTTTCCAAGGTCTTCTGGCTTTACGCGCTCTTTACTTTTTTCTGCGTGGCCGGGTTTGCTAATTTTCAGGTGCTCTCGTATCATTTCAAGATCAAGGCCGTAGTTCCTGATGCCCAGATCCCTTTGTTCTATATGATAGCCATGGCTGTTGATGGCGTTGTGGCCCTTATAATAGGCAAGACGTACGACAAGATAGGCTTGAAGGCCTTATTCGCCCTGCCTATTTTGACCATCCCGATCCCTTTTCTTGGTTTTTCCTCGAGTTATCTATTGGCGCTTTCCTCCGTTGTGTTGTGGGGCGCTGTGATGGGTATTCACGAGACCATTATGCGCGCCGCGATCGCAGACCTCACGCACATCAAAAAACGCGGCACAGCTTATGGCATCTTTAACGCGATCTACGGGCTTGCGTGGTTCCTAGGCAGCGTCTCAGTAGGGGTGTTATATGACAAGGCCGCTTCTATTATCCCAATTTTTGTCGTTGCCACGCAGGCGCTCTCGATACCGTTCTTGTTTTTCATGGGCAGGCATAGCCTGGTTCCAACGAAGCGTTGACGTAACCTTTTTTAACAGTTAGGATAGTGGTGTTCGCCGAAGGCTGGATATAGTTTGTGGCCTTAAAAAACAGGTGGTGTCCTTGTTCAGGCATATTAAAATCCTAAAGAATTTTTTTTCTCTGACCACAGCCGAGGTCATCAACCGTGCCGCCGCTCTTATCTATCTGCCCTATATAGCCCGCGTCTTTGGCCCTGATGGTTTCGGTAAGGTCAATTTCGCCGAGTCTGTCGCAGGTTATTTCATGCTTGCCGCGAATTTCGGATTCGATGTAATAGGGATGCGGGAAGTGGCTAAGTTCAAGGAGAAGAAGAACGCGTTCGCCCATATTCTATTTATAGAGCTTGTAACCTCCTGTATTTCCTTCCTCGCGCTTTGCGCCTTCGTATATTTTATACCCAAACCTCTTGAGATAAAGATGCTCATCGTCCTTTATGGGTTGACGCTTATCACCTTCGCTTTTACCATAGACTGGTTTTTTATAGGCCTGGAGTGGATGGGTGCTGTTGCGGTCGTTTCCATGGTGCGCCAGTTTTTCTATATCGGTTTGATACTTCTTATTATCCGCGCCCCCGGGCACCTCTGGCGGCTTCCCATGAGTTTTATCGCGGCCGACATCGTTGCCATCGTGATATTTTTTTGCCTCTTCTTTGCCAGGGTAAAAAAACAGGATTTTAAGATCGAGTGGCGCTCTGTCAGGTATTTTTCGCGTGAGGCGCTTCCTTTGGGGGTGTCGAACTTTTTGAATTCATCGCGGGACAAGGTCGGCCCTGTAGTATTGGGATTCCTGCGCAGTATATCCGAGGTGGGTTTTTTCAGTGTAGGCTATAAGCTGCTCTGTGTTGCCAACATCATCCCGCTTACGCTTAACAGGGCCATTTTTCCGAATATGGCGCATGCCTTAAAGAACAAGACACATGAAGAGGCCAGGGCCTATATCAGAAAGATCTTTGAGATCACCTCAATAATCGCTTTTCCCGCAGCTTTTCTTATTTTTTATAACGCGGATTTTTTTGTCCGTTTTATCTTTGGGCCTAGTTTTCAAGACGGCATTTATATAACGCGTATCATTATCTGGAGCACAGCGTTGCTCATGTTCAACAAGCTTTATTATTACTATATGGTCGCGATAGGGGCGCAGAAGAGGCTTGTGGCGTGTTGCCTGGCAGGACTGGCCGTAAATATCGGGCTCTGCCTTATTTTTGTCAAGGTGTGGGGCGGCCGCGGGGCTGCCCTGGCTTTTTTGGTTTCCGAGCTGGTCATAGGTGTTGTTTATTATTTTGCTTCAGGCGCCAGGACAGCTCCCGGCAGGGAGTTTGTAAAGGCCTTTATTTGTTTTTCGCCTTCTTTGTTATTTTGTTTTTTCGCTGACGGCAGAGCGCATCCGCTTATCATAACTTCTTTGGCGGCTGTTCTATACGCGGCGATCGTATTTAAGGCCTATGATATCAAGTCATTGTTTAAAGGTGAAGATGCGCGGGCTGGAGGATATGATGTCGGCTCTTTATGATATATATCTGCGCAGGCCCAGGATAGAGGCCAATAGGATAATATATTCCTGGGCTGGGTTTCCGCTATTGGGGGGTGAGAGTTTTTGGATAGAGTATCCTGAATCGGTATCCCTGGAAGATTCCTCTTATGAAGTCCTGGCGCCGTATCTTGCCGCTTGTCTTGCTTTTGCCGCGTTCGGCAAGGTGCGCGCTCATCTGCCAGTGCGCCTGGATGAGGCTGTCCTTGGCCTGTGGCTTGAGTTTATCCGCGGCATGGCCGCAGTTGTATATAGGCGTGCCTTTGCATTTGAATTCGTGAACGGTACAGAGCGCGCGGAACAGCATTTTTGGGAGGGTAAGGAGACGGCACTTCTTTTCGGGGGCGGCACAGAGTCTTTGTTGTGCCTTGCCCGTCTGCGGCAAGATGGGTTAAACCCGGTATTGGTGGGTTTATGCGGCCCTAATTGGGAAGGCAGTAATGAAGAGATAAATCCGCATAAATTCGAATTACAGGATAAGGCGGCAAAAGACATGGGCCTGGCCTCCGTGAAGGTGCGGACTTCTTTCAGGGAAGTGTTCAAGAGCCATGATGAGCTCTGGAAGGGCCTTTTGCTTGATGGAACGCATAATATCGTTACAACGGCGTTATTCTCGGTGTTCCCATTTACTTTTCTTTTTCCTGTTGCGGCGCAGTGGCGCCTGTCTAGGGTCGTGGCCGGCAATGAGAAGGACAATAATGCGGGGAAGTTCTTTTACGCGTCTTCCGCGGAGGCTACGGGCAGGCTTAAAGGCCTGCATCCGTGTTTTTCTTACGACTCTTATTTGAACGATATCTATAAGATGGATGTGGCGCGGGAACTTTTTTTAAAATATCCGCAATACCTGCCTTATCACTATTCCTGTATCCCAAACCAGCGTCAAAGGTGGTGCCTTGAGTGCCCCAAGTGCCTGTGTAGTTATTTGTATTACAAGTTGTATAATATACCTCCGGCTGTGGCAGGCTTTGATGAAGCGCTTATTGCCAAGCGTATGCCTAATCTTATCTGGAGGTGCCGCTGGCATCTGGTTTCAGGGGACCCGGGTGAGCCTCTGGATTATCTCAACTTCCTGCGTGAGGCTCAAGCGTCCGGAAATCAGGAGGTCGTTTCCATTATTCGCCAGATGCTTGATAACATCTGGTGGATACGTTTTTTGAATTTTTTCAGGCGCCTGGGTATAGTGCAGGCGTTTAAAAAACCGTTAAAGAAGGTGTTTTATCTTTTGCATGGGCACTCTATAAAGATATAAGAAGAAAGGGTGTTTTTATGAGCATGTTAAAGCCTAAAGTAACAGCACTGATATTGGCGGCGGGCGAAGGGAAACGTTTTTCCGCCTATCCTGTCCCGAAGCAGCTGGTGGAGTTGCATGGCAGGCCGGTGGTCAGTTATTGCCTGGATATCTATCAGAAGATGGACATGGTTGATTCCATCGTCCTGATCATACACGATAAATATGATGAGATCTTCGAGAAGCTGCTTAAAGGGGGCGGTTATACCAAGGTCAAAAAGGTCGTGACAGGGGGAGAGTATCGCCAGGATTCTATTTATCGCGGACTTACAGCTTGCGGGCCATGCGACCTTGTTGCCATACAGAACGGGGTCACTATTTTTACGGCGCCTGAATTGATAGCGTCTTGTATCAGTAAGGCGGTTGTCCATCGCGCGGTCACGGCTTTTACCCAGGAAGAATATACGTCTTTTATGTTTTCCGGTGATAAAATAGACAGATTGATAGACCGCTCGATATTGGGGCACGTGCGCGATCCGCAGGTCTTTGATCACTCGCTTTTGTTATCTCTACATGAAAGGGCGCGGAAGGATAAAAAGGGGCCGTTCACCAACGATATTTTTCTGGCTAAGGAGTACGGCCAGGATGTCTGTCTTGTCGAGTCGCACCCGTACAATTTTAAGATAACGACTGATATCGATATAAAATTGGCAAAGACTATATTGGAGCTGAAAGATTTTCACGCGCCTCCATATTAATGGGGGTTAAAGAGGAGTATTTATGGTTGTAGACAGGGACCATGTGATAGATGTCTTAAGGGGCCTGGCTATTTTTACTATGGTGGCCGCTAATATGGCGGCTTCTGTGTTGGCTCCGCCTCATCCTTTCTGGTTCCGTCTTTATGGTTCATTCGCCGCCCCGCTGTTCATTTTTATATCAGGCATGATGATAGCTATTGTGGCTGCCAAGAGGGCCCACGGATTAAAATATTATTTTGCCAGGGGAGTTATGGTCATCCTTTGCGGAGTATTCGTAGATGTTTTTATCTGGCGTATCTATCCGTTCATGTCGGTCGATGTGCTGTATCTCATAGGATTGTCGCTGCCTTTTGCATACCTTTTTATGCGGTTTAAAGGCCTGTCTGCGTGGGCAGCCGTAGTGCTTGTGTTTCTGGCCGCGCCTCTACTACGGAATACTCTCGGCTATACAGCCTATCCTTTGGAGATACGTTTTATGGAGGGGCCGGCTAATATCGTAGAAAACGCGGCGGCTGTCGCCAAACACTGGGTGATCGATGGATGGTTCCCGGTATTCCCATGGATAGGATTTTCCTTATTAGGTGTCATCGCGGCTGACTTAAGAGGCAGGTCCGGCAACTCTTTCGGTAAGGCTGGAATTTTATTTTTTGGTTTGGCCGTTCTGGCCCTGGGAGTAATTATCTGGCGGTTTTTTCCTGCGGCGCACATGGTGCGCAAGGGGTATAGCGAACTTTTTTATCCAGCGGATACAGGCTATAGTGTGGCTGCTATCGGGTTGATCATTGTCCTGTTTTCAGCCGTTGATCTTAAGGCCAGCCTTTTAGCATTTAAACCACTGCAGGCACTGGGGGAATCAGCCTTGTTCATGTATATATTCCACCTGCTTTTGATAAGGTATTGTATCAGCCCAACCTGGCACGGGCAGGGTATAGAGGCATTTTGGGCCATCTATGTTATTCTTTCTTTTGTTTTGGTATTGATAGCGTATGAACTCAAGGCCGTAAAGGTTAAATGGAAGAATAAGCCGTTCGTAGTTCAATTTTTACTTGGAGGTTAGGCATGGCCAGTTGGCTTAGGTTTAAGATCTGGGAAAAGATATATTATTCTAAATACGTGCGCTATATCTGGGCTGTTTTTGTGCGTCTTTTCTCTTTGAGCGAATATACCGCGATCAAGCGCTATATCGCGGCAGGATCAGGCGGTTTCCCAAAAAAGAATGTTATAGCCCTTAGTTGCGGCTCAGCCATATTCGAGCACATATTTGAACATATAAAAGAGATATTCTCCGCTCTTAAAAGCCACCCGTCTTTTACGCCTCTTTTAGTGACTTCGGTTAAGTTCTCGCGCAGTGCCAGGAAGGCCAAGACTTTCTCTGACTTGGAGGCCAAATATGGGTTGACCTACGGCAAGAACCTTTTTTCATACGCCTGGCTCTCCAAGGTAGGCCCCAGTGTTTATATAGAATCACAGCCTACGCCTTATGCGGATTTTTGCAAAAAGACGGCAAAGATACTATACGCGCACGGCTTGGCTAATCTGGGTTTTAGTAAAGACTTCAGCCTCATACGTTATATCTCAAAGTACGATTATCTTTTTTTGACCGGGCCTTTGCAGAAGAGGGCGATGCTTGAGGCCCATGATGCATATGGCGGCAGGTTGCCTGAGATGGTCGAGATAGGTTTTTTAAGAGGGGACAGGTTATTGGCAAAGGTCAAGGATTGCGATAAGCGGGCCTTGCTTGCCGTGATGGGCCTTGATGACAGGTTTACAATACTATTTGCGCCGACGTGGGGGGAGTTTTCCGCCACTCGCGAATGGATAGATAAGGTGGTTGACGCGGCCCTAAAACTGGATGTCAATATCCTTATAAGGCTGCATCCGCTTTTGTTGGGCGGTATAACCGGATGGGAGACGGCAAATATCGACTGGAACGCGAGATTAGAACAGATAGCGCGGAGGTATAAAAGGGTGTATATCGCCAGAGAGGATGATATCGATAATTATCTCTTGGCCTCAGATATCTGCATTACTGATGCCAGTAGCGTTGGCATGGAATTCATGCTATTAGGAAGGCCTACCTTATTTTTGCCGGCGCCTAATTTTTTTAAGATCTACGGTAAAGAGAGGCCGATAAAATGGGTGATGGATGGTCTGGAAGTAAGCACCTATGAAGAATTGGAAGAGAGGCTTAAAGAGTGTTTAGAGGGCAGGGGCCGCGTGAAGAGCTATCCTCTGGATAAGATGGTGTATAACCCGGGCAGGACGATAGATGCTATGGTAACTTTCTTAGAGAGATTAACGGTAAAATAGGCGTATTAATATGAATACCACGAGGTGGATAGGCTTGTCGGCAGTTGCTATATTATCGGCGGCCTCGATCGTTTTTCTGCCGTCTTCGTTTTCCGGAGCAGTGGTCTTCGTATTTTTGGTCTTTTTCGCATCGCACTTATTTTCTAAGGCTACGATCTTGTCTTTAGCCCTGTATCTGCCTTTTCAGAAACTTTTGGTCTTCCGGGTGGAAGGCAGTATTCCCTTCCTTGATCTGTTCTTCAGGAGGGTGGAGGAAGGGCTCTTGCTGGTGGCTTTTGTCACGATCTTGACGGATAAGATCTTTATGAAAAAGATCAGGGCGGCCGGTATTGAATTACCGCTATGTGCCTTAGTCATTATCGCGCTGATAGGCACGATAAAAAACAGGCTTGTAGGTTATGATGTGGCTTTATTCGACCTGTTCCTTCTCTTGAAGGGTTTTTTTGTTTTTTATATATTTGATATTTTAGACCTCCGGCATCGTGATATACGGCTTATCTGCAAAGTTTTTTTTATCACAGCTATTTTCATTTTTGGGCTTGGATTAGTGGATATGGCCGCCCCGGAGCGTTTCAGGGACCTTATCGGCAATGTCCCTGTGGTCAATTACCGTTTTGGTATACCAAGCGCGCAGTCTATCTTTGTCCACCCGGGAGGTTTCGGTTGGTTCATGGCTTTTTTTGCCTCTTTCGCCATAGCTTTTTTTGCTGTTTTTGATAAAAAGAAATATCTCTTTTTTGCGATATTGTTCGGCCTGGGTGTTGTTATGTCGATGAGGTTTAAGTCTGTTGCAGGGCTTGGAGCGGTAGGTTGTATGGTTTTGTTTTTGACCTCAAGGACGCGAAAGATAAACCTGATATTTTCTATCGGGTTATTTATTTTGCTGTTCGCCTTATTGTTCGGGGATAAGGCTAAACTCTTATTTGAAGACAAGGTCTATACTTATTTTCAGGCGCCGGCGCAATATGATGTGGCAAGGAACGTCCTGTATTCGACAGGCCTGCGCATAGCCCAGGATTATTTTCCGTTCGGCGCCGGCCTTGGGGCTTACGGCGGATGGATAGCGGCCCTTTATCAGAGCCCTCTTTATTTTTATTACGGGATAAACGAGGTCTGGGGTCTGGACCCCGTTGTTGGAGGCAGGTTCCTCACTGATACATTCTGGCCTTACATAATGGGCCAATTCGGGTTTTTCGGTTGTATCTGCTACGCCTGGATCCTTATCGCTTTCTTGTCACGCTGCATCAGGACATATATGAAGTGCGATGACCTGTTATTGAAGGCTTTTAGCCTTGGATCTTTTTTTATTCTGATAGAAGCCTTGATAGAGTCTATCGCAGAGCCAGTATTTTCAACGCCTCCGCAGTACTTTTTTATCTTCGCGTGCATAGGCATAACATATTCTTTTATCTCGAGTCAAAAAGACAGGCAGGGACAGGTGCAGATTTGAGCCGGAATAGAATGGTATCTATAGTGTATCCTATGGACCCGGTTTGTCCGAAGGCCGGAGGAGTACAGGCCAATATCTTGGAATTTATCAAGTTCTCGCCTCCGGATCTTGATATCAGCCTGGTCGGCTTGACAGGTGACAAAGGTATGCCTGTTAAAAAGTGGCACAGATTAAAGGCCGGATCCAAGGATTTCGATTTTTTGCCTGTTATGTTCGAGCGGGACCTTGACCGGAGAAAACTTGTTCCGTTGTCACTGAGATTCGTGCTGTCTTTGGCTTTGTCACATATCGACCTGTCGGGCAGGGTGTTGTTCTTCCACAGGTTCGAGCCGGCTTTATTATTCAAACGCCTGAAAGGCCCGAAGATTTTGATGGTGCATAATGATGTCGAAGAACAGATCCTGGGTAAAAAGAGTGAAGTCCTTTGGAGCAGGCTCTCTTTTTTTTATTTTATGCTGGAGAAGTATGTTTTCGGGGATATGGCACATATTTATTCTGTGACCGAGAGGACGGAGCGGTTTTATCGGGCGCGCTATCCGGCTTTGGCGGATAGGTTCTCGTTTCTTCCTACCTGGGTGGACCATGATAGGTTTACAATATCTCAGGAACCGAGGCTTTCATTAAGGCGTAGGTTGTGTGCGCGGCATGAGGATATCGATCCGGATAAGAAGTGGGTCTTGTTCGCCGGCCGTCTCCAGAGACAAAAGGCGCCTTTAAGGCTTATCGATGTTTTTTCGCAATACCACAAAAAAAACACAGGGTCGTGCCTTATCATCGCAGGCGACGGAAATGTGAGGCTCGATATGGAGCGTTATGCCGGCAGCTTTGGTTTGACGGGTTCCGTGTTTTTTTTAGGCACGCTCGCGCAAGAAGAGCTTATCGACCTATACAGGGCAAGCGACGCCCTGCTTTTGGTGAGTTTTTTTGAAGGTATGCCCCGTTGTGTGTTAGAGGCCATGGATTGCGGCCTTCCTGTCGTGGCAACGGATGTCGGAGAGGTGGGGCGTGTCGTAAAGAATGGTTTTTCGGGAGAGGCTGTAAAGGATGTCTCTATTGAGGCGCTTGTTTCGGCATTGGAAAAAGTCTTAAATGATCCGCAGGGTTATAAAAAAGAGAATTGTATAAGCATAGCCAGGGATTATACTCCTGAGCGCGTTTTAAGACCCGTATATGAATTAATAAGGACGCTATGAAACTCTGTCTGGTCTGTTCATCCGGAGGGCACTTTTTGCAGCTCTACGCTTTGAAAGAGTTTTGGCAGGACCACGACCGTTTTTGGGTGACTTTTTTGGGGAGAGATGTCCTGCCTCTCCTGCCGCAGGAGAAGTCTTATGACGCGTATCATCCTACCAACAGGAACATCGTCAATCTTGTCCGTAATCTGTTCCTTGCTTTCCGTGTTTTAAAGAAAGAAAAGCCGGATTGCATCATATCTACGGGCGCCGGCGTAGGCGTACCGTTCATATATGCCGGAAAGATCCTGGGGATAAAGACAGTTTATATCGAGACATTGACGCGGGTCAACACGCTTTCTTTGACCGGCAGGCTCGTTTACTATGTCGTGGATCACTTCATAGCTCAATGGCCTGAGTTGGCCAAAAAGTATAAAAAGGCCGTATTTGGAGGGCGCGTCCTGTGATCTTCATCACTGTAGGTACGGAAAGATTCCAATTTGACAGGTTACTTGGAGCCTTGCATAGGGCTAAAGAAGACGGCAGGATAGCCGATGAGGTCTATGCCCAGACCGGAAGCTCGAAAGGGTCTTATCCGTTATTCCGTTGCCGGAAGTTCTATGACCTTGACGAGCAGATCAACATGATGAAAGAGGCTGATATCATTGTCGCGCACGCGGGGATAGGTTCTATGCTCTTGTGTTCGAGCATGGGCAAGATACCGGTTTTTTTCCCAAGGTCGTCGGCTTGCGGCGAACATTTCGACGATCATCAGATGGAGCTTGCCGGGAAAGTCTCAAGCCTTGGCAAGGCGCTGGTGGCGTTTACGGAAGATGACTTGATAGACAAGGTGCTCAATTATAAAAGGCTGATCGCTGATTTTAAGGCCGTCGAGAACGACAAGAGCAAAAAGAACCTGATAGCTTATTTGAGACAGATCTGTACCCCAGCCAACCCGCCGGAAGACCTATCCAGATAAAACAAAACAAGCACCCGACAGCAACCCTACCATACCCCTTTGAGCCTCCCAAGCCGCTTCCGGC
>DMEU01000014.1 GCA_003451585.1 Candidatus Omnitrophota bacterium | reverse complement strand
ACGCACCCGCGCGGGGTGCGACTGTTATTTTACAAGTACCTAAAAATACTATGGATACTGTACCGTTTTTGCGAAATGCTCAATTGGACATCGTATCCGAGCGAAACTTAACTGCTTTAATTATCTTAACCATTCTTATATCTCATATTTACCTTAATTGCGAACCTACTGCTTGAGAAACATCAGCTCCATGTTCGCACGTCCTAAATAATCAACGAATCCCGCTCTAAATCAACCGTCTCCTTTGCCCCTACATGCCCAACATGACGCTGCCAATCCGCTCCGAGAAAATAAAAACGCAGGCTGTCCTTTTCCTCATCTATCACATTTATCAATTCATTTTTCAAAAGCGCCCACTGCGCAGGATCCACAATACACTCAAAAACGGAATATTGCACCCGCTGTCCGTGATTTAAGCAAATTTTTGCCACCCTGCGCAACCTGCGCTTACCCCCAGGGCTTGATGTAACAACATCATAACTTACCAGAACAAGCATTGATTATCTCCAGATAAACACCGGATATCCATCAATATCGCCCCTTAAATAGCGAGCAAACAACAAGGCTTGTATATAAAACAATAAGCCAATTTGAACGCTTTCTTTCAAGTAAGGATGTTCTATTTCCTCGAGCTTGCGTTTTTGATATGCGACTAAAACTGTTTTACGCGTATCATCATTCATCAAAACAGCCCCAGATTCCGACCTGGTAAAACCTTTTTCACTTACCTGTTCACGGTTAATAAGCGATAATACCAGCCTGTCCGCCAAAAAAGGCCGGAACTCCTCCATCATATCCAAAGCCAACCCTGCCCGGCCCGATCTATCGCGATGCAAAAATCCGACATACGAATCCAGCCCCACTGACTCCAACGCAGAACGAATATCATGCATCAAAAGAGTATACAAAAACGAAAGCAGGCAATTCACATTATCCCGCGGAGGACGGCGGTTCCTATCTTCAAACTTAAAATTATCCTTTTGGGCTGTGATTAAATCGTCAAAGACTCCAAAATAATTATTCGCGGATTCCCCTTCTATGCCGCGCAGAATATCTAAATTATCCGCCCTCCCTAATTGTTCAATGGACGCGCTTAACCATTTAGTTGTTTTTTCAACGCCACTATCCGTTAATTTTTCACTATGATCCCTTGCTGCTCTTAAAAGAACAGCCCGGCAATTAGCAATCTTACCGGTCAAGATCGCCCTGGCTATAGCGCACGAAACCAGTAAATCGTCCGCCCTGCGGTATTGCTCTCTTCTCAAAAGTACATTTCCCGAAGTTTTCCCCCTGACACTGGCGAGAAACCGCCCGTATTCTGTCAAAAAACTTATTGAAACATTATTTTCAGCGCAGTGCCCCATCAAAAACGGGCTCATCATCACATTCCCAAAACAGACAATCCCACTTAAAGTATGTATGGGCACCTGCAATTTCTTTTCTTTTTCGACTGAAACAACAACAGTTTCCCCTTCCTTAGAAAGATACGTACCTTGAGTAGTAACAAATAGGGTATTTAAATATTTCTTCATCCCTTAGAAACCTCACTTAAATACTCATTCACCGGGCGGCTTCGTTCCAGCATCATAGGCATACACACTGCCGCAAGCGAACAACTTTCACAACGCTTAGAATATTCCGGCCTAGGTGTAATTCCTGCCTTGATAAACTTATGCAAGCTTTGCGCAGTATCTTCGGTTTTCTTTCGTAATGCTTCATTAAATAAAACATCCAACCTACGGCGAGTCTCACCGTAGAATATTGCGCCTTTCGGAATACGCACATTCAGCATTTCTTCAAGACACAGTGCTTGAGCGCATAACTGAACTTTATCACAGTCGTTCGCTTTCGGCTTTCCATGTTTATACTCAACAGGAAAAGGCAAACATCCACCTCCCGCGTCCTTATGAAACTCAACCACATCCGTCTTACCGTTAAGCCCTAGCTTTTCAGATCGCAGGGCCACTCCACGCTCAACACGCACCCCATCGACCATCTCGACCCTTTCCTGGTGAGCTCTTTCGTGCATAATGCCACCCTCGGCAGTAAGCAGGTTTTCAATCCACACCTGTTCAATATAAGAAAGCGCACACTGCCGCGGGCAAAAAAGAAAATGCTGCAAGGCAGATAGCTGAATAAAGTCGTCTTCCTGATGCATTACCGACCGATCCTTTTCTGTGATTCTTTTTCTTTCAAATAATTATGATTTGAAACAATCGGCCGTTTGAGCCGTTTTTCCAATGCCTTTCGGGCACCACCGGCAATATTTCCTCCTGCCTGAGCATCCGCCTTGAGTTTCGTTACCCCTCGAGAATCTTCATTGCGGTGGATTTCAGTCGTGGCGCGCTCGCCTAACATGGCAAAAATCAGCTCAAAGTCATCCATATGATCCCGCAAATTTTCCCGCTTAAGCCCTTTGATCTTCTTATACTCGCCTGGAGTCACGCCAAAAGCCGCTTTTGAGATTTCCGCTGTTAAAATTTCATAATCCTTCTCTTCTTCTGCTCCACGCTTTTGCCACTCATCTGTCAAATCCTCTCTGATGGCAATCCCTCTCATCCGCTTCTCAATCCAATCATCGCTGTAACCTTTAAGCTTATAAAGCAGACGGGTCCTTTTTGTGGCAAGCTCCGGATTTTCAATCTCCTGAACACGTTCATAGCCCACCTTGGCTAACCAGCGCTTAAAAGGCTCGGCTTTAGGAGAAGGTATGGATTGAATAAGCCTAAATATACCTTCCGTATTCCAAGAGTACATTTTTTGTTTTCCTCCTGCGGTTCCTACTTCAAGCATAAGGGGTGGTACAAATTGTACCCCCCCTTTATCCATAAGCTCTGATAAATCCTCATCTCTCTCTTTCAATCGTTTAAAGTATTGCGCTGGATCATTGGAATCGGTCAATGATTCGATAACGTCATTAATAACAAACCACCATTCGCTCCGATGTAAGATTTTTCTTATCTTCTTTCCTTTGAAGATTGCGATTTTAGCGTATGGTTGCATTAAATTCCTCTCTTTTAAATCCTTTCAATAACAACATTGTTCGGATTAAATATTTCAGGCTCCAATCCCTTAAGATTCTTGAGTTTAATTGAATAATCCTCAATCTTATTCGGGTCAGTTACTCCTTTTTGAGACGTAACACTCAATGCCCGATGAACCACAGCAGATGAATATTGACCATTGTTACAGTTATGTTCCCACCATATGACAGCAACTACTTCCATGCTGCCTTCAGGTCGAGCAGAAGAAGCATCGTTGTCAAACAAATGTTCAAGTGCGTTTTTTATAGCTTTAGCATCTTCATCTTTAAACCAAGTCTTGGAAGCAAGCTGCGGATTTATCGCCCCATAAGTTACATACACTCCATGATCAACGCGATGTTTCATACCCATAGTATCTGACGCCTTCTTTGTGCCATCTCCTTCACCGCTAACACTTTTTGTAATCTGTATACTGGACACACTTACCGGAGTGACGCTAAATGCCGAGTGAATGGAAACTGGCCCACGGATTCCAATAGAAACTCCAGCATCATCGGCTTTTCTTTCGGGTTCTCCTTTTACTTCATTACCTTTTTTTGACTTCTCGCTCTTTCTAGCTTTATAGGCAAAAACTTGCCCGAACGACCGAACATCAATCCATTTATTACAAGATTCTTCACGGAACTTCATCTCATCGTTCATTGCATTTTCTAAAACACCTTCTACTCTTGCCCGCAAACTACGATAATCATCCAGACGATTGTCATCAGATTGAACGAAAATACTGTATGTATGCTTGCCCTTATCATTCTGCATCTCCATCAGTCGATTTCTGATTTTTCTTTTGATGCAGACATCGGACAACTCGCCCAAACCGTCATAATTCGTCCTAGGGCGATTACCATTTAATGGGTCACCATTAGGGTTAGCTCCTTTCACGCTAAACACGACTGCAAAATCAATTTTGTTTCTCAACGTTCCCATAAATAATCCTCCTTTATTGATTTGTTTCTGATAATGTTCCTGGCTCGCTTTCATTAGTATTACTATTACCCTTTGGCCTGAGTGCTTCACGCTGACAACTATAGGCAAGCAAAAATTCTCCGCTGAGTCTTTTATTATTCATAAAATCCTCAGAGTTAAACATATTCTTTACTTCATCAATCATAGCTTGTCGCTTCTGAGACTGCGCTCCTAATCTAGCCTTGTAAGGTGAAAGCGAAAGTTCTATGGTTCTCCAAGCACTATAAGGATGTTCCGCAAACCGCTGCATCAATCTGGCGGCATTTGTTTGTCGGTCTTCTCCAGCCTTATTCAGAGCCCATTGCTCTAAACTGTCTGCCAAAGCTAATAGCCTGCCGTAAAGATAATCACGTGTTTTTCTATCCTCGTCCAATGCCATATTATAGCCCTCCTTTTCGTTAATTTTTTTATAAAGTGCGCACGCTATGCTAAGAGTTTTGTTCCACTCCCACCCCTCCATGCCTATCCGATTACTTGACCGATGCACCGCCGACTCAACAATATCTCGCGGTATTTGCTGACCGTCAATAATACAAGGCAAAAAACGTTCAATAGTTGTTTTCCTCAACTTATCATCAACCTTGCTTCCATACGCCGCCTCAGCAATGTCTCGCGGCGCAGGAGCGCCTATAAATCGAAAGTACTTCCTCTTAGCTTTCTTATCATTCCTGTCTTCGGTAAAACGATAGTCATGAAACCACGCACAGGTTTCATGCCATTGCTCAACCCTTTTCAAGAAATCTGCCCCTGTTAACTCACGATAATAAGTTATGGCCATACGGCCCGGTGTTGCAGAGTCAAGCCCTATAACCACAATACCACTTGTGTCACCCAAGTCTGCTTTATATCCTGCTATCTTACTGTTGAACTTGAGGGCGATATTTTGAGCGGTTGAAACAACATCTGATTCATCTCTCGCCAATTCTTCTTCTCCAAGAACTGACAATGGATCGGCAAGCGGGTCGGGAATTTCCTTGCCTGATGTAGCCCATGCGACAATAGCCTGATCTCCACTGCGATATCCTTGCCTGCTTATGAGCCAGCGTAGCGCACTGTGCGCCTTTTGAGTGACCTCAAATCCAACTCCGCACGCTTGCTGTGCATCAGCAAATCTACCGCGAAACGTAAATCCCGACAAGTCATTCGATGAAATCAGTTTTGCTTTATCGCCATCATTACGCAGTTTGGCTGGGTGCTGCTCGGCACCCAAAAGCTCTTTACCTGTAACATAACAAAGGGTTTTTTCTTGCTTTATATTTGAGTAATAATTTATCCAGCTTTGCCAAAGGGCTTTGTCTTCCCACACTTTTGAACATCTGTCATCGGGAGCCTCGACTTCCCAACGGATAAACGCTTCAGATTGTTCATTAAGCACCTTGAAAATATCAGGAGCGCCATTACTGTTTTTTCCAGGTTTTTCAATCAATTTCCCATCGTCGCCTTTAATTAATACGTTGTAAGAAATTAAATCTTTAACCACTTGTCCCTTTTTTATGTACTCGAATACTGCAAGTGCTTTAGGATGTTTGTATTGCGACATACACCATTTTCCAAGCTCTGATTCATAATTTGCAAAATATGAATCCTTGTTTCCCCCATACTCAGCATAATCTTTTGCCACATACTGCAACTTATCACACAAAGGATGCGGGGACTCGCCGCTCGTTCGACCGCCTGAACTTTCCGTGCATGGAATAATCGTTCTTGCAACGTCTCTTGGCACAACTCTGGCCCTCTTAAAAGTCCCTTGATCATCAATAACAATCTCAATTTGAGCCTTGTTCGTTGTATGACAAATCGGAAGAAGCGGCACCTCTTTTCCAGAGGGAACCATGCCAATCATTGACTGACAATTCTCATAGGTTTCATATAGTTTTTGTATCCAACTCATTTATGCGCCTCCCCTTCTTCAAAGCCTTCCAGCAATCCGGCCTCTTCTAAACCGACTGATTTCGGTGGACTAGCTTTCATGGTCCTGACGACTTTTCGTATCGTACAGGCCTCAGGTTGAATAAAATCAATTTTGCCGTCAATCATTTTAGGACGCCAGAACCGGGCTTGAAGTTCATCTTTCCCAAGTTCGTCAGGATAATCAAATCCGTGAAACATCAGGTCAAATGCTATCTCGCCATAACCATCGTAATCGCTTTTCCCTTCTCCAAACCTGCACGGCTCAACATACCCCTGACATTCCCTAGCGCCCAAAAATATATCTCTTCTTCCACCCTTATCAATCATTCGCTTGGCAACAAAATAATGTTTATTTTCATTCCTATCCTTAACCATATCCTCACGATTCATATTCCACTCAAAGTGCGCCTCAACTTGATATTCCGCATCGGAAAGATATGTATAAATCGCAAGAGAATTGCCGCCACCATATTCAATGGGTTTTGCGCTTCGTGTCTGTGTCCGTATGCGTTTCATTACTCTGACCCGATCAATCATCCAGATAATCGTAGGTTTCCAATAAACCGAGCTTAATATGCCCTTCAATGCTTCGTAGGTCGGGATGTGATAAGAACATTTCTCGCCACCGATCTTTGTCAACGGATCAGTGAAGAGGGCGTATTTCCCAGAAACTTTAAATTCTACTTGATTTTCTTTTTCCATGAACACCTCCTGCAATTATACGTTTAAAAACCCCATATTCTTTACCGGCGATTCGCTCAATCCGAATTCATCACTATAATACCGATCATCAAGATACAAAATACCAGATCCTATCTGTGCTTCATGAATTGCTCCCTGCTTTTGTAATTTTTCTAGGATATTTGGAAAGATATTAACTGAATATAACTGAGCACGTCGATGCAATTTGTACTGCTTATCAATTTCCACAACGGAACAAAGCTTACTGATAAGGTCGTTACCCTCTTTCCCATAGGGCACAACAATGCCTCTTGCTACTGATTCGATTACATCAAATGACTTAGCTGCAGACATAAAGGCTTGCCTTAATGGAATTTCCGGTGCTTTATTATTAATGCGTACATACTCATCAACAGACATTTTATTTGCCGAAAGCAGGTTAAATAAATTATCCGCTCGATGAACGGGGGAATTCTCAGTAACAGGATAATTCATTTCTCTCGCCCTTTGATAGAAGTAATACTGATAATACCGATCCATTGCTTCAGGACTTATAATGTTATGCCCAAATATTTCCGGATTGTCTTTAAATTCACCAAGCAGTCGCTCGGTTTTCTCTTTGCCGATTCTTATATCCTCAAGTCTATTTATATTTTCTTCGGTCGGATTGATTATTAACACTTCGCCAGGTGCCAGTCGTTCACGATGCCGATTACACCTCCCAGCGGCCTGTGCGATTGAATCAAGCCCTGCCAAAAAACGAATTACTGAGCCGAAGGAAATATCGACACCTGCCTCAATAAGCTGAGTACTAACACAAATAACGGGCTTCGGATCTTTTGGATCAAGACATTTCTTCACTTGATTTAACACATCAAGCCTATGAACAGGGCACATATGAGTGCTTAAATGATACGTTTTTACGTTGTCTATCTGCGTACATTGTTGATAAATCTTCCGTGCTGATGTCTTCGTATTCACAACCACCAGAACGCTGCCTGATTCAATAACCTTTTGCCATGCAAGCTCTCTGATTTCATCATCGCTCCAGCCGCCAACTTTTGTTTTATCTTTAACCTCAACGCGCTTCAAATCATTAAATAATTGTTTTGCGTCAGAAACCATTTGTTGCTCTGCGGTAATATATAATGACCTTGACTTTGGTTCAATTTTATCTAAAAACGGCTGAGTCGCCGTGCAAAGTACAACTGTCGAGCCGCAATTATTTATTAAGAAATTTATTGCAACATTGAATAACTGCATACACTTTACTGGCAAGATCTGTACTTCATCAAAAATAATTACCGCGTTGGCAAGCTGATGCAGTCGACGGGCACCGCGCGTCCCTGAACCAAACAAGGCCTCCAGTACCTGCACATTAGTCGTCAACACAATAGGCGCGTCCCAATTCTCAGAAAGCACCTTTTGTCTTACTGTCTCTCGATTAGGCATTAGATTAGAGTGGTGCTCCAATACCACGCGATTCAGATATACACCTTTCTTGTCCTTTTCTTCTAAAACCTTGCGCATCTCTTCAGCATTCTGGTCAATAATGGTTGTATACGGCAGCACATAGATAATCCTGTCCAACTTGTATTTGCCAGCATGATGCAAAGCAAATCTCAGGCTGGCAAGTGTTTTCCCACCGCCTGTTGGGACAGTCAGTTGATATAATCCATTCGGTCTGACAAGCTTATCCGCAAAATCGTAACATGCCTGTGATATTTTCTGTCGTATGGCATTAATCCCTTTTGAATCAAAATCTTCCAACTTTTTGTTTAATCTGCTTATCAAAACTTTCCAATCTACATAATTTCCATAATGCCGCAATTTCTTTAAATCCGGCTCTTCAAAATCAGCTGTACTCAATCGATCAGCATCAAGAAGACAACTAAAAAGAAATCTAATCAACAGGCCACATTTGAAAGTACAAGTTTCAGGAGAATCAGCGGCGGATTTCAAAGCTCTAAACCTATCGGTGAGATTTTGTAAAAAGCAGTTTGACTGTAATTGGCCTATTATGCGCTCTTTCGCCTCATTGCTGAGTTTTTCTATTACTTCGTCGGCGTGAGATTTGTCTTCTCTTTTCCTCATTCGCTTTGAATAGGTATCTATCCCTTCTGGAGTGATACAATCTATCAGCCCAGAATGATGAGATGCCAAGCATAGTGACAAGACCTGTGATACAAACACACCTGCAAGCCCTTTGCCTACAATATTTCGATAAATCACTTGCGCACCAGCAGTAGAATGGTCAACTTTCCCCTTCAATCCAGCGACATCAACATAATCGTCTTCGTCAGGCTTAATAAGACCTACAGCTGATTTAATGTATTGCTTAAATTCATGACTTGCTTTCCCGATGTCGTGTAAAAGTCCTATAATCTCACCTTGCTCTTTCAGTCCGACCTTTGAAGCAAACTCGCCAGTTTTCTTTGAGACTGCTTCAAGATGATATGAGAGCCCGTGGATTTCACCATCTTTTTCTCTGCGATGAGCAATATAATCGGTACCTTTAAACATGTCTTTCTTCACCTATCAACCTGCTAATTCCTCAACATTCTTCAAATGTGTCACAAGAAGCTGCCACTCTTCTTTCGGCTTTCCTTCAAGACTATGCGCGTAATATTGCTTTTTCATATTTAATTTAATCACTCCCACAAAAAAAACCTTCGTTGGCTGAAATTTTGGCCAACGAAGGTTTTTCTTTTTTAAAGTGGAGGATTTGCCCCTTCAAACGGCACCACTGAACTCGAATAATCTTATTGACAGAATATCGCTCAATTATACCATTGTCAATAATTTATTATATTTTCACACCGGGTATAGCGGCCTTCATAAGAGGCGGCAGGGGCGCGGAGAACTTGATGAACTTGCCCGTGGAAGGATGGCTGAACCCAAGGTCTATGGCGTGAAGCGCCAGGCGGGTAAAATTCTTTTTATTGCCGTAGGTCGGATCGCCCAAAACAGGATGGCCGAGATAATTCAAATGCACGCGCAACTGATGGGTCCTGCCTGTCTGTGGGAACAATTCAACAGCGGTGTATTGAATGCATCTTTTCAATACCCTGTAATTTGTATGGGCGGCTTTTGCCTCATCACCAAAACTCACAGACATTTTTTTACGGTCGATCGTGTGCCTTTTTATGGGGACATCGATAATACCTTCATCGAACTCTACCTTACCTTCGACAAGAGCGATATAACGGCGTTCTATGCTGTGTTTTTTAAATTGCTTTGCCAACTCAATGTGTGCCGCGTTATTCTTGGCAACCACCATGACACCGGAAGTATCCTTATCAAGGCGGTGCACTATGCCCGGCCTCTCCGGGCTCAAAGTGGAAAGCTCTTTTGTGTGGAAGAGAAGAGCATTGACCAAAGTATGGGACTGATTTCCCGCTCCGGGATGGACCACCATACCGGAAGGCTTATCGAGGACAATGATATCCTTATCCTCATAGAGGATATCCAGCTGCATATCTTCCGGAGTCAAACTCGACTCTTTTGCTATCAGCACCTGCCAACGCACCCGGTCACCGGGCTTGAGCTTATAATTAGGCCTGGCCGGAACATCATTCACAAAGACTTTACCGGAAAGGATAAAGTCCTTTATATGTGTCCTGGAAAAATCGGGCTCAAGCGATCTTAAAAAAACATCTACGCGCAAGCCAGCCTGCTCAGGCGAAACTAAACACTCTTTTTCTTCCATGATAAAAATAGGTAGCAGAAAATACCGGTTAAGAACAAACCTGTGCTTATCCACTGGAAGACGCTCAAGGAAAGATAAAAAGGCCTCTCGTCGCCTCGGACAAACTCCATAATGAACCTCTGCGCCGATGCCAGGATAAGATACATTAAAAAAACCCTGCCCCCTGTTAGCCGCTTCTGCATAAACCTCAAGAAGAGAAAGATGAAAAACAGCGTCAGGGAATCAAATAGCTGAGAAGGGATAAGCGCACGGCCGTGCACAGGAAAAAATATGCCCCATACAGCCTCCCTGCCATAACAACATCCGTTAAAAAAACATCCAAGCCGGCCTATAGCCTGGCCGAGCGCCACGTAAGGGACAAATAAGTCAAGCATTGGGACAAAGGATAGTTTTTTATACCTCATATATATAAACCCGCAGATGACAGCACCTATAAGCCCTCCAAACCATACAAGGCCGCCATGCTGAAGTTTAAACACCTCAAACGGGTCTGCGGCAAAATAATCCAAGTTTAGAACTATATAAAATAACCTGGCAGATATTATCCCGCTGGCCAACAACAATATACAGAGGTTATAAACAGCCTCCTCGCTTAGCCCGGCGCCCCTGGCACGCCGCGTCAAAAGGACGGTAGAAACAATAAATGCTATGGCCACAAAAACTCCGTATGTGTAGACGGTAAAAAACTGGCACTTAAAAAGTATCGGCAGCATCTCTACTCCTGTCTTGCTTTATGGCCGCGAAATATCATCTTCCAGCAGATAAGCAGGGCCCCGACAGTTATAGCGGAGTCCGCAAGATTAAATACAGGCCATACCCTGAAATCAAGAAAATCAACAACGTAACCCAACCTCAAACGGTCGATAAGATTGCCGCATGCGCCGCCAAGTATAAGGGCAAGCGAGATCTTTATAAGCTTATCGGCGGCATCAAAACCCAAGACGGTTTTTAAAAGCCGCGGACGGCAAAGCATGGCAATAATACCAAAAATACACACAGCGGAAACTATCACAAAAAATACCAGCCCACCCTGTAAAATACTGAATGCGGCCCCCTGGTTACCGGTCAGGGTAAGATGAAAGACACCTTTCACAAGCGGGACGGTATCCTGCTGGCCAAGAAACCTACAGGCAAAATATTTTGACACCTGGTCTAAAACAATAATTAAAAATGGAATAAACAGGTAGAAACCCATAAAAATGCAAGGTGGCATTATAATGTGAAGACACCCGGCCGTAAAGGAGTGGCCGGTGCGCCGCTTTACTGCGGCTAAAATTAAAGGCAGGCCCCATAGCGCGGCCTGCCCTTAAACTTTAAAAAATTGCCAATCTTTAGATCTTCTTTTCCCTGGCCTCTTGGCATTTTAAACAGAGCGCGGCATAAGGGACAGCTTTAAGCCTGACCTTTGAAATAGCCTTTTTGCAGGCCTCGCACATACCGAAACCACCTTCATCTATCTTACTCAAGGCGTGGTCGATCTCGTTAAGCACGACCCTCTCCTTGGAAGCCAGCCCTAAAGAAAACTCGCGGTCATAATTATCCGTTGCTACATCCGCCATATGGAAGGTGTAGCCGGATATGTCGCCAGAGGCATCTTTCTGTGATTTCTTTAAGGTCTCTTCAGAGATATGGCTTATATCACCCAGGAGCTCTTCTCTCTTATCAAGCAATAGTTTCTTGAAAACCTTGATGGTCTTCTTGTCAAGTTTTTTGGCTTTCACTTTTTAACCTCTCTTTGATATATAGGGCTGCGCTGAATATCACGTTAAGCCGCTCGTCCTATCGTCTTGCCCATTTCTAAAACTGACAAATTATATATTGAAACAAAAAATAAAGCAATATTTATTTACGTTATCGCCTCTATACAACGGCCGCATAGGCCGGGATAATCTTTTACGCTGTCAACCTCTACCCCGTAATTCCAGCAACGCGCGCACTTCTTACCTTCTGCCTTTGATACCGCTATCTCAAAAGGCCCTGGGATATCCGCGTTCATGTTCAAAGAGACCTGAGACACGATGAAGATGAACGGCAAAAATTTCGCATATTCCTGAAAAACCGCAAAAGACCTTGCATCTTTAAATGTCAAAACGACCTTTGCTTCAAGCGGGCTGCCTATCTCACCCTTGGCCCTTATGTCTTCAAGCGCCTTAAGCACTGTCGGCCTGAATGCCAGGATATGAGAAATACCTTTTACCTCAGATTCCTTGACTCGGAAGTCAGGCGCTAATTCAGGCCAACAACACATGTGGATACTCTGATGTAGCTCTGTTGACTCAAGGCGCATGCATCTATGGATCTCCTCGGCTGTAAAGGGCAATACCGGAGCTATCAAACGCGTAAGGCCCTTTAATATCTCATATAAGGCTGTCTGTGCCGAAAGGCGTAATTTCGATCTTTTACCGGCGGTATAAAGCCTGTCTTTCAAGATATCAAGATAGAGAGAAGACATGTCTTCGTTGCAGAAACCATATATCTTCTGGAAGACATGGTAAAACTTATAGCTCTCGTAACCTTCGGTGACGTCATCGATCAACCGGGAGAGCCTGTGAAGCGCCCAACGGTCGACCTCAAGCATCTCGGAAGCCGCAAGCCTGTCCTTATCCGGGTCAAAATCGCTCAGGTTCCCAAGGAGAAAACGCACTGTGTTACGGATCTTACGGTAAGCATCGGTAATAAAGGCGAGGATCTCTTTAGACACCCTGATATCCTCATTATAATCGCTGGAACACACCCAGAGACGAAGTATATCTGCGCCGCAATCCTTGATGATCTCCTGGGGCGCTACAACATTACCCAAAGATTTAGACATCTTGCGTCCGGAGCCATCTACTACAAAACCATGGGTAAGCACGGACTTAAACGGCGGCCTCCCGTCTATGCACATAGAGGCTATAAGCGATGATTGGAACCACCCCCTGTGCTGGTCGGAACCTTCAAGATAAAGGTCTGCCGGGAGTTTCATCCCAGGCCTACCTTTTAAAACAGCCTGATGGCTGACGCCGGAGTCAAACCAGACATCAAGTATATCAAGAGATTTCTCGAACTCACCCGAGCCGCAGGAACACTTAAAATCCGTCGGCAGGAAAACGGATACATCGGAACTAAACCAGGCGTCCGTCCCAGCCTGCAACGCATGCTCAGCTAATTTTCCTATCACCCTTACATCTAATATATGAATACGGCATTTTTTACAAATAACCGCAGGGATAGGCACCCCCCAGAGCCTCTGACGCGAAAGGCACCAGTCAGGCCTGTTCTCTACCATGGAAGAGATGCGCTCCTGCCCGGAGGCAGGCACCCATGTAACATCATTTTTTATCGTCTGCAGCAGGCTCTGACGCAGATGATCATGGTCTATTTTTAAGAACCATTGGTGAGTGGCGCGGAAAATGATCGGATTTTTACAACGCCAGCAATGCGGATACGTGTGTTTAACCTTGCCGCTGTCCGTGAGATTCCCGAGTTCCTTTAATTTCCCGATTATAAGCTCATTGGCCTTAAAAACGTGCTGGCCGCTGAATTCGCCTGCTGTCTGGTCAAAACAGCCGCGTTCATTGACAGGCATTACCACATCAAGGTGGTATTTTAAACCGGTCATAAAATCTTCCTGGCCATGGCCGGGCGCGGTATGCACACAACCTGTCCCGTCTTCTTTTGAGACGTAATCCGCAAGCACTACCTTGCCTTCTCTTGATACGAACGGGTGTTTATAGGTCAGCCCCTCTAGCTCCCTGCCAAGGACGGTAAAAAGGACCTCTTCTCCCGTAAAACCAAACTTCTCCTTAAGCGAACCATAGTAAAGTTCCTTTGCCAAGATAACAGTCGAGTTATTGTGCATGATACCCAAATACTCCAGGTCAGGATGCACGGCCACAGCTACATTAGCAAGCAGTGTCCAGGGGGTTGTAGTCCATATCATGATCCCGGCCGCATTATCCTGCGGCAGGCCCAATTTTTTTGTCTTCTCGTCTTTTTTCAGCTCGAACCGAACGAAGACGGAATCTGATTCATGCTCCTCATACTCCACCTCAGCTTCTGCCAGGGCCGTCTCACATTTAAAACACCAGTTAACAGGCTTTAAGCCGCGGTAAACAAATCCTTTTTTGACGAGCTCGGCAAAAGATACCAGTATCGCCCGCTCATAGCCGCGGTCCAAGGTCAGGTAAGGATTCCCCCAGTCGCTTAATACCCCAAGGCGCTTGAATTCCTCCCTCTGCTTACCTACGAACTTTGTGGCATAATCGTGGGCCCTTTGACGGAACTCCACGCGGTCGACCTGGTCCTTGGAGATCTTTAACTCCTTAAAAAGCTGGTGTTCCACAGGCAGGCCATGGCAATCCCAACCGGGTATATACGGCGCGTCATACCCGCGCATGGTCTTATACCGCACTATTATATCTTTTAACACCTTATTTAAGGCGTGTCCTATGTGTATCGAACCGTTTGCGTACGGCGGGCCGTCGTGAAGGATGAAAAGCGGCCTGCCCTTGGCGAATTCACGCAGGCACTTATAAATATCCAATTTCTCCCATTCAGCCAGGACCAGAGGCTCACGCTGAGCAAGGTTGGCCTTCATAGGAAAGTCCGTTTGCGGTAAGTTTAAAGTATTCTTATAATCCATAGAATTACATATATTGGCCGATGATCGGTGCCAGCTTCTTCTTTAAGGCAGGCGATACGGCGTCTTTCTGCGTGACAATAGCATATTTTAGAGAATCACGGCAGCCGCACGTGCACTGCCCTCCGAGACGCATTGCGGCTTCCTTTAAAAGGTGTTTAGAATTCTCGGCGTTCCTGGTAAGATTTGCCATTACCATCTCGACCGTGACCTGCTCCTCGGATTCATACCAGCAATCATAATCGGTTATAGCGGCAATGGTGGCATAACACATCTGCGCCTCACGGGCCAATCTGGCCTCGGCGATATTCGTCATTCCGATAATATCCATGCCCCAGGAACGGTACAGGTTAGACTCGGCCCTGGTCGAGAAGGCAGGGCCTTCCATATTGATATAAGTGCCGCCAAGATGGATATTCAAATTCAACTTCTTAGCGGAATCATAAATGCTCTTAGCCAGATCTTTGCACACTGGGTCGGCAAAACTCACGTGCGCGACGATCCCGCCTTTAAAAAACGACATCTGGCGCGCATTATTTGTCCTGTCCACAAATTGGTCAGGCAACACAAAATCAAGAGGCTTGAGGTCCTTCTTCAAAGAACCGCAGGCAGAGACAGAGATAAGGCGCTCGACCCCAAGTTTTTTCATCCCGAAAATATTCGCCCTGTAATTTATCTCCGAAGGGCTTATGGTATGCTTTGAGCCGTGGCGCGGCAAAAAGACCACCTCAGCGCCGTTCAATCGGCCTATACGATACGCATCGGATGGGGCGCCGAATGGAGTGCTGACCTTCTTTTCTTTCAAACCTTTCAAACCTTCGATCTTATATACGCCGCTTCCGCCGATAATGCCTATCCTGTTCATAAATCCTCCGAGGCCGCCAAACACAAGCCACAAGACACCAGTCACAAGTTAACCTCTGGACAACTCCTCCGCGCGACGCGCCGCCGCCCTAACCGCCAACGACAGAGCTTCCGCGGTTTTGCCTTTTTGTTCCAGAACTTTTATACCAGCTTCCGTTGTTCCGCCTTTGGAGCAAACCTTCTTAATGAAAACATCCCTGTCGAAATTCAACCTTAGGATCTTCAAGGTCCCTTCGATCGTCTTTTGAGCCATAGTTTCAGCCGCAGACCTTTGGAAACCGAACGCGAGAGCCTCCTGGACAAAAACATCGCGGATCTGTTCTGTGGTCAGGTCTGTCATCACGTAAGCCACGAAAGCCGGACCGCTGCCACAAATCGCCGTAAACGCGTTCATAAGATTTTCGTCGATCGGAACAACAGTCCCGATCGAATCGAAAATTTCTTCAACGGCTTTTTTCTGCAACGGGAGAACAGATAAATTAATAGAACTCCCTGTTGTCGAGGCCTGAACCAAAGCATTCAGGTTCGGCATGGCCCTGACGATCGGAACCTCGGCGCCTATCTTAGAAGCTAAATATTCCAAGGTTTTGCCTGCAGCGATCGATACGACCAATTTATCCCTGCATCCTTTCAGAAGATCCAAAATATTGTCGATGTCCTGGGGCTTGACCGCAATAATGACAATATCGCTTTTTTCGATCAGCTCAAACGCCGAAGCCGCGCCGCCAACCTTAAATCCTTTGATCAAGCTTTCTTGTTTGGCGGTTTCCCTGTCAAAAACAATAATTCTTCCTGGCCCCACGGTTTTGGCTAGATTTTCAACCAATGCCGTGCCCATATTGCCGCAGCCAATAATCCCAATTTTTAACTTGTGACCTGTGACTTGTGACATGTGACTATTTTTGCCTCTCACCAAAAATACCACGGCCTATCCTTACCATTGTCGCGCCTTCCTGTATAGCTATTTGAAAATCATCAGTCATACCCATGGATAGGATCGGTAATCGGTAATCGGTAATTCGTAATTGGTTAATTTTATCTTCCAATTCTTTAAGCTTTCGAAAATAAGGCCTGGTTTTTTCCGGGTCGTCGAATAAAGGGGCTATGGTCATTAAACCATTTACCCTGATATTTTTAAATGAACTTATCTCTTTTACTGCCCCTAAGGCTTCCTCAGGCTCAAAACCGGATTTTGTTGCTTCATGGGATATTTTTACCTCAAGGAGCAGGTCCTGGACCTTTGAAATCTTCTTGGCCTGTTTATCGATCTCTTCGGCTAAACGCAGGCTGTCTACCGAATGTATCAGGCCAAAAAGCCTGACCGCATCTTTTACCTTGTTCGTCTGTAAGTGGCCTATCATGTGCCAGATAAGCCGCCGGCCTTTAGTATCGGCGTAAAAATTAGCCGGCTCGAATTTTAAAAGGGCTTCCTGTACCCTGTTCTCACCTATATGCCCGACACCGCCGTCGATCGCCTTATATATAAAAGGCAAAGCCACACCCTTAGTAACGGCGACAAGGGTGATATCGGTAGAAGTGCGGCCGGCGCCGGTAGCTACGGCTTCCATTCGTTTACGGCAAAGCGCCAGGTTTTCAAGAACCATAGAGGGGTAAATTAACACAAAAGCGGCAGGGTGTCAACGAAGACTAAGCCGGCTTCTCTGTTCTTTTAAGCCTTCTTGAAATAAGATAGACCGGGATACCGCTAAGCATCAACCCTGATCCAACGAGGGATTCAAAGGTATAAGCCGAGAAAGTATAGTAGAAAAGAAGCAGGCAGACCCCCATAAACAAAGCCGGGGTCAACGGATAACCCCATACCCGATAACCTCTCCTCTTGAATTCCGGGAATTTAAAACGTAGGATATATATCGAGGCGGCCGCTAGCGCAAAGAAAAACCATACCAGGACGCCTGTGAAAAATAACAGCTTATCAAACGTCCCCGCCAGTATCAATACCGCAGACCAGGCCGCGTTCAAACCAAGCGCCCTGACAGGTGTACCAAAAACAGGATGTGTCTTACCTATATATTTAAAGACCTCATTGTCCTGGCCCAAAGCATAAGTGACCCTCCCTCCTGTGAGTATCGTGGCATTGATACCGGCAAGAGACGAGATTATCACAATAACTTCAAGGATCTTTTTGCCTGATGCGCCTGATAGGATGAATAACGCGTCGGAGGCAATAAGGGGCGCATCTTTGAGTTTTTCAACAGGTATAAGATAAATATAGAGGGCGTTCATTACAAGATATAACGCTGTGACACTCACTACACCCCAGATGAGGGCCAGGGGAATCGTTTTTGACGCATCCTTGGTCTCTCCTGCCACAAATGTATTTTCATGCCAGCCGCCATAAGTCCATAATATCGGGATGAGCGCGAGAAAGAACAACCCCAGCATACCTTCTCCTGTCTGCGGCATGGGCGTTATATAAAAATTCGAGACATCCCCTTTCCCGGAAGAAAAACCAAAAATTATAATGCCCGCTAAGGCGGCTAATTTTGGAATGGTAAGCATATTCTGCAATTTAGTACCGTAATGCAATCCAAAAATATTGGCGCAAGACGATGAAAAGACGAGTATTATGGCCAAAGGCTTGACCAGATACGGAGACAGAGAAAAAAACGAACAAATATATTCCGCGCAGATAAAAGATACCGCGGCTATAGAACCCGTCCGGACTACCAGGAGTTCCGACCAGCCGTAAAGAAAAGCCAGCCATCTGCCGTATGCTTTTTTAAGATAAATATAATTACCGCCCGTCTGCGGCCACGATGAGGAGAGTTCCGCATAGCAGGCGGCTCCCAGAAGAGAGACCACACCCCCTGCCAGCCACGCGAGCATGACAAAAGGCGCGGAAGGAAGATACTGCGCCACAAGCGCCGGCACCCTGAAGATCCCGTTCCCAACAGTAATGGCTATTACAATGGCAACAGAATCCCACCGGCCCAGGAACTTTTTAGAACTTTTAGAGGAAGCAGACGACATCTTCATATGCCCGCCTTGGCATGGATCCTAAAATGGACCAAGCTTCATTACAAGCACATTAAAAATAATCCTGATACAAGGTGGTGATATAATCCAGGGTCCTGGCAAGTTTATTTTTGCCCTGGGCCTGCAGATTGGCGCCTATCGTGGCGCGGGATCTTCTCTGCAGGTATAGAAGGCCTATGGCACCAGTATAAGCAGGGACTTTAGAAATAGGCAGGTCAGGCAGGCCATTGGGCTTGCCCATCTTTACCGGCAGCCCAAGGTCGATCTCCATCTTTTCAAGCAGGCCTTCAAGCAGGCTAAAGCCGCCTGTAACAACTATATTACAGCCGCTAATGCCGGGAACGCCGCTTTCAAAGATCAGGCCCTTGAGCATAGCGATAAAGTTATCTATCTCAGGGACTACGATGGAAGCAAGCTCTTTCTTTTTAACCGCCTTAAACTCGTATTCAGACTTGATCATCACCTCTTCAGTATCGGAAATGCCGTGTTCGATCTCCAAGGAAGACTCTTTCATGCTATCCGCAAGATCCGGCGGGATCTTATAAAAATTAGAGATTATCTCGGTGATATTCCTGCCGCCGAACGGAATGACGCGCGCCCTTCTTACCACTCCATCTTTAAAAATAAGCACGCCTGTAAGGGTATCACCGATATCTACCAGCACTACACCCTTATCCTTATCTTCTTCAGAAAGTACGCCTTCACTTGCAGCTACAGCGGAAAAGACCACGTCCGTAACATCCAGGCCGGCCTGTTCAACGGCCTTGGTAATATTTTCTATATAACCGGCGTGCGCTGAAATAAGCAAAAGGTCCATCTCGAACCTGCGGCCGTGCAGGCCCAAAGGATTGAGCGTCATATTATGACGGTCAACAGAGTATCCTTGGGGGTATTCATGCAGCAGGTGTTCATCAAGCTCTAACCCTAGTGTCCTGGCCTGGGCATTCAACTTATCCATGTCTCTTTTTGTGATGGACCGCGTGCCGCGTTCTGAAACAGCCATAGCAGCTATACTATTGCGCGTATTAATATAATTGCCGTTAATGCTTAAGGCCGTCTCAGCCGCTATTTCATGGGTACGCGTTGACATCTTCTTAAATATCTGCTGGACAGAATCCGACATAGCGGCCAAGTCATTGACAACCCCCTTAAAAATACCCTTGGACGGAAATGTCTCGATATAAACAGGGGAAAGCGTGTTATCTTTATTTATCCCGCCGGCGGCCAAGGCCAGCTTTTTTGATCCTATATCTAAAGCATATAGGTAACGTTTTGGATTTTTTTTCATCGTTTACCCGTTCCTTTTTTCATAGCGATAGCCGGTTCTTTCGGACGCAAGTCGATATACTTTACATTATTGATATCGGCTCCCATGCTTTTTAAGATGGCAGACAAGAGCCTTACCTTATTCTCAAAATCCCTGCTGCCTATCCTCACCTGGATAGATTCACCGAGATAAAAAGAAAAGTCGTCTGCATCAGATGCGTCTATCTTTGTTATCTTTAACTTGCCGTCGCGGGGAAGGCCGTTTTCAATGTTTGGCCTCTGCTGCCTTAAAACCCTGGCCAGATCCAGGACGCCGCTTAATACGCCGGATCTGTAAGACTCACCCAACCTCAGAACAGAGAGCTTGTTCTCTAAGCCGGTTATCACGGGAAAATCCATCTGCTCGGACAACGGGAATTTAGAGACGATAACTCCTTCACTGTCAAAAAGATAAAAAGCATCCCTGCGCACCAGGGCCACAGGAAGCCTCTCTTTGGCCACTATCAATAACGTGGAAGGCAGCTGGCGCGTGACCGTAACACTGTAAAACGTAGGAAATCGGTTTTTTATCCTCTGAGAAAGTTTTCGCGTGTCTATACGGAAGATGTTCGTCCCCAGGATCTCCTCTTTCATGACGTCAATATAACGCGCATCGGTGATCCCCTCTACATTTAAGTCGCGAAGCTTAAAATAACTTGAAGTGGCCACATAATTCTGGATACCCTTAAATACCGCATAAGAAGAAATACCCACGGCCAGGACAGGCAAAAGAATAAGGGCAAAAATAAAATTCTTGTGATCTTTCTTTTTAAGGCGCATCGTATGCCAGCTCCAGTAAACGAACGCACAACTGTGTAAAAGTTATCCCGGCTGCGGCAGCTGCCTTAGGCAGCAGGCTCGTTTGGGTCATACCGGGAATGGTGTTGACCTCTAAGATAACCGGGGTATCTCTGCCATCGACTATAATATCGACTCGCGATAGATGACGGCAACCTAACGCATTATAGGCGACAACAGCGTCAGCCTGGGCCCTTAAGGCCGTCTTCTCATTCAGAACAGCCGGTACGATATAATCAGTCATGCCTTTAACGTATTTTGCCTGAAAATCGAAAAATTTTTTTTTCGGGACGATCTCTACGATCGGCAGAGGCTCTCCGTCAAATACGGATACTGTTATCTCACGGCCCGCGATGAACTCCTCGACCACAACATCTTCGCCGTATTTAAAAGCGTAACTAAGTGCGTCATCCAGCCCTGCAGGGGAATCGACAAAAGAAATGCCTATACTAGAACCTTCGGCAGAAGGCTTTACCACCAGAGGATATTCAAACCCCGATGAACTCAACTTTGGCAAAAACCCGGCTTCGCCTTTTTTTGTACACAGATACCTTGGCACATTCAAGCCCGCCTTTTTAAAAAGCACGCGCGAGGCTATCTTATCCATCGCTATACGGCTTGGCATCTCCTTCGGCCCTGTGTAAGGTACCCCGGCATTCTCTAATATATGCTGCAAGCGCCCATCTTCGCCAAAACCGCCGTGCATAGCTACAAAAACGACATCGACGGCATAAGAGGCTATTAGCCTGCACACCTCATCTGCGGTCTCATTTAAAACGTCGAGCGCGAAGGCGTTTAAGCCGGCGCCCTTTAAGGCATCCAAAACAGCTATGCCGGATTTCAAAGAGATATCCCTTTCTGAAGATACCCCACCCATTATAACGCCGATCCGTTTTTCCTTAAGAGACAATTTCCACCTCTGGTTCAAGCTTTATTTTGAAACGATTATACACTCTTTCTCTTATAATTTCCATGAGGTTTAATACATCGCCGCTTGTAGCGCCTCCGACATTAACGATAAAATTAGCATGTTTACAGCTGATCTGCGCACCGCCGACTTTAAAACCCTTTAAACCGCAAAGGTCTATCAGCCGGCCGGCAGGGTCTGCTCCGGACGGATTCTTAAAAAAACTGCCCGCGCTTGGGTAATGCCAGTCCTGGCATTCGATCCTATCTGCTATATTATTTTTTATCCTTTCACCGACAGACATTTTGTCGCAACGTGAAAGCTCCAAACATGCGGAAACTATTATATAGGGCTTCAGGCTTGAGCCACGGTAAAAAAAATCAATGTCCTCTCTTTTAAACCTTATAAGCCGGCCTTTCTTATCGAATACATCCACTGAAGAGGTTATATCGGACATCTGTCTATGACTGGCCGCATCCCTGTGGTCGTTCTTTGCCCCTGCGTTCATCACAAGCGCCCCTCCTATAGTACCGGGTATGCCGGCCAAGAATTCATAACCTCCAAGGTCTTTTTGAACAAGCGCCGAGATCAGGCGGCCTATCCTTACTCCTGCGCCCACCTCGGCCTTTGTGCCGGAGATCTTGATCCCGCAAAAATCCAAGCCGCACAGATGTATGAATGCCCTCTTGATAGTACCCTCCTTGATCAAAAGATTGCTCCCTGCCCCTATGGCAAATAACGGCAGGCGCCCGTCATTATTCTTTAAAAAATGCGTCAGCTCCTGCCTGTCCCTCGGCTCATACCATACTTTCGCCCTGCCACCTATCTTAAAAGTGGTGCGCAGGCTCAAAGGCTCAAGGGCCTTCATACTATTTTTTGAATGTTTCGGCAAATTCATCGCTGATCTTCGTTATATCGCCTGCACCAAGGAATAAGACCATGGTGCCAGGCTGCATCTGGCTCTTTAAACGATCTACGATCTCATCTTTAGGCACATAATCCGCGCAAGTCCCGCTATTGTGCCTTACGTTGTCTACTATATCCATAGCACTGACACCGGCAGTATCCTCTTCATCCGCGGCATAGATATCAGTGACCATGAGATAATCGCTTTTTGCAAAACAACCCGCAAACTTATCCATGAGTAATTTTGTCCTTGAATACCTGTGCGGCTGGAAAACAACTACAAGACGGCTGCGCGGGCATACTTTCGCGGCCTCTATTGTCGCGCATATCTCTGTGGGATGATGAGCGTAATCATCTACGATAAAGACGTCTGCGTCCTCGTATTTCACCTGAAACCTGCGCTCAACGCCCTTAAAGCCGGCAAGAGCTTTTTGTATCTTGGAGAAATCCAGCCCCAGCTCTGTGCCTAAGGCCACAACTGCCAGGGCATTCAAAACATTATGCCTTCCCATCAGGGCCATATCCAGCTCGCCTAACTCCAGGCCTTTCCTTAAAACAGTGAATCTGAGCCTGCACTGTGCCAGCCTTATACCTTGGGCGCTAAAATCGGCATCCGGCGAATAACCAAAGCTTATAGCCTTGACCGGGCTGCTCTTGACTATAGACTTGAGCGGCTCATCCTCAAAACAATAAAAAACACAGCCATTTTTTTCAGTCTGGTTGACAAAGGTATAAAAAGACCTGAGCAGGTTTTCCGTTGTGCGGTAAAAATCCATATGCTCGTAATCGATATTGGTGATTATGGAATACGCGGGCCGGTAACACAAGAACGTACCGTCACTCTCATCTGCCTCGGCTACGAAATAATCGCTTTCGCCGAACTTGGCATTATCACCGTCTTCACGCAATATGCCGCCAACGGCTACGGTGGGGTTTAAACCGGAATCCATAAGAAGCTTGGCTGCAAGCGATGACGTCGTGGTCTTTCCATGTGCGCCTGTAATGGTAATGACTTTTTTATCGGACATCAATTCGCTTAAGAACTCTGCCCGCCTCATAACCGGTATACCAGATCTTTCGGCCTTTGCCCTCTCCGGATTATCGGGACGTATGGCGGAAGAATAAACAACAAGGTCTGCGCCGGTGATATTTTCCGCCTTATGACCTATAAATACACGGGCACCCATAGCCGCAAGTTTAGATGTTATGGCTGACTCCTTGATATCGGAACCCGAAACCAGATCTCCGTGTTTAAGCGCAAGCTGCGCTATGCCGCTTACACCTATGCCGCCTATGCCTATAAAATGGACGTGCCTGCTCATAAGATCATCCTGCTCTTTGTTTTCAGTTTATCGCGCAGATACCTTTCCCATATATCCGAAAGGCCTTCCTCGCTCCTTATATCGAAATACGCGTACGCAAGAGCGTCATCGAATGACTTGCCATCTTTGATCTTTCTGCAGAAATCTCCGAAAGACCTGTTGCCGAACCTCTCAATTAAAAAATTAACGATATTAACGGCCTCAGCGTAAAAAAGCGTAACGTCGCTCCTCTGGCGCAGGCCGTGAGCATCGATAGAACCCAACTCTTTTAAAGGTATGAACGTTTTATTTTCCATGGCCTCTAAAATAAGCTTTTCTGAACCGATGCGCTTTGCCTGCTCCAGATATGAAGCCACGCCTTCTTCAAGCCATAAAGGGACGCGCCTCGACCCGCCGATAACTTCCCTGAAAATAATATGTCCGATCTCATGCGGCAGCAGAGAGTCGAAAAACCCTGCCTCGCGGGGGAACGCCCATATCGTCTTCTGGTCATAAGCCGCTGCGCCCCCTGCCCATGCCGGCTGGCCTGTAGCCTTGGAAAAACTTTCCTGATCAGGGTATAAATATATTTTTGCCCGCTTGTCCCATGTCCAGTAATCAAAACGCGTAAAGCCCAATTTTTGGGTCAGCTCATTATAATACCTTTCGGCATATTCGATCACTGTGCCGACAAATTCTTTCGGGATTTCCTTGTAGTAAACAATAAAATGAGTGCTCTTCTCTTCCTTAAAATCTTCGGCACAAAGAGGCGCGACAAAACCCAAAAGAAAAAATACGGCTATGATGATCTTTTTCATGAAAGAATAATGTCCTCCAGCCTGATATTCTTGGTCGACTCATACATGGAATCCGCCAAAGCCGACATGGTCTTGCGGCGCATAGAATCCTCTAAAAAAATATCCAAAAGGCCGTTGATCATTTCAGGCGACATCTTTGCGTCCTCCAGCAATATCGATGCGCCCTTGCGGGCCAGAAATCTAGCGTTCTCCATCTGGTGGCCGCCGGCATAAGGATACGGTATGAATATTGACGGCAGGGCAAAATACATGATCTCGAATACTGAGCCTGCGCCGGAACGGCTGATAACAAGGTCAGCCGCCGAGTACGCGTAATGAATATCATCTAAAAAGGCATAAACCTTATGCTTGACTGAAAGCCGCTTATAAGCCGCGCTGACTTTTTCGTAGTCCCGCTTCCCGCACAAGTGTATGACCTGCATGCGGTCAAGGGATGGATTGCGCCCGAAGGCCTCTATGACTTTATCATTTATGCGGCTGGCCCCCTGGCTTCCGCCCATGACCAGGACAGTGAATAAATACCTGTCCAGGCCCAAAAACTGCAAGGCCTCATTACGTTCAACCCGTGTAAGTGACCTCCTTAAAGGATAACGGGCCAAAACCACTCTTTTGTTATCCCCAAAATATCCCCTGCTTCCTTCAAATGATACGGCTATACGGTGGGCGAACAAACCCAAAAAACGGTTTGCCCTTCCAGGCACTACGTTCTGTTCATGTATAAGCACCCTCTTACCAAAAATACGCGCCAGGATGACGAACGGTATGGTTATATACCCTCCGAAACCAAAGACGATATCAGGATCGAGGCGCCACATCAAAGACAGCGCTCCTGCGGCCAATTTTAACAAACCCACTATACTCTTATTCGTCCTTAAAAAAACCGGCCCAAACTCTGCCGGCACCCATGCGCCGGCATCTTTTACTTCCGTTGAGACAAAAGTGACATGCGCGGCCTCGGCAAATTTTTGTTTTAAGTCCTGGCAGAACCCTACCGCAGGAAAAACATGGCCCCCGCTTTCACCTGCCACAACCATGATCTTAAACGAAGAATTAGGTTTCATAAAGCGGCGTCTTCCTGTTTAGAGACATTAAGAAGCAGCCCAATGGCGGCCATATGGAATATGAGCGATGAACCGCCATAGCTGATAAAAGGCAAAGGCAACCCTTTTGTCGGGAATGAACCTATGGAGACGCCTATATTTACCGCGGCAGAAAAAGCTATCAAAGTAAGCACGCCGACACAGATAAGCTTTCCGAACGGGTCGCGGACATTATAGACGATACTCGACATCTTCCAGATAAGGGCGATGAACAAAAGGATGACGGCAGATGTCCCAATAAGGCCCAACTCTTCCCCTATGATCGAAAAAATAAAATCAGTGTGCGCGGCAGGCAGATAAAAAAGCTTCTGTTTCCCCTGCCCAAGGCCTACACCGAAAAAACCGCCTGACCCGATAGCTATCTGAGACTGTATGATTTGGAAACCGCTCCCCTTCGGGTCAAGCCACGGGTTTAAAAAGGCCAGGATCCTTGCCCTCCTGTAGGGGACGCTGAAGACGAGGATATACAAAAAAGGCAGGGCCGAAAGAATGCTTGATACTAAATGGATCGGACGCGCGCCTGAGACAAAGAGCATTGAAAAAACCAGGACTACAAGCGAAACCGCGGTCCCCAGGTCCGGCTGTAAAAGCACCAGAAGGGTCACAAGGCCAAGGACCATCATCGGAGGTAAAAAACCGCGCATGAAATCTTTGACGAGGTGCTTTTTTCTGGTAATAAAATCGGCCAGATAGACTATGAGCGCGATCTTGACGAACTCAGAAGGCTGATAATTAAAACCAAAGGCATGCAGCCACCTCTTGGCGCCGCCGACTTCGCGCGAGATACCGGGCGTTATTACAAGTACGAGCGGTATGACGGCTATAAGGAACAAGGGTTTTACGATCTTACGCAGCCTGTGATAATCCACGGCCATCGCGGCAAACATCGCAAAAAAACCTACCAGGACATAAAACAGCTGCTTCTTTAAGAGCCCTGCGCTCTCCCCCGTGCTCTGCCACATGGGGATGGAACTGGCGCTATATATCATAACAACGCCGATGCCTATCAACATCAGCGTAATAACAAAAATAGATATCCTCGTACTTCTCATAAATTTTCTATTCCCTGTAATGCAAACCTAAATTGCCAATCACGCCATTGTAACATTCCGGAATTTTTTCAGCATATAACCTTCATCAGCCTTCACGGAACGCTATCAATAGCCTACTCGAGCCTACCTAAGCCGCTTCCGGCATTTTTTCCGTATACAGTACTTCAATAATATTCTTTAGCCTTCACGGGCCGCCGGTA